>JAQBXK010000008.1 GCA_027625145.1 Pseudomonadota bacterium
TTCGTTATTAATAATCTACTATTAATAAAATTAATAATATTCAATTAATGCGAATCGTTAATTTCATTGTATTTATATAAAAAAAGGGGCAAAGCCCCAAAATTAGTTTTTATAGTTATTTAAATAACTAAGCTATATTTTTTATTCTAGTTGATAATCTTGATAATTTTCGTGATATTGTATTTTTTTTAAAAACACCCTTAGTAACAGATCTATGCATTTCAGGTTGAGCTACTTTAAATGCATTACTTGCTAGAGTTTTGTCACCATTTTGAATAGCTAGTTCTACCTTTTTAATGAAAGTCCTAACTCTATTTTTTCTAACTTTGTTAACTATCTCCATCCTAGAATTACGCCTTATTCTTTTTTTGGATGAAATATGATTTGCCATTAAAAAAACCTTTATGTTAATTTTATTTAATAAGCCAATAGATAATTACAGGTTTTATGTCAAGTTTTAAATATTCAATTAATTAATTATATATATTAAAAATATTATTTTTGACATTTATTGCAAAAATAAGTTGATCTGTTACTAATGACTTTAAATTCTATTATATTATTACAATTACTACATTTATTGTTTTTCTTTCCATAAACTAAAAGATCTTGAACAAAATATCCTAATTTTCCGTTAGGTTGTTTGTGATTTTTAATTGTTGTTCCGCCCTTTTTTATAGATTTCTTAAGAATATCTTTAGTAGCCTTAATTATTAATCTTAAATCATTTGATTTAAGATTATGTACAATTTTATCAGGTCTAATTTTTGCTTTATATAAAATTTCATTTGCATAGATATTTCCTATTCCAGCAATAATTTTTTGATCTAATAATGCATTTTTAATATTAATTAATTTTTTTTTAAAAATTTGTTGTAAATATTCTACTGTTAAAAATTGATCAAGAGGTTCAACACCTAGATTTTTTAATAAAAAATGTTTATTAATTTCTGATTTTTTAAATAAATCTATAAATCCAAATCTTCGTGGATCGTTATATGTAATAGAATAATATTGGTTATTACCTTCTTCAATTACAATTCTTACATGATCATGTTTTAGAAGGCTAGGAATAGTATTTTGAATTTTGATTTGACCGCTCATACCTAAATGTATTAATAAAATATTCCCTTTATAAGTTGGTATTAGTATATATTTCCCTCTTCTGAGAGGGGTTTGTAGAATATCATCTTTTAGTTTTTCTGATAAATCTTTGGGTATTTCCCATCTTAGGTCTTTTCTTAGAACTTCAACACTTTTTACTTTTGAGCTTGTAATAATTTTAGAAAGAGCAATTCTAACAGTTTCAACCTCAGGTAATTCTGGCATTTTTACATTCTTTCTAAATTAAGTATCTTTTATAGTTTATAAAAAAAGTATATTGATTTATTATTGTATAGGAATTGAGGGTATAATGTCATCTACAGATAACTCTAATATAGATTTTGGTTTTCAAACTGTTAATAAAAAAGAAAAACAAAAGCTAGTAAAAGATGTTTTTGACTCTGTTGCATTAAAATATGATTTAATGAATGATTTAACTAGTTTTGGTATCCATAGAATCTGGAAAAGCAAACTTATTAATTGGATTTCTCCTCAAAAAAATCAAAAGCTAGCGGATATTGCTGGCGGCACAGGTGATATAGCTAGAAAATTCATAGAAAACGGTGGAGAATCAGCATATGTAATTGATATCAACTTTGAAATGATTAGTTCAGGTTTGAAACAAACAAACAAAAATAAAGATATGCACTGGATTGCTGCTAGTGCCGAAAATATTCCAATACCAGATAATAGCTTTGATAGAGCAACTATTGCTTTTGGCCTTAGAAATATTACAAATAGAGATAAAGCATTAAAAGAAATTTTTCGTATACTTAAGCCAGGCGGTCGTTTTATTTGCTTAGAATTTAGTAAAGTTGAAAATGATATTCTTAAAAAACTATATGATACTTGGTCATTTAAATTTATGCCTCTTATTGGAGAAAGAATTACTGGCAATAAAGAAGCTTACTCATACTTAGTTGAATCCATAAGGATGTTTCCTAAACAAATTGAGCTCTCAGAAATGTTTTCTAAAGCAGGTTTTGCTAGAATAAGATATCGAAATTTATCTAATGGGATTGTTGCATTACATTCTGGTTGGAAATTTTAATGAATATTAAAAATAAATTAAAATCCTCTATATGGAAAACACCTTTTTTTTTTATGAAAAGCATTTTAGTTTTTATTAAATTAACAAGAGCAGGGGCTTTAATTTTAATTTTAAATATTGAAATTATTCCTAAAAAATTAAAATTTATACTTAAAATTTTAAATATTTTTATTTATAAAAATCATAATGAAGAAATAGGAAGTAAACTTTTTAAATGTCTTGTAAAATTAGGACCTGGATACATTAAATTTGGGCAAGCTTTATCCACTAGATCAGATCTTTTAGGGATGGAAGTAACTAAACATTTAAAAAATTTACAAGATAATGTTAAACCCTTTTCTAGCTTGATAGCAAAAGAAATTATTGAAAATGAAACTAAATTATTAATAAATGATATATTTATATCTTTTAATGAAACACCTATTGCTGCGGCATCAGTTGCTCAAGTTCATTCAGGTATTCTTATAAATGGTGAAAAAGTAGCTATTAAAATTCTTAGGCCTAAAATTGAACTAATATTATTTAGAGATTTTAAATTTTTTTATTGGACTTCAAAATGTATTGAATTTTTAATACCTAAAACTAAAAGATTAAAATTATCACAAACTGTAGAAGTTTTTTCTAATATTTCTTTAAATGAAATAGATTTAACAATGGAGGCTTCTGCAGCAGATGAATTAGCAGAAAATTTTAAAAATCATTTGAACTTTAGAGTACCTAAAATTTTTTGGAACTTAACAAGTAAAAAAATCCTTGTTTTAGAATATATTGAAGGAATAAAGATTGACGATTTACCTGCATTAAAAAAATATAATCTTGATATTAATAAAATTACAAATATTTCTGCTGAAGTTTTTTTTCTTCAAGTGTTTCGTGATGGTTTTTTTCATGGAGATATGCATCCAGGAAACATTTTTATAGATAAAAAGGGTATGCTTATCCCAATAGATTTTGGTATTATGGGAAGATTAAATAGTAAAGACCGTCAATTTCTTGCACTTCTATTAACTTATTTATTAGATAAAAATTTTAAAAAAGTTGTTGAAATTCATTCTGAAGCTAACATGTTAGGATCAGATGTTTCGCATGAACAATTAGCCCTTGCAATTAGAGCTATATCAACTCCTATTTTAAACAAGCCTATAGGTGATATTTCTTTAGCTAAATTACTTGGTCAAATTTTAGGCCTTTCTAAATTGTATAATATTGAAATTCAATCTCAATTTTCTTTATTACAAAAAACAATGTTAATGGCTGAAGGTACAGCAAGACAACTTAGTCCAGAAACAAATATGTGGGAGTTGTCTAGACCATTAATAAAAAAATGGATTGATGAAACTAATGATCCTTTTAATATTTTAGAAGAATGGTTTCATAAAAATAAACTAATATTACTTAAATTACCTGAAATAATACTTAAAATTGAGAAATTAATTAGCAAAAAATAAAATAATTCATATTATATTCATAATTTATTCATTATATTAATTTATTATAAATATTTATGAGAAAAACATGACTTTAGATAATAAAATTTCAAATTTAATTTCTCTTCTTGGTGGTACAGGTCAAGTTGCACATCACTTAAACATAAAGTCTTCTGCAATTTCTAATTGGAAAAAATTAAATAAAATACCCAAAAATAAGTATAATTCGTTAATTGAATTAAGTAACCATTTAAACATTGATATTAATAGTTTTTTAAATACAAATAATTTAAACACTATGAATCTCAATAAAAATATTAATGTTCTCCTCATTATATGCGGAGGTATTGCTGCATATAAATCACTTGAAATTATTAGATTAATTAAAAAAACTGAGATAGATCTTGATATTGTAATGACCAAAAGCGCTCAGCAATTTATTACCCCTTTACTTGTAACAAGTTTAAATGGGAAAAAATGCTATGTTGAATTATTTTCTGTTGAAGATGAATCTAAAATGAATCATATTCATTTAGCAAGAAAGCCAGATGTAATTTTAATATCCCCCGCAACAGCAAACATTATGGCAAAGCTAGCATGTGGCATTGCAGATGATCTGGCAAGCACACTTTTATTAGCAACTGATTCAAAGATAATACTTGCTCCATCTATGAACCCTATTATGTGGAACAATATAGCTACTCAAGCAAACTATCAAACCCTTGTTAATAGAGGGGTACATTTTGTTGATCCTGAAAAAGGTGATATGGCTTGCGGAGAAAGTGGCACAGGACGTTTAGCAGAGCCTAAGCTCATTTTTAATACACTATTATCTCATTTAAAAAAAAAAAATGTCTTAAATAATAATCTAGATGGTATTTCAGTCATAGTTACAGCAGGTCCCACTATTGAAGATATAGATCCAGTTAGATTCGTTAGCAATAAATCTTCTGGAAAACAAGGGTTTTCAATTGCATCAGAATTAGCAGATAGAGGCGCTCTTGTTACATTAATTACTGGTCCAGTTAGTATTCCCTTACCGAAAGTTAATAAAATAATTCATGTAAAATCGGCTCAAGAAATGTTTGATAAAACTTTTTCTGAATTGCCTACAACTATCATTATATGTGCCGCAGCAGTTGCTGATTGGAAATTAATTCCTGAGTTAAATAATTCAATAATAATTGATAATAACAACAAAATTAAAAAATTAAAAAATAATAATAGTATTTTGACATTTAAAACCATAGAAAATCCAGATATTCTTGCTTCAGTTGCTCAAACTAAAGAAAGACCAAAACTTGTTATTGGTTTTTCAGCAGAAACTGAAAATATAATTAATAATGCAAAACAAAAATTAATTTCAAAAAAAATTGATCTTATTATTGCTAATGATGTAAGTGAAAATAAAGTTTTTGGAAGTGATTATAATAAAGTTTTTTTAATTGATAAAGATAGCTGTGAAGAATGGGATAGCCAAAATAAAAAAAATATTGCTTTTAAGTTAGCTGACAAAATTAATAATCTTTTATCTTAAATGAATTAAACGATTTATAATTTTCTTTGTACTCTCAATTAAATTATAATAAAAAGTCTGAGGTAAAAATGTTAAACGATGATGATTTAAATAGATATGCCCGGCAAGTTATAATTAACGACTTTGAAGAAGAGGGGCAAGAAAAATTATTAAACTCAAAATGCCTCATTGTAGGGGCTGGAGGCTTGGGTTGTCCTGTTGCATTATATGCTTCTGCTGCAGGATTTGGAAACATAGAAATATGGGATGATGATATTGTTGAACTAACTAACCTTAATAGGCAAATAGCCCATGACAATAATAAAATTGGGCTTGAGAAAGCCTACAGTTTAGCTGAAGCCTGTAAAAGGCTTAATCCTAATATTTCAGTTAAACCCAAAATAAAAAAATTAGATTCTTTTTCTAACATCAGTAATTTTGATCTTATATTTGACTGTTCTGATAATCCAAAAACTAAATATATGTTAAATTTCTTGTCACATAATAATCAAAAAATCTTAGTTTCAGGTTCTGCAACTCAAATGGAAGGCCAATTATCCATATGGAAAAGTGGTATAAATAAAGTTTATCCATGCTATGAATGTGTTTTTCCTAAAACTAGTTCTGTCCCTCCTGTAACAAATTGTAGAGAATCAGGAATAATTGGATCCATAACAGGTTTAATTGGAAGTATGCAAGTAACTGAAGGAATTCGAGAAATAGCTTTCAAGAAAAACTCTTTAATTTTAGAGAATTCAATGGCTGGATATCTTTTTTTATATGATGGAATAAATCAAAGTTTAGATAAAATTAAACTCACTAAAAATAATGAATGTCCAATATGCAAATAGTTAAAAAAATACAAGTTATTATCATTTTATTTTTACTATTAAATTATAACATATCCCAATCATTTGGAGCTGACGATTATAAACCTAAAACTGTAATTAATGGAAGTGGTTTAAAAATTCCAAGAATGGTTTCATTAAAAAGTTCACTTGTATTTATGAGAACTGGTCCTGGAAAAGAGTATCCTATTAAATTTGATTTTAAAAAAATTAAATATCCATTTAAAATAATTGCTGAGTACAACAATTGGCGTCAAGTTGAAACCTTCAACAATATTTCAGGTTGGATACATACGCAGATGCTTTCTTCATTAAAAACCGGCTTAATTTTAAAAACGACTTTACTTTATCAAAGTCCTTTAAAACTTATTAATCCTAAAGCAAAACTTCTTCCTCATTTATTAGTTGAAATTAAAAACTGTAATACTGAATGGTGCAAAGTCGAAATTATTAAAAATAATACCTATATAGGATGGGTTAAAAAAGATCTTATTTGGGGAGCCACGAAAAATAATATTCAATAATTGTTTGATTTAATATATTTTAAAAATAATGTATAAAAGATTATGAATATAGATTTGTAATTTTAGAAGGTATTACGCTGTGACTTTATTAAAAAATTCATTTACATATAATGAGTTAATTGACTGTGCAAAAGGTCGTTTAGCGGGATTAGATTTTCCTCGACTTCCTCTCCCTCCAATGCTCATGTTTGATAATATAAGTAACATTAGCGAAACAGGTGGCAAATTTAATAAAGGATCAGCACATGCTGAATTTGCAATAAGTCCTGACCAATGGTTTTTTGCATGTCATTTTGAAAATGATCCTGTTATGCCAGGTTGTCTCGGTATGGATGCTTTATGGCAATTATTGGGTTTTTGTTTAGGAAATATGGGTGGTAGAGGCAAAGGAAGAGCTATTTCAGTTGGAGAAGTCAAATTTTCTGGTCAAATATTGCCTGTTGCAAAAAAAGTTGAATTCATTCTCGATTTTAAACGTGTTATAATGAGAAAGTTAATATTGGGAATTGCGGATGGTAAAGTGTTATGTGACAATAAGATTGTTTTTGAAGCGTCTGATATTCGTGTTGGTCTTTTTCAGGATGAACAAAATAATATAAAAACAGGATAAAAAAATGATAAAACTTAACAGAGTTGTTGTTACTGGAATGGGGATTGTTAGCCCGATAGGTAATAACGTTAATGAAGTAAAAGATTCATTAATTAATACAAAATCTGGAATTGTTCATTCACCTATTTATGAAGAAATGGGATTTAGAAGTCAAATTCATGGAACAGTTAAATTAAATTTAGAAGATCATATAGATAAAAAGCAATTACGTTTTATGGGTGCTGGTGCAGCTTATTCTGTTTTAGCAATGGAACAAGCTATTTTAGATGCTGGACTTACGGCTAATGAAATCTCTACCCCAAGCACAGGCCTTGTTGCAGGATCTGGAGGACCTAGCACAGCTAATTTACTAAAAGCATTTGATGTTGCGAGAGATAAAGGTCCTAGACGTGTGGGTCCATTTATGGTCCCTAGATGCATGAGTTCAACTGTTTCTGCATGTATTGCTACTTTTTTTAAAATTAAAGGAGTGAACTTTTCTATAACATCAGCATGTTCAACGTCTGCGCATTGTATTGGAATTGCATCTGATCAAATCAAATATGGAAATCAAAAAATAATGTTTGCTGGTGGCGGAGAAGAACTTGACTGGACTTTATCGGTCCTGTTTGATGCTATGGGAGCCATGTCCAGTAAATATAATGATACACCTACTTTAGCGTCAAGACCTTATGATTTAAATCGTGACGGATTTGTTATTGCTGGCGGTGGAGGTATGTTAGTATTAGAAGAGCTTGAACATGCAAAAGCTAGAGGCGCTAAAATATATGGAGAGATTGTTGGCCACTGTGCAAATTCTGATGGACATGATATGGTTGCTCCAAGTGGAGAAGGCGCTATAAGATGTATGAAACAAGCATTATCTGGAATAGAACAAAAAGTAGATTATATTAACGCACACGGCACAAGTACACCAGTCGGCGACATGCAAGAACTTGAAGCAGTAAAAGAGGTCTTTAAAGAATATGATAAGTTACCAAAGCTAACTAGCACAAAATCACTTACTGGGCATTCCTTAGGTGCAACTGGTGTTCACGAAGCTATTTACACTTTAATAATGATGAATAATAATTTTATTTCAGGTTCTGCTAATATATTTGAAAGTGACCCTCATATTGGATCAATTGACATACCTAGAAATACGATAAACGATATAAATATTAATCTAGCAATTTCTAATTCATTTGGATTTGGTGGAACTAATGCCACATTGGCTTTTTCTAAATTTAATTAAATATATAAGAGATTATAATGTCATTAATGAATAATAAAAAAGGTGTTATTATGGGCGTTGCTAATGAGCGTTCAATAGCATGGGGAATTGCAAAAGAATTAGCTAATCAAGGAGCTGAATTAACTTTTGCATATCAAAACGAAGGTTTTAAGAAAAGATTAATCCCATTAATGGAAAGCATACAATCTACTAAATGTTTTGAGTGTGACGCTTCACAATACAATGATCAGCCAAATTCCATAGAAAGCTTATTTAAAGAAATTTCTTATTATTGGGATGAAATTGATTTTGTAGTTCATGCTCTTGCATTTTCAGATAAAGAAGAGCTTAAAGGTAAATATATTAACTGCAGTAGAGAAAATTTTCGTAATTCATTAGATATTTCTGCTTTTAGCTTTACTCGAACAGCAAAAGCTGCTTTCCCGTTAATGTCTAATAAAGGAGGAAGCTTACTTACGCTTTCTTATATAGGCGCTGAGCGAACAACTCCTAATTATAATGTTATGGGAGTAGCAAAAGCTGCTTTAGAAGCATCAATTAAATATTTAGCAATGGACTTAGGTAAAAATAATATCAGAGTAAATGGTATTTCGGCAGGACCGATGAAAACACTCGCAGGATCTGCTATTTCAGGAGCAAGACATGTATTCAGACATTCAGAAAATATTGCTCCTTTAAAGTTCAACCCTGAATTAAAAGAAATAGGTGGCTCTGCTCTTTATTTATTATCAGATCTCTCATCTGGAGTTACAGGTAATATTCATCATGTAGATGGAGGGTTACATACGGTAGCTATACCTAAACCAAATGATATAAATGAATAATAAAATTAATTACTTATTCTTCCAAACAGGTTTTCTCTTTTCAGAAAAAGCTTCCATTCCTTCAATGTGATCATCAAGTGCAAAAGTTGAATAAAACAAAGCTCTTTCAGACCTTATCCCTTCTTCTAAAGTAGTCTCATAAGCAACGTTCACAGCTTGTTTTGCTAATTTAGCTAATGGCTTAGATTTATTAGCTATTTTTAAAGCTATTTCTTTAAGACATTCATCAAATTCATCGTTACTAAAAACTTTGGCAACTAAACCCGATATTTCTGCTTCACTTGCTGTAATCATATCGCCAGTTAATACGGCTAACATAGCTTTTGATTTACCAATTGATCTAGTTAGCCTTTGAGAACCTCCTGCTCCAGGAATAGCTCCTATATTTATTTCTGGTTGACCAAAACGAGCGTTCTCAGAAGCAACAATAAAATCACACATCATAGCTAACTCGCATCCACCACCTAAAGCATAACCCTTAACTCCTGCAATAATTGGAGTTTGAATTTTAGGTATGTCAAGCCATCCATTTTCTATATATCTTGATTCAGAAACAGATGCAAAATTGTGTTTTACCATTTCTTTTAAATCCGCTCCTGCTGCAAAAGCTTTTTCAGAACCAATCAAAACTATACATCCAATAGAAGGGTCTATATCAAATTTTTCAGCAGCTTCCTTTATTGCTAATATAAAACCTGCTGATAAAGGGTTAAGCTTATTATCGTGATTTAATTGTACCCAACCTATCCCATTATCTGACCAAACTTTTATCCATTCTGATTTTACAATTATATTACTCACGATATCCCCCAATTATTATGATCTACTCTTCTTTTATACTTTCTATATCTTCACCTGTTTCTTGGTTGACACGTTTCATAGATAACTTAACTTTTCCTCTATCATCAAAGCCTATTACTTTTACTTTAACTTCATCACCTTCTTTACAAATATCAGTTGTTTTTTCTGTACGTGCATTTTGTAATTCTGAAATATGAACTAATCCATCTTTTGATCCAAGAAAATTAACAAAGGCTCCAAAATCAACAGTTTTTACAACTTTACCATCATAAATAACTCCTAACTCTGCTTCAGCTACAATATCGTTAATTTTCTTTTGTGCCGCTAAAGAGGACTCTGTATCAGATGCAGCTATTTTAATAGTTCCATCATCTTCAATATCAACTTTGGCACCTGTTAATTCACAAATTTCTCTTATCATTTTTCCACCAGGTCCAATAACATCACGAATTTTTTCTACTTTAATTTTCATTGTGGTTATTTTTGGAGCAGTATCAGCAAGAGCTTCTCTAGAAGATTTAATAGCCTTAGACATCTCGTTTAAAATATGAATACGGCCATCTTTTGCTTGTCCTAAGGCAATTTCCATTATTTCTTTTGTAATAGAAGTTATTTTAATATCCATTTGGAGGCTAGTAATTCCGTCTACTGTGCCAGCTACTTTAAAATCCATATCACCCAAATGATCTTCGTCACCAAGAATATCTGATAAAACAGAAAAATCATCTTTTTCCTTAATTAGCCCCATTGCAATACCTGCAACAGGTTTTTTAATTGGCACACCAGCATCCATTAAGGCTAAGGAAGCTCCACAGACTGTTGCCATTGATGACGAACCATTTGACTCAGTCACTTCAGAAACAATTCTTACAGTATATGGAAAATCTTCTGCAACTGGCAGTAATGGATGTAATGCTCTCCATGCCAATTTACCGTGACCAATCTCTCTTCTTCCAGGCGACCCTACACGTCCAGCTTCTCCTACTGAATATGGAGGAAAATTATAATGAAGCATAAAATTTTCTCTATACTCTCCATCTAAAGCATCTATAATCTGCTCATCCTGCCCTGTACCTAATGTAGCAACTACAAGAGCTTGTGTTTCTCCTCTAGTAAATAAAGCCGATCCATGAGCTCTTGGCAATGTTCCTACTTCTGCTACAATTGGCCTAACTGTTGTAGTATCTCTTCCATCAATTCTCTTTTTTGTCTTTAAAATACTACCTCTAACTATTTCAGCTTCAATATTTTTTGTTAATGAAGATGCAAGCGTCATATTAGGTTTTTCTCCAAGAGATAAGATAATTTCATTTCTTATTTCAGATAACATTTTAGATCTTTTGGACTTATCCATTTCTTTATAAGCTTTTTCAAACTTCTTTTGAGAAGGCTTTAAAATTTTTAAATATTCTTTTTGTTCTTTAGGTTCTTCTGCTAAAGGACGAGGTTCTTTAGCCGCAACTTCTGCTAATTCTATTATTGCTTTTATTACTGCACCCATTTCTTTATGACCAAAATCAACAGCACCTAACATTATCTCTTCTGACAATTCAGACGCTTCAGATTCTACCATTAAAACTCCTTTTTTAGTCCCAGCAACAACTAGGTCTAAAGTAGCATTTTTCATTTGTTCTGTAGTAGGGTTTAGAATATATTTTTCTCCATCCCATCCAACTCTACATGCTCCGATAGGACCCATAAATGGCAATCCGGAAATTGTCAAAGCTGCTGAAGCTCCAATGAGTGAGATAATATCAGGATCATTTTCCATATCATGAGCTAAAACAGTTGCAATTATTTGAGTTTCATTTTTATAACTTTTATGAAATAAAGGCCTTATTGGTCTATCAATTAACCTACAAACTAATGTTTCTTTTTCTGATGGCCTACCTTCTCTCTTAAAAAATCCTCCAGGTATTCTTCCTGCAGCAAAGGCTTTTTCTTGATAATTAACAGTTAAAGGAAAAAAATCTATTCCAGGTTTAGCAGTTGATGCTCCAACAGCGGTACATAAAACTTGTGTTCCACCATATGTAATCATAACTGCTCCATCAGCCTGACGTGCAATTTTTCCCGTTTCTAAAGTTAATAAACGTCCACCCCATGTAATTTCTTTACGATATACTTCAAACATCATTTTATCCTTTACCTACTACACTAAATTCTTCTTATTATTATATATTTTTAACATGACTTATTGATAAAAATAACACTGTTATATCTCTAATAACCTTCAAAATTATATTAAATTTTATCTTCTTAGTCCTAATTTTTGAATTAGTCCTTGATAACGATCATCATTTTTATTCTTAATATATTGTAATAAATTTCTTCTTTGTCCAACCATACTAAGAAGACCACGACGTGATCCAAAATCTTTTTTATGAACTTTAAGATGCTCTGTTAAATTTTTAATTCTCTCTGACAATATCGCGACCTGAACATCTGCTGATCCAGTGTCTTGTCCACCTTTTCCAAAAGTTTTAATTATTTCAACTGTTTTTTCTTTTTCTATCGACATCGTCATTCCCTTCTATTTAAAAATTAATTATACGAACAGGCTTAACTATACCATCATAAATTGTTATAAAAGCTATTAAATCATCATCTTCAGTAGCATAAATTTTTTCGAATTTGTGATAATTTGGATATTTTTTTAAAAAATGATCTATGCTTTCTAAAGAATTTAAGTCAAGCTTTTGACCTTGTTTTATTCGCCTCGCTTCATAACCGTTTAAAACTAATGCCGGGATGTCGTCTAGCACAGCCTTAATTGGTAATACTTTATTAAAAACTGAGTGACTATGTATTATTTCTGGAGAAAAATCTATAAAAATCGTATCTTTTTCTTCGAAATTACCAACAGATAATCTCCTAAGTTCAATTACATGCCCTTTTGTATTCAATCTTTCTGCTAAATCTTTTGCTAAAGATCTTACATATGTCCCTTTTCCACATTTAACAATAAATTCTGCAGTATCAACATTAATAATTCTTTTTAATAGTAATTCGTATATTTCTATATCTCTAAATTCATGATTTACTATAATATTTTTTCTAGCGAGCTTATATGAACGTTGTCCATTAATTTTAATTGCTGAATATGCAGGTGGTTTTTGCTTAATTTTTCCAATAAAACTTGGAATTATAGAATTAATTTGATTTATGTTAGGTCTTACTTTTGATGTTTCTAAAATTACTCCTTCTAAATCATCTGTTTCAGTTGTTTCTCCCCATTTAATTGTAAATAAATAAACTTTTTTCTTATTTTGAATGAATGAAATAGCCTTAGTAGCTTCACCTATAGCTATTGGAAGTATACCTGAGGCCAATGGATCTAATGTGCCTCCATGCCCAACTTTTTTTATATTTAATATCTTTGAAATCTTGGTGACTGCAAATCGGGATGAAATCCCAACTGGTTTATCTAATACTATCCAACCATTAATTTTTCTGTAATAATTAATCTCACCCATTCATTAGCTACTAGTTATTATTGTTTATTTTTTGAATTATGTTATCTATTTTACTTGCATACTCAAATGTTGTATCAATTACAAAATTTAGTCTTGGAATTTGCCTCATTCTTATATCACTTGATATTAATTTTTGAATATATCCTTTTATCCTGTTTAAGCCTTCAAGAACTTCAGTTTTTTGTTCACCACCTAATGGCATAAAATAGACTTTAGCATGCTTTAGATCAGGGCTTACATCTACTTCTGTTACAGTAATATTTTTACTTTCTAGAATAGGGTCATAAAAAGTTTCACGATGTAATGCATTAGAGATTAAATGTCTTAATTCTTCTCCAACTCTTAATTGTCGTTGAGAATGTGTTGTGCTATCCTTTTTTTTTCTTTTTGTTTTAAAATTAAATTTATTTTCCATTACTGATCTAACCTAGCTTTTTATCAATAGAATCCAAACTTCTTGCCACTTCTTTAACTTCAAAGCACTCCATTATATCACCATCTTGAAGATCATTATAAATTTCAAAACCCATTCCACATTCAGTTCCTTGTCGAACTTCTTTTACCTCATCTTTAAATCTTCTTAGTGTTTTTAACATACCTTGGTGAACAACAGTATTATCTCTGAGTAGTCTAAAACTACATCCTCTTTTCACAATACCTTCTGTAACAAAACAACCAGCTATTTTACCAATTTTTGAAACAGAAAACACTTTCCTAATTTCAGCATATCCAATAAATGTCTCTTGAAAATCTGGATCTAAAAGTCCAGTTAAAGCTAATTTAGCATCTTCTATTAATTCATATATGATTGAGTGATACCTTATCTCAACACCGTCTCTTCTTGATAGATCTCTGGCTTTAGGAACAGCTCTTACATTAAAAGCAAAAACAAGAGCAGAAGACGCAGCAGCTAAAGATATATCAGATTCATTTATTGCCCCAACGGCTCCAGTTAACACTTTTATTTTTACTAAAGAATTTCCAATTTTTTCTAATGCAACTTTTATAGCTTCTAATGAACCATGAACATCTGTTTTAATAACAACAGGTAATTCAGAAGCTTCACCAGCCTGAATGTCTGCTAACATTTGCTCTACCGAACCTCTGGCAGATTGTGTTACCTCTTTTTCTTTAAATTTTCTTGCTCTATACTCAGCTATTTCTCTTGCTTTTCCTTCAGTTTCAACTACGTTTGCTAAATCTCCTGCATTTGGAGTTCCAGACAAACCTAGAACTTCAACAGGAAAAGATGGTCCTGCACTCTTAATTCTTTCGCCATTATTATTTAACAGAGCTCTAACTTTGCCTGATTCACTTCCTACTACAATTATATCTCCAATATTTAAGGTTCCAGATTTTACTAGTAAAGTTATTACAGAACCTTTTCCTTTTTCTACTCTAGATTCAATAACAACACCTTCAGCATTAATTGTTGAATCACTTTTAAGTTCCATTAACTCAGCTTGAAGCTCTAGAGCTTCTATTAAATCATTAAGGCCTTCTTTGTTTTTTGCTGAAACATTTATACATTGGATGTCACCTCCCATCTCTTCAGGCACAAGCTCGTGTTGAAGCAATTCACTGCGAACCTTATTTGGGTTTGCCTCAGGTTTATCACATTTATTAATAGCAACTATAATTGGACAAGCAGCTGCTTTGGCGTGTTTGATAGCTTCTATAGTTTGAGTTTTAATCCCATCATCTGCAGCAACAACTAATACTACAATATCAGTGACATTAGCTCCTCTTGCTCTCATTTCTGTAAATGCTTCATGACCTGGCGTATCTATAAAAGATATTTTTGATCCAGATTTAGTGGTTATTTGATAAGCACCTATATGTTGTGTAATTCCACCAGCTTCTCCTTCAGCAACTTTTGTTTGCCTTAATGCATCTAATAAAGAAGTTTTACCGTGATCAACATGTCCCATTATTGTTACAATAGGAGGTCTAACAGTTAAATTTTTAGGATCTTTCACTGAGCTAATCAAATCTAACTCTATATCGGATTCGGAAACTCTTTTAACCTTATGACCAAATTCAGTTGTTATTAACTCTGCTGTTTCTGTATCTATTACTTCATTTGCTGTAGCCATAACTCCATTTTTCATTAGCTCTTTAATGACATCAGCTGTTCTCTCTGTCATCCTGTTTGCTAATTCTGAAACAGTTATTCTATCAGGAATAATAACTTCCCTAAATTGTTTAACAGCAGGATTATTATCAGCTTGCATTCTAGCTTTTTCTCTTCCTCTTTTAATAGAAGCAAGCGATCTAACCCTTACATTATCTGAATCTAAGGCTCGAGCAATCGTCAATTTTCCTTGTCTTTTTTCATTTAATCCACGTGTCCAAGATGGTTTTTTAGCAACTTCTTTAAAAGCCTCTTTATCTTGTATATTACTAAAATTTCTTATTTTTGAGTTATTAGATCCGGTTTCATCATCAGATAATTTTTGCCTATCTTTTTCAGCTTGAAAAGCAGCTTCTTCAGCTAATTTAGCTTCAACTTGAGCTTTCTTCTGTTCAGCCTCAATTTTTTTAATCTCTAAAATTTCGGCTAACTCTACTTCCCTTCTTGCTAACAATTGATCTTCAGGAGCTAAGTTAGACGCTGCCACACTTGCTATTTCAGCATTAGCAGCAACACGAGCTTCCTCAGCTTTAGCATGTTCAAGTTTTTTTATTGCTAATGTTTCTGCTTCTGCAGCTGTTTTAGCCAAGCCTTCTTGTAGAATTTTACTTCTTGATTGTATTTCTTGTGCACTTAATCCAGAATTATTTTCTATATTTAGTTTTTCATTACTATTTTTATTTAAAATATAGTTTGCTAGCGGTCTTTTTGTCCGCTTAACTTCGACTTGAACTGTACTTCTACCAGAACGTGAATTAGTTGTAACTCCTCTAGCAGATTTAGAAGATGTAACAGAGTTATTTAAAGTTAATTTACCACCAAAAGAAAGACTTAATTTTTTTCTTTCTCCGCTACTTTTTTCATCCATAATACCTATTTCCTTAGTTCATTTTTTTATTAAACTAATTATTCAGATTTTCATCTGAAAACCAATGTTCTCTTGCAGACATAATAACAGAACCCGCCATCTCTTCATTAAGAAAAACTTCTTTTCCAAGTATGTTATATAATTCTTCGCTATCTAATTCAGCAAGATCATCAAGTGTTTTAATTTTATTTTCTGCTAGGACTAAAATATTTTGTTTACTTAACTTATCAAAATTATATAAATCATCGCTGACTTTTAATTTCTTTAAAGAATTTTCAACCCGCTCATTTTCTATTTTCATATAGTTTTTTGCTCTTTCACTTAGTTCAGAAGCAATGTCAATGTCGAACCCTTCAATAGCCTCCAACTCATCCAAAGACGCATCAGCTATATCTTCAATTGAAACAAAACCTTCTCCAACCATTAGATGAGCAATAACATCATCAATATCTAATGCTTCTATGAATATTTTCGTTCTTATAGAAAACTCTTCCTGTCTACGATCAGATTCTTCAGCTTCTGTTAAAATATCTACATACCAATTTGTTAATTGAGACGCTAATCTAACATTTTGCCCTCTTCTACCTATAGCTAGGGACAACTGGTCATCAGGAACAACTACTTCCATTCTTCCTGCATCCTGATCCATTACAACTTTAGATGGAACAGCAGGAGCTAATGCATTAATAACAAAAGTTACTGGATCCTCAGACCAAGGTATAATTTCAATTTTTTCTCCTTGCAACTCTCCAACTACTGCCTGTACTCTAGAACCTCTCATTCCAACACAAGCACCAACTGGATCAATACTAGGGTCATTTGAAAATGCCGTCATTTTAGCTCTACTTCCCGGCTCTCTTGCAACTCCTTTAATTTCAATAATTCCATCATAAATCTCAGGAACTTCCTGGGTAAATAAAGCAGCTAAAAATTCATTACAAGAGCGTGATAAGAATATCTGAGGACCTCTAACTTCTTCTCTTACATCTATTATATAAGATCTTAGTCTATCTCCAGGCCTTAACTGTTCTCGGGGAATCATTTGATCTTTTTTAATTGTAGCTTCAGCTCTACCTAAATCTATAGTTATAGAATGATTTTCAACTCTTTTAATAGTTCCTATAACAATTTCGCCAATTCTATCTTTATATTCTTGGAATTGTCTTTGTCTTTCTGCCTCTCGTACTTTTTGAGATATTACTTGCTTAGCTGTTTGTGCAGCTATACGACCAAAGTCAATTTGAGGAAGTGTTTCTTTATAAAAATCACCTATACTCAAGTTAAGCTTTCTTCTTTCAGATTCCTGGAAAGTCATTTGTATTGCTTCATTATCTATTGCTTCTACCACTTCAGTATATTGAGCAATAACTATCGCACCATTTTTTCTGTCAATATTTGCACGAATATCTCTATCAATACCATATTTAGATCTTGCTGCCTTCTGAATAGCCTCTTCCATTGCTAAAATAACTTCTTCTTTATCAATAGACTTTTCTCTAGAAACAGCCTCAGCAACTTGAATTAACTCTAATCTAGGTATGGATTTTAGTTCCATTTTTTTTTCCTCATATAATTTCTTTATTCTTTAATTGTGTATTCTTATTTTCAATAGCCCAGTTTAAATCAATATTAGATTTATCAATTTCAGAAAAATTAATTTTCATTTCATTTTCTTCAGTTTCTAAAACTATCGAACCTTGTTTATCTAAGCCTTTTAAAAATCCCTTATAAGACTTTTTACCCAAATACGTTTCTTTTAAAGTAATCTTTACTTTAGTGTCCTTAAAATATTTATAATCATCTAATGAAGTCAATGGCCTTGCAAGCCCTCCAGATGACACTTCAAGAGTATATGCTGAAGTAATAGGATCTTCAACATCTAAGAATGCTGATATCTGCCTACTAAGAAAAGTGCAATCTGCTATATCCATTCCCCTATCACTAATTCTTTCAGCCATAATCTGCAATGTTTTTCTTCCGTTTACACTTATTATTTTAACTCTTATTAGATGATAACCAAGATCCTCCAATCTTATTAATAAAATTTCTTTGATATTATCTTCAACCATAAAAATTTAACTGCCTTTAAAATAAAAAAGTGAGCCATTAGACTCACTTTGATTTTATTATAATTTTTTTCTTTGAAAAAATCAATAACTTTGAAATTTCAAATTAAATATTATTATAAATTTTAAGTTTTTTCAAAAATAAACCAACTTGGAATATTTTCTTTTGCAAATGATTTCTGTTCATATTTAGTAGAAAAACAATCTGCAGGTCTATTTTGCCAGTCCGTTATTGTATTTGCTTGCCACAAATAACCTTTATGACTTTGAAATATTTCTAAAATCCAGCTCTTCATTAAGGAATGATCCGTTGCAAGAGTTATTTTTCCATTAGGCACTAAAATTTTGTATAAATTATCAATAAATATCTCTTGCACTAACCTTCTATTTTTATGCTTAGATTTTGGCCAAGGGTCGGGGAATAATATTTTAATTTCAGAAACACTCCCTGAAGGAAATAAAGGAATAATTTTTCTAATATCATCAGGCCAAATTTTTATATTCTTAATATCATTTTTTAATAAAATTTTAATTAATTTTGCATTTGTATTTAAAAATGGATCTGCACCAATATAACATATATCAGGATTATTTATTGCTGAATTAGCTAAATTATCACCACCTCCAAACCCAATTTCAAGAATTATCTTTTTGTGATCTATTTCAAATAAACTTTGTGAAATAGAATTATTTTCGTTTTTGAAGAAATCCTCTAATTTTATAATATAAAATAAATTTCCCTGCTTAAGAGCTATTTGGCTGGATTCCGATAACTTTCTACCTTTTCTTCTACCATAAAATCTTTGTTCTTTATTAACCGTAAGGTTATTCAACTAAATGCCCGCCTCTTTTTTAATAGCAGGAACTAAATCTAGTTTTTCCCATGTAAATGAACCATTCAAACCTTCATTAGGACTTCTACCAAAGTGCCCATAAGCTGATGAAGGAACATATATAGGAGCATTTAAATTTAAATGCTTTCTAATTCCTCTTGGAGACATATCAATTAAATTTAATAGAATTTTTTCAATTAATGTATCTTTAATTATGCCAGTACCATTAGTATTTACATAAAATGATAGTGGTTTAGCAATACCTATTCCATACGCAACT
Source organism: Pseudomonadota bacterium (assembly GCA_027625145.1). Classification (GTDB taxonomy): domain Bacteria; phylum Pseudomonadota; class Alphaproteobacteria; order Puniceispirillales; family Marisalimonadaceae; genus CAJJBL01. The sequence continues at coordinate 19,597 of JAQBXK010000008.1, forward strand.
TGAATGGTACACTTGGATGCCAATCCTGCTGCAACAATATTTTTGGCTAAATACCGAGTTAAGTATGCCGCAGATCTATCTACTTTAGTAGGATCTTTTCCTGAAAAAGCACCTCCTCCATGAGGAGCTGCTCCACCATACGTATCAACTATTATTTTTCTTCCCGTTAAACCAGTATCTCCATCTGGTCCACCTATTTCAAATATACCTGTAGGATTAACATAAAATTCCTCCTCAGGACACATCCAACCTTTAGGTAATACATCTGTTAATACATTTCTAACTAAATTTTTTATTTCGTCTTGGTCACAATCTTTAATATGTTGTGTAGACACAACTATTGAACTAGCTCCTATAGGTCTACCATCTTGATATTTTAAAGTTATTTGAGATTTACTATCAGGTAGTAAAATACTATTTTTATTATTATGCCTTAAGTTAGCCATTTCCTTTAAAATTTTATGCGAATAAAATATTGGAGCAGGCATTAGCGCTTCTGTCTCATCACATGCATATCCAAACATTAAACCTTGATCGCCTGCGCCTTCATCTTTATTGCCTAATTGATCAACACCCACTGCAATATCTTCAGATTGCTGGTGTAAATGACATTCAAAATGCATTTTTTCCCAATGGTATCCGTCTTGTTCATATCCAATATCTTTTACAGCTTTTCTAACATGAGCTTCTATTTCATCATTATTTATATCCATTCCCTCAGGAAGTCTATACTCACCTGCAACAACAGTTCTGTTTGTTGTTACTAACGTTTCACAAGCTACTCTAGCCTGCGGATATTTAGTTAGCATTAAATCAACAATAGTATCAGAAATTCTATCACAAACCTTATCAGGATGACCTTCTGAAACTGATTCTGATGTAAATAAATAATTATTTTTCATTAAATAAACCTTCTCAAATAATTAATTTTATTTATTCTCATATTTATATACAAAACATATAAAATTGAAATTAAAAATATCCAATCTCCATATTTTTTATATAATGTACTTTTCAAACTTGATACTAAATATGTAGTTTTTGTATCTTCTTTGTTTAATTTTATTTTTATAATTTCATTACCATATGGAGAAATCAATGCAGAAATTCCAGTATTTGCCACTCTAACTAATGGCATCCCCAACTCAACAGCTCTAATTTTTGCTAAAGCAAAATGCTGATATGGCCCTATTGTACTCCCAAACCAAGCATCGTTTGTAATATTAATTATAAGTCTAGTTTTATTTGATATTCTTTTTCTAACTTCACCTGAAAACAAAACTTCATAACAAATTAATGGTAAAACATGCCCTAAATTTGGCAAAGTCATCACGTCATTATTTTTTCCACTTGAAAAATCTGCTTTACTTATAAATTGGGCCATATTTTTAAAAAATAATCTGAAAGGAATATATTCTCCAAATGGAACCAAGTGAATTTTATTATAAATATATTCTATATTTCCTGATGAATTAATAGAAGCCATAGAATTAAATAAATTTTGGTCTTTGATATTTAATAAACCAGTAACTAATGAAGTTTTCTTATCTAAACCGGCTGCTTTTATTGTATTTGTCAATAAACTTAAATCCCTAGGTATCAAACCTTCAAAACCAGTTTCGGGCCATATTACAATACGAAATTTATTGTTATATTTTTTTGAAGTAAATGTTGACAATTGCACAAGTTTTTTTAGATGACTCTCTCTCTTTGTTCCATCCCATTTATCTTTTTGTTTTATGTTTGGCTGTACAATTGTAATTAATTGTTTGTCATTTATAATTAATTTTTCTCTATGCTCATATCTAGAAAAAGCAGCGTAAAAAATTGAAATTATAGGCAAAAATAATATAAAAAATATTAAATATTTATTGTTCCAATTATAATAAACAATTACCGGTGTTAAACTTACAATAAAAACTATTAAATTTCCTGTAAAACTTCCTACAAATGAAAAAATTTGAATCGTATATTCATTCGAAGATAATATTATAGATGGCATTAACCAAGGAAAACCGGTAAAAATGTTTGCTCTAATATACTCTGCTATGGATAAGGTAATAATTGTTATAAAAATTGAATGCCCTATTCTATTTCCTATATATCTAGAAAACCAAAAAGCTAAAGCCCAAAATAACGCCATTACACAAGGAAGTATAATTACAGCCAGAGGCATTAAAAAAACATGATAAGTATTGGAAACCAAAAAAGCCGAACCAATCCAATGCAATCCAAATAAAAACCAGCCAAGTCCTAAAAACCAGCCAATAAAAAATATTTTTTTTAAGGATTTAATTTTATGAACAATATAAATACCTAACCCTAAAGTAAAAATTAATGGAGAGATCGAAAACGGTGTAATAGAAAGAGTTGCCAATCCTCCAATAAAAAAGAGCGTGGCGCAAAGAAAAAAATTATGATTATAAAGTTTTTCCATAAATATAACTAAAGTTTTTTTTGATTAATCTTTGATATGTCACTTAAACCTCTAATTCTAACTAGTACAATTCTTCTTGGATCTGCATCCAAAATTTCAAATTCAAGGCCAGAAGAAGAATGCCTAACAACTTCCCCTATTACCGGGACTCTGCCTATTATATTTATAATAAATCCACCAAGAGTATCAATTTCTTCGTTTAAGTCTTCATTTGTTAAAGAAATTAAAAAATCTTCTATTAATTCTATCGTAATTCTTGCTTCTACAATTACAGATCCATCCGGCATTTTTTCAAGTCTACATTCAGTTAAAGAATCATGTTCATCTTCAATTTCACCAACCAATTCTTCAACTAAATCTTCAATAGTTACAAGGCCGTCAATTCCTCCATATTCGTCAACCACAAGAGCTAGATGACGTCTTTTAATTCTCATCTCATGTAACAAGTCTAATAAACTAATTGAGGGTGAAACAAATATTGGTTCTTTTAACAATGATTTAATATTCTTTTTTTCTTTTAAATATAAATTTGCTAACACATCCTTTATATGAATAATACCCACAACATCATCTAAACTTTCTCCTCTAACAGGAACTCTACTATGATTAGCTTTTATTAACTGTCTTACAATTTCATTAAAATTATCTGACATAGCTACTGAAACTATGTTAATTCTGGGTACCATTACATCAGATGCTGTTATACCTCTTAAGCCTGCTAAATTTTTTAATAACTCATTTTCATGACTTAAACTATTTCCTTTTGAATCGTCCGCATTAATTCTTCTAGCAACAAACTGTTCTAATTCTTTGTCTACTTGATCAGCTTTTTGAATTTCTTTTTTAAAAAAGAAATTGGGTATTGCAAAATTGACTAAAGATTTTTTTTTCACTTTTATTCCTGTTTTCTATTTAAGTGTTATCTATATAAGGATCAGAGATTTTTAAATTTTTTAATATTTTTACTTCTAATGTTTCCATAACTTTTGCTTCACAACTATTTTCATGATCATAACCTAATAAATGTAAAATACCGTGAATAAATAAATGAATTAAGTGATCAATTGGTATTTTTTTTTCAGAATTTGCTTCTTTAATTAAAGTGTCAGAAGATATAACTATATCACCCAAAAAATTAACAAAATCATCATTATTTAATAAGTTATCTGTATTTATATTTTGTCCTGAAGGAAATGATAATACATTTGTTGGAAAGTTGATTTTTTTAAATTTTTTGTTTAATTGAGTTATCTTTTTATCTCCTGTAAATAATATTGAAATAGAAATTTTGTTTCTAAGATTTTTGTTCTTAGTATTCTCAATAATTTGATTTACAATTAAAGTGATTTTTTGTTCAAAAAATTCATTAATTATATTTTCCCACCATAAATTCTCTATTATAGCTTCTATAAAATAATTTTCTGTATCCCAAACTTTATATTTTTTCTTTATTGTTGGCATTTGAATATATTTTGATTAAAAATTAATTTTTATTCTGTTTATTATAAGCTTTTATAATTTCAGCAACGATTGGATGTCTTATAACATCCTCTACTCCTAATTCTATAATTTTTATAGCTTTAATATTGTTAAGAATTTCTTGAGCTTGCTTTAGTCCAGACTTTTGTCCAATAGGCAAATCAACTTGACTTAGATCTCCATTTATTACCATTCGAGACCCCTCACCAATTCTTGTTAAAACCATTTTCATTTGTGTAGATGTGGTATTTTGAGCTTCATCAACAATTATGAAAGAATTTGTAAACGTTCTTCCTCTCATAAAAGCTAAAGGCGCAATTTCTATTTCACCAGATTGAATTTTTTTTTCAACTCTATCTGCAGGCATCATTTCATATAATGCATCATATATTGGTCTTAAATATGGATCTATTTTTTCTTTCATATCTCCAGGTAGAAAACCCAATCTTTCTCCAGCTTCTACCGCAGGCCTTGTTAAAATTATTTTTTCTACGAAGCCTTTTTTTAACATCTCAATTCCTTTGGCAACAGCTAAATATGATTTTCCTGTGCCAGCAGGACCAAGACCGAAAACTAATTCAAAATTTTTTAAAGCTTCAAAATAAGTTTTCTGACCTATACTTTTGGGAACAATTGTTTTTTTCCAAGTTTCAATTTGCAAAGAATTATATTCATTTTTTTTATTAATTCTTAATTTATTTATGTTGTGATTTTGAAGCATTCTAAATTGATCTTCAAATTTAGAAAATTCACATACAATATTAATACCTTTTTGATTAGATAAATCGTTATATATATTTGTTAAAATAATTTTTGCTAATTTTATTTTCTCTATATTTCCAAAAATATTAAATTGATTACCAAATGAATTGATTCTTACTTCTATTAATTTTTCTAATTTAGATAAATTAATACTTTGGGTTCCTATAATAAGAGCTATTAGAGAATTGTTTGGAAAATCAATAGTAATTTCTTCTTTATGTTCTTTCAAATTCAATATTTTCTTACTTTCAAATATTTTATAACTTTAATTTATACTATAGAACCGCTAATACTATTTTGAAAAGCTTCAGAAACTTTTACATTAATAATGGAGCCTATCAAATTTTCTTTTTCATGATTAAAATAAACAGATTGATTGTAAGGAGACCTTCCTAAATATTGATTTACTTTTTTTCCATTTTTTAATATCAAAACTTTTATTACAGAATTTATAGATTTTTTATTAAATTCAAATTGTTGTTCTCTTAATATATTTTGTACCTCTTGTAACCTTGAGCTTTTAATTTGTTCATCAACCTGATTAAAAAATACTGCGGCAGGTGTCCCTGGTCGAACAGAGTATTTAAAGGAATAGGCTTGAGAAAATTTAACCTCTTTAATTATTTTAATTGTAGCATCATGATCTTTATCTGTTTCTCCAGGAAAACCTATTATAAAATCTCCTGATATTGCAATATTGGGAATATAATTCCTAACTTTTTCTATAATCTTCAAATAATGATCTACTTTATGCTTTCTATTCATCAGCTTAAGGATGTTATCTGAACCAGATTGTAAAGGTAAATGAAGATAAGGCATTAATTTTTCAATATCTCTATGAGCCTCTATTAACTCTAGATCCATATCCAAAGGATGAGATGTTGTATATCTTATAAATTGAAGTTCTTTAATCTTGGCCAGCTCTTTAATTAAACTTCCTAAACGCCACACTTTACCGTCTTTGCCTTTGGAGCTCCAAGCATTAACATTTTGCCCCAATAAAGTTATTTCTTTTACACCAGCATCTATTAATTTTTTAGCCTCATCAATTATAGAGTTTGTAGATCTAGAATACTCCGCCCCTCTAGTATAAGGAACAACGCAAAAAGAACAAAACTTGTCACACCCTTCCTGAATAGTTAAAAAAGCAGACGGACCTCTTTGTGTAATTTCTGACTTCAATTCATCAAATTTTGGAATAACTGGAAAATCAATGCTAATTAATTTATTTTTTTCAATAGGGTCAACTTTAGAAATTAATTCGGGCAAGTTTTGATAAGATTGAGGCCCAACAACTATATCTACCCAAGGAGAGCGCTTCATAATTTCATCGCCTTCAGCTTGAGCAACGCATCCGGCAACTGCTATAATAGTTTTTTTTCCTGTTTTTTCTTTTCTTAATTTTGCTTGATCTCTAATTCGACCTAGTTCTGAATAAGTCTTTTCTACAGCCTTTTCACGTATATGACATGTATTAAGTACTATAATATCTGCATCATCACCATCATTATGTAATTCATAACCTAATGGTTTTAATAGATCGACCATCTTTTCAGAATCATAGAAATTCATCTGACAGCCATGCGTTTTAATATAGAGCTTTTTCATATAATTAACACTTTACAATAATGCCTTCTTTAGTGCCATATATATTGTTTATCCTGCAAGCTTTTTTCTTGATAAAGATAAAGAATAAGCTCTATATATTTTTTGCTCTATGTATTTGCTCAAATCTTTTCTATTAGTAAAGTCTTTTGAATTAACTGGTTCTAAGTATATAATTTTGGCTTGTATTGACTTTAAGTTTTTTAAGATTAATAGATGTTGAGTTAAAATCATATCACCATACCAAGCTATTATTGGCCTTAACCATCTATTTATTGGTATTCCATTTATTTCAGAATATATGATAACTAATGGTTGAATAAAGAAATTTTGATTTTCTACTGCTGAAAAAACGTTAGATTTAAATGATAAAACCCTATTTCCATCAGATGAAGTCGCCTCTGGAAAAATTAGTATTTTTTCTCTTTCAGACAATAATTTAAAAATTTTATATTTTTGTAATAAACTTTCTGATTTAACCCTTTTAATAAAAATTGTGCCGGCTAATCTTGATAAAAAGCCAAAAATAGGCCAATTTTTAACTTCTGATTTAGCAACAAATTTTAATGGAAACTGTGAACCTAAAATAGGGATATCTAAATAAGAGATATGATTACTAACAAAAAGATTACACCTTTTTGATTTCTCTATATTTCCTTCATATTCAATTTTAATAGATATAAGCCAAACTATCATTCGATAAAAAAGCACAGGTAAAGAATTTCTAACAAATGGAAAAATTCTTCCAAAAATAAATGATATTAAAATCATTGGAGCCACTAAAATTAAAAATATAAAAAATTTTGTATTAAATACAATTTGATCAATTATTGAAGATTGAATAATAAGTCTAAAATTTATATTGTTTTTAGCTATCATGTTGAAGCCTATTAATGTAAAAATTTTTTCTTATATTTATCGTCTATGTTATCTGTTTTAACCACTACACACAAATCTATTGTATTAAACTCATGATCTACAAAAAAGCTTTCACTGACTTTTCCACCAACCCTTAAATAACCTTTAATTAAAGGAGGTAATTTCACAAAAATTCTTATCTCACTCAAATTTTTATTTTCATAATTATCTATTGGATAAATATTATTATCTAAACTTTCTACAGACAATTCTTTTGGTAAAGAATGGTTTTGTTTTAGATAAGATAATTGATTAGAAAATTTAATTACATCAGTACCTGGAAAACTTGCACAACCTAATAAAATTTTTATATCATACATATTTATGTAATTAGCAATTGCTTTCCACAATAGATTCATTGTAGTTCCATTTCTATAATCTTTATGTACGCATGATCTTCCTAACTCAAGTATTTCATTTTTTTTAAATAAATTAACTATATTAGATAAATCAAATTCTGCAGATGTATAAAAACCTCCAAATTGACTAACTTGGTCACCTCTCATTAATCTATAAGTACCTATTATTTTATTCTTAAAGTTTTTCCTTGTTTTATCTATTACTATTAAGTGATCAGCAAAATTATCAACTTGATCATAATCCCTTCTGAACATTTTTTTTGATAGAGATGCTATTGCATTTCCTTCTTTATAAAAAACAGAATATCTTAATGATTGCGCATGTTTTATTTCAGAATGTTTTTCAGCTAATTTTATTATAAAATCACCAACTTCAATTGTTGGAAAAGGTTTTTTAAAATTTTGTCTTAAATAGTAATTTTTATATTTTCTAAATATTAACCACAAATTATTGTTTTTAATTTTTTGAAACCATAATCTATTTTCTATTCTTTTTTCTAACATAATTGATCCTCTATCTTTTCCAACTATGTTCTATATTTATTGCACATTTATTAAATCTTTAAGCATAGTGTAAGAGCATCAATTCTTGAATTGTCTTTTTGCTTATAATACCTTTTTCTCTCTCCTATTTTATAAAAGCCATTTTTAAAATAAAAGTTAATAGCAAAAATATTTTCAACTGAGACTTCTAAAAAAATATAATTTACCTCTAATTTCTTCATTTCATTAATTAAACAAGATCCATAACCTTTTCCTTGATAAGCTTTATTTATTCCAATTTTAATGATTTCTATTTCATTTTTAATTTTAAAAAATGACACATAACCAATAATTTGGTTTATCTCCATTTTCCAAATTTTAAAACAATCTTGTTTAGTGAAATCGACTAGTTCACTATATGTTATTGGGTCTTGAAAAAGTTCTTTTTCAATTTCTAATACTCTTTGAAAATTATTTTCTTTTAAAGGTTGAATTTTTATCATTTTAAATTTTTTTAGCTATCTCTGGCGATCTTACATATAGAGGTTCAATTTTATTATAAACTATATCTGTATTATTTATGTATTCAAATTTATCGATTGCTAGCTGTGCTAATTTAGCTATCCAAAAAGCATTTGGAACTTGAATTATATTTTCAGAAATTTTAATCTTAATAGAATTATTATTGATTAAATATGATTCATAACCAACAGCTAGAACATCTTCATCGATTAGACTATTTTGTATAAAATACTCTTGTATGTTTTCTAACTTTAATACTTTAGTTCTGCCCATAGATCGAAAAGGAAATAATAATTTTTTATCCTTTTCTAATTTAAATAACTGTATAAAAACATCTTCTCTCTTTGTGTCAACTAAAGATATAATATATTTGATGCTCTTTTTTTTGGCCTCTTCTATAACAGACATTCCTAACGCAGCCAAACCATTTACTCCTATTGTTTTTAAATTTTCGTTGGAAATAATCATTCCTTTCACTACTGCTATTACAGACCTTAGTCCAGTAAAGCCTCCCGGGCCACACCCTACTGCAACATGTGATATTTGACTAATAGATATTGAGTTTTCATATAAAAACATTTTTATAGCTGGCACTATAATTTGAGCTAATTCATTTGTTATTTCTATTGATTTATTGCAAATAATTAAATTATTTTTTAATAAAACCATAGATAATGTTGAAGTACTACCTTCAATTGAAAAAATCATAATTTTAACTTTTTTTATTATCTTTAAAAAAAAAAATGGTTTAAATAAAAGTAATATATTGTTTAACCTAGTTTGAGGCTAAAATGAATTTTTTATATTTTATAGTTATATTTATAAAAATACTATTCATTACCAACTCATCTGTCGCTCAAGAGAATATCGTCAAAAATATTAATTCAGCTAATTATGTTTCGGTTATAATGTATCATAGATTTGGAGAAGATAATTATCCTTCAACAAATATTAAACTAGAACAATTTGAAGAGCATATTAATGAATTATTAAAACCTAAATATCACGTTATTGATATCAATGAAGCAGTAAACGCATTAAAAAATATTAAACTTGTTCAAGATAGATCAGTTGTTATAACAATTGATGATGCGTATTCTTCGGTTTTTAAATACGCTTGGCCAATTTTTAAAAAAAATAAACTTCCATTTACTTTGTTTGTTTCTACTGATGTTATAGATAATAACACACCTGGCTATATGAGTTGGGAACAAATTAGAATTTTAAGAGATAACGGTGTAACAATTGGACATCATACTAAATCTCATGCTCACATGCACAATTTTAATAAAGATGAAATAAATTATGAATTATCAGAAGCTACTGATAGATTAGTAAAAGAAATAGGAAGTAAACCGAAAATTTTTGCTTACCCTTATGGAGAATATAACTTAGAAGTTTTAAACGAAGTTAAAAACCATGGGTTTAAAGCAGCGTTTGCTCAACATTCTGGTGTAGCTCATAAAAGCTTAGGGCTTTATGAATTACCAAGATTTGCTATGAATGAAATTTATGGAAACATGGAAAGATTTAAACTAGCGGTAAATGGTCTTCCAATGCCTATTAGTGATTTATCTCCTAAGGATCCTGTGATTAAAAAAAATCCTCCATACTATGGGTTCACTTTATCTCCAGACATAAAGCCACAAAACACCGTAAGATGTTTCGCTAGCCATTTTCTTAAATCTGAAACTAAAAAATTAGGAAACAAAAGAATTGAAGTCAGATTAGCTCAACCTTTTAAATCTGGTAGAGGACGAATAAACTGTACAATGGCTGCACAAGATAATAGATGGAGATGGTTAGGTAGACAGTTTATTATTAATTAAGTTTTTCTAATTTAATGTTATCAAAACTATCAAATTTATTATTTTTTATCAAACTAGTTACTTTTAATACATATTCATAACCTATTTCTGCATATTGATCCAAATAATTGCTAGTATCATAACCTGATAAAACGTTACCTTCTTTGAGGGTTATCATTCTATAATGTCTCATTTTTTTATATGCAGGATGACTATTTAAATTTAACATATATGAATTAACCGAATCTAAAATGTTATCAAAAACCTTCACTGAAAATTTTGCATCTTTATTATCTTTAGGTTTTAAACCTGAATTTTTTTTCCATGTCCATTCACCAAATAAAGCATTCCCTTCTTTTACAAATCTTGAAGAACCCCAACCACTTTCTATTGCCGCTTGTGCTAATATCATCGAAATTGGGATAATATTTATTTTTTGCAAAAGCTCTTCATTAATTTCATTCATTTGAGATAAAGAAATTTCAAAAAAATTAATAGTTTTAAAATTTTTTATTCTATATTTTTTTGAATAATATTGAATTTTTTTAACATTTTTATCCAGAAAAGCAATTTTCATTAGCTCTCTATCTATTAGTATTAATTCATTACCTAAAATTATAACTGGTAACAAAATACTTATAAACAATTTTTTTTTTGTTGAAGTGTTATATTCATCAATATTTTTAGGAATATAGTCAAGAAAGACTCTAGGCAGAGCAACACTTTTATCTATATTGGTATAAATTGTTTTTGACCAAAGTAGAGCAATATTTTTATCAGACATTTGATCTGAAGTTATAGAATATATATCTAATTGCTCTAAATTTTTACTAGTTTGAGTATTAAAAAAATCACTTAAGAAACTTAAAGTTTTTGGTAATAATACTTTCCATATACCTAGACCAAAAACAATACAGAAACAAATTATTATGCATATATAATATTTATTTTTTAAGTTTCTTGCAATATAGTTTTCAACTGATTTAATCACTTATCTAACTTAAAAAACTATATATATTATAATTCAGCTGCTTTAACTTCAGTAACTTCTGGAATATAATGCCTTAGCATATTTTCAATCCCCATTTTAAGAGTGGCAGTACTAGATGGACACCCTGCACATGCTCCCTTCATTTGTAAGGTAACTACTCCATCTTGAAATGAACAAAAAGTAATATCTCCACCATCCATAGCTACAGCAGGCCTAACCCTAGTTTCAAGCAAATCTTTAATTTGCTTTATAGTTTCTATATCTTCAACAGCATTTTCTTCCAATTGGTTTGTTTGACTATCATCTAATACTGGAAAACCACTTGCATAATGTTCCATAATACCAGTTAAAATTGAGGGCTTCAAATTATTCCAATCAACATCTATGTTCTTAGTAACTGATATAAAATCTGATCCTAAAAAAACTCTGCTAACTCCTTCTACTTCAAACAATCGAGAAGCAAGAGGTGATATTTTTGAAGCTTCTATATTAGAAAAGTCTTCCGTCCCTTTCACTAAAACATTTTCTCCTGGCATAAATTTCAATGTCTCAGGATTTGGTGTGTCTTCAGTTTGAATAAACATATAATACTCCTTCAGCTATTTTAATAACATTATTTAAAGTATAATTCTATAAATTTTGATTCTATTAAATAAAACCAACTAAGTATTTTACATCTTTTAATACTGGTTCTGCTATTTCTCTTGCTTTTTCGGCACCTGTTTTTAAGATTTTATCAATTTCTATAGTATCTTTAAGTAAATATCTCATTTTATTTGAAATTGGACCTAATTTTTCAATAGTTAATTCTATCAATTTTGGTTTAAAATAAGAAAACCCTTTTCCAGAGAACTCTTCTAATATTTTTTCAACGCTTTGATCAGATAAAGATGAGTATATATTAATAAGATTAAATGCTTCAGGTCTACTTTTTAAATTTTCAATTGTCTCTGGTAGTGGCTCTGGGTCAGTTTTAGCTTTTTTTATTTTATTAGAAATTTCTTCCTTAGTATCAGTTAAGTTTATTCTAGAAGCATCAGAAGAATCTGATTTACTCATTTTTTTAGAACCGTCTCTTAAACTCATAACGCGTTTAGCAGGCCCTATAATCTGAGGTTCAGGTAAACAAAAAAAGTCTTTTTCTTCATCAGTGGTAAACATGCTGTTAAACGATGAAGCTATGTCTCTAGTTAATTCAATATGTTGTTTTTGGTCATCTCCTACAGGAACGTGCGTAGCCCGATATAACAATATATCAGCGGCCATCAAAACTGGGTAGTTATATAGTCCTATAGTAGCATTTTCTTTATTTTTCCCAGCTTTTTCTTTAAATTGTGTCATACGATTCAACCATCCAATTCTACAAACACAATTTAAAATCCAGAATAACTCAGCATGTTCTTTTATAGATGATTGATTAAATAGAATAGATTTGTGTACATCTATTCCTGCTGCAATAATTGCAGCAGCAACTTCATGCGTTGATGCTCTTAATGTTTTTGGATCTTGGGGTACCGTTATTGCATGCATATCCACAATTGAAAAAATAGACGTTATCTCTTCTTGAAGATTTACCCAATTTTTAATTGCTCCTAAATAGTTTCCTAAATGTAAATTACCTGTAGGTTGTATTCCTGAAAAAATTCTTTTTGATGGTTGTATTGAATGAAAAATTGTCATTGAGTTCTATTTTCTTTCTTTGCTTGTAAACACTCTTTTTTTCAATAGATCTCTAGGAATATATCCTAAAACTCCACATGTCAAAAAATAGATTAATAAACCTAAAAAAATTAGAAAGGTTAAAGCAAAAAATTCGTTTATTTCATAAATTCTAAAATAATATAAAGATGCTTTCATAATTAAAATCATTAATGAAGAAATCATTATTAATTTTAAAGAAAAAATTAAAATAGAAAATATGCTTATAGATTTTTTATATATATTATCTTTATTCAAAGAAATTTTTCTATTTTTTATTAATAATATTATATAAATTAAACAACCTATCCATGACGATAACGAAGTTGCTAAAGCTATGCCAGCATGAAAAAAGTAGCTCATTAAGGATAATGATAATATTATATTTAAAATTAATAAAACTATACCAATATACATTGGTGTTTTGGTATTTCCTTCTGCCAAAAAAGCAGGTTGACAAGATTTTAAAATAATAAATGCTGGAATTCCAACAGAATATGCCTTTAATGCTTCAATGGTTGCATTTTTTTCTTTTAGTCCAAACTCACCTCTTTCAAAGAGAACGCTAATAATTATATCAGGGAAAAAGAATAAAACAAAAGAAGCTGGAATAGAAAAAAACAACCCTATTTGAAAAGATGTTAACAATTGATTAGAAAACTGTTTTATATTTTTTGAAGCAATTGATTTAGATAGCGATGTTAACAAAGATGTACTTAAGGCAATGCCTATTATTCCCAAAGGTAATTGAGCTATTCTATCCGCAAAATAAAGATAGGATACAGATCCAAAACCCAATAAGCTTGCTAAAATTGTATCAACTAGTATATTAATTTGTAAAATTCCTCCACCAAAAGCAGCTGGAATAAATTTAATCCAGGTTTTTTTTAAATAAATCTTAATATCAATTTTATTTGGATTGCTTATATTTTTATAATTATCTTTTTTAGATCGAAAAATTTGAAATTTTTTAATAATTATTATCATAAATATTAATTGTAAAAATCCTGCTAAAACACTAGCTATAGCTAAAGGAAGCGACCTTAAATAATCTGTGTCGGATATAAAATAACAACTAATTATTAAACAACCATTTAAAATAATTGGCGTTAATGCAATAGGCCAAAACCTCCCAGAAACATTCGTAATAACTCCTAATAATGCGACAACAGATATTAAAGGCATAAAAATTATTGTTATTCTTGATAACAATATTATCTGTGTTATGACAATGTCATTATTAGCAAACCCTGGAGCTAAAATATAGACGACAAAGGGCATAAATAACTCAAATAATATTAATAATAAACTTAAATAAAAAACAGCTTTAATTACAAAGCTAATAAAAAAGTCATTTGCAAATGACTTTCCTTTTTCTTGTATCAATAAAGTATATATTGGTAAAAATGCAGATGTTAATGCTCCTTCTGCAGTTATTCTTCTAAATAAATTAGGTAGCTTAAATGCAATTAGAAATATATCAGAAAAAATGCCTGCACCTAAAAAAGTAGCTATAAATATATCTCTTATAAATCCAGAAATACGACTTAATAAAGTTATAAAAGCCGTATGCTTAAAACCTTTAATAAAAAATGATGTTTCATTTTTCATTATTAATCTCAAACTATCATCATTTGATTAGCGGGATCAGTTTCTTCTAGGTTTTTTAAAATATTCATTTTAACTTTTTCTATAGTTAAATCATCTTCAATTTTTGAACCAAATGCATTCTTAACATAAAAAATATCAACTACACGATCTCCATAACTAGAAACTGATGCTGTATTAATTTGTAAACCTAAATCAGTTATAATTTTTGTAATTCTATACAAAACGCCTGGAGCATTTTTACACTTTATCTCTAAAACAGTATAATCATTACTAGTTATATTATCAATTCTAACTCTAGCAGGAGCTTTTATAGCTCTATATCTAATTGGAATCTGTGACCATCTTATATTTAAAGCTTCTTCGATATTATAATTACCTTCTAAGCCTCTATGCATTATATTTATTAATTTTGTTTTTAAGTGATTTTCTATAATTGGTTCTTTTTTGTTGTTTTGAATAAAGAACGTATCTAATGCATAACCATCAGAACGGGTTATAATCTTAGCATTTACAACATCATAGCCTGAGGATGAGATTAAACCAGAAATAAGTGAAAACAGTCCATGATGATCAGGCGCAACAACTATAAGTTCCGATGCTTTCAATTGACTTTCATTAAAAATTTGTACTGTAAAATTTTTAGATTCTTTTGTCATATTTTCAAAAATTTTAGAATGCTTAATCATAGTTGGTAAATCAAATATTTTCCAATATGTAGAATAAAATTTATTAGAGTAATCATTAATATTTTTTTGTTTCCAGTTATCTTTAATTAAATATTTTTCTAATAATTCTTTTGATTTTTGAACTTCATCTATAACATTGTTTTGATTTTCTCCAGAAACAATAACATTAAGAGTTTTTGTATATAAATCTGAAATTAAAGACCCTTTCCAATCATTCCAAATTTCTGGACCAACACCCTTTATATCAGCAACGGTTAGAACAAGTAATAAGCGCAATCTCTCAAGTGACTTAATTTTTTTAGCAAAATCATTAATTGTTTTGATATCATTTAACTCATAACGAAATGCTGTCTTGCTCATCAATAAATGATTTAAAACCAGCCATTCTACTGTCTCTGTTTCTTTTTTATTCAGACCTAATCTCGGACATAATTTTGAAGCAATTAATGATCCATTTTTTGAATGATCTCCTTTTTGACCTTTAGCTATATCGTGTAATAACATACCAACAAATAAAATTTTATATGACTCAATTTCTAAAATAACTTTACTTGCTAATGGTGCAAAATTTTTAAAGTTTCCATCTTTCAAAGAATGTAAATTAGAAACAGTAAAAATAGTATGTTCATCCACAGTATAAGAATGATACATATCAAATTGCATTAATCCAACAATCTTTTGAAATTCTGGAATAAACCTTCCAAGTACATTAGATTCATTCATTAACCTTATTGTTCTTGAACAATCTTTTTCACTTGTCAAAATATCTAAAAACATTTTATTCGCCAAAATATCTTCACGAACTTCAAAATTAATTAACTTTATTAAACTAGTTAAAATTCGAAGAGTTTTAGGATGAATATCTATATTATTAAAATGAGATATATTAAATAATTTAATAATATTAATTGGGTTTTCAGTAAAAATTTCTTTGTTTTTAACTGATAAACGGCCTACTTCAATATTAAAAGGAGGGAATTTTTGTGTCTTTTTAAAGCTTAAAAAGTTTATTCTTAATGGTTTTTTAAAGTTAGTTTCAATTTCAGCACAAAATATTCTTGTTAAATTGCCTACTATTTTAGTGGCAAGAAAATATCTTTTCATAAATCTTTCAACATCTTTTTGTGTAATTCTATTTTTGAAATTCATATTTTTAGAGATATCTAATTGAGCATCCATCGCTAATCTATCATCTTCTCTTGAGGCTCTATAGTGAAGATGGCATCTAACAGAAATTAAAAATCTTTGAGCATCCGCAAACAAAAATGCTTCTCTTTTTAATAATGCTCCAATATTTATTAATCTTGATACGCTATCTACCTTATATGCAAATTTTGAAATCCACATTAATGTATGAAGATCTCTTAATCCACCTTTTCCATTTTTAACATTTGGCTCGACTACATACCTTGAACTTCCAAAATTTAAATGTCTTAGTTCAGATTCCTTGAGTTTTGCCTGTACATAATCTAAGGTTTTTGAATTATCAACGTATAAATCAAATTTATCATTTAATAATAAATATACTTCTTCATTACCTATTATAAATCTTCTTTCTAATAGAGCTGTAGCAATTGTTATATCTAATTTAGTTTTTTTTATAGAATCCTTAACAGTTCTGGAAGAATGTCCAACTGAATACCCTAAGTCCCATAATACATAAAGTATTAACTGAATAACGTTTTCAATCTTTTCTAATTCTAATTTATTTAACTTATTTGGTAATAAAAATAATATATCAATATCTGAATGAGGAGCTAACTCACCACGACCATAACCTCCTACAGCGATTATAGAAAAGTTATAATTATAATTATTTACTATCTTAAAATAAGATGTCTTAAAAAGAGTTTTTAAAAGACTATCCATCAAAATAGTATTAAGGCCTAAATTGAGCGGACCGTCTGAATTTTCTAAAAAAACTTTTTTGATTTTTTCTTTTCTATCGAAATCTTGTTTCTTTAGTTGTAAAAATAATTTTTTTTTAAATCTTTCTAATTCTATTTCATTAATATCAATTTCTTCAATTTCAAAAATATCTTTAGCATTTTTTTTAGCATAAAGTATTGGTTCTAAACATTGTAACCATAATGGAATTTCTTTATTTAAGTTTTCTAAATGATTTAACTGAGAAATATTTTTTGATTTTTTATTATACATTTTCTTGTCTTAATAGTTTCATTTTATAAATAATATCTAATGCTTCTCGAGGGCTTATATTGTCAGCGTCTAATGCATCTAATTCTTTTAAAAAAATTTCATTTTGATTGTTTGATAAAAAATTATCTTTAAATTCTTCTAATTCATTTAATTTTTTTTCACTTTGATTGCTTTCTAGTTTTATTAGCATTTTATTAGCTTTATTAATAACCTCATTTGGTAACCCTGCTAACTTAGCAACATGAATACCATAAGACTTGTCTGCTTCCCCTTTTTCTATTTTATGCATAAATATAATTGTATCTTTCCATTCTTTAATAACCATTTTATGGCAAGATAAATTTTCTAATTTTTCTTTCAAACTTGTTAATTCATGATAATGAGTTGCAAAAAGAGTTCTAGGTTTAATTTTATTATGTAAGTAATCTAAAACTGACCATGCAATTGCTAAACCATCAAAAGTTGCTGTCCCTCTACCTATTTCATCTAAAATAACTAATGATTTTTCTGTTGAAACATTTAAAATTGCGGAAGTTTCTATCATTTCAATCATAAAGGTAGATTGTCCTCTTGCTAAATCGTCTGAAGCGCCAACTCTAGAGAATATTTTATCAAAAATTCCTATTTTAGCTTTTTTTGCTGGAACATAAAAACCTGCTTGAGCCATAATTGCAATTAATGCATTTTGTCTTAAATAAGTTGATTTACCAGCCATATTAGGGCCAGTTATTAACCAAATATAATTTTTATTATTTAAAATACAATCATTTGAGATAAATGAGTTTTCTGATATGGACATTTGATTTTCTACTACAGGATGTCTTCCATCAATAATTTCAAATATTTTATCATTAGATAATTCAGGTCTTATATAGCTTCTAGTTTTTGCTTGGTTTGCTGCCATAACAGCAATGTCGAGTGATGCAACAGATGCAGTTATATTTAAAATATTATTTCCTATATCAACTATTTGCTTAATAAAAAAATTAAATATTTCTAATTCAATTTCAATTGCTTCAAAAGAAGAATTAGCAATTTGGATTTCAATTTCGTTTAATTCAACTGTAGTGAATCTAGAAGTCTGAGCTGTTGATTGCCTATGAATAAAATGTTCTAAATTTCTTAAAGATGCATCATGCATTGCCCTTACTTCAATATGATAGCCAAGAACTTTATTATGTTTAATTTTTAATGAATTAATTTTAGAAATATCAGAATACTTCTTTTGTAACTCAACAATTTGATTGTATTCATTATTTCTTAAGCTTCTTAAATGATCTAATTTTTCATTGAAACCATCCTTTATAAAGCCTCCCTCTTTAGCTAATAAAGGCACATTAGTTTTAAAAGCGTTTTGAATCTCAAAAAACAAATTATAATCAATACTGAAGCTTTGAATTATATTTTTTAATAGAAAAGGCTTTGATTGATATTTGTTAGGTTTAGATAAATCTTTATATATATCATTTATATATAAAAACCCATTTGAAATTAAAAGTAAATCTTTAGGCCCCCCTCTACTTGAAGATATTCTTGATAAAGATCTTTCCAAATCAGGTATTTTATTTAAATATGATTTATAATTTAATGAAGAGTGACTATTTTCAATAAAAAACTCTATTAAATTATAATTTTCATTAATTTTATTAATATCATAAAATGGTTCTAAAATTCTTTGTTTTAATAGACGTGCTCCAAAAGGAGTTACTGTTTCGTCTATACATGAGATTAAACTCCCTTCACTATCTCCAGAAAGGTTTTGTACTATTTCTAATGATTTTTGGGTAAAATAGTCAATTTCTACATAACTATTTTGTGTTTCTGACTTTAATATAGAAAGAATAGGAATTTTTCCACATTGGGTTAAGTTTAAGTATGAAAGAAGAACACCTGCTGTTATTATTTCACCTTCGTTAAAAATTCCTATCCCATCTATTGAAACAATTGAATAATAGGAACATATTTGTTTAAGTGAAACAGAATAATGAAAAAGACTAGAAGGTTGACGTTTTATAATTTTATGCCATTCTTCAGGAATAAAATCTAAATTCATAGCGTCGGATACTAATAGTTCTGAAAAATTCATTCTTAATAAAAAATTATTTAAAAGCTGTTTTTGATTAATTTCATTATTTTTGTTATCAAAATTTCTAGATTTAAAATATCCAGTTGATACATCAACCCAAGAAATTGAAATAGCATTATTTAACTTAATAATTGCTCCTAAAAAATTATTTGCTTTACTCTCTAACAAATTATCTTCTGTAATTGTGCCAGGTGAAATAATTCTGACAACTTCTCGTTTTAAAGGCCCTTTTTTCCCATTTGCTTTAGCTTCATTTGGAGTTTCCGTTTGTTCACATACGGCTACATGAAAACCTTTTTTTATTAGTTTAGGTA
This sequence comes from Pseudomonadota bacterium, assembly GCA_027625145.1. Lineage (GTDB taxonomy): Bacteria > Pseudomonadota > Alphaproteobacteria > Puniceispirillales > Marisalimonadaceae > CAJJBL01. The sequence goes on from JAQBXK010000008.1 coordinate 39,516, forward strand.
GATAATTATCAGCAGAGTGAAATGGGACTCCACACATTGGAATATCTGTTCCATTTGATTTTCCTCTTTTGGTTAAAGTTATATCCAAAGCTTTTGAAGCTATAATAGCATCTTCAAAAAACAATTCATAAAAATCACCCATACGGTAAAATAATAATACATCTTTATATTTATTTTTAATTGCTAAGTATTGCTCAATCATTGGAGTGTTTTTGTGATTTAAAATCAAAATATAACCTTTAAATTAACATTTAATTGATATAATGATCAATTATTATTATATATATAAAATATAATAAAGGTATAATATGAATTGATTAGCATTGTTTAAAAAAAATTAAATCAATCTAATAAATTAAAAACTGTTTCTGGGGATAACATGTCAAAAAAAGATAAAGATAATTTAGTGATTTCAAACTTAGATAAAGAGGCTCTAGAATATCATAAAAAAGGTCGCCCTGGTAAATTAGAAATTATCCCTACAACACCATTAACTAGTTCACATGACTTATCATTAGCATACTCCCCTGGGGTAGCTGCACCATGTTTAGAAATCGAAAAAAATCCAGACACAATTTATGATTATACGTCAAAAGGAAACATTGTCGCTGTTATATCTAATGGTACAGCTGTTTTAGGATTAGGTAATATTGGAGCAGCCGCATCAAAACCTGTAATGGAAGGAAAAGCTGTTTTATTTAAAAAATTTGCTGATATTGATAGCATAGATTTAGAAGTTAATACCGATGATATAGATAGATTTGTTGATGCCGTTTCATTATTAGAACCAAGTTTTGGAGGAATTAATTTAGAAGACATTAAAGCTCCAGATTGTTTTATTATTGAACAAAGATTAAGAGAAATGATGAATATACCTGTATTCCATGATGATCAACATGGTACCGCTATAGTAACAGCTGCTGGAATAATTAATGCTCTACATTTGACCAAAAGAGATATCAAAAACACCAAATTTGTATGCAACGGCGCTGGGGCAGCTTCAATAGCATGTGTTGAACTTCTAAAAGCTATGGGGGCTAAAAATCAAAACGTTATTTTAGTTGATAGAGAAGGTGTGATTTATAAAGGTCGTCAATCTAATATGAATCAATGGAAATCAGGACATACCGTAGACACTAAATGTAGAACTTTAGAAGATGCCCTTAAAGGAGCTGATGTTTTCTTAGGATTATCCGTTCCTGGTTCGGTTTCTAAAGAAATGGTTTTAAGTATGTCAGAAAAACCTATTATATTTGCTATGGCAAATCCTACGCCAGAAATAATGCCAGAAGAAATTAAATCCGTTAGAGCTGATGCTATAATTGCTACAGGTAGATCTGATTATCCAAATCAAGTAAATAATGTTTTAGGGTTTCCTTATATATTTAGAGGGGCATTAGATGTAAGAGCTTCTACTATTAATGAGGAAATGAAAATTGCTGCTGCAAATGCAATTGCGTCCTTAGCACGAGAAGATGTTCCTGATGAAGTTAATGCAGCATATAAAGGCATACAACTTCATTATGGTAATGATTATATTATACCAGCTCCATTCGATCCCAGACTTATATCAACTGTATCATCCGCTGTAGCAAAAGCTGCTATGGAATCAGGTGTAGCTAGAAAACCTATCGTTGACTTAGAAGCTTACCAAAGAGAATTAGCTAGTCGAATTGATCCTATTGCATCTATCTTAGAACCACTAAAGGCAAAAATAAAAGGAAAAAAACAGCGAGTAGTATTTGCTGAAGGTGAAGAAGAAAGAACTATAAGAGCTGCTTTATCTTTTTATAATTCAGGTTTTGGTACTCCCATTTTAATAGGGAGAGAGCACAGAGTCAGAGAAGCGATGGAAAAAGTAAATTTAGAGGGTTTAAGTGAATTAATCATTCATAATGCAAGCTTAAGTCAAAATAATGAAATATATATAGATAATCTCTACAAAGAGCTTCATAGAAATGGACATCTAAGAAGAGACTGTCAGAGATTAATTAATCAAGATAGAAACGTATTTGCTGCCGCTATGGTTTCCGCAGGCGATGCAGATGCAATGATAACTGGAGTAACAAGGCCTTTTGGAAGATGTTTTGATGATATAACTAAGGTAATACATTCAAAAGATAATAAAAGTTTTTTATCAATGTCTATGATGGTTTCAAAAGAACGAACAGTATTTATTGGAGATGTTAATATTCATGACAGACCTTCTCCTGAACAATTAGCTGATATAGCTTCAGGAGTTGCAAACACTGTAAAAAACCTTGGTTATACACCAAGAGTAGCTTTGTTATCTTTTTCTAACTTTGGAAACCCTGCAAGACCAAGTTCACAAAATATTAGAGAAGCAGTAAATATATTGACCAAAAGAAAAGTGAAATTTGAATTTGATGGGGAAATGACTGCAGAAGTAGCATTAGATTATGATCTAATGAAACGAAACTATCCTTTTTGTAGATTGTCAGGGCCTGCGAATGTTTTAATAATGCCTGGCTTATTATCAGCAAATATATCATTTAAATTATTACAAAAAATGGGAGGAGGTTCAGTGTTAGGCCCATTAATGATTGGTGGTGAAAAACCTTTTCAAATAGTACAGATGGGGTCAACTGTCACTGATATTGTAAACTCTGCTGCTATTGCAGCATATGATTCAATTTATACAAAATAAATATTTTAACTCAAAAGATTTTTTAATGAAATTTTGGGCCTTGCTCCATAATAAGTTATAATTTCAGATGCCGCTTTAGTCCCAAGTGATCCGCAATTATCTACAGAAAGAGATTTTGATAAACCATACAAAAAACCCGCAGCAAACAAATCACCTGCTCCAGTTGTGTCGATAAGGTTTTCTATTTTATTTGCATTAATATTATATTCGAATCTATTTTTAAATATAAAAGATCCTTTAGATCCAAGAGTAATTGCTCCAATACTTACAACTTTTTTTAATTTGTTAATACAACTACTTAAATCCATTTGATAAAGGCTTTTTAATTCTGATTCATTAGCAAATACAATGTCTATAAAATGAGATATTAAAGATAGAAAATCTTTTCTATGTCTTTCAACACAAAATAAATCTGAAAGACTTAATGCTATTTGGATATTTTTTTCTTTTGCAATTCTACAACAATGATAAATAGCTTTTTTAGCTTCTGGTTGATCAAACAAATATCCTTCTATATATAATATATTGCTATTTATTATTAATTCTTCATTAACACAGTTTATATTAAAATCTGTACTTGCCCCCAAAAATGTACTCATACTTCTTTCAGCATCAGGTGTGACTAAGATTATACTTTTAGATGTTTTTTCAAATAAATTATTATTTTGTTTTCTTTGAAAAAATATACCCGCTTCATTTATATTTTTTTCAAATAACTCTCCAAATTCATCAGAACCTGTCTGACCTAAAAAGCATGCTATTCCTCCAAATGATGAAAATCCAACTGCAGTATTTGCCGCACTTCCTCCAGAAAAAATCATTGGATTATCAATAATTTTTAATAAATCATCAGCTTTTTCAGCATCTATTATCTGCATTGCTCCTTTTTCTATTGCAAGTTCTTTTAACATACTATCTGAAGTTTGAGCTATAATATCAACAATTGCATTACCTATTAAGGCAATATCATAATTTATTTCTGTCATTTTTTTTCTCTAATTATTTTTTTAAATAGACTTACTTTAAAACACTAATTATGAATATCATCTATGAAAAAAATTCTAAAGAAAATTATAATTAATTTATGTGCTTTAGTATTAATTAGTGCTTGCCACACTATTGATCATAAAGATCCATTTATTTTGCCTGCTGAAATAAATAAACAAAAAATTAAAAAAAACCCTGAAAAAATAATCGTAAAAAAACAACCTTTGACTATTAAAAAAATTAAGAATCTCAATTTTTTATTAAATTTAACTGAAAATCAAATTTATTCTAAAATTGGAAAAGGTGATTTTGTTAAAAAAGAAGGAAAATTAAAAAATATACAATATTATTTTTCAAACTGCTTTTTAGATTTGTTTTTGATAAATAATAATGATTATTATTATACAAACTTCATACAAATGAGGTCTTCAAAACTTTTGGGTTCAATTGATAAAGTTAAGTGTTTAGATGAAATTATAAATAAATTAAAATTAAATGAATAAATATAATTTATATAGCTCTAACCACCTAAGTTTAATACATCTGATAAAGAATAAAGACCTGGTTTTGCATCAGATGCCCAATAAGCAGCTCTTAATGCTCCAGAAGCGAAAATAGATCTATCCGTTGCTTTATGATGCAGTTCAATGCGTTCACCATCATTAGCAAAAATAACGGAATGTTCTCCAACAACATCGCCTCCTCTTAACACAGCAAAACCTATTTCATTATGAGTACGTTTACCAACAATTCCATCTCTAGAGACAGCTTTAATATCTGACAAACGTTTTCCTCGAGCTTTTGAAGCTGAATTACCAAGCATCAATGCCGTGCCTGAAGGGGAATCAATTTTATTTTTATGATGCATTTCAAGAATTTCAATATTCCAATCTAATCCTAATTTTTCAGTTGCATTATAGACCAAATCCGAAAGTAAAGTTACTCCTACTGAAAAATTGGCAGCATAAACTATTGGTATTTTTTTTGATAAATCTAATAAAGTTTTTTCTTGATCTTCATTTAATCCAGTAGTTCCAATAACTATTGAGACATCGTTTTCCCATGCCTTTTTTGCGTGATACATTGTTGCTTCAGGTACAGTAAAATCTATTATTACGTTTGAAGAGTAAAATAGAGACAAAGGATCACTGTTTAGGTTTTTTTCTATTTTCTTTTTACCTACAAGAAGACCTATATCCATTCCTTCTTCGGCCTCACCTGGAAGGCAAGTCGAGCTTACTAATTTATACTTTGGATTATCAAGAATTAGCCCTAAGAGAGTTTTCCCCATTCGGCCATTTCCTCCTGGGATTGAAACAGAAATATTTTTCATAATTCACCTAATTTAGTATATTTTATTATCCAATATACATTAAAAAGTAATTACTCAATCATTTTTTTAAATCTCTTTGTTTTAGGGCTTATCTTATCAATGCCCAATTCTTTTATTTGTTTAAATAAATCTTCTTGCTTTTTTGAGATTCCTACTGGAGTTTCCACATTAATTTCAACGTATTGATCACCTCTTGACCCTCCTCTTAATGCAGGCATTCCTTTGCCTTTCATTCTTAAGCGAGCGCCATTCTGAGTTCCTGCACTCAAATTCATTTTAGCTTTAGAGCCATCCACACATGGAACTTGTATAGAGTTACCAAGTACTGCATCAATTAAAGAAACAGGAACTTCAATAAACGTATCCTTACCATCTCTTTGAAAAAAAGAATGTTCTTTAATGTCTATAAAAATGTATAAATCACCTGCTCCAGATCCTCTTGCTCCAGCTTCTCCTTCACCAGATAGTCTGATACGTGTACCATTATCTACACCAGCAGGAACATTAACTGATAGTTTTTTAGGTTTGTTTACTCTTCCCTGTCCTTGACAAGGTCTGCATGGATCGCCAATTGTTTCTCCTATACCAGAACAAGCTGCGCACGTTCTTTCAATAGTGAAAAACCCCTGTTGAGCTCTAACTTTTCCATGACCTCCACATTGATTACATTGCTTAGGTTGAGATCCTTTATTTGCTCCTGAGCCATTACATGTTTCGCATTTAGAAGGAACGGTTAATGATATTTCTACTTGATCACCAGAATAGGCCTGCTCTAAAGATACTGACAAATCATACCTAAGATCAGATCCTGTTGATGCTGCTTTTCGTCCTTGTTCACGACCTCCCATACCAAACATATCTTCAAAAATATCTGAAAATCCTCCACCAAATCCTCCACCTGAAGAACTTCCAGAAGATCCTTGTGAAAATGCCGCATGACCATATTGATCATAAGCAGCTCTTTTTTGTGAATCTTTTAAAATTTCATATGCTTGTGCGGTTTCTTTAAAATTATCTTCTGCCTTTTTATCACCAGGGTTTCTATCTGGATGATACTTCATAGCTAATTTACGATATGAAGATTTAATCTCACTATCTGAAGCTGATTTAGATAAACCAAGAATATCGTAATAATCACGTGCCATATTTATACCTTCAATTCATACAAAGATAAAAAATTAATTAAGAGGCATCTTTTTTATCTTCTTTATCTTCATTTTCCTTAATTTCTTCGAAATCTGCATCTACAGCGCCTTCTTTATTTTCATTACTAGTCTCAGCGCTATGGTCGCCTTCTGGATTATCATTTTGATTGTCATTTGCTTTATACGCAGCTTCACCAAGCTTCATCATAACAGCCGATAATGAAGTCGTTTTTTCTTTTATTGAGGAAACATCTTCACCTTCAAGAACATCTTTAACTTCTTTAACAGCTAATTCAACTTCATTTTTTAAATCAGGATCAGCTTTATCACCTAAATCAGCCAATGATTTTTCAGCACCATGCACCATAGATTCGGCTTGATTTCTAGTATCAATAGCTTCTCTTTTTTCTTTATCTGATTCAGCATTATCTTCTGCTTCTTTAACCATTCTTTCTATTTCACTATCATCTAAACCACCAGATGCTTGAATTGTTATTTTTTGTTCTTTACCTGTTGCTTTGTCTTTAGCGCTAACATTAACAATACCATTTGCATCAATATCGAAGGTTACTTCAATTTGAGGAATTCCTCTTGCTGCAGAAGCTATTCCTTCAAGGTTAAACTCACCTAACGACTTATTATCAGCCGCCAATTCTCTTTCACCCTGAGATACACGAATAGTAACGGCAGATTGATTATCTTCAGCAGTTGAAAATGTTTGAGATTTTTTTGAAGGTATAGTTGTATTTCTATCTATTAATCTAGTGAAAACACCCCCCAAAGTCTCTATACCTAAAGAAAGTGGTGTTACATCTAATAATAAAACATCTTTAACATCACCCATTAGGACACCAGCCTGAATTGCAGCTCCACAAGCTACTACTTCATCAGGATTAACTCCTCTATGAGGTTCCGTTTTAAAAAATTTAGATACTGCTTCAATAATTTTTGGCATTCTTGTCATTCCACCAACTAGAATAACTTCGTCAATATCACTTGCATTAACTCCTGCGTCTTTTAAAGCCGCTTTACAAGGCTCAATACTTTTACTGATTAAATCATCCACTAAGGCTTCATATTGTGATCTAGTCATTTTAACGTTTAAATGTTTTGGTCCACTTGCATCAGCTGTAATAAAAGGAAGGTTAATATCAGTCTGAGCAGCACTTGAAAGCTCAATTTTAGCTTTCTCTGAAGCCTCTTTCATTCTTTGAAGAGCTAGTTTATCAGATCGCAAATCAATACCATTTTCTTTTTTGAATTGATCTGCTATAAAATTTATAATTTTTTCATCAAAATCTTCACCACCTAAAAAGGTATCTCCATTAGTTGACTTAACTTCAAATACTCCGTCTCCTACCTCTAATATTGAAACATCAAATGTTCCTCCACCAAGATCATAAACAGCTATAATTCCACTTTCTTTTTTATCTAAACCATAAGCTAAGGCAGCAGCAGTTGGTTCATTTATTATTCTTAAAACCTCTAATCCTGCAATTTTTCCAGCATCTTTTGTGGCCTGCCTTTGTGCATCATTAAAATAAGCAGGAACAGTTATTACCGCCTTATCAACACTTTCACCAAGATAAGCTTCGGCATCTTCCTTTAATTTTCGTAAAATAAAACTAGATACTTCAGAAGGAGCATATTGTTGGCTATTTGCTTCAACCCAAGCGTCACCATTTTTTGCTGGAACTATTTTAAAAGGTACTAATTTAGAAAATTTAGCAGAGTATTCGTCATCGTGTCTTCTACCAATTAATCTTTTAATAGCATAAAGAGTATCTTCTGGATTTGTTACTGCCTGTCTCTTAGCAGATTGACCTACCAGTCTTTCATCACCTGAAAACCCTACCATTGAAGGTGTTGTTCTAGCACCCTCGCTATTTTCAATAATTTTAGGTGTTTTGCCATCCATAATAGCAACACATGAATTAGTTGTTCCTAAGTCAATACCAATAACTTTAGCCATCAATTAAACTCCTATAGCTTTTTTTAAAATATTTGAAATAAAAGATTTCTTTTTATAATCAACAACTTTTATATGGGGAAAGATGTTAGATATTCAAGATTAAAAATTATTTAATTTTTTTCAATAGTATTAATATCTTTTTCATTATCAGCGTTATCTTTTTTTTCTTCAATTTTCTTTGATACGCCAACCATAGCTGGTCTTACTAATCTATCGTAGAGTAAATAACCTTTTTGAGAAACTTGGACTACTGTACCTGGATCACAGTCACTAGTAGGGATCTCAAACATAGCTTGATGAAAATTATAATCAAATTTCTCATCTATTGGATCAATTTGCTTAATGTTATGTTTTTCTAACGTAGTTAAAATTTCTTTTTCTACAATTTCTAGACCTATAATTAAATTTTTAATTGGTTCAGGTAAATTAGATTTATCTTCAGGAACAGAATCTAGGGCTCTCTTTAAGTTATCAACTGAAGATACAAGATCTCTTACAAATGTAATATGACTATATTTTTTTGCTTGTTCTACATCTTTGAATGTTCTTTTTCTTAAATTTTCACTGTCTGCTAAAGTTCTCATCAATTGATCTGTGAGCTCAGCAATTTTTAATTCAAATTCACTTTTCTGATCATCATCTGATAATTCTATTTCTTCTTCAATTTCATCATCAGCTAATTGTTGCATTTCTTCTTCATTAGATTTTTCTTCATCATCAATTATTTCTGATGGATCTTTATCATTAGCCAATCGTTTTCTCCTAATAAAATAAACATGAAAGTGAAATAGTTAATCTTCATTTGATTTTCAAGAGGTCTATCAATTTAAAAAATTAAAATTAGAATTTTTTTTAGTTTTAAGTTAATAGTTGTTAATTATAAATTATTAACTGAATTGATGTGAATAAAGATATGATCATAAGACATTCTAAAAGAGATAACAACCAATTAAGAGATATTAACCTTCAGACTAAAGTTTCTCCTTATGCTGAAGGATCATGTTTAACTAAATTTGGTAACACACACGTAATGTGTACTGCTTCAATAGACACAAAGCTACCTCCTTGGTTAAGAAATTCAGGAAAAGGATGGGTAACCGCTGAATACGGAATGCTTCCTAGATCAACTCACACTAGAATGGATAGAGAAGTGAGTAGAGGAAAAGCCTCTGGTAGAACTCATGAAATACAAAGATTAATAGGTAGGTCATTAAGATCAATTATAGATTTAAAAAAATTAGGTGAATTTCAAATTAAAATAGATTGCGATGTTATTCAAGCTGATGGAGGAACAAGAACTGCTTCAATAACAGGTGCTTGGGTAGCGTTGTATGAATCTATTAATTTTTTGTTAAAAAGTGGTAAAATTACAGAAAACCCTATCTCTGATCAAGTTGCAGCTATCTCATGTGGAATTTGGAAAAATCAAGAAATATTAGATTTAGACTATGAAGAAGATTCAGATGCAGATACTGATGGTAATTTTGTTTTAACTGAAAAAAATGGTATTGTTGAAATACAAACAACAGCCGAAAAAAATCCCTTTAATAAAGAACAATTTCTGAATCTTTTAAACTTAGCAGAAATTGGTACAAATCATATTTTTAAAATTCAAAGACAAGCCTTAGGGTTAAATTAAAATAGTATGAAAACACGAATTTTTAAAGAAAATAAACTTGTGATAGCAAGTCATAATAAAGGAAAAATTAAAGAGATTAAAGAATTACTAAAGCCACTTAATATTGAAATTGTTTCTGCTTATGAACTTAAAATAGATGAACCCATAGAAAATGGTAAAACATTTGAAGAAAATGCTTTAATTAAATCTAGCTTTGTATCAAAAGCAACTGGCTTACCATGTATATCTGATGATAGTGGTATATGTTTTAAAGATCTTAATAACGAACCAGGTATATATTCAGCAAGATGGGCGGGAAAAGAAAAAAATTTTGATAAAGCTATGATCAAAATTAATCAAGCTATTAATAAAACTATTAATCCAAGTAAAAAATGCTTCTTTGTTTGTTCTTTGTCTATTTGTTGGCCTGATGAGTTTAATATAACCGTTTCTGGTTCTGTAAACGGTCATTTTAGTTGGCCTCCTAAAGGTCAAAATGGCTTTGGTTATGATCCAATTTTTATACCAATTGGATTTGATAAAACATTTGGTGAACTAGATCCAGAATTTAAACATAGTATTAGCCATAGATTTTTAGCTTTTGAAAAATTAATAAATATTTGTTTTCCTAGTTTGAAACATTGAACTTATCTTATAAAAATAACTTAGGATTATACATACATTGGCCTTACTGTGAATCAAAATGTCCATATTGTGATTTCAATTCTCATAAGACTGAAAGTATCAACGAAGAGGATTGGATCCAAGCTTACGTAAATCAATTACATACAATGAAAGAAATGCTTTTAAAGTATAATGTAAAATTCAATAAATTAAATACAATTTTTTTTGGTGGAGGTACTCCATCTTTAATGCCTCTAAAAGTGATTGAAAAAATACTAAACACAGCAAATAAACTTTTTGACTTTGAAGAAAAAATTGAAATTACCTTAGAGGCAAACCCAGGCTCATACGAAAGAGAAAAATTTTTAGATATTAATCAAATGGGTATAAATAGACTCTCATTAGGTGTTCAGTCTTTAAATGATACTAATTTAAATTTTCTTGGAAGAAAACATAATTATAAAGATGCAATTATTGCTTTAGAACTTGCTAAAAGAACTTTTAGTAACGTTTCAATTGATCTAATATATGGTTTAAAAAATCAAAAAATTAAAGAATGGGAAATAGAATTAAATTCTATAATAAAAAATTTTCAACCTAATCATATTTCTGTTTACCAACTTACCATTGAAGAAGGTACAAAGTTTTATTCAGATTATAAAAAAGGACTATTAAAAATTATTGATGAAGATCTGTCTGCTGATTTCTATGATAACACTAATTCTTTATTAGAAAACTTTGATTATAAAAGATATGAAGTTTCTAATCACGCCAAAAATAATTTTGAATGTAGTCACAATTTAAATTACTGGAATTCTAATAATTGGATTGGTATAGGACCAGGTGCTTATAGTAGGTTGTGGTCATCAAATAACAATAATAAACGATTTGAAATTGAAAATTATAAAAGTCCTAAATCTTGGTTATCCAAAAATATTCATAACGCAGAATTTAAAAAAATTAGTTTTATAGATAATTCTGAAACTAATATAGATATATTAATTATGGGATTAAGATTAAGTAAAGGAATAAAAATTAATAAATTATTAGATAAAAAAATAATAAAAAATGAGAAAATTATAAATTTAATAAATGAAAAAATTATAAATATTAATACAGAAAGAATAAAAGTTAATAAGAATTATATGATTAAGTTAAATGCAATTCTTCAACAAATAATAAACTAATTAATGTTATTACATTCTTTTATTTTTTTTACTTTTCCTAATTTATTTATTTCCATTACAGAAATTGGTTTTTGTACATAACCATTTGAACTAAATTTGAAACCCGTTGTCCATCCTTCAGAATTTTGTATTAATTTATTTTCATTTAAATAATTAAATGCTATAAGGCTTGAATCAAAACCTATTCGAGAAAAAAAATCTTCGTCATCATTCCATGTTTCTTTCCAAATTAATTTAAAATCTTTTCTGTTTTTATTTATTAACTTCGGAAACCATGCTCCTTCTATCGAAGGTTCATTTATTATTTCCTTAACATTAAATATTTCTGTACCTAAAATTTGAATGCTTTTTTCATCTGGATTATAAAAAGCAAGCAAAGGAGAGATTTCTAGAATAAAATTTTTGCTGCCAGCTAACAAAATAGTTAGTGGGTTTTGTGTTTCATTAGATACTAAAAAGTTTTTTAATTTAGAAGTAAGTTTAGATTTGTTATTGATTTCTTGATTTGATAATAGAAGTTCTTTAATAAAAATATTATTTTGTGTTTTTAAATTATCTTTTGATCTATCTAAAATAATTTTGCCATATAAATTATTTGGAACAATTAAACCATAATTTTTATAACCTTTTTTTAATGCACATGAAATAACGCTATCTATTTGTTCTTCAGGAGAAAAACCTAATGACCAAATATTTTGTTCTATAAGAGATATATCATTAGTAAAAGTAAGCATTGGGATTGAGTTTTTCTTAGCGTAAGGTTTTATTTTTAAAACAGCCTCTCTTGTAAAAGGACCTAAAATGATATTGGGTTTAGTTTCATTAAATATTCTTTCTATTTCATTTAATAAATAATTTTTACCTGTATCAAAATAGATTACTTTTATTTTATCTGACCCTAATTTTAAAATACTAAGATCTATTGCTTGCCTGATTTTATTTCCAAATTTTGCATAAGAACCTGTGAATGGTAAAAAAACTAATATATTTTCTACAGAATTTAAAATTGATTCTTTATTTATTTCTAATGAATAATCTATAGAATTATCAAAAGCATTATTGTCATTAACATTAAAATTTTGATTTTCTAAACTAGTATTACTATTAAGCATTTTAAAAACTGCATTGAGAGCATTTTTGGATTTTTGATTATCAGTTTCTTTTCCAATTTCAGAACCTTGCAAAAGTCTTTCAGTACGAAATTCAAAAGTAACATTATTTTGATTTATAATTTTTTTATCGATTTTATCTAAAGGCTTCAAAATTTTTTGTTGTACTTTACTTATATAAATTTTTCTTTCATTTATTGGTTTAATTGTTTCTTTATTTTTTTTTAAAAGTTGTTTTGATATACTATCATCTATAATTATCTTATTATGATTCTTATCAATTGAATTACATGAATTGATATATAAAATAACTCTAAATAAAATTATTAAATTATAATTTTTTTTAAATTTAAACATGAATAACCAATTAGTATTTGAATAACTTTAATCAAGGTAATCTATTGGAAAAATTAAGTAAAGAATATCTAAATTTACCAAATCAAACTGGATGCCTATACATAATTGCAACTCCAATTGGAAATGTTGATGACATAACTTTAAGAGCAATAAAGCTATTAGAAACAGTTGACTTTATTGTGTGTGAGGATACTAGAAAAACTAGTAAATTATTAGCTAGCTTAAACTTATCAAAGAAAATACTTATTTCTTACAATGACCATAACGCTAAAAAAAAAAGACCTTATATTATAAATCAACTTTTACTTAATAAATCCTTTGGTATAGTAAGTGATGCTGGGACGCCTTTAATATCTGACCCTGGTTTTAAACTTGTCCAAGAATGTTATTTAAATAAAATAAAAGTTACGCACGCACCAGGTCCTTCTTCAATTATAAATGCTATAGTCTTATCTAATCTACCTTCTGATCAATTTTACTTTGGTGGATTTATTTCTTCCAATAAAATTGGAAAAGAAAAAAAAATTTTACTCTCAAAATATTATCAAATGACCGGAATATGGTTTGATACCTGTAATAGATTATTACATACTTTAAAAACTATGTTTAAAATATACGGAAATCGAAACGTTTCTATTATGAGAGAATTAACAAAAACTTATGAAGAAGTAATTTTAAGTGATTTAGAAAAAATTCAAAGTATTATTACTAATCGTATAGAAAATAATATGCCTCTAAAAGGAGAAATAGTAATAGTAGTTGAAGGTTATAAATTCAATCAAGGTTTAAATATAGATGAAATTAAAAAGAATATTAATGAAAAACTTATTAATTTTTCTTTAAGAGATACTGTTAATATGGTTGTTTCTGAGACTGGATTATCAAAAAAAGTTATTTATAATGAGGCAATAAAGTTAAATGATAAAAAATAATTTAGAAAATAATAACTTTTTTTAATTTCATAATACATTATAATTAATTTTTACTAGGATATTACAATGATAAAATTTTCAATTACCATTCTATTTCTATTCATCTTTCAATCATGTGCTCCGGTAATTGGAGTTCTTGGGGTAACTTCAATAGGCTCTGCAACAAAAGAAAAAAGTTTAGGCAGTAGTATTAATGATGGAATAATACATACAAAAATTTTAAATAAAATTTACAAATTAAATCCTGTTTTAAGTGATAACATAAAAGTATCAGTTGATAATGGATCTGTTTTATTAACAGGAAAGATTAAAAAGCCTATAGATAAAATAAAAATAACCCAATTAATTTGGGAAATAAAAGGTGTAAAAGAAGTTAATAATGAGTTACAAATTACTGATTCCTCAAATATTAAAAATATAGCTAGAGATATTGCATCAGTAGCTGAAATTAGAGCTAGGATAATAACAGATGAAAGAATTAATAGCTTAAATTTTTCAATAGATGTTGTTAATGATATAGCTTATATTAGTGGTTTCTCAGAAAATAAAGAAGAAGTGAAATTAGTTACAGATCATGCAACTAAAGCAAGATTTGTGAAAGAAATATTTAATTATATTACTATTAATGATGACAACAGATGAAAAAAAAATTAAAAATTGCTTTTCTAATGGACCCATTAGAAAATTTAGATTTAAAGGGTGATACTACTTTTGCTTTAGCTTACGAAGCTCAAAATAGAAATCATCAAATTACTCATTTTAAACCTTCCGATTTAATTCTTAAATCTAATCAAGTTCTAGCTAATATTTGTAAAATTGAACTCTTTTCTAAAGATGGAATAGATAATTTTAAATATAGCAATAGAAAATTAGAATTATTATCAAATTTTGATGTTGTAATGATGAGACAAGATCCACCTTTTGATTTATCATATATTACAGCCACTCACATACTGGAAAAACTACCAAATAGTACCTTAGTAGTAAACAACCCTTATGAAGTTAGAAACGCTCCTGAAAAAATATTTGTTACAAATTTTTCTGAGCTAATGCCTAAGACATTAATTTCAAAAGACGTCAGTATTATTAAATCATTTAGGGATGAATTTAATGATATAATAATTAAACCTTTATATGGTAATGGAGGACAAGGAGTTTTTCATGTCCTTCCGGATGATGAAAATTTTAACTCAATACTAGAAATGTTCTTTAAACTAAGCAATGAACCACTTATGATACAAGAATATGTACCTGATGTAAGAAATGGTGATAAAAGAATTATTTTGTTAAACGGAGAAAGTGTTGGAGCAATAAATAGAATTCCCTCAAAAGGTGAAAGCAGGTCAAATATGCATGTAGGAGGAAAGCCTGAAAAAACAACGTTAACTTCAAGGGATAAACTTATTTGTAAAACAATTTCTCAAGCCTTGAAAGATAAGGGATTAATTTTTGTTGGAATAGATATAATTGGTAATTATTTAACAGAAATTAATGTTACTTCGCCAACTGGAATAAGAGAAATAAAATCATATGATTCAATAGCTATTGAAGAAATGTTTTGGGATTTCATTGAAAAAAAATTAGCTATTTAATGTAATCATTCTTCCTAAATTTTTACCCCCTAATAAATGAATATGAAAATGCATAACATCTTGATTTCCATCTTTTCCAGAATTTGTAATTATTCTAAAACCTTTTTCTGTAATATTTTGTTTTTCAATAAGGTTGTTTACCAATTTCCAAAAATCTAATATTTCTTTAGCTGATGCATTTTTATTAAAATCATATATATTTATATAAGGTTTTTTAGGAATAATTAAAATATGAATATGGCTTTGAGGATTAATATCTAGAAAAGCAAACGCGTTATCATTTTCATCTATTTTTGTACAACTTATTTCTGAGTTTAAAATTTTTGCAAATATATTATTTTGGTCATAATTTTTATTCATTTTCTAGGATCCTGCTTTTTTTTTCATCAATACCAGACATTAAAGTTCTTTTAGACAATTCTTCCCAAATCTCGTCAGGTTCCACACCTGAAGAGAGCCAACAAACTAATAAATGATAAAGCAAATCAGAGGATTCATTAATAATCCCTGTTTTGTTATTATTAACTAAATCTATTATTAACTCAGATGATTCTTCACCAATCTTCTTAGCTAACAAATTAGGATTACTTAGTAATTTTGCAGTATAAGACTTGTGCGTTTCAAAATTTTTTCTTTTCTTTAGATTTTTAAAAAGAGAGTTTAATATATGCTCTGTCATTTTAATCCTGACATTTTCTGACTAAGATACCATTTTTTTCCATCTCATCTTTTACAGATTTAATAGAATAAATTCCAAAATGAAAAATAGAAGCCGCTAACACAGCTGATGCTCCAGATTTTATTACAACTTCAACCATATCTTTAGGACTTCCTGCTCCACCTGATGCAATAACAGGAACAGAAACATTCTCTGAAATTATTTTGGTAAGTTTTAAGTTATAACCTTTTTTAGTTCCATCAGCACTCATTGAAGTTAATAAAATTTCGCCAGCACCTAAATTAACACCTTTTTGTGCCCATAATAATGCATCAATACCAGTTTTATTTCTACCTCCGTGAGTTGTAATCTCATAACCACTATTCATTTTATCATTATTTTCTGCGTCTATAGCTAAAACAACACATTGATTTCCAAATTTATCTGCTGCTTGTTTTATTAAATCTGGATTTTTTACTGCCGATGAATTAATTGACACTTTGTCAGCTCCACAATTTAATAAATTTCTAAAATCTTTAATATCATTTACCCCACCACCTACAGTTAATGGTACAAAACATGAATCTGCTGTTTTTGAGATAACTTCATAAATAGTTTTTCTTTTGTCATTTGTAGCTGATATATCTAAAAAACATATTTCATCAGCTCCTAAATCACTATATAATTTAGCCTGTTCAACAGGGTCACCTGCATCTTGTAAATTTACAAAATTTATACCTTTAACTGTTCTTCCATTATGAACATCCAAACAAGCAATAACTCTGGTAGAAAGCATAATTATAATTCTTTTTTAATTAAATTTAAGGCTTCAGCAAACGTAAATTTCTTATCATAAAGGGCTCTTCCTATAATTACTCCTTCAATTCCATTAGAGAATTCTTTTCTTAATTGTAAAATTTCATTGAGAGAAAATATTCCTCCAGAAGCAATAACTGGAGATAGGATAGATTTTGCAAAATTTAACGTTTGCTTTAAATTAACACCTTTTAAACTGCCATCTCTAGAAATATCTGTATAAATAACAGAATCTATTATATCTGGGTTAAATTTTTTTATTAAATCTACTGCCTTAACCTCAGATTGAGTTTGCCATCCATGAGAAGCAATCATACCATTTCTAACATCAGTACCTATAACTATTTTTTTAAAATATTTTTTATCTAAATTTATTATTAAATCTGGGTTTTCTAAAGCTACTGTTCCAAGAATAACTCTATCAATAGAGTTTTGTAACCAGAAGTCCATTTGGCTTAAATCTCTTATGCCACCTCCAATTTGGATTTTTATCTTGTTCTGCAACTTCTTTAGGATTTTTAATATAGCAGTTTTATTTATATTTTCTCCTCTAACCGCTCCATCAAGATCTACAATATGTAACCACTCCGCTCCTTGATCTAAAAACCACATTGCTTGATCTAATGGATTATCTCCATAGATAGTTTCTTTGCTCATATCACCAAATAAGAGGCGAACACATTTTCCATTTTTAATATCAATCGCTGGATATAACGTAAAATTTTTATTCATTTCATAATTCTTTATAATAATAATGACCAGCTATATAATTTCCATTTACATAAGCAGATTTTGGGTTAGTGCCACACTTAATAAAACCTGCTTGTTCATATAGTTGTATTGCTCTTAATTGTGTTTCTCTTACTTCTAATGTAATTATCCTAAAACCTTCACTTTTAGCTTTTACTCCAGCTTTTTCAAACACTGCTTTTGCTAAACCAAATCCCCTTGCCCAAGGTGCAAAAAAAAATGTACTTAATCCACATGAATGAGATTGTGCCTCATTATTTCTTGTTGGCTTTATTAATTGAGCTGATCCAGCTATAACACTATCCAATCTCCCAATTATTAACACTCTTTCAGGGATAAGTAATACCCCTCGCCAATAATTCTCTAATGTTTTTACAGATGGTGTAGTAATCCAACCAAAACCTCCTCCTGCTGCAATAGCAACATCTGTTGCATCACAAAGTTCTTGTAAATCTATTTTATTTAAGGTTGTACAAACTTCTGCTATTACTGTTGGTTTTGCTTTTTTTAATGGTGTTTTATTATCCATTGTTAACTCTTTTTCATAAAATTATGGTTTCCATTTTAGCCAATTAGTAATTAGTTTATGACCAGATTTACTGCTTTTTTCAGGATGAAATTGAACTCCCAAATAATTTTTTTGTCCTACTATTGCAGGTATTTTATGACTATAATATGTATCAGCTAATATTTGATCTTTTTTTAAAGTATTTAAATAATATGAATGTACAAAATAAAATTGTTCATCATTTAAAATGTTTTCTAGTACTGGATGTTTTTTATTATATATATTTAAATTGTTCCAGCCCATATGTGGAATCTTTAAATTTCTACCTAAGCTATCTTTACTTAAATAGTTTATTTTTTCTATATTTCCATCAATCCATTCTAAACCTGCTGTTTTCTCTTTTTCAAATCCTTGCTCTGCCATTAATTGCATTCCAACACAAATTCCAAGAAACGGAATACAATTTACAATAACTTTTTCTACCAACGTATCTATTAATCCTTCTATTTTTAATAAACCTTTTTTACAATCAGCATATGCTCCAACTCCTGGTAATACTATATAATCAGCATCTTTAATTAAATTTAAATTATTGCTGACATAAACTTTGAAATTTAAATTATTATTATTAATAGATGTCTTAAAAGCATTTTCAACAGATCTTAAGTTACCGGATCCATAATCAATTATTACTAAATTCATTCAATTACTTCCATTAAGAATTCCTTTTGTAGAAGGTATGTTTTCTGAATTATTTTCATCTATTTTAACTGCTTCTTTTAGTGAAATCGCCAGTGATTTAAAACATGACTCAATTATATGATGAGTATTATTTCCATATAAATTTTCTATATGAAGAGTTATCCCTGCTGATTGTGAAAATGACTGAAAAAATTCTCTAAAAATTTCCGTTTCTATATTATTTATAGCTGTAGATGGAAGAAAAACCTTCCAAATTAACCATGGACGACCAGAAATGTCTATACAACATCTAGTTAAACATTCGTCCATTGGTAAATAACTATAGCTGTATCTCTTTATTCCCCTTTTCTCCCCTAAAGCTTTATCTATTGCTTTTCCTAATGCCCAACCTATATCTTCTACTGTGTGATGGGAATCAATGTGAAGATCACCTTTACATATTAAATCAACATCAATTAGGCTATGCTTTGATAGTTGCTCTAACATATGATCAAAGAAAGGTAACCCTGTCTTAATATTGTTTTTACCATTACCGTCTAAGTTTACTTTAACATTTATCTTTGTTTCATTAGTCTCTCTCTTAAGATCTGAAACCCTATTTTTAATATTTTTAGTTTTCATTATATTTCCAATAATTTTATTTTTTTATATTGAAGCTTTATTTTTATTTTTAATTCTTATAATTAACGCCCCTTCTCCTCCAAAAGATCTTGGTGCACTTGTGCAACTTATTATAAAATTTTTAATTTCATTTTCATTTATCCAAAGAGGAACTTCTTTTTTAAGTAATCCTGTTTTATTCAATCCTTTTCCAGTAATAACTAAAAGATTTCTTCTTTCATTATTATAAGAATCAATTATATAACTTTTTAATTTACTTTTTGCTTCTAAAAGACTATGCCCATGTAAGTCAATTTGTGAATCTGGTCCAACTTTACCTTTTTTCATTAGTTTCAAAAATTTATTAAAATTTTTTCTATAAATATATTTTTTATTATCAACTATATTTACTTTTTTATTAGTTTTTATTTTTATTTGATCTAATTCTTTTTTTTTTATATTTATAATAGTTTTACTTATATAAGATGTATATTTTTCCCATATTTCTTTATCTTTTTTGGATAAAAAATCCATTTGTTTTATAAGCTTTTAGTTTCTATTAAAGTATAATTAGGATTGATATCATTTATTTTTCGTTCAAATACCCATATATCTTTAACTAGTATTTCTTCATTTATATCGCCATCAATTATATTGTCATTTTTATCTTTTAAAGCTTTAATCTGAAATGTTTCAAAAAGGACATTTATTTTAATATTAGCTTTACTTATAGTTGCTAAGATTATTTTAATTTTATTAACAGATTTAATATCAATTATTAAAGTTTCTTTTTCTTTATTTCTTTCATTTATAACAATATTAAAGTTTTTTAATATACTTGGTTTAATAAAACCCTTTACTTTATCAAGATTTCCAAGAACAAATGAATCAAGAACCATTTTGAAAAAAACTTCTGATCCAGATAAAAATTCTTGTTTATTAAATGATTGGTCAATTTTTTGGATTTTTATTACTTCTTTATCATCTTCATTTTCTTTTGTTTGTTTTGAATCAATGGAAATTACATTAGAAATATTATTTGTATTATTATCCTTAGTAACTTTATTTTCATCAAATTCTGATTTAGTACCTAATATATTTTTTAATCTAAAAACAAGAAAAATTGCAATAATTGCAAATATTAAAATATCTAAATAAGGAAGACTATTTTGCATTTTCTAATTACCTTTTGTAAAAAATTAAATTTAATCAGTTTCTTTAAAAATTAAAAATAATTATGTATTAAAATTTTTATATATTGTGTAATTTACTATTAATTACTAGTTTTGTAGAGAAAATAATGAATAATGTAAATGAAAATTCAAGACCACATTTAAATATTGTTAAACAATATATTAAAGATTTATCATATGAAAATCCTCAAACGTTTGATTTAATTCACTCTCAACACAAACCAAGTGATGTTTTGCTTAATGTAAATGCATATTTTCAATCTTATTCAAATAATGTCTTCGCTGTTTCATTAAAAATAATATGTCATTTAAGTATAAAAAAAAATAATGTTTTTCATTTAGAATTGGATTATTGTGGTTTTTTTAAAATTATGGATAAAGAAATCTATAATGAGGACGTTTTAACAAGTGAAGGTGCTAGACTAATTTTCCCTTTTGCTAAATCAATTATAACTAATATAACTCAAAATGGTGGTTCCATACCGATATTTTTAGATAATATTGATTTTAATATATTACAAAAGGTTAAAAATTAACTTTCAATTTTATCCCAAATTGAATTAGGTATTTCTTTAATAAACTCTTTATGTTTTTCATAATCAATTTGATTTAAATCTATGTTATTTATATCTTTCAATAATTTTTTTTCGTAATATTTAATAATATCAATATTTCCATAATCGTCTTTTTCAATTTTGTTTTCTATAATTTTTGTATCTAAAAAACTTAACGATGTTTGTTTGCCACCTATTAATTCTAAGTACACTAGAGACAAAAGTTCTGCGTCTTTAAGCGCTCCATGTATTTTTCTATTACTTATATCTATTTCAAACTTTCTACATAAAGCATCTAAACTTATGGATTGACCTGGAAATTTTTTTCTAGCTAAAATTAATGTGTCTAAAATATTTTCTTCTTTTAATTCTTCTAAATTACATCTATGAAGTTCAGAGTTTAAAAATCCCATATCAAATGAAGCATTATGTATAATAATTTTGCTATCTTCTAAAAATTTAACTAATTCTTCTGATATATCAGAAAATTTTGGTTTATCAGATAAAAATTCTTGAGAAAGACCATGTACTTTTTCTGCTTTTGGATCAGATTTTTTTTCTGGATTTATATAATAGTGAAAAAAGTTACCTGTTTTTATGTGATTGTTTAATTCTATGATCCCTATTTCAACTATTCTATCACCATTTTCATGATCTAATCCTGTTGTTTCAGTGTCTAATACTAGTTCTCTCATTATTTTTTAATTCTCAATTTTAAGTTAATTAATATTAAATAAAATATAACTGAAAAGAATGTAATAATTTTTCCAAAATCAGTAGATATAATTATTGGCTTTTGTTTTCTTTTAAAATAATCTGATAGTTGAGTTTTATTTATTTTATGAAATTTATCTATTGTCATTTCCGCTCTTTTCAACACTCTCTTTTTTTGTGTTTTTTGTGAAGCAGAGGCTAATAAAATATAATCGCATATTTGATTTGTTTTTGTTTCATATAACAAAGGTATATCTAAACCAACTAATCTAAATTTTTCTTTTTTCTTTTCGATTATAAAGTTATCTCTTTTTTTATTTACAATTGGATGAATAATTTTCTCTAGTTTTTCTTTTTCTGTTTTGTTACTGAATATTATTTTACCTAGTTTTTTTTTATCTATTATTTCTATGTTATTTTGTAAATAAATACACTTTGGCCATTTTCTTTTTATTTTATTTTTTATTGATAGATTATTTTCTAATATTTTTTTAACCTCTTCATCTGCATCAAAAATTGGTATTTTACAAAAATTAAGTATTTTGGCAATTGTCGTTTTTCCCATTCCAATAGAACCAGTTATACCAATTATTAACATTTACCCTCTTTTTATTTATAAAATGTTTAAAAGCTGTTTATATCTTTTTAATTTTTTATTTATCATTATTTTATTATGATTTATTAACAATTATAATAGTAAATAAATATATGAATAAAATAAAATAAACAATTCATTGATTGTTAATAAGTATAATTTTTTGTATATATCCATTACTGTTTTAATTTTAATATATTGTGAATAATATTGTATTAAATTATTATTCACAATATTATTTATTACTACTTCTACATATACTAATTTTATAAAAAAAAGTTTAATTAATTGTGAATAATAATAAAATACTTAATATTTTTAATAAAGAATCTGTTTCTTCCCCGCCTATTTGGTTTTTAAGACAAGCAGGTAGACATATTCCCGAATATTTTTCTATTAGAGATCAATCAAAAAACTTTATAAATTTCTGTTTGAACACTGATTTAATTGTTCAAAGCACAAAGTTACCTTTAAAATATTATAATATTGATGCAGCCATAGTTTTTTCAGATATTCTTATGATACCTTGGGCAATGAACAGAAACGTTAATTTTATAAAAGGTTTAGGTCCTGTTATGGATCCTATGATACCCAATGAAACTGAAATATTAAGTAATATTGATATTAAAAAATTACTTAAACCCCTTGATCAAGCTTTAAAAATTTTACGATCTTCAATCCCTAAACATATTTCATTAATTGGTTTTGCAGGCGCTCCATGGACTTTAGCTTGTTATATGATTGAAGGCAAAAGTACTAAAGACTTTCTTCTTACTAGAAAAGCTGCGTGGTCATCTAATAATTGGTTTAATAAATTAATTGATACTTTGATAGATTATGTTGTTGATATTTTAGAAATGCAAGCTAATGCAGGTGCCGATGTATTAATGATATTTGATTCTTGGTCTCATATGATACCCAGCTTTTTTTGGAAAGATTTTGGAATAGATCCTACAAAAAAAATTATTAATAATTTAAGAAAAAAAAATATTTTAACACCTATCATAGGTTTTCCTTTTAAAGCAGGGTCTTCCCTTATTAGTTATTCTTATGAATCAGGAGTTGATTGTTTAGCCCTTGATTGGACAGTTGATTTAAAATGGGCTATTGAAAATATCAATCCAAATATTATAATACAGGGTAATCTTGATCCTGCTTGCTTAATTGATAATAATAATAATTTAGATAAAAGTGTTAAATTAATTTTAGATATCATGAAGAATAAACGACATATTTTTAATGTAGGACATGGTTTAACCCCTGAATGCAAAATAGAAAATATTAAAAAAGTTATAGATATAGTTAAAAATTATAATAATTGAGTTTCTTGTATGTATTATGATCTTTTAAAATCATTTCATTTAATTGCCGTAATTTCATGGATGGTAGGGCTTTTATACCTACCACGTTTGTTTGTTTATCATAATGAAACAAAATTTAAAAGTGAATCTGACATCACTTTTTTATTAATGGAGCTTCGTTTAAACAAATTTATTATGACTCCGGCAATGGCTTTAACTTATATTTTTGGTTTTATTTTACTTTATAATCAGAATTATTTCCTTTTTGAATACTACTTTATCATTAAACTTGGTTTAGTAATATTATTAACAGCTTTTCATGTTTATTTATCAATGCTTTACATAGACTTTAAAAAAGGTTATAGAAATAGAGTTACTTTTTTCTATAAAGTAATTAATGAAGTTCCTACTGTTTTAATGATATTCATAGTTATATTGATTATAGTTAAACCTAATTTTTCCCCAAATTTATAATAATGTTCATTTAAAGAGATTATAATGCACCTCAAAGAGCTAAAAGCTAAAAATCCAGCAGATTTACTTATTTATGCTGAAAGCTTAGACATTGAAAATGCGAGCACTCTCCGTAAACAAGATATGATGTTTGCATGCCTTAAAAGTCTTGCTGATAATGACATAGGAATTTATGGGGATGGTGTTTTAGAAGTATTATCTGATGGGTTTGGATTTTTAAGATCCCCTGAATCAAATTATTTAGCCGGCCCTGATGATATTTATATATCGCCCAATCAAGTTAGAAAGTTTGGACTAAGAACCGGTGACACTGTAGAAGGTCAAATTAGAGCTCCTAAAGACGGAGAAAGATATTTTGCTTTACTCAAGGTTGAAACCATAAATTTTGAAGACCCTGAAGCAGTTAGACATAGAATTAACTTTGATGATCTAACTCCTCTTTATCCTGAAAGTAAAATTAATTTTGAAACGGAATTTAATCCTGAAAACAAAGATATGACAAGTAGGGTTGTTGAATTAGTTGCTCCTATGGGAAAAGGGCAAAGAGGATTAATTGTCGCACCCCCTAGAACGGGTAAAACCATGATGCTTCAGTCTATGGCTCAGGCTATTGCAATTAATCATCCTGAAATTTATCTAATAGTTTTATTAATAGATGAAAGGCCTGAAGAAGTTACAGATATGCAACGTTCTGTTGATGGAGAAGTTATTAGTTCAACTTTTGATGAACCAGCCTCCCGCCATGTTCAAGTAACAGAAATGGTTATAGAAAAGGCTAAACGGTTAGTTGAACATAAACGTGATGTTGTTATTCTTTTAGATTCTATAACACGGCTAGCCAGAGCTTATAATACAGTAATTCCATCAAGTGGGAAAGTTCTTACCGGCGGAGTTGACGCTAATGCCCTACAACGCCCTAAAAGATTTTTTGGAGCAGCGAGGAACATTGAAGATGGAGGCTCTCTAACCATTATTGCTACAGCGCTTGTAGATACCGGTTCAAGAATGGATGAAGTTATCTTTGAAGAATTTAAAGGTACAGGTAATAGTGAAGTTATATTAGATAGAAAACTATCTGACAAAAGAATATTTCCTGCTATTGATGTAACTAAATCAGGAACTAGAAAAGAAGAGCTTTTAGTAGAAAAAGATACTTTATCAAGGATGTGGGTATTAAGAAGAATTTTAATGCAAATGGGCCCTGTTGATGCCATGGAATTTTTGTCAGATAAGTTAAAACAAAGCAAAACTAATGAAGATTTTTTTAGAGATATGAATAAATAGTCTGATATGTTTCACGTGAAACATTAATAACTTATAAAGCGCAATAAATTGGATACAATTTTTTCATCTGCCACAGGCAATTTTAAAAGTGCCATTAAAATTATTAGGGTATCTGGTGAAAAGTCAAAAACCATACCTGATATTTTTTTTTATAATCCAACAAATCCTAAAGAAGCCTCTGTAAGAAAACTATCTGATAAAGATGGCAATTTAATAGATAAGGCAATTGTAATTTGGTTTCCGGGTCCTAAAACCGCAACTGGAGAAGACCTTTATGAAATACATATTCATGGAAGTTTAATAATAGAAAAAAAAATATATAGAATTTTAAATGCCCAAAAATATTTTAGAATAGCAGAGCCTGGAGAATTTACTAAACGAGCTTTTCTGAATGGTATTATAGACTTAACCCAAGCTGAGGGTTTAAATGATTTAATCAATTCAGAAACTGAAGAGCAATTAAAATTATCTACTTCCCAATATGAAGGAAAATTATCTAATAAGCTAAATTTCTGGAGATCAGAAATAGTGTTCTTATTGTCTAAGTTAGAGGCATTAATTGATTTTTCAGACGAAGAATTGCCTTCTGACCTAGAAAATATTTTTTTGGAAAAAGTTTCATCTTTATTAAAGGAAATGAAAAGCTCAGTTAAAGAAAGTTTTTATGGTGAGAGATTAAGAGATGGCTTTATAATTACAATAATAGGCCGTCCAAATGTAGGTAAAAGTTCTTTAATTAATTACTTATCTAACAAAAAAATAGCTATTGTAACAAATGAGCCCGGCACAACTAGAGATGTTTTAGAGGTAATGCTAGATTTTTCAGGGTACCCCGTTTTTTTAAGCGACACGGCAGGAATTAGAGAGACGGAATCAAAAATTGAAAAAATAGGAATAAAAAAAGCTTTAAATAAAGCTAAAAAGTCTGATGTAGTGCTAATTCTATCCGATACTTATGACTTTATAGCTCCTAACTTAACAAATAATCAAAAAATAATATTAGTTCAAACTAAATCAGATTTGCAAAAAGAAAAAAGAGAAGATGCACATCAAATATCAGTTAAAAAAAATATTGGTATTAATGAATTAATTAAAAAAATAGTTATTTACTTTAATTCTCTGTCTCCAAGAGAAGGTGTATACTTAACTAGATTGAGACATGTAGATGGTGTAAAAAATGCTATTTTAGCTCTTGATAGATTAAATAAATTAAACTTAAGTAATAATGCAGAATTGGTTGCAGAAGATTTAAGAATGGCTGCAATCTCGATTGGCTCTATAACTAAAATCATTGACGTGGAAGAGGTTTTAGACGATATATTTAATAGTTTTTGTATAGGTAAATAAATACATTTTTTTAGGCGATTTTTATGCAGTATTTCGATGTGATTGTAATTGGTGGAGGCCACGCAGGTGTTGAGGCAGCTTCAGCTTCATCTAGAATGGGAGCTAAAACGTTATTAATTACTATGAAATTAGATACAATTGGAGAAATGTCTTGTAATCCAGCGATTGGAGGTCTGGGTAAAGGTCACTTAGTAAGAGAAATAGATGCGCTTGATGGAATAATGGCTAAAGCTATCGATAGATCGGGAATTCAATTTAGGATGCTTAATAGATCTCGAGGGCCTGCTGTCCATGGCCCACGCTCACAAGCAGATAGAAAATTATATAAAATAGCTGTAAATAAACTATTACAAAATGATGAAAACCTAAAAATAATTGAAACTACAGTTAGTGATTTAATTATTGAAAAAAAAACAATAACAGGGGTTGTGACTGAAGGAGACCAAATTTATAAGTCTAAATCTGTAGTTTTAACTACGGGAACATTTTTAGGTGGCGTTATTCATATTGGAAATGAGAG
>JAQBXK010000041.1 GCA_027625145.1 Pseudomonadota bacterium
GAAGCACAGTAATGTGTGAAGCTAACTAGTACTAATAGTTCGATCGGCTTGATCGTGACCGTCATGAAAGTAGAAACCGGAAGTTTCTCTTCTATGACTTTAACGTAAGCTATTATTTGGATCATCTTCTTTAAGTAATCTATGAGGCTAAATGGCTTGGTGATTATGGCACAGATGTCCCACCCGATCCCATTCCGAACTCGGCCGTGAAATTCTGTAGCGCTGATGGTACTGCATCTTAAGGTGTGGGAGAGTAAGTCGTTGCCAGGCCTTTTAGCCTCATAGATAAACTATTTCAAAGAGTCTATATGACGCGGGGTGGAGCAGCCCGGTAGCTCGTCAGGCTCATAACCTGAAGGTCGTAGGTTCAAATCCTACCCCCGCAACCAATTTTATCCTGTTAACTCAATGAGTTAGCGGGTTTTTTTGTTTTCCTGACAATTTAAAATTATAATTGGGAACCAATTGGGCAACAAGTGATCGAAAACGTTAGATATTACAGTCTTTGAAAGTGTTGCTAATTAATTGGTTGTCGAATTTTTTAATTCTTATTTCTATACATTATGCTCATATTGCTGCTAGCCCTGCAAGGGCTGGTGCAGACAGCATATATTAAGGGTTATTGCAGGCCCGTTGAAATGGGTGGTAAAAGAGGATAATGTTTTAAGACTAAAACGAAATGGGGGAAAAGGTGAAAATTAAAGATTTAGAAGCGGAAGAACTATTTGGTTTAATCGTACCCTATGAATATGCGGTTAATTGGGTTGCTTTTGGTGACTTTGAAGAGCCATCGATTGAACCAAGAAAATTGCATGACTTCACCCATAACTATAATGATATTGAGGAAAAATATGAATATTTGAGCGGACGGTTTGAACTCGCAAGCGAGCAATTACAATCACAATGTTTTGCGGGCAACATTAGATGTTATGGACAAAAATCAATTAGCAAAGAAAGGGATGGGTATTTTGAAATAGAAGAAGTGGAATACCAGCAAGTTCCAGCTCCTTTTTTCTTAAAAGGGGAATGGGGGTTATCCGATTGGGAGCCTGAAGATGGTGATGTTATTGAAAACGAAGAGTTCGCCTATACAAACGTGCTGGTAAATATTGACGATTTGAGGAGAATATTCCCGAAGTCTGTTGAAAATTACAATAAACAGGTAACTCAAATAGCTGCTCCACAGTTCACTGCGAAGTTGGAGCGACGTGGACGGAAAACCAAATACAAATGGGAGGATTTCTTAACCGAAATAATTGTATTCGCAGACTTAGATGGAATACCAGATACTCAAGCCAAACTGGAGAAAAAAATGGCACAATGGTGCGTGGACAATTGGGGGGAAGAACCATCCATAAGCGAGGTAAGGAAGCGAGTTTCAAAGATATATAATCACGAAAGAAAAAAAGAGGTTTAAAAAAGATTTAAATAACTTTCAAGACTACCCACCTTTTAAAAACTATTATCGGCTTACGACAATTTTCAAACATACTAATTTATCTCCACGGCCTCAGGGCATTGATGGACACTTATGGAGATAGATTATGCAGAAAACCACTCCCTTTAAAACACAACGTCTTCGCACAGAAAATGCCGCTTATTATTGCGGATTGTCTAAATCCACTTTGGATAAATACCGCCTTACTGGTGAGGGGCCAATTTTTTTAAAAATAGGTAGAAGTGTTGCCTATGATACCCAAGACCTTGATACCTGGCTGAAAAGCAAACGTCGAACCTCCACATCAGACGTAGGATGATTAAATTGATTTTTGCTATGCCCTCAAAAAAACGAACATTTAACACTCGTTTAATAAAACGTGATTATTCATATGACATTAAAGAGCTTTCAGAGGTTCTTGGCGTACACGTGAGAACAGCAAGGGAATGGATAAAATCAGGCTTACCGCTTATTGATAAAACCCGTCCCTTTATGATGCACGGTTCAGAGATAATTGCCTTCCTTAAGGATAAACAAACTAAACGCAAACAGCCCTGCAAAATGAATGAGTTTTTTTGCTTCAAATGCCGCCTTCCTCGTCATGTTTGGGAAGGACTAATAGATATTAAAATCAAATATCCAAACCGCCTCCAACTTATGGGTACATGTAGCACTTGTAGCACTAAGGTGTTTAAGGCTGGTTCAGTCAGTAAAATTTCTGAATACACAAAAACATTCAGCGTCCAGAGGATAGAAGGGCGACACATAATAGAGACCGCTCACCCCACCCTTATGTGTCACTTTGAAAGTATAAATAAATCATGACAAATTATAACCCCGAGAATGAACGAATTAAGAAAGCATATTTTATTTATTTAAAAGAGGCAGATCAAAAGTCTAACACCACAATAAATGGTATAAGAAAAGCCATTTTAAGGCTTGAGGAATATACAAAATTTAAGTCCTTCAAGACTTTTAATAAAGAACAAGCAATTGCCTTTAAAAAACATTTAAAAAGCAAAACTGGGGAACGTTCTGGAACCCCATTGGCAAAGGCAACTATTCTCAGCACTATAAACGCTCTTAAAAGTTTCTTTGGCTGGCTTCGTTTTCAGGCGGGTTATAAAACCTCAATTAAGGTATTAGAAATTGATTATCTAAATATGTCTGAAAAGGAGATAAGAGCAGCTAAAGCACCAAAACGAAAGTCATTCCCCTCAATTGAGCAAATAAGAAAAGTAATTTTTTCAATGCCAATTAGCAGTGATATTGAAAAACGTGATCGAGCTTTAATTGCCTTTACATTTCTTACAGGAATGAGAGATAGTGCCATTATTAGCCTTCAACTGAAGCATATTGACCTTTCAAGAGAATATGTGAACCAAAATCCAAACGATGTTAAAACCAAATTTAGCAAACAAATTGATACATTTCTCCTCCCTGTTGGTGATGACATAAAGGCAATTTTTAGAGATTGGGTAATTTTTCTGAAGGAAACTCTTTTATTTGATATGAATGGCCCCTTATTCCCTCAAACAAGGCTAGGGCAAGACAAAACGATGTCATTTGCACCAATGGGGCTTGATACCAAGCCTTGGAGCACTGCAAGCTCTATGAGGGGAATATTTAAAAAAGGCTTTGAAAATGTAGGCCTTCCCTATTTCACACCGCACTTGTTTCGACACACCCTTGTCCATTTAGGCGAAGAGATATGCACAACCCCTGAAGAGTTTAAAGCTTGGAGTCAAAACTTGGGGCATGAAAACACCCTAACTACATTTAACAGTTACGGATATGTAGATCATCACAGACAGGGGGACTTGATTAAAGGTTTAGGGAACAAAAAAAATGAGGAAAATAAAATAGACGCTATTTATGCTCATATTTTACAAAATAAATAGAAGTATTTAAGTTTCCTATCATTGAGAGAAAATGATCAATTGAAACTCAACATCATTTAAGGGGAGTGATACGTCAATTTTGACCGAACAAAAAAGTGAAGTTAAAGATACCTATGACCAAGTCGTCTTTAGTAAAGATTATAAAGCTGGCAACAAAAACCCTTTGAAAGAATCTGATCCTAAAATTAAATCTTAAGATAGAGCATGGGCCACTCGTAATTTTAAAATAGAGCTATATTGGAAACGAGCTTTATATTGTTGGGGATTTATAGCCTTAGCTTTGGAAGGATATTTTCAAGAAGGTTTAAGTGATTATGAAAAACTTCTAATTGCCTGCATAGGACTTGTTTCTTTCCTATATTAACAACATCAGAAACAAGTTCTTGTCTTATTTTGGTATTAGTTTTGATTTGAGTAATTTGTTTAAAATACTTCTAATCTTATCATTGAAGTTATCTGGAATGGTTTCATCAAGTGAGAACAATTTTAACTCTTGTCTCTAACAAATGGTATCGGGACAATTAGTCTTTCAATATTTATATCATTTAGATGATTTGTTTTTTCAAAATTTATGTCTGAACGATAATAATTTATATATTTTTTATAATCATCATCATACTCATTAATGAAAGTGTCTACTATTCCAAATTCATCAATTTGATTAAAGTGAAAACCATATTCAGTAGATGGGTTTCTATCTGGAATAAAATAAACAGAAAACCAACTAGTTTCATATAGAAGATTATTTTTAGATTTAATTTTTTTAAAGTTTAAATTGACATTCCTTTCATCAAGTTGTTGAATCGTTTTAAATGAAATGGAGGATATTTATGAAAATAAGAAAAATAATTTTATTACTAGCTCTCGTAGCTTTTGGTTCATCTGGGTTTTTAATTAATGCAGATGTCAATGCAGCCGAGTTTACAGCAAAAATTGGCCACTTAGAATCAGCAAAGCAGCCTAGACATCAGACATTAGAAATTGTTGCTGACCTTGTGAAAAAAAGAACAAATGGAGCTGTTGAATTTAAACTCTTTCCATCTGCTCAATTAGGCAATGCTAGACAGATGAATGAAGGTGTTCAAATAGGAACATTAGAAGGAACTGTTTCTCCAGCAGCATTCTTAGGTGGTTTTAATTCTGCTATCTCTGTTTTAGATATCCCTTACTTATTACCGTCTAATATTGACCAAGCTCGTAAATTAAGAGCAGGTGCTTTTGGTAAAGCCCTTTTAAAATCATTTGATGCAAGTGGCTTTACTGCAGTTGGATGGTGGCCAAATGGTTTCAAAAATTTTACTTCTAATAAATCTCTAGAAGATATAAGCGCTTTTAAAGGACAGAGATTTAGAGTTATGGATTCTAAAATCTTAATTGAACAATTTAATTCTCTAGGTGCTTCAGCAATTGCTTTGCCTTTTGGGGAGCTTTATACATCCCTTCAAAATGGAGTTGTTGATGGTCAAGAGAATCCTTTGACAACTATTCGTTTTATGAAGTTTTATGAAGTGCAGAAAAATCTAGTTGTTTCAGAACATGGTGCAATGGAGGATATTGTTTTATTTAACCCATCTTGGTGGAGTAAATTACCAGAAAATTATCAAAATATTATCAGAGCTACTTTCAAGGAAGTTATACCAGGCCTTGAAAAACGTGGAATTGCAGGACAAAAAGCTGCTCTAGATCATATTAAAAAATCTGGCATTAACGTTAGAGTGGCAGGCTCTACAGAAAGAATGAAAATGCGAGATATGATGTTTGACGATGCCAAAAAAGCTTATATTGAGAGAGCTAAAGACACAGGAAGTGCACTGATGTCTTTATATGGCACTGAATATTCTCGACTAACGAAATAAGCTGATAATTATTATAACCCTCAGATTTTTCTGATGGTCATAATTTTTAATTAAATATAGTTAATTATGTCAAATAGGCGTCAACTTTTTATCAAAAATGTTCTATTTTTAGAGCGGTTTATAATTGTTTTTTTTACTGTCTCTATGATAGGTCTATATGGTTTAAATGTTATTGTTAGAGAAATTACCCCTCAATATGCAAGTCTATTTGCATGGATTGATGAAGCTTCACGTATTCTAATGGTTTGGGTTGTTTTTTTATCTATAGGAATTGCATTTGATAGAGGTCGTCACATAGCCATGACTACTTTTATAAACTCTTTTTCTAATAAAAATTTTCTTTACTTTGGTAAAATCATTGATTTGTTAGGGTTTGTTTTTTCATTATACTGTATATGGTTAGGTTTCAAAATAACTATATTTGTTTTTAACTCTGGACAGGTTAGTCCAACATTGAACATACCAATGTTTGTTTTGTATGTAGCTCCTACATTAGGCTTCTTACTTATTTCTATTCGTTATGCTTTAAGTTTTCTAAACTTCAAGAATAGATTTAATCTAAAACATAATTCAATGGAAAATATTAAGGTAAACGAATGATATTTCTTGTAGTCATTTTTGCATTAACACTTTTAGTATTTGGTTTTGAAATGTTTATTGTTCTTGGTGTTCCTGCACTTATAGTAAAAGAAATATTTTTTTCTAATATACCAGATACTGTGATTATTCAAAAAATGGTAGGTGGTATTAATCACTCAACTTTACTTGCTATTCCTTTTTTTATAATTGCTGCAGAAATAATGTCCTCTGGAGAGATAGCAAGAAGATTAACCAATTTTATTAAAGCATGTTTTGGACATTTTACAGGCGGTCTTGGTCACACTACTATTGGAAGTGCTATGGCATTTGGTTCAGTGTCAGGTTCTGCCGCTGCCACAGTTGCTGCAATTGGTAAACTGATGTATCCAGATTTAAAAAAAGCTGGTTTTAGTGAGAAGTTTAGTCTGGGACTTATTGTTTCAAGTGCAGAAACAGCTATTTTAATACCACCAAGTATAACAATGATCATATACGGTTGGATGACAGGAACGTCTATTACAGCTCTTTTTGCTGGAGGTTTAGCTGTAGGAATTTTCTTAGGAGTAGCGTTCGCAATTTTAGTAATATATGAAAGCAGAAAAAATAATGTGATCTCAAATGTAAAAAGAGAAAAAGGTGCTATTTTAGACAAGTTTTTGCAAGCAAAATGGGCGCTTGGCATGCCAGCCATTATATTAGGAGGTATTTATTCGGGTTTCTTTACTCCGACTGAAGCTGCGGCAATAAGTGTCATATACGCACTTTTAGTTGAATCTATTATTTATAAAAATCTAAATTGGTCTAATTTTTTTAAAATAATAGAAAGAGGCGCAATATCTTCATCAGTAATTTTTATATTGCTTGCTATGGGAAGTGTACTTTCTTTCTTTATTACTATTGTTCAAGTACCAGATATTCTCAAAGATTTTCTGTTAGATATTGATGCTGGTATGATCACTTTTTTATTGGTAGTAAACATTGCTTTTTTTCTTGCAGGTATGTTTATAGATCCTAATTCAGCGCTTTTAATACTAGTCCCTCCATTATTTCCAGTTGCAGCTTCTCTTGGAATTGACCCTATACACTTTGGACTTATTGTCACACTAAACATAGGGATTGGGATGATTACGCCTCCATTTGGTCTAGATATTTTTGTAGCATCTTCCACCCTAAATAAACCTGTAATTACAATTATAAGCGGTATATGGCCGTTTCTTTTAGTTAATATTATAGTACTTCTTATAGTTACGTATGTGCCAGAAATTTCAACTTTTCTTCCAAACTTAATGAGAAACTAATTGTTAGTAAAATATTATGGATAATAAAAGTAGAATTAAAATTTACGAAGTTGATACAGAAGTTATATCAAATAATTATATAAATAATGACTATAAACACTTGATCCTTAGAGCACCTTCTAGGGCTCTAGACATTGTTCCAGGGCAGTTTTTTCATCTACAATGTCCTACCTTTGAAGGTTCAATTTCTTTTTTGAGAAGACCGATGAGTGTTTATCAATTCAGCAAAAAAGAAAAACAAATCGAGTTTCTTTATAAATTACATGGCAAGGGCACTAGAGCTATTTCAAATTTAAAAAAAAATAATATTTTTAATATTGTAGGTCCTTTAGGAAAGGGGTTTTTATTAGAAGAAAATTATAAGAATATAGTTTTGATAGCAAGAGGTGTTGGCTTAGCAACATTAGCTCCTTTAGGAAATCTAGCATTTGAAAAAGGCATTAATTTAACTGTAATTTGCAGTGCTAGATCAAAAGAACATTTAATGTCTATAGATTTATTCAACTCACTTTCTAATAAAGTTATTACTGTTACAGACAATGACGGATCTAGTTCTATGGTTAATCTTGAATTATTAATTAATAATTTGATGTTAAGTCAAAGTGTTGATGCTTTTTTTACATGTGGTTCAAACAGAATTTTGAAATTATTAAAGAAACTATGTGGGTTGAATAACATACCTGGTCAAATAGCCTTAGAACAGCAGATGGCCTGTGGTATAGGCATGTGTTTTTGTTGTGTAAGGCCTTTTGAGATTGGAAATAAAATTATTCAAAAAAGAGTATGTAATGAAGGGCCAGTTTTTAGAATTTCGGAGGCATTGCCTTGGTAGATTTAAGAATAAATATTGGTGATATAATTCTTAAAAACCCTATTATGCCAGCTTCTGGAACATTTTCAGAGGATTTAGCTAGTGTTTTTGACATAGACCTTCTAGGAGCTCATGTTGCTAAAACTATTACTACTGAAATAAGAAGTGGAAACGCGACGCCTCGCGTTTCTGAAAGTGGTTATAATATGTTAAATTCTATTGGTATACCAAGCAAGGGAATTGAAGATTTTAAGAAAAATATATTACCAATATATAAAGAATATAATACTCCATTTATAGCTAGTGTTTCAGCTCCTTCTGCTGACGGTTTTGCTTATATTTGTGATAAAATTTCAGTGCCAGGTGTAGATGCAATTGAAATAAATATTTCTTGTCCAAACATCGAAGATGACGGAAAAGCTTTTGCAATGAGACCTAATTCTACTTTTAAAGTTATAGAAAAGGTTAGGTCGATAACTAATATTCCTATATGGGCAAAACTTACACCAAACACTGGAGAAATAATGGAAGTTGCAAAAGCCGCTCAGGATGCTGGTGCTAATGCTTTAGTTGTAGCAAATACAATTCTAGCAATGCAGATTGATATTAAAACATATAAACCGTCATTGGGAAATATAATGGGAGGGTTATCTGGTCCAGGTTTAAAACCAATTGTTCTTAGGATGGTTTATCAATGCTCAAAGGTTGTTGATATCCCAATCATAGGATGTGGTGGAATTAGTAATTTTGAAGATGTTATAGAATTTATTCTAGCTGGATCTTCAGCTGTTCAAGTTGGAACAGCAACTTTTATTAACCCCTGTGTAATGTTGTCAATTTTATCGGGTATAAAAGGCTATTGTGAAGAAAACAAAGTGTCTAAAATTTCTGACTTGATTGGTTTAGTTGATGACAAAAACACTCCTGATACATTTGCTCTTATGGAAATTGACATATGAACAATAAACTTAGTAATGCTAAATTATATGATGAAAAATGGATAGAGAGATTGGCAATTACAATCTTTGACGATATTGCTGTACTGACGAAAGATAGACATGGAGTTTCAAGAGAGACATATGGTAAAGGCGAAACAGATGCAATTAATTATTTATCAAAGTTAGCAGTTGAACTGGGTTTACATGTAGAAGTTGATGATGCAGCTAATGTATTTTTTTCCTCCAAACCTATTGTAAATAGTAGATATATATTAATAGGTTCTCATATGGATTCCGTACCTTTAGGAGGAAACTTTGACGGTTTAGCTGGAGTTCTTGCCGGATTTCTTATTTTATCATATTTATCTAAAAACAAAATAAATCTAAGTTTGCCTTTAAAGGTTATAGCGCTTAGAGGAGAAGAGAGTGCTTGGTATGGAAGAAATTATATAGGATCAAAGGCAATTTTTGGTTTGCTTACTAAAGAAGATTTAAACTCAACTCACAGAAAAACTGGCGAGAAATTATCCAAAGCCATGCAGAGCTGTGGAGTGGATATTAATAAAATACAATCTTCAACTTCTTTAATAGACACAGAAAATATAGAGCTGTTCATAGAATTACATATTGAACAAGGACCAATATTAGTTGATAGAAATTGGCCTGCAGCAATTGTTACAGGCATTAGAGGTAATAATCGTCATCATAATATAATATGTAAAGGCTCTGCAGGACATTCGGGAACCATTCCTAGGTATTTGAGAAAAGATTCAGTTTTTGCAGGAGCTGATTTAATTACACGTATGGATGATCATTGGAATACTATACAACAACATGGAGGAGACCTTGTTCTAACATCAGGTATTTTTCATACAGACTCAGATCATCATGCTATGTCAAGAATTCCTGGAGAAATTTTTTTTAGTTTTGAATCTCGTAGTCAAGATGTTGCTACTTTAGATGCCCTTGAAGCATTATTAAAATCTGAATGTAAAACGATAGAAAGAGAAAGAGGGGTAAAGTTTGAATTTGATGATTTGATAAAATCATCTCCGGCGGAATTGGATGAAGTTATAATTAAAAATTTATTAGATGCTGGAGAATCTCTTGGTTTTGAACGAGCATCTTTACCAAGCGGAGCGGGGCATGATGCGGCAGTTTTTGCGAACGTTGGAATTAAAACAGGCATGATTTTTGTAAGAAATGATAAGGGCTCTCATAACCCTTATGAAGCTATGGATATAAAAGATTTTATGGCTGGTTTATCTATACTTAAAAAATTTTTAATTGATTATTAGCAAAATTTTTCTGATAGAAAGGTAAAAATAATTTAATGCAATTTTCGTACAAATAGACTATGAAGTAATTACAGTTTACAATTATCAAAATTAGTCATATATATATTTTGTTATCATTAATTATATTTTATATTAATTGAGGTTAAATTAAAAAATGTTTCCAACAAGTTTCCCAGATAAAGAAGTTATTTCAACTATTACAGCTAAAATGTTAATTGAAGTTGAGGCTGTACGTTTTAGTTCAGGTGAACCTTTTAAATTTACCTCTGGTTGGGCAAGCCCTGTGTATATTGACTGCAGAAAATTGATTTCCTATCCAAGAGTTAGGCACACATTGATGGATTTTGCAGCTTCTGTTATTACTCGAAATATTGGATTTGAAAATATTGATTCAATTGCTGGTGGAGAAACAGCTGGAATACCTTTCGCTGCATGGATAGCTGACAGGTTGATGTTACCTATGCAGTATGTTCGAAAAAAAGCAAAAGGGTTTGGAAGAAACGCTCAGATCGAAGGTGATTTTAAAAATGATTCTCACATACTTCTGGTTGAAGATTTAACAACAGATGGAAATAGTAAAATTAAATTCTGTGAGGCTTTGAGAGAAGCTGGAGCTAAAGTTGATCACACCTTTGTAGTTTTTTATTATGATATATTTCCTCAGACAAGAGAAGCTCTTGATAATATTGGATTACAAATGCATTCATTAGCAACTTGGTGGGATGTTTTAAAAGTTGCAAAAGATAACAACTATTTCGAGACTAGTGCCATTGGAGAGGTTGAGAGCTTTTTAAATGATCCAATGACATGGTCTGCAAACCATGGTGGAGCTTCTTCACTTTCAGATTAAAGTGATGTGCTATTTTTCAATTTTGCTTCTCTCCAAGCAATATAGGTTGTTGAGCTTATAATTAGAAATCCACCTATCCACAGAGTAAAAGTAGGCTCTTCAGCAAATAAAGCGTAGCCAATTAATACTGACCATATTAATCTTAAAAAATCAAATGGGAGAAGTAGTGCTAGTTCATTAACGCATATTATTGCAACGATATTATTTTTACTTTTGTAAACTTAAAAACTTGTATAAAAATTTTTAGACTATAGAAATATTATAACTTATTATTCCTTAATAACAGAGGCTTACAATAGAGTGTGACAGATGGTCCCTCCCCTTTAGTTCAGTTACAAACTTATCTTGCAATTGGGTTACTAATCCTTAGTACAGCTTTAGGTTTCATTTTAGGATAATATCTTAAAAAGTAAATGTTTTAAATGTATGATTATTTTTTGGTCAATTTGAAAAATACACACCAACTGCACCAAACCTTTGTTTATAAAAAAACAACCTAGGAGCCCAGAAAATGAAAACCATTTTCAAGAACGCAATTTCCTCAATAATAATTGGTATTGAAGATTATCAAAGTGATGATGAAAGAAGAATATTATCCTCCGTTAGAAATATTTATGCAGGCGTTCTACTTTTAACCAAAGAAGTACTCGTTCGTATGTCTCCTTTGGATGACTTAGACTTGCTCATTTCAAAAAATACAAAATTAGTAAAAAACAAGGATGGAAGTGTTAAACTTCAAACCACCGGCAATTCAACCATAGACAGTAATGGAATTTTTAAAGCTTACAAAGAATTTGGGATTAAAATTGACTAAAAACCAATTATTGAGCTAGCTAATTTTCGTAATAATATTGAGCATAAGCTTATCATACACCCCAAAGAAGCAATAGAAGCCTCTATCGCTAATGTCTTACCTTTAATAACCGATTTACTTAGGTCACACTTAGGTACTGATCCAGCAAAGGAGTTTGGTGACACTTGGGAAAAAATGTTAAAGATAGAAAAACTCTATGTTACAGAGATTGATTTATGTCTTGAAACAATCAGAAACGTTAATTTTCACTCTCATACTGTTGATAGTTATGGGCTGGTTTGTCCTGTATGTAATATGAAATTATTAGCACAAAAAGACTCCGAAAATACAAAACAAGAAGAGATGCAATTGGCCTGCAGGACTTGCGGTGCTGAACCAGATACAGAAACTACATTACTTTTCACTCTTTCAGAAGCCACTTTTAGTAAGACTTACATACGAGTTAAGGATGGAGGGGAAGATGGACCCTGTCTTCCCTGCCCAGAATGTAGCAATGAATGATATGTTGATTATGAAGAAACATGTCCCATTTGGAGGGTCAATTTGTGGGTAATAACCATACAATCATATAAAACCTAATAAAATCAATGGGTATTGGTTGTGGGGGTAGGGTTTGAGCTTGTGACATAGGCCCTCGAACAAGAGGCATTATGTAGTAATTTTAAAAATTCTCGCTGATATTTTCTCAGCAGCCGACTTAATAGGGTCATTGGCAAGATGTGCATAACGTTCTGTTGTTTGCATTTGAGAATGGCCTAAAAGCTTACCTATCACTGTAAGACCTTCGCCTACCAATAATCCACTACTAGCATACGAATGGCGTAAATCATGAAGTCGTACATCATCAAGGTTAGCAATGGCTCTAATACGCCTCCAAGGGTGCTGTAAATCAGAGAGATAAGCTCCCAGTTTTTTACCTATTATGACATATGGGTTATAATCTTTTCGGTTTATTTTGCTTAATCGTTCAATAACCGCAGAGCCTACTTGCACGACTTTTGCACCTGTCTTGCTATCAGGTAATCTAAATTCGGAAGTTTCAAAATCAATGTATTCCCACTTTAAAGTCTGTATCTCTCCCAATCGACACCCTGTCATCATTAATAACCAAATAGCATTAATAGCAGATAACGTTTCAGAACCAGTTGCCCCAGAATTTAGCAAGGCCTCTCCAAGCCTTTTGTATTCTTCTGAAGATAAAAAACGTTCACGATTTACTTCCTTGTACTTTTTTACATGCAGGCAGGGATTAGTATAATCTGGCCGCATTTCCCAGATTTCAGCTAGATTGAACATTTTGGATAAAACACCCAGAGTACGATTAGCCTGATAGGGAATATGAGCATGTTCCATGTGAAGTTTCATAATGTCTTTTCTAACTATCTCTAAGACTTTCTTTCTACCAATTGATGGGTTGATGAATAGTTCTACATTTCTTTTATATTCTTTTTGGGTGGATAATTTACAATGAAGGGGAACATATTCAGTTAGAAATTTCTCCCCTAATTGTTTCATAGTTAAACTTCGTCGTAATTTGGCATTGTCTTCGATAGGGTCTTTGCCTGATTTTAACAATGATAATACTTCAAGAGCTTTGGTGCGAGCTTGGTCGCAGGTAATGGGACCGTGGGGGCCGATGGTGTATTTACGTTGCCTACCGTTATAACGTGTTTGGACGATATAATATTTACGCCCTGAAACACGTATTCTAATACCAAACCCTTTCAGTTCATCATCCCAATAAACTTGGTCCTTATCTGTGATAGAAATTAAATCTACAAAACGTTTATTGATTTTTGGCATTTAGGTTTCCACATATAAATAGCGTAAAAGTGATATGGGCATCAATTGGGCAACATATAAAATCAAGCTAGAGGCATGTAAGTATTATGTGAGGAAACAAAAAAAGTCAAATAAACAATATATAATAAGGTTTTATGTGTGATAAGGAAACAAGAGGAAACAATATATATTATAAGGAAATTAAATTTAAACTATCTCATAACCTGAAGGTCGTAGGTTCAAATCCTACCCCCGCAACCAAATATCTAGCAAAATCAATGACTTACACGACCTCAAAGACTTCGGTTTTTGGGGGTTTTTTGCGTTTTAAGCACACCATAATGTTAAAAGTGGCTAACAAAGTGGCTAACGCTCGTCAGGTTTATTACTGAATTTTTACTGCGTATCGGACCGTTTATTTTTATTTGGTCGAACTTATAGTCCTCATCCTTGAAGGTGCGCGCGCAGATCCGCGCTGAGATCACTCTGGATTTACCGGTCGCATCCGTCCATAAATCTGGGATCGCCTGCAGGTCGATAGCAATATCTCGAGCGTTGCAGTAGTACAGGATTCCGAAATCGCGGGTTTTTAGGTAGTCGACAGTAGACATTAGGTGGATATTTTCTGCTGAAAGGTAAATGTCTAGCGAGGGTTAGGTCTTGATTAATGAAGTGTGCTTTGCCGAGTGTCCAATTTCACCAATTTTAGTAGACCGTTTCCCTCATCAGTTGGAGTGCTATGGATGTCACACTTTCCGCCAAGAAACCGTTACAGGGTTGACTCATGCAAACGGCGAAGTGTGCACGCTGACCTATGCGAGATTGCAGGTATCTCAGCGCGTTTTGGTGGTGAACGGCGAGATGGTCACGCTGTTTAAATGAATGAAGTTGAGTGTGCTCTCCGCTTGTGCCCAAAACTTCGATCCAAATTTTTTCATCCTTCATCCAAGCGTTTTGGATGTAAGCGTCTGCCATAACGTAGTCGTATTTGACCCGGTCGCTCAGCGGTAACTTTTTAAAAGTCGGCGGCGACATCAGATGGGTGTCATCGATGGAAAAACTTTCAATGACGTCGCGTATCTCAGTGGCGGACTCGATAATTGCGGCGTCCGCTGCAGAAACTACAGGAGGTGGAGCAGGTCTGCTAGGAAGTATCTTTGCCCTGTAGATCTCCTCGACATCGTTTGAGTTGCGGATGTTTCCTGCAAGGTATTCAGGGTGAAGAAAAGTTACGATGTCGTCTGTAGAAATGCGTCCCCTTTTGACCATTCCTTTAATGTGCATTGTGACCGTCAGGTCCCCACGGGAATACTTCTCCGCGATGACGGTAACGACATTCGGATACTTAACGACATTCGGATACTTTTGGTCAAACCGAGGAACACCAAGAATGACCTTGCACGCAAAGTTGTATGGTTCCTCTCCTTGTTGAACGCGGGGTATCGAAAGCGTCCCCCGATAGTGCTTGTTACCACTCTCAATTTCATCGTGTCTCTGTCGATTGGTGCCGTTTTCGTCGAACACGCTCTCG
>JAQBXK010000042.1 GCA_027625145.1 Pseudomonadota bacterium
ATATAAATTAGA
This sequence comes from Pseudomonadota bacterium, assembly GCA_027625145.1. Classification (GTDB taxonomy): domain Bacteria; phylum Pseudomonadota; class Alphaproteobacteria; order Puniceispirillales; family Marisalimonadaceae; genus CAJJBL01. The sequence goes on from JAQBXK010000042.1 coordinate 13, forward strand.
TTATTATTTAATAAATTAATTTAAATTATATTTTGAGTTTAAAGGTAATCATTATGTCTCAAACTTTTTATGCTAGTTCTAAAATAGATCGTCATAGTGATTTTAGAAGTGATGCTAAAATTCTTAACAAAATAATGATAGATGATAAAACTAAGTTTGTTCCTATTTGGAATGGAAAAAATTTATTTCAACAAGTAAATGAAAAAATAGAGGCTTATCTTCTTAATAAAGAAGACTTAAGATTAATTGTACCAAATGATATAGTTAATCCAATATTTTTAGGAGTTGCAGATAATACTAATTATATAGGTTTAGACCTTAATGAAAATAATTCAGAATTTAATTTATGGATTGAAAAAAAATCAATCATTATAGATGATTTAAGAAAGTTTGGACCAACTTTAAATGAAGTTGAGGCATCATTTTTGGCGCTGACAAGTGGAATGTTTTACTGGCATAACACTCATAAGTTCTGTGGGTTTTGTGGTTCTAAAAACACTTCTGCTGAAGGAGGATTTGTTCGAATTTGTTCTAATTCATCTTGTAGAAAAAGTCATTTTCCAAGAACGGATCCTGCTATAATAACATTAATTTCTTCTGGAGACAGAGTTTTGTTAGGACGATCACCAAGATTTCCTGAAGGGATGTATAGTACTTTGGCTGGGTTTGTTGAACCGGGAGAGAGTTTAGAACAAGCATTAGAAAGAGAAGTGTTTGAAGAGGTAGGAGTTAGGGTAGAAAATATAAGGTATTTTAACTCACAGCCCTGGCCTTTTCCTGCATCCCTGATGTTAGGTTTTTTTGCAGAAGCTAAACATGAAGGTATGAGAATAGATTATAACGAAATTGAAGATGCTCAATGGTTTTCGATTGATCAGCTTAGATCTTTAAAACATCCGGCAATAAGTGGAGAATTTAAGTTGCCAAGAGTAGATTCTATAGCCAGAAGGTTAGTTGATACTTGGATGGCAAATTTTAATTAAAATATAATTTTAGAAAGGTTATTCATGCTTTTTTCTCCAATAAAAATAGCAGATTTAAAGCTGTCAAATAGAATAGCAGTTGCACCAATGTGCCAGTACTCCGCGGTAGATGGAGTTATGACCGATTGGCACACACAACATCTAATGCAATTAGGTTATTCGGCAGCTGGTCTAGTTATGGTTGAGGCGACAGCTGTAGAGAGAGTAGGAAGAATCACACATCATTGTACAGGACTATATAATGATTTTTGTGAAATTTCTTTTAAAAAAACATTAGAGCAAGCAAAATTTGTCTCTCCTAAAAGTACAGCTTTTGGAATTCAGTTAGCACATGCCGGAAGAAAAGCTTCAACTCAAAGGCCTTGGGAAGGAAGGAAGAGCTTGACTGAAAATCAAAATCCATGGAGAACCGTCGCTCCTTCTTCAATTGCTTTTGAAGATGGATGGCATATTCCAGAATATTTGGCAAAAGAAGATTTAGAACGTATTAAAAAGAACTTTGTTGAATCTGCATTAAGGGCAGTTAAAGTAGGGTTTGATTTAATTGAAATACATGGAACTCATGGTTACCTTTTTCACCAATTCTTATCATCAATTTCAAACCATAGAGCAGATGAATATGGTGGTAGTCTTGAGAATAGAATGAGATTCCCATTAGAAGTTTTTAATTCAATCAGAGAAGCGTTGCCAATCAACTTTCCTTTGGGAATGAGGATAACAGGAACTGAATGGGATAAAGATGGTATAGACGAAAGTGAAGCTATTATATTTTCTAAAGAATTAGAAAAAATAGGTTGTGATTATTTATGCGTATCTAGTGGAGGAAATACCCCAAATCCGCAAATACCAATAGGACCTCATTATCAAGTACATTTGGCAAAAATTATAAAGCAAAACACATCTATGGTTATTAGGACAGTTGGAATGATTACAGATCCAATTAAAGCTAATGAAATTATTATTAATGAAGAAGCTGATATGGTTGCCATAGCAAGAGCATTTCTTACAAATCCAAGGTGGGTATGGGACGCTGCAAAGACACTAAACATTAATATAGATGTTCCACCTCAGTACGCTAGAAGATTTTAATTGTTTTATTAAAGTTTTTTTTCAGACAAAATATCCATTACAGTTTTAGAATGTTCTGGAGAAAGATTGAGCTCTTTCCTTAGTGTTTCTATTTTAATAGCTTCATCATCACTTATAATTCCATCGCTCAAAGCCTGATTAATTTCTGCTTCAAAAATAGCTGTTCTTCTCGCTCTTTGATTAGCAAAAGCCGATGCCACAATACCTGTTAAAAGAGCTACGGTACAAACTCCCATGATTGCAGTTAGAGCTCCGATCACTTTGCCCAATGGAGTGATTGGTGATACGTCGCCATATCCTACTGTTGTTAATGTTATCAACCCCCACCACATACTTTCTGGGATTGAACTAAATTTATCTGGTTGAGCTTCGTGTTCTGCAATATACATAAGCGAACTAGACAAAAATAAAGCAATTAACATTAAATACATAGCTGCGCTAAAGGAACGCCAATCTTCTTTTATAGCAGAAAAAAAATCTTCTAAAGCTGAACTGTAGTTTGATATTTTAAGAAGACGTAATAGTCTTAATACTCTTAGCCACCTTAAATCTAAACCTCCAAAAAAATAAGGAAGTATAGACGGTATAATAGCTAAAAAATCAATTAACCCAGTAAAACTAAAAACATATTTTAATCTCTTGATTAGGTTAGATACCTGACCTAAATCTTTTCTAAAAGGAGAGGACCAAATTCTTAAGATATATTCAATGCTAAATACTATTACGGAGAATAATTCAAAATTATTAAAGGCTTCTTTATACTTTATTCCAATTTGATTAACTGACTCTAAGCAAACGGCAGCAATATTTAAAATTATTAATATAAAAAGAACAATATCAACAATTCGACTATATTTATCAGTTATATTACCTTTAGCTAGAAGTTCATTTGTGCGCTTTTGAATTTTATAGTACATTAATTTTTTGCCTATGAAAAACTATATAACTATTAGTAAATTATATTTAATTAAGTAAAATTTTTTATGGTGTTGAAGCAGTTAACCCTCCATCAACAATTATTTCTGTACCAGTTATATATTTAGCTTCATTAGATGCTAAGAATAGGACAGCATGAGCAACGTCCCAGGATTGTCCCATTTTACCCATTGGCACCTGATTGTTCCTGTGTTTTACAAAGCCGTCATAATCTCCATTCGCATATTTTTTTGCAAGTCTCTCTACTAAAGGTGTATGCATTAAGCCAGGAATAACACAATTAAGTCGAATATTTTTCTTTGCTTCTATTACTGCTGTTGTTTTAGTCATTTGTATAAGCGCAGCCTTTGAGGCACTATAGGCAACCTGAGGTTTTCCTATGTATCTAATTCCTGCTACTGACGAGATATTTACAATTGAACCTCCTGTATTCTTTTCCATAATTGGTATGGCAAACTTTGTACAAAAAAAAGCTGCATCTAAGTTTAATGCAAATTGTTGTCGCCAAATTTTTGAATCAATTTCAACTGGCCCCCCTGGTTCTGATTGCCCAACATTATTGACTAATATATCTAACCTTTTATTTTGTAACTTAATGTCGTTAAAAAATTTTTTAACATCTTCTTCATCTGTCATATTAACTTTATAAAAATGACAAATATTTCCTTCTTTACTTATAAATTCACAAGTATTGTTGCCAGCATCTTCATTAATATCCGTTCCAATAACAATTGCGCCTTGTCGGGCTAATAAAGTTGCTATTGCTCTTCCATTGCCAAAACCATCCCCAATTGAACCACATCCAGTTACAATAGCAATTTTACCTTCGAGATTTAACATAAAAGAATTCCTTAAAATTAAATAATTATTTATAATAATAACAATCTAATAAAATGCAATTTTCTTGGAGGAAAATAATGGTTAAGGGTTCAAGGCTTTATGAAGATAGGTATGGCCAAAGTTCTAAATTAGATTTTTCAAAAATGATTATACCAGATTTATTAGAAAGTATTATTTCTCGTGCAAGTATAAGAAAATTTTCTGACAAGCCAATTTCTAAAGAATTACTAACTCTATTATTAACTGCAGCACAATCTGCACCATCAAAATCTAATCTACAGCAATATTCAATATTAATAATGCAAGATGAAATGCTTAAACTTAAGGTAGGAGAATTAATTGGTGAAACTAAATGGGCTCTTTCCACTCCTGTTTTTCTTTTGTTTTTAGCAGATATAAGAAGAAACATGAAGGTAACAAAAGAGAAAGGTTATAAGCATAAAAACAATAATGTAGATACTTTTATGAATGCTGTTATTGATGCTTCTCTTTCTATGCAGTCTTTAATTTGCGCTGCGGAAGCTAGCGGGTTAGGGGTATGCCCGATTAGTATGATCAGAAATATTATTGATGAAATAAAAATACTTTGTAAGTTACCAAAAGGCGTTTTTCCAATAGCAGGTTTAGCAATAGGTTGGCCAGATGAAAAAGCTCCTGTTTCAATAAGGATGCCTCAAAGCATTATAATTCATAACGATTATTATAATGAAGAACATCTTAATGTAAAAATAAATGATTATGATGAAAGAGTTTATAAAATAGCGCCTATCTCAGAAACAAAACAAAGACACGTTAATATTTATGGAGTTGCAAAAAAGGGAACTTGGTCTGAAAACATCGCTAGGCAATTATCTGTTCCAGAAAGAAATAATTTTAGAAAATGGCTTAAAAATCATGGGATTAAACTTGAATAATTTTTTGAAATAGCTCATTAAAGATTTTCTCATCTTCATACATTAACCAATGACCTAATTTAAATTCAACATGAAAGTGAACTTCACTGTTTATTGATCTCAAAATAGCCATTCTGTCTTCAAGATAGGCACCAACGCTGGCATCCTTTCCCCCCCAAACTACATAAAGTGGAACGTTTTGCTGTTTTAAAATTTGTGCTAATGTGTCTGTACCAGATATTGGTCTACTTTTAATTCTATGTGCGTCAGTGTTTTGTTTTTGAATATGAATTGATAAGTCATCTACTTTTTCGGGATTAGACATCATTAAAATTTCAAGATTTCTTTTATGAGCATTATAAACTTCAGATTCTGTCATTTTAGAGTGTCTTGCTATCATTTCTTCCATCACTCCTCTTTTAGCACCTAGGCCACCAGGTCCAACTAATATCAGTTTTTTTGGCTTAATTCCCTTGCTAATCAATTGATAAGAAAGATGGCCAGCAATTAATCCACCAAAGGAAAAGCCACATATTATTGGGTTTTCGCTTATATCAATTAACTCCATAATAGAATCAACTAAGTTTGAAGCAATTTTTTCTGGAGTATGAGGTATACTTAAGTCTTCTGACTCTCCAAATCCAGGCATGTCAGGTATTAAAACTCTATTTTTTTTAGAAAATTGAAGAGCTTGTTTTATCCAATGTGCCCAACTACCATATCCTCCATGTAAAAAAACTATAGGCCTACCTTTACCCCAAGATCTCCAACACACACTTGTGTCTTTAGTTTTAATTATTGTTTTAATAGAACTTTTTTCAACTTCAAAGAGTTTCTTCGCATGTTCCTCAAAATTAAATTTTTCTATAGACATTTTTATTTTCTTATGTTCAATAATTTTTTGAACTATTAATTTTTTTTTATTAATTCACAAGCAATTTTATTGATATTCTAGATATTTATTGCGCATAAGTAATTTTTAACTATTTTATGATTTACATATTTTAAATCTTTTAAGGGAGGATACTAATCATGCCACATATGCCAGCGTCAGATGCTTTGTCCCATATAAGAGTGCTTGACTTAACAAGAGTTAGATCTGGTCCTACTGCGGTCAGACAATTAGCGGATTGGGGTGCTGATGTAATAAAAATAGAGGCTCCAGAAAGTATCGAAGCAGACGGAGCTTTAGGCGCATCCAGGCACACTTCTGATTTTCAAAATTTGCATCGTAATAAAAGAAGTATAACTTTAAATTTAAAAAAACCTGAAGCCATTAAAATTTTCCTAAAACTTGTAGAGAAATCTGACGTGGTTGTTGAAAACTTTCGTCCTGATGTCAAGGATCGATTAGGTATAGATTACAATTCTTTAAAAAAAATAAACCCAAGAATTATCCTTGCTAGTATATCAGGCTTTGGACAAGATGGACCATATGCCAAACGACCAGGGTTTGACCAAATTGCTCAAGGAATGGGTGGCTTAATGAGTGTAACTGGAGCTCCTGGTGAAGGACCAATGAGGGTAGGAATTCCTGTCGCTGATTTAACAGCAGGTCTTTTTTGTGCGATGGGTATTCAAACAGCATTGATTGAAAGAGAAAAATCGGGGGAGGGACAGTGGGTAAGTACGTCCTTGCTACAAGCTCAGATTTTTATGCTCGATTTTCAGGCTGCAAGATGGTTAAGTGAAAAAAATATTGCAGGACAAGCTGGCAATAATCATCCAACAAGTGTCCCAACAGGAGTTTTTAGAACTTCTGACGGTTCAATAAATTTAGCTGTTGCAGGTGAAACTATTTGGAAACGTTTTGTTGAATCAATAGATAAATCTGAATGGCTTGAAAAAGAAGAGTTTAAAGGAGCAACAGAACGTTTAAAGAACAGAGATTATTTGAACTCTTTAATTGAAGAAGTTACAATTACTAGAAGCTCTAATGATTGGGTTGAAATATTAGAAAAAGTTGGTGTGCCATGTGGTCCTATAAATACTATAGATAAAGTATTTGATGATCCTCAAGTCAAGCATCTTGGGATTGCTCAATCTATTGATACAATTCCTTTTGGACAAACAGAATTAGTAGGTCAGCCATTTAATCTTTCTCGATCTCCTAGTTCTATGAAGCAGAGGCCTCCAGAAAAAGGTGAACATAATTTAGATATTTTGTCTGAGTTAGGTTTTAAAGAAGATGAATTGGCCAACCTTATTGAACAACAAATTATCTAAATAAAAATATAGGATTTAAAATGACTACAGAAAAAATGTTATCAAGAAGCGAAAATGGAGTTGGTTATATTACTTTTAATAACCCTGAAAAACATAATGCGGTCTCAATTGAAATGTGGGATGCTTTAGTTACAATTCTTAATGATTTTAAAAAAAATAAAGATATTCGTGTTATTGTTTTAAATGGAGCTGGAGGTAAATCATTTGTTTCTGGAGCTGATATATCTAAGTTTGATAAGGAAAGAAGCTCTAAAGAGGCAATACTAAATTATAATAAAAGAACTCAAATAGTATACGAGCTTTTAGAAACATTTCCTAAGCCTACAATAGCGATGATTAATGGTTATTGTATAGGCGGTGGCTTAAATTTAGCAGTTTGTTGTGATATAAGGATATGCTCTCAAAAATCAAAGTTTGCAATGCCTGCTGCCAAGTTATCACTCGGGTATCCTTTCTCATCTATAAAGAGGCTTTTTGATATCATGGGGCCTGGTATGGCAAAACACTTTATGTTTACCGCAGATAGAATAAATGCTGATGAGGCTTTGACATGTGGTTTAGTGCAAAAGTTAGTTCCAGAAGATACATTAGTAAATTTTGTTAAAGAATACGCGTTAACAATATCTAAAAATGCTCCATTAACCATTAGAGCTATGAAACAAATAGGAATAGAGATTTTAAAAAATCCTGACGATAGAGATCTTGTGTTATGTGAAGAGCTTGCTTCAGTGTGCTTTGATAGTGAAGATTACAAAGAGGGTAGAAACGCATTTATGGAAAAAAGATCTGCTAATTTTAAAGGTGTTTAGTATAGTTTTATGTTTTTTAACTATTTGGGATTATAATATTTTATTGCGTTGTCATGAAAAAGACTTTTAATTTCATAATCTTTCATAGATGAAACGATTTCTTTAAAACCATTAAATATTTCATCAAAAGTAGCTATTACACCGTCTACAGGAAAATTAGACGCAAACATGCATCTCTTATATCCAAAAATATCTATAGAATCTTTAATGATGTTTTTATTAAGATTAGAAGTCCATTTTTCATTGGGCACACAAATTCCAGATATTTTTAATGCTGTGTTTGGTTGTTCAGAAAATTGCTTCATATTACTTTTCCAATTATTTAGCCCATCTTTTGATCTGTCAGATGGCAACCCAGTATGATTAAGTATTATTATTGTATCTGGAAAATCTTTAGCTAGCTTTGTAGCATCAGGAAGATGCCACCATGGAATTTGAAGATCATAATGTAGATTGTGTTTTTTTAACAAAGAATAACCTTGTCTAAAAACTGGGTCATTTAGTGTTCCTTTTGGATTTAAATTTTGAATGTCAGGTGTTAAAGACACTTTTGGTTTATGCCTTATGCTTCTAATTAGTGGATACTGCATATGTCCACTAAGTACAGAATCAATATCTTGTCTATCAAACCAAGCTTGACCAACTATGGCATTTGGAAAACCTGTTTCATCATATAATTTATGCAGCCATTTAGTTTCACCAACCGGGTCCTTCGGGTCCCACTCAGTCTCCATATGAACTGTTTTTACTATATTATGATTTTTGCTAATTTCCTTGTAATCTGATATCAAAAAATTTTTGCATATCGAGCTATAATCTCCATATCTAAAGGGTATTTGTTTTTTAGGATTTAGCCATGAATTTTTATTTAATCTTAAATCCCAAAAATGGTGATGAGCATCTATTATAGGAATGTTATCCATATGATTGTTTCTTTATATTTTATTATTACTATCAAATAGTTTTACAATAGAAGTGCCATCAAGATTTTTTTTAGATTTTTTTACTAGTATGGTAAATAATTGTTTTGAAAGACTAGACATTGGTATAGGTATATTTTTTTCTTCTGCAAGTTTAGAAAGCATGTTTAAGTCCTTAAGAATTTGTGTTGAATAACCTTGTGGTTCAAAATCCTTATCTATCATTCTTGGAAATAAACTCATTAATAAGTTTGACCCAGCATGACCATCTTTTAGTGCGTCAGGAATTTTTTTTGCATCTATTCCCCAGGCTTCAGCAAATGATAAAGCTTCTGCTAAAATGGTATAATTATTTAAGACTAATATTTGATTAATCATTTTTACAACTTGCCCTGAGCCAACTGATCCAAAGTGAGTATAGGTCTTTGATATAATTTTTAATATAGGAGAAATTATAGCTATATCTTTTTTATCCCCACCAACCATAATAGAAAGAGAACCATCTAAAGCCTTTTCAGGTCCGCCTGACACAGGTGCATCAACCCAAGATCCGCCAGTTTCTTTTTTAAATCTTATTGAAAAATTGATTGTTTCATTAGCTAATGTAGTAGATAAATCTATAATGATTGTATTTTGATTTCCATTTGTACTAATTGAATTTTCACCAAATACAGCACGTTCTACATTTTTAGTGTTATCAACGCAAATCAAAATCAAGTCACATTTTTGAGATATTTCAGCAGTATTATTTGAAATAGAAACATTTTTAAATTTAATTTTATCTAATTTTTCTTTATCTAAATCAAAAGCGTTAATTAGGTATCCATTATTTGATAATCTCTGTACTAATGATCTGCCCATTAGTCCGATTCCAACAAAACCTATAGTTTTTGACTTATTATTCATTGTTTTCTCATATAATTAAAAAATATTATTTCTTCGTATTATTCTTTATAATAGAACAATATAAGTTCTTATAATCAAATAAAAAATACTCTTATAAAAATGAGACCTTCTGAAATTAATAATTTTCTTAATATTTAAGGTGTAATACTATTATGATAAATAATGTAAAAAAAGGCATTTTTATAATTATTCTGGCAACATTTTTTTTTCTATAATGGATGGTGTATCAAGATATCTAGCTGAGACATATAATGTGTTTGTTATTAATATGTTAAGAAGTTGGGTTTTAGTATTAATTGTAATTTCTATAAGTTTAAGAAAAAAAAATGGTTTAAGACAGGTAGCTAAAACTAGTCAACTTTTACTTCAAATAACAAGAGGTATTTTATTAATATCAGCTATTTGTATAGGTGTTTATTCTTTTACAAAACTTGGTTTGGTTCAAACCCATTCTATTTTATCATGTTATCCATTAATTGTAGTAGCTCTATCAGGTCCAATATTAAAAGAAAAAATAGGTATACAAAGATGGCTTGCTGTTTTGTTTGGATTTTTTGGAGTGCTTATAATTTTAGATCTTTCTACTTTTATTATAACTTTTGATGCTATACTTCCTCTTTTAGGAGCTTTAATTTTAGGTTCTTATGCAATTTTAACAAGAAAAGCTTCAGAAAAAGATAGCTCTGAAACTAGTTTTTTTTGGGTGGCTATAATTGGCTGTATTGTTATGACATTTATAGGTCCTTTTTATTGGGAACCAATTTTTATACAAGATTGGGGTTGGTTAGCTTTGTTATGTATTCTGAGTACAACCGGCCATTTTTTGTTTATTAAAGCGTTTGAAAATGCTGAAGCAAGTGTATTGCAGCCATTTACATATCTTCAGTTGTTTTTTGCTTCTATTATAGGTATTTTTATTTTTAATGATCAAATAACATTGCCAATTTTAATAGGTGGTGCTTTAGTAGTTGGTAGTGGAATATTTGCTGCATGGAGAAATCATAAAAACAATCAATCAACTTTAACATCTAAAATTTAATATAAAATATAAATTTATGTATTAAAATAATTAAGGAAAAATTATGAATGAAACTATATTAATAACAGGTGCTAATAGAGGTATCGGTCTAGCTTTAACTAAATTATCTTTGTTAAAGGGATTAAATGTTGAAGCTTGTTGCCGTTCTATGGAAAAATCAGATGTGTTGAAGAAATTATCATTTCAATATTCTAATTTAAATATTCATGAAATGGATGTTACGAGTTCTTCTAGTATTGAAAGAGTATCCCATGAAATTAAAGTTGAGATAGATATTTTGGTCTGTAATGCAGGTTTAAATAATGGTAAAGGCGGTTTGTTTAGTGATGACCATGATGAGAAAAGCATTATGGATGTTATGATGGTGAATGTAGGGGGACCATTTTTAACAATTAAAAATTTATATAATAATTTAAAGAAAAATAATGGCTCTAGGGTAGTGATAATTTCATCGTTAATGGGCAGTCAAACTCACTCATCATCCAATGCCCCTATTTATAGAGCATCTAAGGCTGCCGCTAACAATTTAATGCGAACTTTATCAAGTGAATTATTTGAGCATGGAATAGCTGTGGCCTCATATCATCCTGGATGGGTTAGAACTGATATGGGTGGAGAAAATGCTGATATTTCAACAGAAGAAAGCGCTTCAAGCTTGTTATCCCAATTTATGAATTTGGATATAAAAAAAACAGGAGGGTTTTTTAATTATGATGGAAATAAACTTCCATTATAATTTTAAAAAAAATATAAAATTTATATGTGATTTTAAATTATGAACGAATTAAATTTTAAAAAAGCTGTTTCTATATATGAAATAGAATTCTGCTATTATATTAGAAAGAAGGTTTTTTGTGATGAACAAAAAATATCAAAAGATATAGAGTTTGATGGCTTGGACAATGTATGTGAACATTTTTTAATAACTAAAAACAAAGAAGCTATTGCTACTGCACGTGTTCGTAAAAAAGAAAATTATATTTATAAAATAGAAAGAGTTTCTGTTTTAATATCTCATCGAAGAAATAATGTAGGCAGTCTGTTGATTAGAGAGATTGTTAATAAATATAAAAAAATTGAAAAAAAGAATTCGCTTATTTTACATAGTCAAGTTACGGCAGAAAATTTTTATAAAAGTATTAATTTTATTCCTTATGGTAAACAATTTTTGGAAGATGGAATTTTTCATATAGCAATGAGATATTTAGCATAGAAAAATACTAGAGTGTAAGTAAATTAAAGAAGTTATTAAAAAAAAATTATTTTACATGTATGTAAACTGATTTATCATAAATTAAGGAAATATTTTCTTTTTAAATATAGTTAAACAACTTCATAAAAAACATTATTATATACTTATTTAAGAATATTTATATAAGGTTTTATATAAGTTCTTAAATTTTATGGTGCCGGCTGGGGGACTCGAACTCCCGACCTGATGATTACAAATCACTATATCATCATATTTCATTGTGTTTCATATTAATCCATATAGTTGCATAAGCTTATGTTTTATTGTATAAAAATGAAAAATAGTGAACCATATTGATACATGTTGTATCACTAAATCTCACTAACAGTGAAACCTAAGTGAAACCTTTGAGAGAAGTATGGCAAAAAGAGTTCCCCCACTCAGCGCAACTAAGTTAGCTAAATTTAAACCAGACGCTGTAAAGGTATTGGAGCAGGTAGATGGTGCCGTGCCTGGCCTTCGGGTCCGTCTTACACCGGCTGGGACGCGAAGCTGGTCTCTCAATATACGCGCAAACGGTAAAATGCGTCGTTTCGATGTCGGCCGCGGTCTGGGCTTAGCTGAAGCTCGTTTAAAAGCAGAGGAGCTACGCCGCAGGGTCAAAGAAGGTGAAGACCCAACTGCGGAAAAGAGAACCAGTCGTCAGAAAACCCATCTTACCACACAAGGAATTGGAACATTAGATTCAGTCTTAGACACATACTTTACGAAAGGTCGCGGAGCAGCCTTATCTACACGAGACGGTCAGCTGCGATGCATTCGGTCAGTTTTTTTAATGCATCTAAAACGTTCGGCGTTAGAATTAAGGCCCTCTGAGTTACAGCTTTCAATCGACAACCACAGAGCCAAGGTATCAGCAGCACGGGCAGCAGGATATCTGACACCAATTTTAAAATGGGCTAAAAGGCGAGACTTGGTCGTTGGTGACTTTAATCTTGAAAAACCACTTCAAGACGAACCAAAACAAAGAGTATTAATAGAAAGTGAACTTAATTCACTTTTACCCATATTCAAAAAATATCACGGTGACTGCGCTAAATTTATATTGTTAACTGGGGCGCGTATATCAGAAGCTACATCAGCCACTTGGTCACAGATTGATTTGAAAACAAAAACTTGGGAAATACCGGCTGAAAATATCAAAGATACACGCACTCTAAATGCAAGACGAAAAAAACCAAAACAGGGGTTTATTATTCCACTGTCACTGCAGGCTATTAAATTAGTGATAGAGGCACGTGATACTGAGATTGCAAGGCGACACTTAAACGGCTTACCAGAGAGAATCCAACAACAAGATTTACTATTTGTTGGTCCTCGTGGTGCAAAGCTAGGCAACTGGGATAGGTGGCTAAAGGCGACGACGGTCAAGACTGGGGTTGCGGGCTGGTCGGCGCACGCTCTACGCCGGACTACGGCGACATTGGCAGGAGACTTGGGAGCACCGCCGCACATTGTCAGCATAATACTGGGCCACTCAAACGTTGGTGGGCAACTCGTTGCTGGCTATAACCAAAGTAAATATTTCTCTGAGCATCAGCAGATACTTCAAAATATTGCAGATAAACTTCAATCTATAGAAAGTGGTGACGCGTGTGAATGATATAACCAACAACCAGCGAGTAATTAACGAAATAAAGATTTTAATGGACGACTTTATAAGACAGGAAACAGAAGGGGAAAGTTCAGAGACTTTTAGCCGCGACTTCTTAGACTATATTCTGAAAAGGGAGCGTGTTCGTCGGGGCGTATCCTTAGTTAGTTCACGTCAAGAGGCGGTGGACCATCAAACAATTGAAGCTCTTAAAAATGTCAAATTGGGACCTGAATTAGCAGAGGTTGAAGCCATACTCCGAAGACTTGGCCACGACCCAGTAGATGCACTTAAATATTATCAGCGATTAAAAGAACAGAAGTCGCTTAAGATGTCAGAAATTGGGAGCAAAGAGCGACCTAAAAGCCGGAAACCTTTCACAGTCATTATAGATGAAATAGTCGGGAAAAACCCACTAATATCCCAAAATGAATTACTTCATCAATTAAAAAAACATGAAGATATAAATGTGAGTGATAATAAAATCGTCTGTTCTGACACACGTCATGAAATGACTGTCGATGCTTTACGAGAAGCCTTAAGCCGGTCAAAAAAGAAATTGCAAAAAAAATTAAAAAAACAATCACGCTAACGCCGTTAGCCTGAGTCGAAATGTGTTTCATTATCCTCATGTTCAATAGCAATCATGAGGATTCACAATGTCACATACAGATTTAAGCTTCTTTGAAACTCTACCTGATTCAGCACTAATTCGGGAAAAGCTGATAATTGGGAAAGAAATTAAAAACAAAGTTAATATACCGCCCTTAGTGCCAGTTTCCCGGAGCACATGGCGCCGCTGGGTTAAAGCTGGCATTGCACCCCAGCCAATAAAACTCTCCACTGGGATCGTGGCTTGGCAAGTTGGAGATTTACGCAAATGGCTGAGGCAGGACGCATGACTTTCAATAAACAGGCGAATAAAGAGCAGGATGCTCTTTGCACAATCAAACCAATGACAAATGACAAAACTGATAAACCTAACATGCTGGAAAATGCTTTGAAACTCGCTAATTCAGGCTTTGTAATTTTCCCTTTTCGACCTGATAAGACCCCATTAATCAAAGCTTGGCCAACGAAAGCATCAGCTGAATCAGACATAATCTCCAATTGGAGGCAACAACACCCCTCAGCCATGATTGGCCTTCTAACAGGCCACTCGTCAGGGGTCTTAGTAATAGACCTTGATGCCTGGCTGAAAAGCAGACGTCGAACCTCCACATCAGACGTAGGATGATTAAATTGATTTTTGCTATGCCCTCAAAAAAAAGAACATTTAACACTCGTTTAATAAAACGTGATTATTCATATGACATTAAGGAGCTTTCAGAGGTCCTTGGCGTTC
>JAQBXK010000043.1 GCA_027625145.1 Pseudomonadota bacterium
TTGCCCCGACGAATCGAGCGAAAGCGAGATTCAATAGAGTTTGAGCGTAGCGAAAACCAAGGGCAATTTTTCATGATGTATGCTTTTAATTATTTTAAATGCTTTTAAATGCTTTTAACCAGCCTGAAAGCCTTGATACGAAATGGTTTCAGAGTCCATTAAACTAGGTTTATCGACCCATTAAACTAGGTTTATCGACCCATTAAACTAGGTTTATCGACCTTTAAAGCTAGGTTTATCGACCTTAAAGCTAGGTTTATCGACCTTAATAATTTAAATAGACACACTCATTTAAATAGTCTATTTTACAGACTAGTTTAATTAAAAATTTATTATTAGAAATGAGTGAATTAGTCGTTAAAGATAATGCCTTAATTCAGGCTAGCTATACGTTAGATACCGTTGAACAGCGATTAATTCTTCTAGCTATTGCTGAAGCCAGACAAACAGGCCATGGGATAACAGAAAATAGTTTATTGGAAGTACATGCCAGTAGTTATATAAATACGTTCAATGTTGAAAAGCATACTGCCTATACAGTCCTTAGAGATGCGTCAAAAAGCCTCTTTGATAGATATGTCACATACCATGACGTTAATCCTAAAACAGGTAAGGATCGTAGTTTCCATTGCCGTTGGGTTGATAAAATAGGTTATGAAGCTCAGTCAGGCATTGTCTTTTTAAGATTCACTCAAGATATCGTTCCTCTCATAACTAGGCTAGAAGAAAACTTTACTAAATATGAGTTACAGCAGGTTTCACGCCTAACCAGTTCTTATGCTATTCGGCTCTACGAATTGCTGATTCAATGGCGATCAGCAGGAAAGACGCCTGTGTTTGATCTGTCTATCTTTAGACAGCAATTAGGCGTTGAATCTCACCAATACAAAACTATGAGCAATTTCAAAACCTATGTTTTAGATTTCGCACTCAATCAAATAAATGAGCTAACCGATATAACAGCTAAGTATGAACAACATAAGAAAGGACGTACCATTTCAGGATTTTCGTTCACTTTTAGACAGAAAAAAAATGCCTCGAAAAAAGAAATTAAGAATGAAAATCTCTCAGATTTTTTCTCAAAAATAACTGATCCTCAACGTCACCTATTTGCCAATAAGCTCTCTAGACTATCTGAAATGAGCATTTACTCTCAAGGTACAGAAACCTTCGAACAGTTTGCTGTCCGCATAGCAGAAATGCTTAAAGACGCTCAAAAATTCGAAGAATTATTCCCTTATCTTCAAAAAGTTGGCTTTGCATCTGCCTAAAATTTAAACTTGATCATTTGTCTATTAGACAGTCTAATAGACAGTCTATTTTTACAAGTTTAGGCATAGGTTTACAGGATGAAAACCCTTACAGTTCTTGAACTTTCCAAGCTCTACAACATCAATAGACAAACGATTTACAACAACATAAAGAAAGGAATTTTAAGTAAAAATTCTGAGAATAAGATTGATCTAGCGGAAGCAATCCGTGTTTTTGGGGAACCCGTCAAAAAACAGGATGTAAAAGAATCTGTAAAAGTAGACAGTCCAAATTCGGCAGAAGTTTTACTGCTTAGACAGCAGATAGACATGTTGAAAAATCAGCTTGATGATGCCAAAGATCGGGAATCTTTCTATCAAAACCAAATTGAAACGATGCAACGCCTATTAGAAGCCCCAAAACCTAATATGACTACGTTTACCGATCAAGAATTAGTGCAACCCAGCATAGTCAAACCAGATCCCGAACCTGACACAGCAGAAGCTAAACATGACGGATTGACTACTCTGGAGCAGAGGGAAAATAAGCGGATTCCAGTACCGGAGCACATTGAACAGGAACCGGAAAAAAGAGGCTTTTGGAGCCGTTTTTTTAGACCCTATGATTAACCACGATTGTTTAACTGATATGAACAAAGTCGTGAAACATTGCTTAAATAATAGGCGTGGAACGTGAAAAATCATAAAAAAAACCCATCTTGGGGAAGATGGGCTATAAACTAGAAACTACAGCATTGATTTCTAAAGATAATTATAACGCATTTCGTATAAGGTGTATTATGTTAATTTTAGGAAAACTTAACTTAGAATACTATTGAGAAGGCTTCACTGGAAAACCTATGAATGGTTTTATTTCTTTTAAAACAAACATACTCTGCATTTCTTTTATTCCCGGCAATCTTCTTATTATTGACATAGAGAATTCAGCATAAGTATCAAGATCTGGGGATACAACTTGAAGTAAGAAATCTGCATCACCTCCAATGCTGTAACATGCAACGACATAATCTAAAGCCGTCACTTCTTCCTCAAATTTTTTAGCTTCTTTTTCACTATGGCTATCAATAGATACACGTATAAATACCATTACACCTAAATTTATTTTTTTACGATCAAGTAATACTCCATATCCTTTAATAATCTTAGTATCTTCAAGTTGCTTGACTCTACGCCAACATGGAGAAGTTGATAAGCTCAATTCTTCTGATAACTGGGCTGTTGTAATACGTGAGTCCTGTTGCAACAACTCCAAAATTTTTACATCGGTTTTATCAATTTTTTTGTGATTAGGCATAAATACTAAAATTATTAAATAAAATAGAAATTTTATACCCTTATTTATCAATTTTATAAAAAATATAGATCAATTTCTTCTTTGTTTTTACTAAAAAATAGTCTCAATTCTTTTATTGATTTACCTTCAAATGGACTATCTAGCACAATTCACCACATATATTTTCACTTTATCTTTAGCCGCAATTCTTCCAGGGCCTGGTATGACAGGTCTAATGTTTAAAACACTGACACAGGGCTATAAAAATGGCTTGATTATGCTAATTGGTCTAATCACAGGTGATCTAATCTTTCTATTAACCTCTATTTTTTTACTGACTTCTTTAACTCAATTTTTTCCAAATTTTTCTTTTTATATGGTCCTACTATCGAGTATTTATTTATTGTATTTAGCTTATAGTTTTTGGTCTTTTAATGGTGATCTGCTACAAACTCAGGCTCCTAATACGGTAAATGAAACTATATTCTCTTATAGAGATGGGCTATTGATAACACTCAGTAATCCTAAAACCATTTCGTTTTACCTAGCAATTGTTCCAGCTATTTTTGGAGCATATAGTCTGAAAGATCAAACTTTTGCCTTAATGATAATTACAGTTCTGACTTTAACTGTTATTGGCGGTTTTTATGTATTTTTTTCTTTAGGCCTAAAAAAGTTTTTACGTAATTTGAAAATTCAAAGAACTTTGCTTAAGGGACTATCTCTTATGATGTTTATCTTAGCTCTAAGCATGATATATAGAGAATTTACGCCTCATTTAACATAATGGCGGTTATACGAAGTACACATGTATATTAATTTAAATATCAGATACTTATTCAAACCATAAAAATCTAAAAACCATAAAAAAGCCGATTTTGAAACAAGTCGGCTTTTTTATGAGCGGTTTTGATAGTTCTTGCCAATAAAAAATGGAAGAACTTTGCAAAATTTACAATTTTGTATTAACATTTTTATATTAACAAAAAGCGATGCAACTATGGAAATTGAGTTTTCATGGGATGAGCATAAAGCAGATACAAACCTCAAAAAACATGGTGTAGCTTTTGAAGATGCAACATTGGTTTTTTATGATGCTCATGCCGTCTTCAAACAGGATCGCTTTGAGAATGGTGAATATCGTTGGCAAGCGATAGGTATGGTACATGGGCAAGCTGTTTTATTAGTGGCTCATACAGTACAAGACCATAATGGGATAGATCATATCCGTATTATTTCAGCACGACAGGCAGAGAAAAAAGAGAGGAAACAGTATGAACAAAACCGTTACTTACAAAGTGGATTTGAATAAGCCTCCTGTTTTATCTGAAGAACAAAAGGCAAGACTCGAAGCCCTGGCTAAACGCCCAGATAGTGAAATAGACTTTTCGGACATTCCTGAACTTGATAAAAGCTTTTGGAAAAATGCTGTCCAAAATCCGTTTTATAAGCCAACTAAACAAGTAACTACAGTACGCATTGATGCAGATGTCATGCAATGGCTAAAAGCACAAGGCAAAGGCTATCAGACACGTATGAATAAGATTTTACGTGATGCAATGCTGAATGATTTAAAAAATCACCCATAAAAAATGGAGCTTAAGCTCCGTTTTTTACAAACTATTTTTAAGCTTATAGAATCTAAATTCGGGGTAAATTAAACCTATAATAAAAAGAATGGTAAATGCTATCCATAGAAACAAAGCCATAGCTCTAAGCTGTTCTTCATTCCATGAGCTTGATTCCATATCTAAGAAAAAGATACTCTTCCAACCTTTAATACGATCAGCTCAACCCCATGAAATAATCCATTTGAACATTAAGCTAACTGCCAAATAAATAAGCACCCATACCCATGTAGACATAAATTACCTTATTATTTTTAATTACTTATCAGATAATTATAACTGATTTTCATAATCTTATTTAACGTTTCATAACTGTATAAAAAGCTCAGTATTAGATACTGAGCTTTTTTGAAAGAAAAAATAATTTTCTAAATTATTGAGATGAATATTTCAAAAGTTGCTCAAGAGAGATAGATGCACCACCACATACAATTACAAGAATATTATCTGAAGGTGAAAAGTCCATTTTTTTATTATATAAAGTTGCTAAAGTAGCACCACAAGCAGGTTCAACTAAAGTTCGATGGTCATCTAAAAATTTAAAACAAGCATCAATCGCTTCTTCATCTGTAACCGTGATTCCTTTAATTTCTTTTAATTGTGTAAGCTCGAAAGCATTCTTACAAACTTGCTGTGCAGCTAGAGTTGTCGCTACACCTGTAACTTTATCTAATTTAATATGTTGTCCCATTTTAATTGCTGTATTTAATGAAGCAGTTCCTTCCGTTTCTACAGCATAAATTGGAATATTTAGTTTATTTTTAGACAAGCCCTGACTAATACCTGATAGTAAACTTCCACCTCCAACGGATAAAACAACAGCACTTGGTATGATGCCGTCTTCAATTGTTTCATCAATAATTTTTGCTACTCCATCCCATAAATATTGATCATCAAAAGGATGGATATAAATTGCCTCAGAGTTAACAAACTGTAGAGCAAGTTCATTTGCTTCTGTCCAAATTTCACCATGCACGATAACCTCTGCACCTTGTTGACGCATGATGTCTATTGCTTTTTGAGAAGTTGTTTTAGGAACAACAATAGTCGCTGGAATGTTTAATGAATTTCCCATATAAGCTACAGAAATTCCCGCATTGCCGCCTGATGAACTAATAAACTTTTTGGCACCTTGTTCCGCATAGTATGAACAAGCATTCCCTATACTGCGTTGTTTGAAAGAACCAGATGGTTGTGTGGATTCCATTTTTAACCATATATTACAGTTATTTATATTACTTAATGTCTTAGATTTTAGAATAGGAGTTTTAATAATCATCGTGTTTAATAAACTTGAAAAGTAGTGGAATTCCACATTATAGCCTTATATTTTTTGACGTCTTAACTAAAGTAGTTATAGTGAATTCTAAGACTTATCCTATTCATTCAAAAAATAGCCCTCAACTGAGGGCTATTTAACATAAAATCTCTTATACGAAATTCATCTGTTAGAACCCAATTAAATCTTTAATTGGGTTCACATCAAATACTCTATTGATCACGATAAGCTCGAACTTTCTCAAAAATTGGATAAAAGTCCAGACCATCATCCTTCATATCTGAAATTATGACCGCAATTACTGCAATCGTAGTGGGCACTTTACCGTTCTTTTTATAGTTGGTAATGGAGTTCGCGTTCATATCTAAAAGCGCTGCAAATTCTTTAATAGAAAGGCCAGACTTACCTATAAGTCTTTGAAATTCTTCGTAAGGCATAGTTTAAAAAGCAGAATTGTTCTGATGGAAAAGTATAGCACAGATCATTTATTTACATTTAAACACATAAATAATGTGATTAACACACTATTTATGTGTTTAAATATTCCCATATCCTTCTTTCAGGACATATGAAGAAGGTGTTTTTAATTATTTCTTCTTAAAATGAGGCATAACAATGGGTAATTTAAACTTGATTAATCATTTATACCTTTCTGAAAATTCTAGAAAAATTGGAACTCAACTCATTAAAGAGCTCTCAATTAATAGATCGAACAATCTGAGTTTATTTTTAAACGTTAATAAATGTTTTGACGATCGAGAAGCAACATTGGTATGGACGCAGCATCATCTTGATCAACATATAGATGATGATTACGAAGACGTTAAACGCGCTTTTTTAGCATTCTTTCCTGATGGAGCATTTATGCAATTTTGAGACTGTTAATTGAATAGCTAGACTCCCTGAATGGTCCTTTTAAGGGACCATTACACAATTTACAGTCCTACAGTCAGTTTACCTGACACAGATTTTTGTACGCTCTATCAAAATCCAAAACGAGGACCATCAAATCCTTTCGTTTTTTCTTGTGTCTGTTTCTGCTTTTCTTGCTCTAGTAACTTTTGCTTATTCAATTCTACCTCATAGTAGGGTTTGTACAGCTCATAACGATTTTCAGCTCTCAACCGATTAATTTCTACAATCATGTCCTGTTTTTGCTGATAGCGAACTGGATCACTTTCTTTGGCAAACCGCAGTGCCTTATTCATCATCGGCACATCTTGCAGATTAGTATCGTATTTTTTATTGTAATCCTCATTGGATAGACAACTCACCTCATTCGGAACCTCTACCTTTAGCCCTCTAATTTCAAGCACTTTGGTCGGTGCATAACGCTGTAAGCTGTCATTAATGAGTTCTTCAGTTTTTTGTCGGTACAACTGCAATTGTGCTTTGCCCATCCCTAATACATCGGCTGTTAATTTCTGAGCGCCCCCTTTCTCTGGCTGTTCAGGGTTATAACGCTTAAAAAACTGCTCAGGTGTTCGCTCTATTCCATCCACATGGCGTTCACTATAAATCAGATGCAAATGGGGTTGTTCTTGACCACCTAGACTACCAACATGATGATGGATAGCACAGCTATAAGGATATTGATAACGGTCAGCAAACTCTTGAATAAACTGCTCTGCCAATTCGATACGTTGTTCCGATGTAAGCTCTTTTGGTAATGCCACCACCAAACTTGAACAGACTCGACCATTTTTACGTTCATACAGATCCGAGGCCTGCCAAAATTCTTCCGGATTCCCCTCGGCAAAGCTCGGCATATTACCTGAGCAAACAAACTCAAGTTGTTCATGAACATGATCTTTATGTTGTGCAAATTGTGCAGTTCGAGTGATGTAGTGAAAGCGCTCTTTGGCCGTTCTAGGCTTGTTATTTTTACCACCTTTTTGGGGCGGATTTTTACTGTTGTGTTCAAGATTACAGAAGAACATATTTGCGTCTAGCCCTCACGTTATTTTTGATGTTGTAACGACACTTTTTTTGCAGCAACACACATTTTTGATGTTGTAACGGTAGATCGCTATTGCAGAAACAAATGTCAAAAATGCAGCAACAGTACTCTGATAGATACAAATCAATAACTTACGTCTCTAATGGCCTGCGGAGCACGAGGAGAAGTGTTTCTAATTCGATATAATTGCGTTAGTAATTATATCTAATTAGAAACACGGAAACGAGCTAATAAATTAAATAAAATGTTCCCACATTTTATTTAATTTATTCATGCCGCCATATGCTACTCTACTGATATCTGATTCATGTGTTTTTTGGGGTGCTGATCATGGTGAAACGAGGTCGTCCTGCTAAAGTTTTATCAAATGAAGATCTGATTCAATTGCAGCAGTTTTTAGAAAAATTACCGTTCCTCACTGAAATCCAATCTCATATTTTAAGTTCATTATTATCTACAGAAAAATTTGATGAAGAGATATTCAAAAAGTTTAAAACTGTAGATCGCTATAGAGTGCTATATCAACAACGCCAAATCTTACTTGAACAGATCAAACTCAAAGCACATAACCAACAAAAACTAATGGACAATGAAGTTGAAATTTTAAGTTTGGCCCAACAAGATCAGGATCGAGACACCTGGTTTAGACTAGAGCGAGCCTTAGAGTCTTATCAAAAAATCCATAAGGCCGTTCTCAATGACCGTATACGCCTCGAAAATGAGCATAAACGCGAAGTTCTAAACAAATCGAGGAAAACCCTTACCGAAGCACAAATCAAGCGTAATGAGGAAAACAGACGCAAATATGAATTAGGTGGTGCAGTATTAGCAGCCTTTAAAAAATTGAATATTGATATTAGTTCGGAAACACCAGATCAAATCACCAATAGAATTGTCAATAACACTCAATTCGCATATAGCGTAAGAACAAGTAAAATATTTAAAGAGATTACTGAACAGAACAACAATTTTTTTAAACGACAAAATTTATTTCTTGATGTTCTTGAAGGCCTATCAACTTGGGAAAGTAATCATAAGAAACTATCAACGATAGAAATTGAAAAACACCAACATAAACATGAATAGTCCTGATTATTTCAACTTAGAGTCCCCATAGTTGAGCGAGTGTCTACGAGCGGCTCAATCAAAATTCGCGCCTAGACTCTCTGAAAAACCGCTTTTTAGGCTGTGAAGCCTAAATAAGCGTAAATCACATACAGAAAATTGAGCCTAGACCGAGCGTAGCGAGTAAAAAAGCTCTATGAGCAAAGCGAATTCCGAGTTGTTTTTGCTTTTTGCTAATTCACGGAAACTTTAACCAAAAAATTGCCCCGACGAATCGAGCGAAAGCGAGATTCAATAGAGTTTGAGCGTAGCGAAAACCAAGGGCAATTTTTCATTCCCCAGGCTTTTAATTATTTTTAAGGTTTTTAAATGTTTTTAACTTAGTTTTAATTATTAAATTTCAATAACTAACCTTTGTATTCCCCCACGTTTAGTTACCCATTCCCCCACGTTTAGTTACCCATTCCCCCACGTTTAGTTACCCATTCCCCCACGTTTAGTTACCCTCCTAATTACACCCTTAACTACACAGTTGCAGTTATACCCACATTGTTATAATCTGTGGGTATAAAAATATTTCAATTGAGTCTATGTCAAAAGAATTAGTTGTAAAAACCAATCGGTTAAACCAAGCTTTTCAAACTCTATCTTTATCAGAGTTTCATATTGTTCAATTAGCCATTGTTGATGCTAGACATACGGGTACTGGACTAAGTACAGATACTCCTTTACGAATAGATGCTTTGAGATATGCTGAAGTTTTTGGGACAACAAGGCAAAATGCTTATCAGAGAATGAAAGAAGCAGAGGATTCTTTATTTAACAGAAGATTTAGCTTCTTTGATGAAGATGGGAAATTAGTCAAAAGTAGATGGATTCAGCAAGTAAAATATCTAGATGATGAAGGGGCTATTGAACTTGTTTTCACTTTAGCTGTTGTACAAGGCATAAGTAAAATTGATGGTATTAAAGACTTTTTTACTCAATATTTACTAAGCCAAACAGCCCAGCTTAACAGTACATATTCAGCAAGATTATACGAGTTATTAATTCAATGGAAAGCTATTGGAAAAACGCCAGTATTTGAATTAGCAACTTTTAGAGAACAACTTGGAATTGGTGTTAATGAATACAAGCGTATGGATCACTTTAAAACTAGAGTTCTTGACTTAGCCATTTCTGAAATTAGCGAAAAAACAGATATAGAGGCAACCTACCAACAGCATAAAAAAGGCCGTTCAATATCTGGTTTTTCTTTTTCTTTTAAACAAAAAAAATCTAAAACTAAATCATTAGAAAATCAGACAATATCTGGCAATCTAGATCTTTTTTCAAAAAAAATGACTGACTCTCAACGCCACTTATTTTCCAATAAGCTATCTGAACTTCCTGAAATGAGTAAATACTCTCAAGGAACTGAAAGCTATCCTCAATTCGCAGTAAGAATTGCTGAAATGCTTAAAGATTCTGAGAAGTTAAAAGAGTTTGCTCCCATGCTTGAAAAGGTTGGCTATCGTTAAATCATTGATGTAACGTTACATTACTAAATATTGTCTACTGACATACAGACTTTTACTTGGGTTACATGATGAAAGCACTATCTGTTATTGAATTAGCTCAACTCTATGGAATGAATCGTCAAAGTATCTATAAACGTATAAATAAAGGGGATTTATCAAAAAATAGTGATGGGAAAATAGATTTATCTGAAGCCATACGAGTATTTGGCGAACCATCTAATAAAAATAATAATGTAACTACGTTACAGTCTACTGCGGTACAAAAAGATACAGAAGTAGACATGCTAAAACAGCAAGTAGACATACTTAAAAAACAGCTAGAACTTGCACATGAGCGAGAAGTTTTCCAAAGAGAACAGCTAGAAGCAAAAGACAATCAAATAGAAGCAATACAACGACTGTTAGAAGCTCCAAAAACCAATATGACTACGTTTACCGATCAGAAACCTAGCCAAGATATAGCAACGGATCCTCGGTCAGAACCTGAGCCGAAACATGACGGATTGACTACTCCGGAACAAACGGAAAATAAGCGGATTCCAGTACCCGAGCACATTGAACAGGAACCGGAAAAAAGAGGCTTTTGGAGCCGTTTTTTTAGACCCTATGATTAACCACGATTGTTTAACTGATATGAACAAAGTTGTGGAACATTGATCAAATAATAGGCGTGGAACGTGAAAAATCATAAAAAAAGCCCAATCGGGTGTGATTGGGCTATAAACTAGAAACTAGAAACTACAGCATTGATTTCTAAGGAAAATTATAACACATTTCGTATAAGGTGTATTATGTTAATTTTAGAAATAATTAAAAATTTAGGGATATCATTAGAATGTAACTTAGATGTACATCTAGAACAAAAATAAAGAAGCTATTTTTCTTTTTAATCTTTAGAAATACGTACATGCTTGGTAATTATTTAGTAAGATGTTAAAAATTAAATATATAAAGATATGGCTATATTCTAATGTTGGAATCTTTACAGATTAAGAATTTTAGATCTCTACAAGATGTTGAGATCCCCCAATTAGGATTGGTGAATTTAATTGTTGGTAATAATAATTCTGGCAAAAGTTCACTTATTGAAGCTCTACTTATCTACGCTAATAGTGGCGACGAAAAATTATTAAACGAATTAGCTCAAGCTCATGGTGAACCTCTTCTTTATGAACGAGATGAGGAAGAAAATCTTAGTACATTTGCACCATTTGAAAGTTTCTTTTCTAACAGGAGTTTTCCGACTGAAGACAATGTAAAAATTCAAATCGGTGCTCTTGGGAATGATTTTTTAAGCATTGAGCAGTGCTTTGAAAAAGAATTAATGGTCAAAATTGATGATGAAGAAGATAGTGGAATTCGTCGGATTGTATATGAACCTATTTCAAAAGCTGAGTTAGATAACCTATCAATTATTAAACCTATTGGATTTAACAGAGATTCAGAGGTTAGTGAACAAATAAGAACTGTACTTCGAATCGAAAGAAATGGTGCTTATAAAAGGATTTTTCTCGATGATTTCCGAAGAAGATCAAACTATAGAAGTTTCGATGCTAAATATAATACTCCGTATAGCTATATTCCAACCTCATTCTTAAACACGGATGAATTAGCACTAGATTGGGATCAATTAGTTCTTACACCTTATCAAGATCATATTATTGAAGCTCTTAGAATTATAGAGCCATTAGTAGAGAATATTAGTTTTGTTAAGTCTTCAAATCGTCGTAGAACTAGATTTGGCAGTAGAATTGAAGAGAGTCCTGAAAGAACCCCTATCGTTAAACTACAAAATCAGAGTAGACCTTTTCCATTAAGTAGTATGGGTGATGGGATGCTAAGAATTTTACAATTAATTCTTAAATTACATAGCTCTAGGAATGGGATGCTATTGATTGATGAGTTTGACAATGGATTACATCATAGTGTCCAAAAAAAGGTATGGGAACTAGTTTTTACTTTAGCAAAAAATTTAAATATTCAAGTGTTTGCAACCACACATAGTTATGACTGTGTAAAAGCTTTTTCACTAGTTGCTAGGGATAAAACTGATATAGAAGGAATCCTTATTCAAATGGGTAAAAGTATTAGGAAAAGTAATTATGGACAAGTAATTCCTAGTATTTTGAATGAGGAAGAATTAGCAACATTTATAAAATCACAGTTAGAAGTACGATGAAAAATTTAATTGTAGAAGGTTTAGGCGACAAGTTTTTTTTTGAAAGATACTGTGAACACCACAAATTTGATGTTGATGTAACCGTTATAACTCCTGAAGATGTGGACAGTAAATTTCATACAACTAAAAGTGGTGTTATTTTTAATTCCCTAAATAAACTACTTGAACAAGTAAGTGTAGGTAAAATCACTCGACTCGGCATCATAGTTGACGCAGATCAAGAAATTGTAGATTCAGGTATAGAAAAAACAAAGTCAGATTTACAAAAGATATTAACACCCCATGGCTACACTCTAGAAAATACAGAGCATGGACTAGTAGCAACAAATAACGATGGTCTCATAGATATTGGAATTTGGATTATGCCTGACAATATTATTGATGGCACAATAGAAGACTGGATAGAAAATTTAGTTCATACAAAAGAACAAGATCTATTTAGATATTCAAAAGAATGTGTAGCAAACTTAAAAACTAATAATTTACAAAAGTTTAAGGACTCTAGAATTCTTAAAGCTGAATTAGCAACTTGGTTTGCATGGCAAAAAAGTCCTGGCTATGGATTAGATTTTTTCTTCGATGAACCTCTAATAGATAAAAATAGCCCAGCCTATAACAATTTATCAGAATGGTTTAAGAGAACTTTTAATATTTAGTACATTATAAAAAGCACCTATATATGGTGCTTTTTTTATTTAACATAAAATCTCTTACACGAAATCCAGATTCAAGACATAAAAAAGCCCGACATCCTGTCGGGCCTTTTTACATTGGGTTGTGCGTTATACCGTTAGAGCTAGGCCCATTCCTTGAACAATTTTCTTATTCTTATTTTTTGGGAAACATCCAGTTCCCTTATGTCTGATCATAGGACTAAGATTTTAGTTATCCAATCCGCAAATTATCTAAATCTATGTACGCTTTGGCTTACAAAGTTGGCCTATTTTATCCCAAGAGTTGTCCGCAGAAATTGGGGATTATTTCTGAATCTGGACCATTGAGAAATCAGGAAAAAATACAAAAACGAATGTTTTCTGATCAATCTTATTGGCTAAAAGTTACAGTTTTGCTTAAAAAGAAACCGACTTGTTTCCAAGTCGGTTGAACGAGAACGTTCCAGAGGGTATGAATAACGATAAGATACTGATCTTAAAGTAATATTAAAAATGCGTTTCGTATAAGCTCTATTATGTTAAATGGAATGTTTATGAGAAATTAATAGTCTATTTTTGTTTGAGATTGAAGTATATTTAAAAAAGTTAAGTTGTTTTTTTAAATGCATAACTTCATCTTTTAGTTTTTTGATTTGTTGCTCTCTTTCGTCCTGTATAGGGTAAGTAAGTTCACCAAATTTTCTAACTAACTGACTGTATTCAATCAATTTATTGTAGTCAAGTTCGAAATCTCCGCTTTTTATATATTTAAGTATAGTCGAGCGAGGTTTTTTATACGCTATAGCAGCATCACTGATCGAAAATTTTTTTAAAAAATAATGATTTTTACCTAGCATACTATTTCACTTAAGGCATTATTAATTTCATATATATATGTTAATAAAATTAACACATACAAGATATAAATCTTTAATCATTATTGGTTAATAATCGAACGTTTACTTTACACATGCCCTACTCTGATAATTTTTCTATTATTAAATCAATATGCTTTTAAAAATTTATATTATTAACATAATACACCTTATACGAAAGGCCCATAAATTGGGCTTTTTGGTCATGCATTTAACATAAAATCTCTTATACGAATGCAAAAATGGGGGCTATAAGCTCCCATTTGATTGTAGTACTCTCTGATCAACAATAGTCCAAAGAATCCAGCTTAGTCTTTTCTATTTAGACTGACTTTCTATACGTGCTTTCTCATACGCCTGTACTTTTTCTAAGATCGGATAAAAATCAAAACCTTCATCCTTCATCGTTGATATGAGCGATACAATCACAGCCAAATGAGAGGGTACAAATCCAACTTTATTATAATTCGTAATCGAGTTAGGTCTCATTCCAAGTAGTTCAGCAAATTCTTTAATTGAAAGACCTGCTTTACCGATAAGTCTATGGAATTCTTCGTAAGGCATGAGGTTCAAATTTAGCAAATGATAAAGTGCAAGTATAACATAGGCTATTTTTTACATAAAATGCTAAAAAACACATAAAAATATGTTTACAACACATATTTTTATGTGTTTAATTATCTATATCAAGCCTATGCTCAGTATTGGAATTTTTTATGAATTACTTCACTCAACCTCAACTATTTATCTCAGCAAAAGCAAAAAAACTAGGATTACAGTTAATCCAGGAGCTTTATATTCAACGTAGTGCCCGTTTGGCTTTTTATTTGGATGTGAATCCCTGTTTTGATGGGCATGAGGCTGTTTTATTTTGGACTGAACATTATTTAGCAGAATACCCAGACGCAAATTTTTCAGATATTCAGCAGCAATTTATACGGTCTGTTCCACAATCCTAAAATTTTTCTCTGTACACGACAAAAATAGATAACTCATTGAAATAATGTCATAATAATTGTTTTCTAACGACGAAT
>JAQBXK010000044.1 GCA_027625145.1 Pseudomonadota bacterium
TCGAATCCCACCCTATCCGCCATTAATTTTATAAATTACCAATGAAATCAATTAGTTAAATATAAAGAAAGATATCAGACCCACACTCAAGCCCACATTAAAATAATTCTTAAAAGTTTATCTTAAAGACTCGTATCCACACCCCTACCCCCGAGTACACACCACTTTACAATCTGAGACTCCTATAATTCTATTTATTACTAATAAAGACGAAGGAAGGAGTAATTATAAGTTTTAATTATTTATCAGTCATGTGCATTCTTACCTGATGCCATCATCCAGTGGTGAAGCTGATGGTGTGAACTAGATGCAATCATACCAAAAAAACCAAGAGCTTTTATCTTTGCTTGATCTTGGGGAGGAACTAAAACTGTTACCACAGCACCGCCGTCAATTTTCTTAGCCTTATACTCCCAACCGTTAACATTGTTCATGAAAGTTGCGTGAGCTAAGGTCATGCGACGAATGGACGGCTTTACATCAGCATTTCCAGTTACAGTAAATTGCATTCCACCATCAATTTCTTTCGCTACAGTAACAGCATCAATGATCACTATATTCATATCCCTTAGATGCTCACGCAAGCCTTTGATGTTGACAACGTTCCAATTCGTATTTGGATTAGATTCAAGTTTAGTCACAATTTCAGCTATGGCAGCAAATGCACTTTGACCAGGTTCTAAAACTGGCATACTAGATTTTTTATTATTAGTCTTGGTGTTATGCATCATTTTGTTATGATTCATAGTGCTGTGATCCATAATTGTTGTCTTAGCCAACACAATGCCAGTAACACCAATGGCGCTGACTATAAGTCCTGCGATAATTAGCTTACTTTGAATTATAAAAGAGGATTTCATTTTAATTCCTTATATTAATGTCTCAACAAAATTCATGATAAAGAATATCCATTATTTTTAAAATTGCTTCATTGTTTATATTGGCTTCAATAATTTTATAAAATTAATTTCATTCTATCAGTTTTATTATTGATACTAACTTCATAATATAAAAGTAACATTGTGTTAAACAATTCTATATTTGCATATATTTTCTACTTATTTAGCATTTGAACGTGAATTTATTTTATCATGTTTGTTTTGTATGCTTTTGGACCACATGCTTTTTATATAAGACAAAGAAGCAATAATTTCTTCATCGCTTAGTGTTTCTTTATAAGCGGGCATGTTGTTTGGATATTTTTCTCCTATCAACTCTTCAAGGCCATATTTAGTGATTTGGAAAAGATAGGCATCAGAATGATGCCAGGTATGGCCCGTTTTATCATGAGGTGGAGCAGGCAAATAACCAGCATCGTTACGTTCGCGCCAGTTTGGTTGGCCTTCTAGATTTTTGCCATGACAAGATGCGCAGTTATTTGTGTATATCTCTTTGCCTAATGATGTAATAACTTTATTATTTGGCTTTAATATAATATTATTTACTACTGTTTCTAATGGATAATTTATATAAAAAAACACAGCTACCAAACTACATAGAACAACTAATCCAGTAATTATATTTTTTATCTTTTTAGACATCTTAGTGACAAGCCTTTCCTAAAGCTTTAAGACGCCAATAATTATATGGAAGTGGAGTAATAAAACCTGCAATCAACATGAAGGGTAAAGCCGACCATGTTAGCATTGCTCCACCTGTGAGCGCTATGTCTGTTGCGTTCATTGCAATTTCCATTGATACCATTGATATCAATGACATGCCTATAGCTGTTTTAAAGGCAATATTTATTGCCATTTGACGACTAAGAATAATGGTCTCAAGTATAATAGATGTAATCAAGCCATTAACAATAGCTAGGATCATAATAGCAAGGACAGGCCATTGAATACCCATAAACTGAAAATAGGCAATTGTCCCACAATCTCCAATGGAACATCCCAACAAACACCAAGATGTATTATATGATGACCTTTTCCAAGTGTGTTTACACTTCCAGTTGATCGATAATTGATTAGCAATTGACAACAAATTGACCTCCATTAAATATAACTATAAAAATATTTCTTATAAATTAGTAAGTAAAGACTTTAATAATTTTTTAGATTTACCATAAACTTTTACGTTTTTAATCTTTTCAAGATTATTCTTGTCATCTCCAACAATAACAATTCCAATCATGCCCATAGCTTTGTGAGGAGTGCATTGATATAAATAAATCCCAGCTTTTGAAAATTTATAAACGGCATCTTTGCTGTGTTTTGATTTATACTTTAACGCACCATCTGGCATGCCGATAAACTCAACATTATGGCCTTTATCAACAGATTTCCATAGCACTTCATCATTTATGTCAATTTTAATAACTTTCTTAGAAAACAACATTTTTTCTTTTTCAAGTTTATTTAACATTTGTATTTCATAAGAAGCAGCTACCACATTATTTGAAATAAATAGCATTGATATTATCAATATTAATATAGAAGAGTTTGATTTAGACATTTTATACCTCAATTATTGTTTGTTATGATTGTTATATAATCTATGTTATTAGAACATAAATTTTGTTCCAATAACCGCACGCCATCCTTCAAAATCTTCGCCCTCGGCTTTTGCCAAATCTTCCGTTTGTCCAAACTTTCTCTCATAGACAACTCCAAAGTATGGAGAAAGTCTCCTATCGATCAGATCATAACTAAGACGCATTCCAGCCTCTATGTCACTAATTCCTGAGCCAACACCAATCTCATGATCTCCAGAAAATGCGACATTAATCTCAGCTGAAGGTGTCAGAATTAGACGATTGGTTATAAGAAGTTCATACTCAGCATCTAAACGTGCAGAAGTATCACCTTTTTCACTAACAAAAAAATCTGCATCAATTTCAAACCACTGGGGTGCAAGGCCAGTCAATCCTAAAACACTATATGATCGATCAGGACCATTAGGCGTATCCACTCGAAAGCCAGCTTTTATATCAAAAAAAGGTGAGATTGGCCATTGAAGAACAAGTCTGTTTTCTAAGCCTTCAAATTTACTTGTAGCAGTATCATATTCACCTTCGCCAAGCCACCTAAGCTTTACTTCATCGGTACCGACAAACGCATCCCCGTTCCAGGCGAACAATTCTTCACCTTCATCTCCTCGGCGAAATTCAAGTTCTTCTAGCTGCAAACCATATATCAATAACCCTTTTTGCTGTGCCAAAGAGGGAGAAATAGAAAGTGCAGAGACTATAACTCCAATTGAGAAAAGTATTAAAAAATTAATTTTCATACCTTCGGTTCCTTTGAAGTTATTGAATTGAGCAAGGCTGATTTAGGCCCCCCTACAACGACTATTTTTCGAAACATTCCACTTGCTGCATGATAAGAAAGATGACAATGAAAAGCCCATTGACCTGGAGCGTCAACTTCGGTTTCCGTATAAAGGGTTGTACCAGGCGCAACACTTACTGTGTGTTTGATGGGATTCCATTTGCCGGCACCTGTGTCAAGTATACTCCACATACCATGTAAATGCATGGGATGGCTCATCATCGTCTCATTAACAAACTTGAAGCGCACACGTTCTCCATATTGCAGACGGATCTCTTCCTCATCTTCATATTTTTTACCGTTGATTGACCAGATATATCTTTCCATATTACCTGTTAAACGAAGTTCAATTTCACGAGTTGGAGCTCTGTGTTTATAAAGCTGTTTTTGGGCTTTGAGATCCTGATAAGACAAGAACTTTTTATCTTTTCCAGCATTGGGAGTGAGTCCACTACCTGGCGCATAGAAAGGATCTACCTGAGATTTCATCTTGGAATGATCCATACCCTTCATCTTGGAGTGATCCATACCCTTCATCTTGGAATGATCCATGCCCTTCATCTTGGAATGATCCATGCCCTTCATCTTGGAGTGATCCATACCCATATCAGCCATGGTTAGAAGCGGACTTTTTTTCAGTTGAGGAACTACTGCAACCATACCGTCACGAGGAGCAAGGGTTCCACGTCCAAATGCAGATCGTCCCATTGATTCAGCAAAAATTGTGTAAGCTTTATCATCTTTAGGTTGGACTATAACATCAAAAGTTTCTGCAACAGCAATACGAAACTCGTCAACTTTCACAGGCCTTACATTGTTACCGTCAGCGCTGACGACTGTCATTTCTAGACCGGGTATACGGATGTCAAAATAGGTCATTGCTGAAGAGTTGATAAATCTTAGTCGAACACGTTCTCCGGGTTTAAATAAACCGGTCCAATTCTGGTTAGGCCCTTTACCGTTGATAAGAGGTGTAAATCCCTGCACATCTTCAATGTCAGCAGGCATCATACGCATATCTCCCCATGCCATACGATCATTTATTGTTGTACCAAGTCCATTTGCTTCTGAATCACTAATAAAATCAGTTATCGTTTGTTGCTGACGATTATAATAATCAGGCATGGTCTTTAGGTTACGCATGATACGTGCTCCAGAATGAGGATGCTTATCTGTCAACTGTACAACATAGTCACGGTCATATCGAAAAGGCTCTCGCTTTTTAGATTTGATTACGATGGAGCCGTAGGCTCCATCTGGCTCTTGAAATCCTGAATGACTATGAAACCAGTAAGTTCCAGATTGAACGATAGGAAATTTATATGTGAACGTTTCACCTGGCTTAATTCCATCATAACTAATCGTTGGAACTCCATCTTGCTGATAAGGTAGAATTAATCCATGCCAATGAATAGACGTCATTTCATCAAGATTATTCGTTACATTGATTGTAACATTTTCACCTTCTTCCATTCGTAAAACAGGTCCTGGAGATGCACCATTATATCCAATTCCTTGTTTTTTAAACTTTCCGGTATCAATTATTACTTTATCAACCGTTAAATTATAGACATCAGCAATAGAAGTAAATGGTATTATCACTAGGGAGAACACAGCAACAATACAGCTGTGTCTCCTAAATTTTTTTGTGTTTATCATTAAAGTTCCTTGATTTTTTAAATGTAATATATTTCTAGAGTTACTGTTATATTTAACTCTTAAACTTAATTTTACCCATCATACCTGCGTCATAGTGACCTGGAATGTTGCAAGCAAACTCAATCTTACCTGCTTTGTTAAACTTCCATACTATTTCGCCCGATTTACCAGGTTCAAGAAGGACGCTATTTGGGTCATTATGTTCCATGGTTTTACCATTTCCCATATCCATTTTCATCATATCATAGTTGATTTTATCTGCTTCCAGTACTCCATGTTCAAACATGGTCATCATTTCTTCCTGATGTGCTGTATGCATTGCAGCTGTGCCAATATTAAATTCATGTACAAATTCACCGTCGTTCTTGATAATAAACCTTACTGTTTCTCCTTGCTTAACAGAGATAGATTCTGGCTCATAGTAATTATCTAGCATTTTGATTTCAATGGTTTGCATCGCTTCTGAAGCTTTGCCAGGAATGCCAATATTCTTTTTAGCACCATGCCCTCCATCATGAGAGCCAGCGGACCAAGCTTGTGAAGAGCCTAGCGTAATTGTAGCTGATGCAATAGCAATAGCTGTAATTTTAGAAAGTATGTTCACTTTATTCTCCTAAACATTTATAGTTTCAGTTGAAAGATAATTGAGTAATAATAGTTTCAATTGACCTTTAATGAACCACACCGTAAACTCTCCACCCAGGGGAGTGTAAAGGACAAAATAATATGAATATCGGAAAAGCTGCAAAATTATCTGGATTAACTGTTAAAACAGTTCGTTATTATGCCAACATTAACTTAGTTAAGCCCTATCAAGATAGGGATACAGCGTATCGCGATTACTCAGATGACGATATTGCAAAACTTCAATTCATCGGTAAAGCAAGACAATTTAATTTTAATATTGAGGATTGTCGAGTGCTTATCTCTCTTTATGAAGACAAGAATAGATCAAGCAAAGTAGTTAAAGAACTGACACTTGAAAAAATTTCTGAAATTGACAAAAAACTTAGTGAGTTAAAAAAACTTCGTGATCAACTAAGTTATCTTGCTACAAATTGCCATGGCGATAATAAGCCGGATTGCCCAATATTAGATGCTTTAGCCATGAAATCTTTAAAATTATAAGAATTAAAAAATTTAAATACTAAATAAACATTAATAACATGGAAACATCTTTGATGAAGAAACTTATTCAATATTTTGTAGGCCATGAACGCCTTGTCATCTACATGAGCTTTGCAATTGTTTTAGTCTCAGTCTTTGGAATCAACCTCGAAGTATTCGCTCATGGAGTAACCGAGGGAGATAAAGGTTATATCCAAGAAACCACAGGTGTCATGCCCATCCCGTTCATCTATCTTGGTGCGAAGCACATGATGACGGGGTACGATCACTTATTGTTTTTGTTCGGCGTTATTTTCTTTTTATATAGGTTAAAGACCGTGATGATTTATGTGACATTGTTTGCGGTTGGCCATGTAATCACGCTTTTGTCCGGTGTCTTGTTGGACATAAGCATCAACGTATATGTCATCGATGCAATTATAGGTTTTTCCGTCGTGTACAAAGCACTTGATAATATAGGAGCTTTCCAACGTTGGTTCGGGTTCGAACCCAATACTAAAGCTGCAACCTTTATATTCGGCTTGTTCCATGGCTTTGGCCTTGCAGCTAAAATTCTGGACTACGAGCTTCCCGCCGACGGACTTCTGCAAAACCTTATCTTCTTTAATATTGGTGTCGAAATTGGCCAAATTCTTGCCTTGATTGGGATTCTTATTGCCATGTCGTATTGGCGGAAATCAAAAAGATTTTTGCACCATGCCTACACTGCAAATGTCGTCATGATGATGTTTGGTTTCCTTCTCATGGGATACCAGATCACTGGCTATTTTGTAGCTTAATCAAACTAAACTAAGAAAGGAAATCTTATGAAAAACATAAACATCCCGGAAGACAAAGACGTTCCTTCAACAAGCAAGCTGGTTAAGTCTACTTTTCTGGCGGCGATTGCAGCCGGAGTTCTGCTTGTTACGGTTGTTATGCCGGCTGAGTACGGGGTTGACCCTACTGGCTTCGGTGAAACAATTGGATTAAAAAGAATGGGTGAGATCAAGGTTTCACTAGCAGAGGAAGTTGCGGCAGATCGGATTCTAAATGACGGCACCATGTCTCAAAATGTCCAAGTGGCCGCCAAGCCTGTAGATGCACCTAAGGCCTTAGATATTGTTGTGCAGAAGCCCGTCCCTGTGGTTGCACCTAAATCCATCCCCACTCCCAATCCTGCAATTTCAAAACATCAAATGCAGGTCACACTCGCTCCGAACGAAGGCACGGAAATCAAAGTGGTCCTGAGCAAGGGAAAAAAAGTCCAATACGAATGGTGGACTGATCAAGGTAAGGCAAATTTTGATGTGCATGGGGATTCAAAAAAATTGAATATCGACTATCACAATTACAGCAAAGGTTCCGAGCAAAGAAAAAAAGGTGAAATTACAGCGGTTTTTGATGGTTCGCATGGTTGGTTTTGGAGAAACAGAACCTCTAAAATCATCACGGTCACCTTGCGCACCAATGGTGAGTACACCGACATCCAACATATGAAATAGAAAGAAATTCGATGTTATCATTCCAACCGCGACATCGCAGTTAGAATGGGTGAAACCGAAATGTCCGCTTAGGGTCCAGGCTGTGTAAAAACGTCGGATAATTGCTCAAAATGTGACTTTTACTTAATCGTCTAAAATTAATGTCTAATAAAATCAAGTGGTTAGCAAGATACAGTTTTCCAAAATAATGTAGATTTTCTCCGAATACTGAATTAAATGACTTTTTTTTATAGCCTGAATAACGTCCGCTCTACCCCCTGGGTACACCTCACTTCTCAAACTGGGACTCCTATATGTTTATGTATTACTAGTGTGAACGAAGGAAGGCTAAAACTAGAAATTCAAGGAGATTTAAAAAACTTGATTAATTAATTCTTCACGTGTGTAATTAGGTTAGCTTAATGTAAATTTTTATAATCAATATAAATTCCTAAATTAATTTTCAGTATATTACTAGTTATTGCTTTGAGCGGCTGTTTGGCAAAAACATCTACCACCTCATTCTTAGGTCCAAGTGGCAAATCCCTTTTTAAAACAAAATGTAACGCTGATACTTCTAAATGTTTTTCTGAAGCATCTTCAAAATGCGGAGGAAGTTACAACATCATTGACAGAGAAAGCCATGCAGTAGGTTCATTAACAGATATACTTCAAGATCCTATGACTTGGTATGGAATGACATATGAATGTGGTTCATCAAATGGAAAATATCCTAAGTTTGCATTTCAAGGTCAGAGACCCAATTCATCGTTAAATAATACAATTATAATTAAAAACTAAAGCCTCTTGCGCTCACTGGCCAAATTTCTTTTACATAATTATTCTTAAAAGCAATATACCAGTCATGTAAATTACATGTTGGGTCACAGTGTCCGGGTATCAGTAAAATTTTATCATTTATTTTTAACAAATTATTTGGATTTTCTAAAATACCATGCTCATCAGAGCATTTAATATAATTAAAATTATTATTTGCAACTTTAGGTAACCCACTATCTATCGACATAGATTTTAGACCAGCATCAACAACCGCATATCCATCTATAGAAGTAGACATTACGCTAGTTAAAATAAATAAGGCATTATCAAAAGAGATTGTATTATTTATCATTTTATCTTTTTTTAAAGATGAATAATGTGCATCCATAAATGCATAAGAACCAGCTTGAATTTCTGTATATACATTTTCAGAAACCTCAAGATCAAAACAACCAGTACCTGCTCCAGTAATTTCTAAATTATAATCATTAAAATAAGAAACTAATTTTTTAATTTTATCACATGTATTTTTTACTAACTTTTTTCTTTCATTATAAGAAACAATATGTTGAATAGAACCATTATAAGCTTGAAAGCCAGAAAAATTTAAATTTTTACTTTTATTAATTTGATCAATAAGTTTTTCAATTTGGTCAAATGATTTTAAACCACATCTATTGGCTCCACAATTGTATTCAATAAAGATATCAATATTTGTTTTATTAGAATTTGCTGATTTTTGAATATCTATAATATTTTCAATACTATCTACACAACAACCAACTTTAACTCCTAATAAAGGAATTTTAGTTAATCTATCTATTTTAAATAAATCACAAACTTGGTTTGTAATAAGTATATCATTTATATTATTTCTAGCAAAAACTTCAGCTTCACTTACTTTTTGACAACAAATACCATGAGCTCCACCAAAGTCAATTTGATATTTCGCTACATCAACTGATTTATGCATTTTGGCATGAGGCCTTAGTTTAACTTTATTGTCTTTTACAAATTTTTTCATTTTTATAATGTTCTTATGAAATACATCATAATCAATTAATAATGCTGGTGTCTGAATACTTTTAAACTCTAAACCTATTTTAGCAGGAATATTAAAACCAACTTCAAATTCATCTAAATTCATAAATTTCTCTATTATTATTTATTTAATGTTTATAAGTATCATCTTTACTTTTAATTTTTATATTGCAATATATTTATATATATAAATTCAAGGATATAAAAATGAAATTTTTACATACAATGATAAGAGTTACAGATATTGAAAATTCTTTAGATTTTTGGTGTAACAAACTAGGTTTAGTCGAAATCAGAAGAAAAGATGTACCTGAAGGTAAATTTACACTTATATTTCTTGCTGCTCCTGAAGATAAAAATAGAGCAATAGAAGAACGTTCTCCAGAAATTGAGCTAACATATAATTGGGATCCTGAAGCATATGATAAAGGTCGTAATTTTGGACATTTAGCATTTTCAGTGGAAAATATTTATAACACTTGTCAAAAACTTATTGATAATAATATAACTATAAACAGACCTCCTAGAGATGGAAGAATGGCTTTTGTTAAATCACCAGATGACATTTCAATTGAAATACTTCAACAAGGAGAAGCACTTGAAATAAAGGAACCATGGTCTAGCATGAAAAATATTGGTAATTGGTAACTTTAATGATTAAAATTAATATTAAAAATTTTGTAATAGATAAAGAATACTATATAATAAATTAATTAAATTATTATCTCTTTTAAATAGGCTTATTGTGTTTTATAAATATTTTTTATTTATTTTGATTTTCTTTATATCTTCTTGTAATCATGATTATAATAATGAATTGATGGTTGTTAATCATATAACAAATAAACTTAATAAACCTTTT
The DNA here is from genome assembly GCA_027625145.1 of Pseudomonadota bacterium. Taxonomy (GTDB): domain Bacteria; phylum Pseudomonadota; class Alphaproteobacteria; order Puniceispirillales; family Marisalimonadaceae; genus CAJJBL01. The sequence goes on from JAQBXK010000044.1 coordinate 10,209, forward strand.
ATTTTAAAATGGATTATTGAAAAAAAATCAATTACTTCTTTGCCTCAAAAAACTAAAGATATTTTGAAATCAAAATGTATTAATTATAGTGGTTTTTCTTTAGTTAAAATTGCGTCTTTTTCAGACGACACAGTTAAAGGTACTTTTGTATGCCGAATATAAAAGGCTAATTATTAAGTAATTCAATATCATCTATTAATTTTAAAACTGTATTTATTTTTTCATCTCTTGTTTTTAATTTTTTTTGTAAAAATATTTTTTGATCTTGTCTAATTTTAATTAAACCAGATAATTTTTGAACCCATAAAAGTAATTTTTCACCGTTTTTAAAATAATTATTTTTAAAACCCAACACTATTCCATTAGGGCCCGCATCAATCAAATCAATTTTTTGTGATAAACATTTGTTTTTAATCATTAAAGTCATTAATAAATTATTGACTTCTTCAGGAGGGGCTCCAAACCTATCATAAAGCTCTTCAGAAAAAATATTAATATCGTCAGAAGTCTTTAAATCTCCGGCTTTTCTATACAAGGACATTCTTGTAGACAGGTCAAAAACATAATTTTCAGGAATTAGAACTGGTATTCCCAAAGAAATAGAAGGCATCCATACATCATCAATAATTTTGTCACCATTTTTATATGAAGACACTGCCTCTTTAAGCATGTCTTGATATAGTTCAACTCCGACTTCTTTAATTTGACCAGATTGCTCGTCACCTAAAAGGTTTCCTGAGCCTCTTATATCCATATCATAACTGGCAAGCGAAAACCCTGCCCCTAAATTATCTAAAGTTTTAATAACATCTAATCTTTGTTGTGATTTTTTTAATAAAATTTTCCCAGGCTCTATAGTAAAATAAGCATAAGCCCTATTTTTACTTCTACCTACCCTTCCCCTTAACTGATATAATTGGGAAAGACCAAACATATCAGATTTATAAATAATCATTGTATTGGCATTTGGAATATCTATTCCAGACTCAATAATATTTGTAGATATTAAAATATCTGATTTTCCATCAGAAAAAGTATTTATAGTCTGATCAAGTTCATCAACTTTCATTTGACCATGTGCTACAGAAATAGTTAAATCTGGTACCATATTACTAATTTTATCATAAAGATTATCCATGTCCTTAATTCTTCGGCAAACTATAAACGTTTGACCACCTCTAACTTTTTCTCTTTTAAGAGCATCAATTAAAACAACATTATCCCAAGCAAGTACAAAAGTTCTTACTGCAAGTCTGTTTATAGGGGGAGTAGCAATTAAACTTAAGTTTTTTAAACCTGACAAGGATAATTGTAATGTTCTTGGTATTGGAGTTGCAGTAAGAGTTAAGACATGAATGTTTCCTTGTAACTCTTTTATTTTCTCTTTTTGACCTACTCCAAAATGTTGCTCTTCATCTATAATTAATAATCCTAAATTGTTATAACTCATATCATTAGAAAGCAATGCATGTGTACCAACAACTATATTTACATCTCCAGACTTTAGTTCATCTTTAATTAAAATACGGTCTTTATTATTTGTCATGCGTGACAAACCAGCAACTTTGATATTAGAGTTTTTAAATCTATTAGAAAAACTTTTTAAATGTTGTTTAACTAAAATAGTAGTAGGAGCAATAAGAGCCACCTGATAACCAGAATTAGCAACAATAAAAGAAGCTCTTAACGCAACTTCTGTTTTACCAAAACCAACATCACCACAAATCAATCTATCCATTAACTTACCTGTTTCAAGGTCAGAGATAATATCATTTATTGCTGTCTCTTGATCTTCAGTTAGTTCAAAAGGAAATTCCTTAGAAAAATTATCATAGTTATTTGGTAAAAATAATTTTTCAGTTAAAATTATTTCTCTTTGAGCTGCAACTCTAATAAGTTTTTCAGCCATATCTTTAATTTTTTTCTTTACATTAGCCTTCCTAGCTTGCCAATTACTTGAACCTAATTTATCAAGGTCTCTTATAAAATCTGAATTACCAACTCTGCTTAATAGATTCATGTTTTCTACGGGTAAGAATAGTTTATCACCCCCACTATATATTAATCTTAAGCAATCATGATCTACCCCTGATGTAGTTATTTTTTCTAAACCATCATACTTGCCAACACCATGGTCTATATGAGCTACTAGATCTCCAAAGTCTATATTCGATACATCTTTCAAAAAATTTTCTGTACTTCTTCGCCAAGATTTCTTTTTTTTCAAAGAAGATCCAAAAATATCTCTTTCTGAAACTACATAAAAATTACCAATTTGAAAACTTTCAAAAGATGGAGAACATGAGAAATTAAAAGTGTTTAAACATTCATCAAATAAAATATTCTGTATCTTTATCGTTTTATAAATTATTTTATTTTTTAGCAAAATTTCTTCGAAAAAATTAATTATATTAGATAATTTTGATGTATCTTCAGTTATTATAATTATATTTTTTCCATTTTTATGCTCTGTAATACAGAATTTTAAAAATTCAGAAACTTTATTATTATTTTCTGTAACAATATATTTTGGGATATATAAAGGCTTTGAATCGAAATCATATACATTACTTAAATTAGATTTAGTTTGATTAAAGTCATGAAGATATTTTTTTTTAAAAGGTTTTAATATAGAATTTAAATTGTCTTCATTTATATATAAATCATCTATTTCTATAATAATATTTTGGAATTTTTCTATTTTTCTAGTTTCATAAAAATCATTGATTTCATTAAATCGTTTAACAATTCTGTCAGAGAAATTTTTTGTAAACAAAAAAATTGGAGAATTATCTTTTGGCAAAAAATCAAACACAGAATTTAATTTAGAATCATGAAAAAGAGGTAAAAAATGTTCAATTCCCTCAAATTTTACAGCAGAAGAAATCTTTTCATATATTGGATTTGTTACACTACTTGAACCAAAAATTTTTCTAAATTGCTTTCTAAAATTTTCAATATTTTTTTCAGTTAATTGGTATTCATTTGGAGGATAAATATTAACGATTTCACAAAGATCATTTGATCTTTGTGTGAGAGGGTCCATCAATTTAATAGTTTCTATTTCTTCTCCTAAGAAATCTATTCGAAAAGCACTATTAGAGCCAATTGGAAAGACATCTAAAATACTTCCTCTTATGCTAAACTCGCCTAATTCTCTAACTGTTTCAACTCTATTATAACCAATATTAAGTAAAAAATTAAAAATAGATTTAAATGAATGAACTTTAGTTTTTGTAATTTTTAAAAAATTAGATTTATAAAAATCTTTTGGAGCCGTCTTAATTAATATTCCATTGACAGTAGTTAGGTATAAGTTTTTCTTTTTTAAAGCATATTCTAATGATGACAAATCTGAAAATGCTTTAATTCTATCACTTAATATATTAAAATTAGGTGAAGAAACATCATAAGGAAGACAATCCCATGATGGAAAAAGAAAAATATTTATTTCAGGAAAGTTGTTTAATATAAAATCATTAATCTTAAATAATTCAATATCGTTATCAGCCACATAAAAAACATCATTATTTTTGATTAAATCAGCTATTAAATATAGCAAAAAACTATCTTGTACTCCAAAAATGTTTTCAATGTTTTCAATTTTGAAGTTTAAATCAAACAAATTAAAATCCTTTGAATTCTTTAATCAATAATATAATATTTTTTTCTTTCTCATTATCTGTTTTTTCAACATCAATAGATAACCGCCAAATACGTGGATCACCTGTCACTAATAATTTCTCATAATTCAATAACTGATCATCATTCAATTTTGTTAAATAATTTTCAGCAAAATTTCCTAAAAGCAAATCAGTTTCTTTAGTGCCTGTATATTTAGACCTATAAATTAATTTTTTAATCCAGATTGTTCTATTTTCCAATTTCTTCTCGTATATTTTAAAAATTTAAATATAATAATTTCTTATAAATAAAGGTTTTAT
>JAQBXK010000009.1 GCA_027625145.1 Pseudomonadota bacterium
ATCATTTCAACAGTAACACCATCACAGTAAACAACTAATAAGAGTGGCAATGCCAATAGTTTTAGTTTGCTTAATTGCATTAAACCATAGAGCTGTGAAAAGATATTTAAGGAAACGTTATGAGCACTAGCTTATAACGCAGTCCTTCTATTGCTTAAATTAAAAAACAACAAGCTAATTAAATATTGATAAATACACACACTACAACATTAGTTTAAAGGATTAAAACTACATGACATTAATTGAACAGATATTTAATGAATTAAATGAAAAGACAACAATAACTACCGATGAGTTTAGTACTGATTGGTTAGGACAATGCAAAAGCTATTATACAAGTATTAAAAGCAGAAACATTCAAGCTAGCAATAACGCTTTAATAAACTTGCTTAATAAAATAAATGAAGAAAAGAATTTAATTAATAATAAAAACCCCCACCCAATACTACAAAGTTTAGTAACACAATATAACATGTTGGAAGACAAGCTATGCAAAGAGATTGCAGAACGCAGTATTAAGCACAATATATGCAATTCAAGTGTAAAAAAACTAATATTAAAAGCAGTTAACAACGTATTATCACAAACAAACACAACCACAGTTGCACCCCTACCCTTTTTCTCAAATCGCAATCAATTACCAATAGTAATTTTATAAAATAAAATGGTTAAAAGTTTGCGACATTACATAGATATTGTTGAAGGTGTAATACCAAACACTCTACTAAATCGTATTTCGCCATTTACTGCACAAAGCGAACAAAATGATGAATATTTAACACGAATAAAAGCACAAATAGAAAATGAAGAAAGTGGATTGTTAACTGGATTTGGCAAATATGCAGAGTATAGCAATTTCAATAAAAACAGCAGTGGAGCAAACACTGAACGTAATGAACATTACATGCTGATAGATAAATTAAGAAAATATCAACAACAAGCTGAAAAAGAACGTAGAGATGAGATTATTAAACAGAAACAAAATAGACGTGCTGAATTAATTGGATACGCAAAAGCTGGTGCTGAACAATATGACGATTATATGGATATAGCACAAACACATGTTGCTAAAATGGCATCTAAAAACATGGGAAAACAATTAACCGCTAAAAATTAGTCTCTGCACCATGACAATGCAGAGACTTTTCCACTAGCAAAGAGGAACTTAAAATGAATAGCATAAATATCAAGTTAACAAAAGAGCAATTTAAACAAATTAGAACAGAACTACAATACACTCAAAAAGAAATGTCTGAACTTCTTGGCATAACTATCAGAGCAATAAGTTATTATGAGTCTGGTCAAAGACCAGTGAACAAGACTGTAAGTATCTTAATGAAACGTATTTACGTTGATGAACAATATGACGATTATATGGATATAGCACAAACACATGTTGCTAAAATGGCATCTAAAAACGCTAGTAAACTTGAAAAGCAATCTACTGCTTTAAAGTTGATGGCAAAAAGAACGATTTAATAGCATTTTAAGCGTTATACATGAGTCGAATTACTTAAAAAGCTATGCAAGTTAGTTTAGTTTTTTTTTGAAGTGTTAAATGTACAAACTTTGTACTTCTTAGTATCTGTTATTGTTTAGCAATGTTTTCTAAAACTTTGGCAACACTTTCAACATCTAATTCCCCTCTTTTCATCTGCCCTATTAATGTGCTTGCCATTTCAATGTCTTTAGCTTGCTCTGTATTTGCAGTATTTTTCCTCTTATTCAAATTTTTACCTATATTACTAATTTGTACATGCCCATAATGTTGTTCTATCATTTTCACACTTGTAGCAATATTTTTTGCAACATTATAAACTTCAGCACCATCTTCTAATCGCATAGTAGCGTAACTATGTCTCAAACTGTATAAAGTACGATTTTTATTATCAGTTCCTTTTAATAATCCAATTTTACTAAGAAAAGTTTTAAAACTTACACTTACGTCGCATATTTTTTGATTTCCATTTTTGTCTTTTGTGTAAAACACTAAATCATTATCGTCAGCAAACTCAGTTTCTTTTTTCCATTCAATTAGTTCATTATAAATGTGACTACTATGTGAGAGTGTAAAACGCTGTTTTCGTGTTTTACTCGTTTTCGCAGCTATGTTAAATTTGCCAGTGTCATTTTCTTCGTCATAATCAACGTCTTTCCATCTCAAATGTTTTGCTTCACCTACCCTTGCACCAGTACTTGCTAAAAACATAATATAAAGTCTCAAGTTTTTTCGTTGTCTAGCGTGTAATGGATTATCATTCTTGTTTTTAAATATTCCTCTTCCATTAACATAATTTCCTAAATTCAGTATTATCTTCTTCCACTCATCTTTAGTAAAATTGTCTCTTCTATTATTTCTATTAAGTTCTTCTTTGCTAAAAGCACCACTTGCTTTTATTTTTAATATCTTTTTTGTGTAACTTTGAGTGTCTCTATAACACCAAGCAAAAAACTGATTGATTATACTTGCTTCAGCTCTTGCCGTACCATAAGCAAATTTCTTTTTTATGTTATTACTAGATTGAGTTTTAGCATTTACTCTATTTTTGTTTGCTAATATCCTTTCTTTTCCTTCACCAGTTATATAAAAAGCATTACGCCAATCCCAATATCCATCTAATATGTCATCAGTTATGTCACCAATTTTCCTATCATTAAAATAACCTGCCATATATCTTTGCCAAGTATTTTTTATATACTTTTGGCGTTGTATTGTATGATTGTTTGAATTTTTTATACTGTCAAAAAACTTGTTTATAGCATTGCGAACATAAACAATATTGGTTTCCATATTGTTTTTATGTTTATATTCATGCTCTCTGTAATCTTCCGTTGCTTTACGCTTTGCAAGTTCAAAAACTGTTTCTTTGGTACTTCGTCTTACATAGTCTTTTTTGCCTACTAACTTTGCTCTGTAATGCCACACTTTATCATTTTTTAAATCTGCACGTTTATAAAGGAATAAATTACCTTCATAACCTTCAACTTCTTGTCTATCTAAATACTTTGTCATTGTAAAACTGTAACCATTAATTGCTTGATACGTGCAAACGTTAACACCTAACTTTAGCAATTCCAACAGTTTTTTTTAAACGTGCATCATACGTGCGTTTATAAAAAAAGCACCTATATTTCTATAAGTGCTTGATATTGTTATATATTTTTTTATAAAGCGAAGTAAAAAATTATCGTTTTGAAAATTGAAAGCTTTTTCTAGCTTTCGCTCTTCCATATTTTTTACGCTCAACCACTCTAGAATCTCTTGTTAACATTCCAGCAACTTTTAAAGGTTTTCTTAAATCTGGTTCAAACAAAGTTAATGCACGACTTAATCCGTGTCTAACAGCTCCAGCTTGGCCAGACAAGCCTCCGCCTTTAACAGTAGCCATTACATCAAATTGATCTTTTCTATCTGTAACTTCAAAAACAAAGTTTAATAGCATTTGCAAAACTGGTCTTGCAAAGTATGAATTCATATCTTTACCATTAATCTGCATTTTTCCAGATCCTCTTTTAACCCATACACGTGCTGTAGATTCTTTTCTTCTTCCAGTTGCATAAGATCTTCCAAGAGCATCTATTTTTGGCTCTTTCACAACAACAGCACTTTCTTGCACTTCACTTAATTGTGACAAATCACTTAGATTATTAATTTCTTTAGTTTCAATATTTTCTTCAGCCATAATTAAACCCTCAACTATTTTTTCTATTCATAGACTTAACGTCTAAAACTTTTGGATCCTGAGCTTGATGAGGATGTTCGCTTCCTGAGTACACATATAATTGTCTTAAAACTTGACGACCAAGTGGTCCTCTAGGGATCATCCTTTCTACAGCTTTTTTAATCACCCTATCAGGAAATCTTCCATCAAGAATTTTATCAGCTTTTCTTTCTTTAATCCCACCTGGATAACCAGTGTGCCAATAATATGTTTTTTGTGTTCTTTTATTGCCAGTAAGCAAAACTTTTTCACAATTGACAACTATTAAATTGTCTCCACACGCCATATGAGGAGTAAAACCAACTTTATGCTTACCTCTCAATCTATTAGCAATAATAACCGCCAATCGTCCTAAGACAAGACCTTCTGCATCTACTACAAACCAATCTTTTTTAATGTCGCTAGGCTTGGCTGAATATGTTCCTTTTATAGCCATTTTAATCCTCTAAATTAAATATATTAAAATATTTAACTGTATATACATCTTGAAGTTAATTAGGTCAATAATAATTAATATAAATTAATTCATATTTTTCAATGGCTTAAATTAATGAGTACTATAATACCTCATATATTAAAAATAAATTTTTATAATTTTTAATTAAATTTTCTCTAAATTATAATTATCAGTTAATATATTAAAGTATTTATTAACTAACCAAGGCTTAAAAATGAATAATAGTGATAAATTTAAAGCATTATTAATAGAAATAACAGACGGAAAAAATCTAAACTATATTCAAGCAAAGCTAGCTTTTGAAATAATTATGTCTGGTGAAGCTACAGACTCACAAATAGGTTCATTTCTTACTGCTATAAAAATGCAAGGAAATAACACAACTATCATTTCTGCTGGAGCAGAGATAATGAGAGAAAAGTGTACCAAAGTGAAATCTATAGAAGGGTCAATAGATGTTGTAGGAACTGGCGGAGATAATTTAGGTACATTAAACATATCTACTGCCGTTTCTTTTGTATTAGCAGGAGCAAATGTTTCAATTGCAAAACACGGCAACTATTCCGCTACATCAAAATCAGGAGCAGCCAATGTTTTAAAATCTTTGTCTGTTAATGTTGATTGTGACATACGAGTAGTCGAACTATGCCTAGAAAAATGTGGTATATGTTTCCTCCTAGCACCGAAACATCACAGCGCAATGAAATACGTTGGAAAAATAAGAAAAGAACTAGGAATAAGAACGATATTCAACCTTCTTGGCCCCCTATCAAACCCAGCGTTTGTAAAAAAACAATTATTAGGCGTTTATGACAGATCCTTAATACTTCCATTTGCCGAATCTCTAAAAAAACTAGGATCAACTAATGCTTGGGTTGTTCATGGACATGATGGATTAGATGAAATAACAATAACTGGAAAGACATATTGCGCTCAGTTAAAAGATGGATTAATCAATGAGTTTATCATTCATCCTTCTGATATTGACATGCCTACATCTCCAATTTCAGAACTTATAGGAGGAGAACCAGAAGAAAACGCAAAAAAAATTAAAGAGTTATTTAATGGTAAAAAAAGTGCCTTTCGAAATGTTGTTGTCCTTAATTCAGCAGCTGCACTTGTCGCTACAGGAAATGCAGACAGCCTTGAAGAAGGAGCAGAAAAATCTATATTATCTATAGATACAGGCCAAGCCATGAAAAAATTAGAAATGTTAATAGATATATCAAATAATAGTTAAGGCTTAATTAGTAAAATGACAACAAAACTTCAAGAAATAATTAATTATAAGAGAGAAGAGTTTATTTTTGAAAAAAATAAAACTAATGAATTTGAAATTAATTCAAAAATTGACATGCAAGAAAAACCTAAAGAATTTATTAAAAGCTTAGAACAAACAAAAACAAAATTTGCATTAATTGCTGAAATAAAAAAAGCATCACCAAGCAAAGGGCTTATTAGAAAAGATTTTGAACCTGTCTATTTAGCTGAATGTTATAAAGAAGGCACAGCTTCTTGCTTATCAGTTCTTACTGATAAAAAATTTTTTCAAGGTGATAATAGCTATATTAATTTAATAAAGGGTAAAGTTGATTTACCTATATTAAGAAAAGACTTTATAATAGATCCATGGCAAATCAAAGAATCTCGAGCATTAGGTGCTGATTGCATACTACTTATTATGGCTGCATTAACATTAGAACAAGCCCTATTGTTGGAAAAAGAAGCACATGATCTAGATATGGATGTATTAGTAGAAACACATACTCATGAAGAAATAATAATGGCTAACAAACTAACTACTAAGCTAATTGGAATTAACAATAGAAATCTTAAAACTATGGAGGTTGATATAAATAACTCTCTTCAATTAAAAAAATATATAAATCCTGAAAAAATTATAGTTGCTGAAAGTGGTTTAAAAAATCATGAAGATTTAACTCTTTTTTCTGAAAATGGTATTAATATTTTTTTAATAGGCGAAAGCTTAATGAAAGAAAAAGACGTTACATTAGCTACAAAAAAAATATTAGGACAAATAAATTGAATAATCCTTTAACTCACTTTGATCACAATGGTGACCCATCAATGGTCGATATAAATGACAAAAAAAGCACTGCTAGAATGGCTATAGCTAGTGGAAAAATAAAAATGCAACCTGAAACTCTAAATAAAATCATTAATATGAAAATCAAAAAAGGTGATGTGCTTGTTATAGCAAAGTTAGCCGGGATAATGGCTGCAAAAAAAACAGAACAGCTTATTCCTTTATGTCATTCTATTCCTCTCTCTTACGTTAAAATAGACTTAAAACCCAATATCAATGATTCATCTATAGAAATCACAGCTGAAGCTTCATTAATTGGAAAAACAGGTGTTGAAATGGAAGCTTTAACAGCGGTATCAATTGCGTCTTTAACCATTTATGATATGTGCAAAAGTGCTGACAGAAGTATGACTATTTCAGATATAAAGCTTATTCATAAGTCAGGAGGAAAGTCTGGAGAATTTAACGCATAAGTCAAAACTATTATCATTAAATGATGCCATCGATAAAATTAAATCAAATTTTAAAAAAATTGGTAATGAAGATGTTTTTCTTCAGAATGCAAATGGAAGATGTTTATCTCAATCAATAGTTAGCAAAAGAAACAATCCAAACTTTGATGCTTCTTCTATGGATGGATTTGCTGTAAACACAAATGATTACAATAACTTAAAGAAAAAAATTAAAATAGATAATAAAGAATTTGTATCTCTAAAAATCATCGGAGAGTCTTCAGCTGGAACACCTTACAATAAAAAAATTAATAGCGGTGAAGCAGTTCAAATTTATACCGGAGCAAAGTTACCATCAGGAACCGATGCTGTAATAATTCAAGAAAATGTTACCTTGATAAAAAAAAATAGTCACATCAAAACAAATGTAATTGTTCAAAAAAATCAAAATATAAGAAAAAAAGGATTAGATTTAAAATTAGGTCAGCATTTTCTTTCTAAAGGTACTATTATTAATGCTAGACACCTTGGAGCTATAGCAATGACTGGAACACCTTGGGTAACCGTAACCAGAAAGCCTCTGATTTCTATTCTTTCTACTGGAAATGAAATTAAAAAAATTGGAGAACAACTTTCAGAAAATCATATACCTAGTGGTAACAATTTGATGTTAGCATCTATGATAAAAGAGTTTGGAGGTATTCCTAGAATTTTAGAAACAAGCAACGATGATGAATTAAGTATTTATAACATAATAAATGATGCTCTTGATAGCGATCTAATTGTAACAACAGGTGGGGTTTCAATTGGCAAGTACGATCTTATACAAAAATCTTTGTTAAATTTTACAAAAAACTCAAATGAATTTTGGAAAATAGCAATGAGACCTGGAAAACCTTTGTTATTCTCAAAAATAAATAACACCCCTTTATTAGGATTGCCAGGCAACCCTGTTTCCAGTGGTGTGTGTGCGTTAATCTTTCTTAATATTGCTATAAAAACAATGTTAGGCAATGATACATCATTACCTGAATTTGAAAAAATTACATTAGAAGGATCTTTAAAAAAGAACGATGAAAGAATGGATTTTTTAAGAGCCAAAATAAAAAATATAGATGGTCATTTATTCGCGATTCCCTTTGAACAACAAGATAGCTCAATGATAAACCAATTTTCGTCTTCTGACTGTTTGATTATAAGAGACCCCTTTGAAAGAAAAATAAATAATGGCGAATTAGTTAAAGTTATTAGATTTCAAAAAAATACATAATAATCACTTGCTATTAAACTCAATTTATAGTAGAACAAAAGATGAACAAAAGGATTGTAATGCTTACAAAAAAGCAAAATGAATTGTTAACTTACTTAATTAAAAGAATTGAAAGCGATGGTGTAACCCCATCATACGAAGAAATCTGTTCTGCTTTGTTGTTGAAATCAAAATCAGGAATTCATAGAATAGTTAAATCTCTAGAAGAAAGAGGTTTTATTGAAAGATTAAAAAATAAAGCAAGAGCCATAGCTCCTAAAAAATATCCAAATGGACAGACTTACAATAATGAATTAATAAAATTTAAAGATAAGTTTATTAAAAAAACAACTAAAAAAAACATTGACCCCATTAACTCAACATCTGTTGATATTCCTCTGTTAGGAAAGATCGCAGCTGGAACTCCAATAGAAGCAATATCAAATTATAATAATTATATCAATATACCTTCATCATTTATGACAACAGGTGAACATTATGCTCTATGTGTTGATGGAGACTCTATGATTGAAGCCGGCATATATGACGGAGATACTGTTATAATTAATAAAAAAAAAGATGTTAAGAATGGAGACATAGTCGTAGCTCTAATTGATCAGGAAGAAGTAACTCTTAAAAGATTCAGGAAAAAAGGCGATAGCATAGCTCTAGAGCCAGCTAACAAAAATTATGAAACCCATATTTATGGCCCTGACAGAATTAATATTCAAGGTGTTTTAACTGGATTATTAAGAAAATATTAATTAAAGAGCATTTCAATTTATAAGCTTCCCATTATATTTTTTTTATGTAATTAATTGCACTGTTATTTTTAAATATAGAGAGTTATGTTTTGAAGGTTATTACAAGATTTGCACCATCTCCTACTGGTTATCTTCATTTAGGCGGAGCTAGAACAGCTCTTTTTAATTACTTATTTGCGAAAAAAAATAATGGCACGTATTTAGTTAGAATTGAAGATACTGATATAAAAAGATCAACTCCTGAAGCCGTACAAGCAATTCATGACGGCCTAAATTGGCTAAAAATTAACAGTTCCGAAGAAATAGTTTACCAATCTAAACAAAAAAACAAACATATGGATGTTGCTTATAAACTGCTTGAAAGTAATTTTGCATATAAATGCTACTTAAATCCAGATGAATTAAACGCATTAAGGGTTAAAAGCAGAGAAAATGGTATTCCAATAAAATCTCCCTGGAGAAACAAAGTCATAAATAATAACTCAAAAAACTTCGTAATAAGATTAAAAATGCCTTTAAACGGAATAACAACTATCAATGACATGGTTCAAGGTGATGTATCTATAAACAATGAAATTCTTGATGATATGATTATTTTGAGATCCGATAAAACTCCAACTTATATGTTGTCATCAGTAGTAGATGACTTTAACATGGGAATCACTCATATCATTAGAGGTAATGATCATTTTAATAATGCATTTAGACAAATTCAAATAATAAAATATTTAAATTGGGACATACCAGTATATGCTCATATACCTTTAATACATGGCCCCGATGGAACAAAATTATCTAAGAGGCATGGGGCTACTAATGTTTATGATTATCATAAAATGGGGTATACGTTTGAAGCGATGTGTAATTATATGCTTCGATTGGGATGGTCTACAGATAACGAATTAGATTATGATATAAGTAATGCTAAATCATTATTTTCTTTAAATAAAATAAATAAATCTCCTGCAAAATTTGATATCAAAAAATTAAATAATATAAATTCAATGTATTTAAATTCAATGCATATAGATAAGATTTATGAATTAATAGTAACAATCTCTGAATTAAATTTATCGCTTAAACAAGAAGTAAGATTAAAATCATTAATACCTGAATTTCTTAAAAGAATTAACGTTTATACTGAAATATTAGATGATATTGAATGGATTATAAATGAAGATTTTGCAGTCAAAAATGAAGAGCATTTAATTAAATTACGCAATGATAAAATATTATGCCAAGAAATTGCAGAAAATTTAATGCAATGTAAATGGTCTAAAGAAGAAATTGATACTTCTTTAAAAGAATACTTACGAAAAAACTCATTAAAATTCAATCAAATTGGCCCTTTACTTAGAATAGCTCTTACTGGAAAAACAAATTCTCCAGATATAATAACAATTATTTATGTACTGGGTTGTGAAATATGTTTAAAACGTTTAAATTATAATTATTAATTCATTTTAAAATATTATATTAATGTAATCTGATTCAATCAAGGTAGTTAACATGTCAAATAACTCTATAGAAGATAAAGCAACGATCAATCTTTCTGGCAAAAAACTAGAACTTAAAATTTTAAAAGGAACAGTCGGACCTTCCGTGATTGATGTTAGAACTTTATATAGTGATTTAGGTGTGTTTACATATGATCCAGGTTATGGATCAACTGGTTCATGTGAGTCTGCTATAACATATATTGATGGAGAGAAAGGAATTTTACTCCATAGAGGTTACCCAATTGATCAACTTGCAAATGAAAGTAGCTTTTTAGAAGTAGCTTATTTATTGTTAAATGGTGAATTACCAAAAAAACCAGAAAAAGAAGAATTTGAAAATGCAATAACTTTTCATACAATGGTTCATGAACAGCTAATTAATTTTTATCGAGGGTTTAGAAGAGACGCTCACCCTATGGCAATTATGGTAGGGGTAGTAGGAGCTTTATCAGCATTTTATCCAGATTCCACTAATATTAATGACCCTTATGAACGATTGGTAGCTTCAAGACGATTAATTGCCAAGATACCAACAATAGCTGCAATGGCATATAAGTACTCTTTAGGCCAACCATTTAATTACCCTCAAAATAATTTAACATATGCTGAAAATTTTCTTCATATGTGTTTTTCAGTTCCAGCAGAAAAATATAAAATTGACCCAATCATTTCTAATGCAATGGATAAAATATTAATACTTCATGCTGACCATGAACAAAATGCCTCCACCTCTACTGTTCGAATATCAGGTTCATCTGGCGCAAACCCATTTGCATGTATTGCTGCTGGTATTGCTTCATTATGGGGCCCCGCTCATGGCGGTGCAAACGAAGCTGTTTTAAAAATGTTATCCGAAATAGGTGATGTAAGTCGTATTGGGGAATATGTAAACAAAGCAAAAGATAAAAACGATCCATTTAGACTTTTTGGCTTTGGTCATAGAGTATACAAGAATTATGATCCAAGAGCAGCTGTAATGAGAACTTCATGTCATGAAGTATTGGATTTATTAGGCATTAAGGATGACCCATTACTAGAGATAGCTTTGGAATTAGAAAAGTTAGCCTTAAGTGATGAATATTTTATTGAAAAAAAATTATATCCAAATGTTGATTTTTATTCAGGAATTATTTTG
This sequence comes from Pseudomonadota bacterium, assembly GCA_027625145.1. GTDB lineage: Bacteria > Pseudomonadota > Alphaproteobacteria > Puniceispirillales > Marisalimonadaceae > CAJJBL01. The sequence continues at coordinate 11,326 of JAQBXK010000009.1, forward strand.
AAAGCAATGGGGTTCCCAACTGAAATGTTTACAGTCCTTTTTGCTGTAGCTAGAACCGTTGGTTGGGTAGCTCAATGGAACGAAATGATTACAGACCCAGTTCAACGAATAGGGAGGCCAAGACAGCTTTATACTGGATATGATAAAAGAAATTTTATTAAGTTAGAACAAAGATGATCAAGGATTGAAATTATTAATTATAGATAAAATTTTATTACTGGATTCTTTAGAAAAACAATTATGATTAGTTTTATAATAACCCATACTTTTTAAAATTTTACTTGATTGGTTTTTTATATCAATTTTTTTTTCTTCTATATTCATTAAAAAATCATTTAGTAATAAATTTAAAGCATTAGGGTTACATTTATCTTGAAATAAAAAAGGAACAATTTCTTTATCTGCTAAAAAATTTGGTAAAATAACATTTTTAAAATCTACTATTATATTTCCAATAAATGCGCTGAGCCAATCTGTCTTATAGACAGCGATAGTTGGAATATTAAACAAAATTAGTTCTAAAGTAATGGTGCCACTACAGGCCAATGCTAAATCAGCTATTTTTAAAATATCATAATTATCTTCCAAAATAATAACATGAACATGTTTTAAATTTTTCTTGGAATCTAATATATTTTTAGCTTTTAAAAATTGTTTTTTTGTGGTGGGCAAAAACCAAATTAAATTAGGCCATCTTAATTTTGACAATTCAATTGTGTTTAAAAGTTCAGGTAAAATATAATTTACTTCAGAATCTCTACTTCCTGGTAAAATTAGACAAATTTTATTATCAGAGTTTAAAGAATATTTAGTTTTAAAATTTTTAATATTACTAATATTTGAAATATTTTTTAATGATTTTTCTAAAATTGGATTTCCAACATATAAACATTCAATATTATATTTTTTAAAAATATCAATTTCTTTATTAAATATACAAAAAAGACCATCATGAATTCCAACCCATTTTTTAGCACGTGACTTTCCATATGCCCATATAGTTGGAGGAACAAAATGAATTAATGGACATTTAAAATAAGTTTCTTTAAATTTTTTTTTTAAAGCTTTAGCTAGTGCCAATGAAAAACCTTTACTATCAATAGTAATAATAACTTTTGGCTGTTCAATTATTATCAATTCTATTAAATCATTAAGGTTTTTCTTTAATTTTTTATAATTAAGTAAAGTATTAGTAAAACCAATAATATTAAGATGCTTTATATCAAATGCAGAAACTAAACCTTGCTCTTGCATTAAAGACCCTCCAACACCAAAAAATCGTACTTTTGAATTCAAACTATCTTTAAGTCCTATCATTAATGAAGATCCAATTTGATCACTGGAGACTTCCCCTGCTAACATGAATATTTTATTAATATTAATATTATTATTAATTTTCATTAATTAAAACCAAGTAAAATAAAAAAATTATACAGAATATATAGAAATATTTTGTGTTTCTAACAAAAAATTTTCTACTGATTCACGGTCAACAATTATAGTACCTTTTGAAGAAATAACTAAAGAAGAAAATCCAAAATTTAGGCACAATTTAAGTGTTTCAAGTCCTAAAACAGGTGGATCAAGATATGTTTTTTGTGATAATTTGGGAATTTTAATTAAAACAGGACCAATTTTATTATTAGATATTTTAGTATAAAGATGTCCTGCTCTTTTTATCATCTCATTAGTACCTTCAGGACCTTCTATGGCATATACAAAATTTTTTGAAACAACTAAAGATTGACCTACATCAAATGGAGATAAGCTATTTAATAACTTTATACCAAAATCTGAACTTTCTATTATAAAGTCTCTATTTTCTTTCGATAATATTGAATTGTTACTAAAACCTTTATCAAAAAAACAGTCTTTTAAAATTGATGAAATTGGTAAAATTTTAATGTTATATTTTTCAAAAAAATTTTCTATCATTAATAATAATGAATTATCACCTAAATCAGTTATCTTACTTAACAATGATATTGAATTTTTGTCTATTAATTTATTTTCTACTTTAGGCCTGTCAATTTTTCCTACCATAACTACATGAGTTATATTATTGTTATTTAATTCATTAATCCATTTTTCTGGCTCTAAGATAGAAACTTCAGATGATTTATTATGAAAAAAATCTGAACTGACATGCTCTCTAATGCATAGTATAAATGTATCTTTATTTTTTTTTGCTAAATATAATGGTAAATCCCCCCCTCCTGCAATAATCGCAATTCTCATTAAAATCTATCCATTTTAGGCTGGACTAGTTGACGATTAGAATTTTTATCTAAAAAAATTAAAATTTCACTTATAAGTAAATTATCTTTATATGTTTCTTTAACTTCAGATAGTCTTTCTAAAAAAGTACCTTCTGGAGCAAATAATAGTCTATAAACATTTCTTAACATTCTAATGTCTTCTTTAGAAAAATTTCTTCGTTTTAACCCTACTAAATTAAGGCCACTTAAAAAACCTCTGCTTCCAACAACTGAAGAAAAAGGAATAATATCTCCATCAATTGTTGTTCCTGCACCTATAATGGCATGTTTTCCTATACGACAAAATTGATGGATTGCGCTATGTCCTCCAAGATAAACAAAATCTGATATTTCAACATGGCCTCCAATTACAGAATTATTAACAAAAACTACATTATCTCCTACTATACAATCATGCGCTACATGACAACCAACCATGAATAAACCATTGTTTCCAACTTTAGTTTTTTTAATTCCAACTTCTGTACCTGGATGCATAGTAACATGCTCCCTAATTATATTATTGTTACCTATAATAAGTTCTGATTTTTCACCTTTATATTTAGTATGCTGAGGGGTAGCCCCTAAGACACTAAATGGATATACTATATTATCTTTTCCAATAGAGGTGTAACCATCAATAACAACATGAGAATGAATTATAGAACCTTTACCAATATTTACATTTGGTCCTATAATAGAATAAGCTCCAATTTTAACATTTTCTTCAATTTTAGCATCTTTATGTATTATTGCAGCATCATGAATATCATTACTCATAATGCTTTTTCCTGATCAACTAACATTGCTGAAAACTCTGATGTAGCCATTACAATTCCATCAACATATGCATCTGCACTAAATTTATACAATGATTTTTTATTTGCTAGCACATTAACATTTAAGTTTAAAATACTGCCAGGTGTAACAGGTTTCCTGAATTTAGCTTTTTCAATACCAGTAAAAAAAACAAGACTATTAGTAGATAGAGATTTATCAGAGTATGAAACTAAACAGGCTGCTGTTTGGGCCATAGCTTCTAAAATCAACACACCAGGCATAATAGGATATTTAGGAAAATGGCCTTGAAAAAATGGCTCATTAAATGTTACAGATTTGATGCCTGTTACTGACTTATTCACAACTATATTAGTAATTTTATCAATCAATAAAAAAGGATATCTATGAGGAATTAAATCAATTATTTCATTATGCAAAAGAATTTTTATTTTTCCATTATCTTCAGTCAATACCATGTTAATTTTTCTTTCTTTTTTTTACATTTTGTCTTTGAGAAATTATTAACTTTTTCCAATCAAGTAAATTTTGAGCAGGGCTACCTCCAATTTTACTGTTTTCTGGAAAACTATTGAATACTTTAGATGCTCCAGCAACAATAGAATTTTTACCAATTGTTACATTATCTTTAATGCTTACATCCCCGCCTATTATAACATTTTCATCAAGAGTAACTGAACCAGAAAGACCAACTTGGCCAGCTAAAATACAATAATCATTAATAATGCAATTATGACCAATATGCACTTGATTATCAATCATAACAAAATCACCAATTATAGTATTATCTATTAACCCTCTATCTATAGTACAATTTGAACCAATATTAGTATTGTTTCCTATTGAAACTGATCCAATATGTGGTGTTAATATTGTATCAGATTTATTGGGTATAAAGCCAAAACCAGACTTGCCAATAACAGTATTAGGATGAATTACAACTTGTTCTAAAATATGTGAACACTCAATAAAAACACCAGATCCAATAAAAGTTTTTTTTCCAATTTTACAATTTTTAGATATTGTAACTCTTTCTGAAATATATACACCATCTTCAATAGTAACCCCCTCTTCTATTACTGAAAACGGTCCTATATTAACATTTTTACCAATTATTGATTTTTTATCAATTATTGCGCTAGGATGGATTTTATGATTATCCGCATGTAAATCATATTTGTTAAAATAAAAATTTAGAATTTTAGAAAATGCTAATTTGGGATTTTCATACGGTATCTTAATAATATTAATGTTTAATAAATCAATACTTTCTTTTTTAACAATACATATACCCTTATTAATAGTTGTATTATTATTATTGTTATTTGATAAATAAGATAAAGTGTTAAATTTCATTTTATTAAAGGGAACAAAATCTATTATTTTTGTTCTAATTATTGAATCGTTAAAATTCTTATTATTTTTATAAAAATCAAAGTCTGTTATATTAAGTATTTTTAATATATCTTTAATAAAGATTTCTTTTTCAAAGTTAAAAAACATTCTACCCATTGACTTTTTCATTTAATTAAACTCTTTAGATACAGAAGATTTAATAGATATATTTTGAGTTTTTTTGTTAAAAGCATTAAGAACTTCCAATGTAATATCAATACTGTTATCATTGAATATAAATATGTTTTCTTTTAAAATAACAACATTTATTCTTTTTTCAATTGAAATTTCTTTAATCAATTTCGCAAGTAAGTCTTTGATTTTTTTTTGAATATTTTGAAATGAACTATTTAACATTGCTTTATCTTCTTTATCATTTTTTTGTATATAAAGAACATATTCCTTAAATTTTTTTAATTTATTATTATAGTCCTCAATTGGAATTTTATTTTTTAAAGCTAAAATTTTTTTTTCTTCAACTTTTAATACCTTTTTGTTAATGTTCAGTTTTTTATTAAGTATTTTTTCAGAAGAAATAAATTCTTTACTTAAAGCATTCATCGCATCAGAACTTCTTAATATTTTTCTAAAATCAACTATGCCAATTTTATTTACATCTATGCTTTTATATGTTCTGGCATTATCAGATATTATAGTTAGTTTATTTTTATAAAATTGATTATGATCAATGTTATTATTAACCAAACTTGAAATAAAAAAAATATTTGTTAATAACATATAAAACTCTAATCAAATATATAAATAATATATTGTAAGATAAATTAATTTAAAAACTAGTTCCAATAGAGAATTGAAAACTTTCTTCTACATCATATGTTTGACTGGCAATTGGAAATCCCCAAATCGCTTGCAAAGGCCCTATTGGAGTATTTATTCCCAAACCAAGTCCAGAAGTAATTCTTGGTTCCATATCATCATATCCTTGAACGTTTGACTCATAATCCGTACCCCATAATGAGCCAGCATCAACAAATAAACTCCACTCAAAACCAGTATCATCAGGCATAAATTTTTTTGATCTAATTTCAGCTGACATATTATAAAAATTATTTCCACCAACGGTTTGATTATTTCCCTTATCTCTTGGACCAACTCCCGCATTATCAAATCCTCTTAAAGTTTTTCCTCCTAATGAAAATCTATTGGAACTTGTAATCTTTTTGTCAATTGATGAAACAAAACCTAATGAACTTTTCAATCCAATTATATATTCACCATAAACAAGAGGATAATAAACTTTATAAGACGCTTCGGATTTGATAAAACTTGAATCACCTCCTAAACCTGCCAATGTGTTTGTTAAATTCCATCTAAAACCTGATGTTGGATTAAAATAATTATCTCTAGTGTCTTTTGCTATTGAATATTTAATTGAAGAAGTAATTATATTTATACCTTCCTCACCAGTTTCAGATATAGCTGTTGAGGTTGAAGATGTAGTTGTTTGACTTTGTAAAAAATTATAAGATAATGAATGAGATTTTAAATCTTCTCTAATGCCTAATCCAAAAGAAATTCCAAATTTATCAGACTTAATATCTCCTTTAGAGTTCTGAGTTTCTTGATTATAAATATCTGAAGATAAAGATATAGGTCTGTCCAAGAAGTAAGGCTCAGTCATCCCTATGTTGTAAGTATTTTTTTTCTCAGAAAGTGATGCTTCTAATCTTGCTCTTCTACCTTCACCAAGAAAGTTTTTTTCGTTTAAGCCAAAAGTAACACTTGTATTGTCAAGAGATGAATAACCAACTCCAAAGCTAACGGAACCAGTGTTAGTTTCTTCGATATTTAAAATAACATCTACAGCATTAGTAATGTCTGTTTTTCTTATATTATAAATAACAGATTGAAAAAAACCTAATCTTTTTAATGCATTAATAGACTCTTTTATTTTAGCATTATTAAATGGATCTCCCTCTAAAAAAGTTAACTCTCTACGTATTATAGAGTCAGAGGTCCTGGAATTACCTAATATAAAAATTTTATTAATATAGTTTTTACTACCTTCATTAATTGTAAAAAGTATATCTACTAAATTATCTTTTTTTCTTAATTTAGGCAAAACTTTAACAAAACCATAACTGGATTCTGAATAGTGATCGGTTAAGTCAGTTATACTTTTATCTAAAGCACGCGTATCAAAATAATCATCCTTTTTTAATAATAAATTATCTAAAATATAATCATCTTTATTTTTTATTAAGCTTGAAGTGATTTCAATTTTATTAATTTTAAATCTTATTCCTTCTTCAACAATAAAATTAATGTTAAACCCAGACAAATCAGGTAACAGATCTGCTCTAGCTAAAATAATTTTAAAATCGATATATCCTCTTTGTTTATAAAAACTATAAAGTTTTTCTTTATCATACTCTAGTTTGCTGGGAATATATTTATTTGAGGCAAATATTTTATACCACGCATCTTCTTTTGTAGTAATTGCTAATTTTAAATCATTATCTGAAAATATTTTATTTCCTATAAAATTAATATTTTTAACTAAAAGTAAAGAACCTTCTTGTATCTCAAAAATTAAATCAACTCTATCATCAGAAAGTATATTTTTTTTTACATTAATTTCAGCTAAATAACGGCCTATTTTCTGATACGCTGTTCGTATATTTTCTATTGAATTATCTATAGATTGTTTGTTAAGAGTATCTCTAGATTTAATATTCACAATAGAAACTAATTGATCATTATCTAATAAATCATTACCTATGAATGAAACTTGATTTATTGTTGGATATTCTTCTACTTTAATTACAATTTTATTATCTTGGATTTCAACTTTAACATCTAAAAAAAAACCAGTCTGATAAAGGTTTTTTGTTACTGTATTTAAAAAATTATCATCAACAGTATCATTTTTAATAATAGGTAAGTATTTTAAAATAAGAGCCTCAGAAAACCTTTTTTCACCTTCTATAAGAATTTTGTTAACCTTATAATCATTTGAGTATGTTAAATTACTAAAAACTATAAAAAAAATAGTGATTAATGTTTTTAATGAAAAAATAATTTTCATTTTATGAATTATCTCCTTAAAATAATCTAAAACTAGTATAAGCCTAATTCTGGTATTGTTACAAGTATCATTAATAAGAGAAGCAAAATAATACCTAATTTCATTAAAAAGCCATGAATAATAATTGGAAGAGGCCTCTTAAAAATTATTTGATATAAATAAATTACTATATGTCCTCCGTCTAAAGGTGGTATAGGTAAAAGATTTATCAAACCTAGATTAATTGACATAAATGCCATAAAATATAGTAAGGGCATCAAACCTTTTTCAACAACATCTCCAGATAATTTAGCTATTCCAATAGGACCCATAATATCTTTATCTTTTTCCAGAGATAGAATTGAAAACCACTTAATTTGGCTTAATCCATTAAACCAACTCATTGATAATTCGATAGAATCATAAAAACCAAAATAAATTGATTCAGAATATGTTTTTTTTGACAAAATTGGTAAAGTCGCCTTTATGCCAATTCTTCCAACTAAATTATTATTATCTAATAAAAAACTTTCTGGAAAAACATCAAATAATTTTTCATTATTTTCTCTTACAATGTTAAAAGTTAATTTTTTTCCTGCATTTTCTTGAACTATATTTTTAACATCATCAAAAGTTGAAATATTTATGTTGTTAATTTCTTTTATAATATCTTTAGATTTTAATCCAGCTTTGTCAGCTGCTGAGTTTTGAAAAACTTCGCTAATAACTGCAGGAGTCTCATACCTTCCATTATAAGAATAAAAAAAAGAAATCAAAAGAAATCCCAAAACAAGGTTAGCTAATGGGCCAGAAAATAATATTAAAATTTTAGATTTCAATTTAGCGTTTATAAAAGAATTTTTTTCTGAATTTAAATTATTACTTTGATTATGACTTAAAGTTTCACCCTTCATCTTTACATAACCACCTAATAAAAAAGGTGTTAATTTCCAACGTGTTCCCCTTTTATCTGTATAACCAAATAATTCAGGACCAAAACCAATAGAAAAAACTTCAACATATACACCCGATTTAATGGCTGCAAAGTAATGACCAAGCTCATGAACAAAAATTAAAGGAGGAAGAATAATAAGTATACCAATTATACTATCCATACATTATAACTTTCTATTAAAGTAATCTATTGATTTTAATCGAGCAATATTATCTATATATATAACTTCGTCGATAGTTAAAGCATCTGAAGGTTGATAAATATCTATAATTTCACTGACTAACTTGAAAATGCTAGTAAATTTAATTTTATTTTCTAAAAATAGTTTAACTGCAATTTCGTTAGCCGCATTTAAAACTATTGGTGACAATTTATTATTTTTTAAAACTTCCCAACCTAAGTTAAGAGCAGGAAATTTTTTATAATCAGGTTCAATAAATGTTAAATTACCTATGTCAGTTAATTTAATTTTTTTTAAATTTAAATCAACTCTATCTGGCCAGCTCAATGCTACACTTAAAGGTGTAATCATATCAGGGTAACCTAGGTTAGCTAAAATAGAACCATCTTTATAATGAACAAGGCCATGAATTATAGATTGAGGATGAATTACCACGTCTATCTTCTCATATGTCAAATCAAATAAAACAGACGCCTCAATAATTTCAAGGGCTTTATTAAACATAGTTGCACTATCTATAGATATTTTGTCTCCCATATCCCAAACAGGATGATTTAAAGCCATTTCAGGTGTAACATTATCAAGACTATCAATATCATAATTAAGAAACGGCCCTCCAGAAGCTGTAAGAGTAATAAAATCTAAATTATCATTATATTGTATACATTGAAAAATAGCACTATGTTCAGAATCTACCGGTAAAATTTTTGCTCCAGTTTGTTTGACTTTATTCATAAATATTTGACCTGCAGCGACCAATGGTTCTTTATTAGCTATTGCTAAATCATTACCTGAAGATATAGCCTCATAAGCTGGATACAATCCTGAAAGACCTGTAATACCAGATATAACAATATCACAATCAAGCTTAGCTAAATTTTTTAATTCTAAAGATCCAACTTTTAACTGATGAATACCATAGTATTCATTAACATTTTTACAATCTGATAAAACAACGTTTTGTACATTAAATTCGTTAACAATCTCGCTTAATAATTTTGCATTATTATGCGCAGAGACTCCAATTAAATGATAAAGGTTTTTATTTTTTCTTAATAATCTTAAAGCAGAGTTACCAATAGACCCAGTAGCTCCAAGTAAAATAATTTTTTTAAGCATAAAAAAAACTCTAAATCAGAAAATTAATAAAAAAAGGAGATAATGAGAAAACTAAAATATAGCCATCAAATCTATCTAGAAGTCCTCCATGGCCAGGGATAATGTTACCACTATCCTTGATACCAATTTTCCTTTTAAAGGACGACTCCAATAGGTCACCCAAAAAGGCAAGAAAACCAACCACAATACCTAAAATAATAGCAGTAATATAATTAAATGATAAAATTTCAATAAAGAAACATGATATTATAACTGTAAAAAACAAACCAATAACAGTGCCTTCCACAGTCTTTCCATTACTAATTTTGGGCGCTATTTTATTTTTACCTAATAAATTCCCTCCTATATAACCAAAAATATCCATTGAAGTTACTAATGTCACTAAATAAAAAATAATATATAAACCGTTATTATTAAGCAAAATATCAATTACAGCATAGAATGATAACACAAGTAAAAATGAAATTAAGTAATAAAAAATATTCTTTAAACTAAAAAAAATGACCCCAGTAATTAAAAGTGATGTAAATAGAAAAAACTTGTAATCATCTATCAAAAACATATTAAAATTAATATAATTAAAACTAATGTAATTAAATTTAGAAAGTAAATATAATAACAAAAAGATAGGAATTATAGCAATTTCTATGAAAACAAAAAAATTATTTTTTATAGAATAATTTTTTTTTAACTCAAATAAGAGACCTCCAAATAACAAAATTAAGAAAAGAGATAAAACAAATTCTCCTAAAAAAAATAAGCCAGAAAAAATGGAAATTAAGACTAAAGTTGTTATAAATCTAGTTTTTAGATTTTTAACATTTAAAAAGTTTTTTGTTTTTAAAAAAAAATTAATTGTCACCACCAAATTTTCTAATTCTAGAAGAAAATTCTAACACAGCTTTCTCTAAAGATTCTTCATTAAAGTCGGGCCACATTTCTGAAGAAAAAAACAGTTCAGTGTAAGCTAAATCCCAAAGAAGAAAGTTAGATAACCTTAATTCACCACCTGTTCTAATTAATAAATCTGGGTCAGGTATGCCTTTATTTAAAGTAAAGTCTTTAAAATTAGTTTCATTTAAAGTTAATGAATCAAGGTTAGCTTTATTTAATTTTATAAATTGGTTTAAAGCATAAATGATATCATACCTCCCACCATAATTTAGAGCAACTGATATTACCAAGCCTTGATTGTTAATAGTATTATTATAAATGAGGTTCATTTTTTCTACAATACTTTTATCAAAGATGCTAAGATCTCCAATAAATTTAATTTTAAAATTATATTCATTGATTTTTAATATTGTATCATCAAGAAATTTATCTAGGAGTTCCATAAGAAAATTAATTTCTAAACTAGATCTTTTCCAATTTTCTGTAGAAAAACCAAAAACAGTTACATATTTAATTTCTAAATCATTAGTTTTTTTTAAAATAGACCAAAGATTTTTAGCACCCATTTGATGCCCTTCATTAGCACTAAGTCCATTATCTTTAGCCCAACGTCTATTGCCATCCATTATAATAGCTAAATGTTGTAAATTCATATTAATTTAACTATCTTTCTAGAATTTCTTTTTCTTTGTTTGATAAAAGAAAATCAATATTTTTTATATGTGAATCAGTGATTTCTTGAACTTTCATCTCATCACTATGTTTTTGATCTTCGCTGATATCTCCAATTTTTTGAGATTTTCTAATATTTTCAACCATATCTCTTCTTATATTTCTTATTGATATTTTTGAGCTTTCCGCATATTTAGACGCAACTTTTGTAAGTTCAATTCTTCGATCTTCTGACAAAGGCGGTACTGAAATTCTAATAATATTACCTTCAACCATAGGATTTAGACCTAATGAACTTCCTCTAATTGCCTTTTCAACGAATGAAACAAGTGAATTATCCCATACTGATACCAGCAACAACCTTGATTCAGGAACACTAACAGTGCTTGTTTGGTTCAAAGGAACAATGCTTCCATATGCATTAACATTTATGGGATCAAGCATCGAAGATGATGCTCTTCCAACTCTCAAACTACTTAAATCTTTTTTAAACGATTCTATACCCTTATTCATTCGCTCTTGAATTTCATTATAATTTAAATCAGCCATATAAAAACTCCTTAATCAGTAATAATCGTATATAGACCATTTCCAGATAAAACTTTTGTAAGATTTTTGTTTTCAACTATAGAGCACACTATAATTGGTATTTTATTTTCTCTTGCCAATGAAATTGATGAGGCATCCATAACTTTTAAATCTTTTGATAATACATCTAAATAAGTTAACTTATCAAATTTAATTGCGTTTTTATCAACTCTAGGGTCAGCTGAATATACTCCATCAACTAAAGTTGCTTTAATTATTGCTTCACAATTCATTTCTGAAGCTCTAAGCGCTGCAGCTGTGTCTGTAGTAAAGTATGGATTGCCAGTGCCTGCAGCAAATATAACTACTCTACCTTTTTCCATATGCCTAATAGCTCGCCTTTTTATATAAGGCTCACAAACAGCAGAAATTGGAAGTGCTGATTGAACTCTAGTTTCAATTCCAATTTGTTCAAGTGCGTTTTGAATTGCTAGACTATTCATTACAGTGGCTAGCATTCCCATGTAATCTCCAGTTGTTCGATCCATACCATTTTCAGAGCTTGAAATGCCCCTATAGATATTACCTCCACCTACAACAATACAAATTTGCAAACCAGATAGAACAACTTCACTAATTTCTTTTGCAAATAATTTAACCACAGTAGGGTTTATACCAAATAAATCACTACCCATTAATGACTCACCTGAAATTTTTAAAAGAACTTTTTTCCACTTAAATTTTTTCAACAAATAATCCTAAATAATATAAATTTAAAAAAAATTATTTTATTCCAGCTGTTGCAGCTACTTCAGCAGCAAAATCACTTTCACTTACTTCTATACCGTCACCTAATTTAAGCATTTTAAAACCAGTTAAAGTAATTGAAGTATTGAAATCTTTTTCTGCTTTTTTTATGACATCTTTAATTTTTGTTTCACCATCTATAACAAAAATTTGTTCGTTCAATACTACCTCTTGGTAAAATTTTTGCATTCTACCAATAACCATTTTTTCTGCAATTTCACTTGGTTTGCCAGATGCAATTGCTTGGTCGATTAAAATTTGTTTTTCCCTTTTAACTATATCTTTATCTAATTCATCTATATTTAAAGCTTGAGGTGCAGTAGCAGCTATATGCATTGCTATCTGTTTTCCTAAATTTGATAAATTATTTTCATCAGCATCAGATTGTAAAGCAACTAAAACTCCTAATCTACCTAATCCCTCGTTAACACTATTATGAATATATGAAATAACTAGGCCATTACTTACATTTAAAATTTCTATACGTCTAATATTCATGTTTTCACCGATAGTCGCTATGTTATTAGCAAGCTCTTCATCAACGCTTCTATCTGAATTAGGAAAAGACATTTCCTTCAACGCTAATAAATTTCCATCAGTTGCTATTGCTAAATCAGCACAAGTACTAACAAAGCCTTGAAAAATTTCATTTCTAGCAACAAAATCTGTTTCAGAATTGATTTCTATTATAGACCCAACATTACCTTTAACAGCGATGCCAATTAATCCTTCAGCGGCAACTCTACCTGATTTTTTTGCAACTGCAGACAATCCTTTTTTTCTCAACCAATCAATTGCCTCATCCATCTTACCTTCGGTTTCATGTAAAGCATTTTTACAATCCATCATACCAGCACCACTTTTTTCTCTTAACTCTTTAACCAATAAAGCTGAAAAAGCCATTTATTATCCTTTCTATAATTACTTATAATCAATTAAATTTATAAAATTTAATTGATTTCATCAGCACTTGTGTTTGTATCAATATCTTTATTTACTTCTAGAATTTGATCTAAGTTTTTTTCAATTATATTTGAAGATTCGCCAAGATCTATTCCGCTTTGTTCTAAATTGCTTTCTAAACCTTTTAATATTGATGCCCCTACTAAATCACAATATAATGAAATCGCTCTTAGTGCATCATCGTTACCAGGAATAGGAAAATCAATTCCGGATGGATCACTATTAGTGTCACATATGGCTATAACAGGAATTTTTAAAGTATTTGCTTCTGCCACAGCTATTGATTCTTTATTTGTATCAATGATAAAAATAGCATCAGGCAATCCTGACATATTTTTAATACCACCTAATGTTAATTCTAACTTATCTCTTTGTCTCTCAATATTTAATCTTTCTTTTTTAGTTAAATTATTGAGCTCACCTAATTCTATTCTTTCTTCTATAGCTTTAAGATTTTTTATCGATTTGGAAACTGTTTCCCAGTTGGTAAGCATTCCACCTAACCAGCGATGGTTAACATAATATTGGCCACAGTTAATGGCTGCAAGAGCAACTAATTCAGAAGCAGAACGTTTTGTTCCAACGAATAAAAATTTTCCTCCATTCTTTGCTATGGATAAGATAGCTTCCAAAGCCTCATGTAACATTGGGACAGTTTTTTCTAAATTTAAAATATGAATGTTATTTCTTTTTCCAAAAATATAAGGATCCATTTTAGGATTCCATCTTCTAGTGTGATGACCAAAATGAACTCCAGCTTCTAGAAGTTGACGCATTGTAAAAGTAGTAATTGACATTAAAAATTCCTTTTTACCGGTTAATGTTAAGTAATGCTTATAAAAACACCGGAAGGTTAAGTATAAACCAAGCATTACACAAGATTGCTTTTAATTAAATTGTTTTATAAATATATGCAAGTAAATTTAGATTTTAGAGAAACTATAAGTAACTTATTTTACTTATACCTTTAATGTGTGAAATTTGATTTAAAAATTCTTCCGAAAACTTTACATTTTCTATAGCCTTAATTTCAATAATTTTTTTATCTACATAAAGTTTAAAAAAAACTGAAGATGCACCTTTTTTAAAAAATGTTAAAGTAGATTTAATCTTTTCAACAACAGTTAAATCAACTATTGTAATAATTATATTAAACTTTGTATTAGTCATATACTCATCAAATTTCCTTAGTCTTTTAGCAATAATTCTTATCCCCTGATTATCTTCACGCTTAATTTCAGCATCGATTAATATTGGTTTGCTTTCATTAAGCAAAAATTCATATTTTTCTAAAATATCAGAGTATAATACTATTTCACAATTACCACCTAAATCATTTAATTGAATAGTTGCCCATTTGCCTCTTGGAGATTGTCTTTTTTGAACTTTGAAAATCAAACCGCATAATTGAATAATTTTTTTTTCAAAATTATTCTTAAAGTTTTCTAATAATTGAGACGAGTTTATAATCTTTAAATTTTTCATGACAATAGAAAAATTATCAAGAGGATGTGATGACAAATATATTCCAAGTGATGTAAATTCGTTATTTAATTTTTCAAGAAACGTCCACTCTAACAATTCTGGTATATCGATCATTAATTCATTATTATCAATGTTATTAAATAAATTTTCTTGATTAGAAATCATGTCTTTTTGAATAGCTTGAGAATAATTTAACATTAAATCAATGGAAGAAAAAAGTTTATTTCTATTGTTCTCCAAACAATCAAATGCTCCTGACTTTATTAAACTTTCCAAAGCTTTTTTTCCAATAGAATTATGTGGAACCTTATGGAAAAAATCATCCATATTTTTAAAAAAACCTTTTTCATTTCTAGCCTGAATAATTTTAATAATTGCTTCGTTACCAACATTTTTTAGAGAAGATAATGAGTATCTTATAAATGGGTCTTTATTATCGATATTTTCAATAGAAAAATAATTTTTACTATTATTAATACATGGAGGTTTAAGTGCAATATTTAATCTTTTTAAATCATGATAAAAAACTGATAATTTTTCTGAATTATTAAATTCAATTGACATCATTGATGCAAAAAATTCTTTAGGAAAATTACATTTTATCCAAGCAGTTTGATAAGCAATTAATGCATAAGCCGCTGCATGAGATTTGTTAAATCCATACCCAGCGAATGCTGAAATTTGATCAAAAATTTTCTTCGCTTTATTTTCATCTATCCCTTTATGCAACGCACCTTTTAAAAAAGCATTTTTTTGTTGAAACATTTCATCTTTATCTTTTTTCCCCATCGCTCTTCTTAATATATCTGCGCTTCCCAATGAAAAGTTAGCTAGCACTTGAGCAGCTCTTAAAACTTGCTCTTGATATATAAAAATTCCATAAGTTTCTTTGAGTACTTCTTCTAAATCTGCATGCATATAAGTAATATTTTCATTTCCATGCTTTCTATTAATGTAGGTGGGAATATTCTCCATTGGCCCAGGACGATATAATGAAACTACAGCTATAATATCTTCAAATCTATCAGGCTTTAAACCAATCAGGACATCTCTCATACCAGCTGATTCTAATTGAAAAACACCAACAGTATCTCCAGTCGATAGCATTTCATAGGTTTTAACGTCGTTGAGCAATATATTAGATAAATTAAAGTTTTCTTGTTTTTTCTTAATTAAACTCTCTGCTTTTGATAAAACCGTTAATGTTTTTAGACCTAAAAAATCAAACTTTACCAAACCTGCTTTTTCAACAAACTTCATGTTAAATTGAGTTGCAGGCATTTCTTCATCATTTAATTTATAGAGAGGCACCAATTCATTTAATGGTCTATCTCCAATAACTAATCCTGCAGCATGAGTTGAAACATGTCTATTTAATCCTTCAAGATCTATTGCTGTTGATAAAAGGCTCTTAACTTGATCATTATCAGACATCTCTTTTCTTAAAAGTTCTTCACTATTAATAGCTTCTTGAATAGTTAATGGATTAGCTGGAATTAAGGGTATTAATTTAGCTATTTTATCAACATGACCATAGGGCATTTCCATAACTCTACCCACATCTCTGATAGCAGCTTTAGCCTGCAAACTTCCAAAAGTTATAATTTGCGCTACCCTATCATGACCATATCTATTTCTAACATAATCAATTACTTCACCACGCCTATCTTGACAAAAATCAATATCAAAATCAGGCATTGAAACACGTTCTGGATTTAAAAATCTTTCAAATAACAACCCCCATTTTATAGGATCTAGATCAGTAATTTCAAGAGCCCAAGCTACTATAGAGCCAGCTCCTGAACCTCGACCAGGCCCTACAGGAATATTATTATCTTTTGACCACTTAATAAAATCATACACTATTAAAAAATAACCTGAAAAACCCATATTATTAATAATATCTAATTCATTTTTTAATCTATCATTATATAAACTTTTTTTATCACTAGAAAATTTTTCAAGTGACATTTGAAATCTTTTTTCTATGCCTTCTAGTGAAATTTTAATGAGATAATTATTTTCAGTAATATTATCTAAATCAGGGAATCTAGGCAAAATAGGTTCGTGACCTTTTACTGAAAAGGAAGATCTTTTAGCTATTACAATGGTATTTTCTATAGCTTCAGGAAGATCTTTAAACAACTCAGTCATCTGGTCAGTACTTTTTAAGTAATGTTCTCTAGTCAAAACCCTTCTGTTTGGTGAAGATATAGTTAAACCTTTATCTATACATGTTAATATTTGATGTGAATAATATTTATCTGGAGATTGAAAATAACAATCATTAGTAGCTACAATTGGCAAATTTAAATCTTTAGCAGCATTTAGAAGTATAGGTTCAGAAACATCTTCAGTTGACATACCATGTCTTTGTATCTCAATATATAAATTATCATTAAATATTTCTTGAAGTAATTTTAAACGAGTATAAACAAGTTTGCTGTTTGCTATACTTGCAGGGTTGCCAATAAAACCCTTTTCAACTCCACCAGTTAATAGAATTAACCCATCATGATGTTTTTTAAGATTGTTATAACTAACAATTCTTTCAAATTCACTATTAGTAGTGAAATTACTCGAAATTTTTAATAAGTTCTTATAGCCTTTCTCATTTTTAGCAATTAGAACTACTTCACCTACATTAATTTCATCAAAAGAGGATTCTGCTATTTGAACTTGAATACCTATAATTGGTTGTATACCTAAAGAAACCATTTTCAATGAAAACTCTAATACACCAAACATATTAGATGTATCAGTAATTGCAATTGCAGGCTGAAAATTTTCTATACAAAATTTTGATAAATAA
Source organism: Pseudomonadota bacterium (assembly GCA_027625145.1). Lineage (GTDB taxonomy): Bacteria > Pseudomonadota > Alphaproteobacteria > Puniceispirillales > Marisalimonadaceae > CAJJBL01. The sequence continues at coordinate 29,221 of JAQBXK010000009.1, forward strand.
TCAAATGATAACATCCCTTCAGCTAAAGAAAAATTAGAATGATTTCTAAGATGAATAAAGTTTTGTTTCATATTCTAATTTTTTCTAGATTATAAGTTTAGAGTTTTTAATAAATCCATTTTCTAATGTTATCAACCTATCCATAGAATTAGCTAAATCAAGGTTATGAGTGGCTATAATGCAACTAATTCCAATAGATTTGACTAATTTATGTAGTAATTCAAAAACTTTTCTTGCCGTTACTGGATCAAGGTTTCCTGTTGGTTCATCTGCTAAAATTAAGTTTGGATTGTTAGCTAAAGCCCTTGCTATAGCGACCCTTTGAGCTTCTCCACCAGATAGATTTGCAGGTCTAAAAGAAAATCGTTTTTCTAAACCAAGCGTTGATAATATTTCTTTAGCATTCGATAAAGATTCTTTTTTATTAACTCCCATTAATAATTGTGGCAACATAACATTTTCAATAGAGGAAAACTCAGGAAAAAGTCTATGTGATTGGAAAATAAATCCTATATTTTTACCTCTCAAAATAGTTTTTTGCTCTTCATCTATTAAGTTACAATTGGTTCCACAAAAATTAACTTCACCATTGCTTGGATTTTCAAGCAAGCCAGCTATATTTAAGAGTGTTGATTTACCAGTTCCGCTTGGTCCAGTTAAAGCAATTATCTCTCCTTTGGAAACTTCTAAATTAATATCTTTTAAAACTTCAATATTATTATTATTTTGAGAGTAAGTATGAGAAATCTTATTTAAGGTTAATATTTTATCATTAAATACTTTATTATTCATACCTTAGGGCCTCGGCTGGTGAAATTCGAGAAGCTTTCCATGCAGGAAACACACTTGCTAATAAAGTAAGGGATAATGAAATAAAAATCACTGTTGATACTTCACTTATATTAATATTTGAAGGTAATTTAGATAAAAAATAAATTTCTGCTGAGAACAAATCAGACCCAAGAAGAGTAGTTAAAAAACCTCTTATAACTTCAATATTAGAAGCGATAATAATTCCTAAAAAAGCACCAAATAAAGTCCCTAAAAAACCAATAATTGACGCTGTTAAAATAAAAATTCTGATTATAACATATTTTGAAGCTCCCATAGTTCTCATCAGCGCTATATCTGATTTTTTTGTTTGAACTAACATTGTCATTGAGGATATTATATTAAAAGCAGCAACAAGAATTATTAAACTTAAAATAACAAACATTACATTTTTTTCTACTGCTAAAGCAGACATAAAAGCAGAGTTTCTTTTTTTCCAATCTATTACTAATAAATCATTATTTAACTTAAGCTTTATTGTAGATAAAGCTATAGATGTAAACTTTTGATTTTTTAAAAAAACCTCAATGCCATGAGCTATATTTTTTGTAGACAGAAATAGTTCAGCTTTTTTCCAAGGAATAAATATAAAGTTATTATCATATTCATACATTCCTATATCAAAGAGACCTGCAATCTTAAAATTTTGCTTTATAGGCAAAACTCCTAATGCCGTTTCCATTCCATTCGGTGAAATAAGGGTGACAAAGTCACCAGTATTAACATTTAGTCTTTGAGCTAATCTATAACCAATAATTATCTCTTCTTTATTTTTATAGTTATCAATAGTTTTTTGATTTAATGATTTCCATAACAGTTTTTTTGCAGCTAAGTCTGACCAATTAAGACCTCTTATAATTACTCCAGAAACAGTTGCTTTCGTTTTAGCTAACGCTTGCCCCTCAAGATGGGGTGTAACTGCATCAACATTAGCAACATCTGAAATTTGTTTTATTATATCGTTATAATTAGATATAAAAGGTCCATTTTTGCCATAAATAACAAGATGACCATTAATACCAAGAATTCTATCTACTAATTCTGTTCTAAAGCCATTCATAACAGACATAACAACAATTAAAGTTGCAACACCGAGCATAATTCCAATTAAAGAAAACCAGGCTGAAATAGATATAAATCCTTCAACTCTTCTAGACTTAATATATCTAAAAGCTATCATTTGTTCTGTTTTATTAAAAAGTAAAAACTTCACTATAAACCTATTAATTTGTACTTATAAAATTTATTAATTCATCATAAGATAATTTTTTTATCTCACCATTTTTTCTATCTTTAAGATCAAATATTTTATCTTTTATTCCTCTTGGACCTATTATTATTTGGAAAGGTATTCCAATCAAATCTGCCTTTGCTAATTTAGATCCAGCTCTATCCATTGTATCATCATAAAGAACAGTCTTGGACATGCTTTTAATTTTGTTATAAAGATCATAACAAATATTGTCACAATCATCATCTCCATTTTTTAAGTTAATTAAATTATAATACCAAGGTGTTAATTCTTTTGGCCATATTATACCCTTTTCATCATGATTTGCTTCTATAACAGCGCCAACAAGTCTAGATAAACCTACACCATATGATCCCATATAGGCAGGAATATTATTCCCAATATTTGTATTAATATTAGCCTGCATAGGTTTAGAATATTTTTGACCAAAATGGAAAATATGTCCCACTTCAATACCTCGAGATTTAATTAAATTATTTAAATCTTTATTATATGCTTTTGGATCATGCTTCTCATCTGTAGCTGCATAAAAAGATGTGTATTTATCAACCATATCTTGAAGATTAGAATCATAATTAACTTCATTTAAAATTCCGTCAAAGCTTAATAATTCTTTTTCAAGATAAACTTCACTTTCTCCTGTTTCAGCAATTATAATAAACTCATGACTCAAATCGCCTCCAATTGGACCAGTGTCGGCTTTCATTGGAATAGCTTTCAATCCCATTTTTTTAAATAATTTCATATAAGCAACAAACATTTTATTATATGAAGTTATTGATGATTCGTAATCAACATCAAATGAATAAGCATCCTTCATTAGAAATTCTCGACCTCTCATAACGCCAAATCTAGGTCTAAGCTCATCTCTAAACTTCCATTGAATATGAAAAAGATTTAAAGGTAATTCTTTATAACTTTTAACGTGAGTTCTAAAAATGTCAGTCACTAATTCTTCATTTGTAGGTCCATATAACAAGTCCCTATCATTTCTATCTTTAATACGAAGCATTTCTTTTCCATAATCTTCGTATCTTCCGGATTCTTTCCAAATTTCTGCTGGTTGTAAAGTTGGCATTAAAATTTCATTTGCTCCAGCAAGCAACATTTCATTTTTACAAATATTTGTGATTTTATCTAAAATAATTTTTCCAAGTGGAAGCCATGAATAAATACCCGATGCAGATTGCTGACAAAGGCCTGTACGGAGCATAAGTACATGAGAAGCTATTAGAGCTTCTTTAGGATTTTCTTTTAAAATTGGAATAAAAAAACGAGATAATAACATTTAAGATGACCCTTTTTTAAAATCATAATTATAAACACGAAATAAAAAAATAAAACTAAGTTGATTGATAGTTTATTGAGGTATAAATTGCAATATAAGGAAATATTATAGGAAAATAAAAATGACAAACCCTTCAAATAAATTACATAGTCTAAATAGCTTTCCTAGAATAAGAATGCGAAGAAATAGAATGAAGAATTTTTCTAGAAGGCTTGTCAGCGAAAACACAATATCAACTGATGATCTTATTTATCCAATTTTCATTACTTTTGGTAATAATAAAAAAGAACCAATTGAATCAATGCCTGGAATACATAGATTTTCTTTAGACTTATTAAAAGAAGAAATAGAATATATTTCTTCTTTAGATATTCCCGCAATTGCATTTTTTCCAATGATACAACAAAGTTTAAAAAGTTCTGATGGTAAAGAAGCATTTAATAAAGACAATTTAATTTGTGAAGCTATCAAAATTTCAAAAAGTATAAATAAGAATTTAGGGGTTATTTGTGATGTAGCTTTAGATCCTTATACCGATCATGGACATGACGGCATAATAATTAATGACGAAATTGATAATGATCAAACTTTAAAAACATTATGTAAACAAGCATTGGTTCAAGCTGAAGCAGGATGTGATATAATTGCTCCAAGTGATATGATGGATGGCAGAGTTGGTATTATAAGGGATGCATTAGATAATGCGGGTTACAACGATGTACAAATTATGTCATATGGAGCAAAATATGCATCTGCTTTTTATGGTCCATTTAGAGATGCTATTGGATCTTTAGGTAATTTATCGACTAAAGGTAAGCAAAGTTATCAAATGGACCCTTCTAACTCAGATGAAGCTCTAAAAGAAATTGCTTTAGACTTAAGTGAAGGAGCAGATATGGTAATTATTAAACCTGGGATGCCATATCTAGACATTATTTATAGAGTTAAACAGGAATTTAAAATACCAGTTTACGCCTATCAAGTTTCTGGCGAATATTCAATGATAATGGGCGGAATCAAAAATGGCTGGTTTGATGAAAAAAAAATAATTATGGAGAGTTTGATGGCATTCAAACGAGCTGGATGTAATGGTATCATAACTTATTTTGCTCCATTCATTGCCCAGCAATTAAAAGACAATAAAAAATAAATATTTAAGTCGTATATAAATGCATGATGGAAATTAAAAAAAATATTTTAGAACAATCAATATATATGCTTACGAAAGCTGCGCCATGCCCATACATATCTGAGCGGGTGGAAAAAAGAATTGCTACAGATATTACATTTAATAACTCAATCCATGATGAATTAGTAATAAATGGATTTAGAAGAGTAGAAAATTGGATGTATAGACCAGCATGCGATAACTGTAATTCATGTAAATCATATAGAGTTATTATTAATAATTTTAAATTTACTAAAAGCTTAAAACGTATTTCTAATAATTTAAATTATATAAATATTGAAATCGTTAAAAATATTGCCACTCAAGAACATTATAGTTTGTTTAAAAAATATCAATTACATAGACATCCAGGAGGATCAATGTCCAACATGAGTGAAGATGATTTTATTTCTATGATAGAAATATCTTCTGTTAAAACATATTTAATGGAATTTAGAGATAATTTTAAAAAATTATTAGGGGTTATGTTATTTGATAAACAAAATAATGCTTTATCTGCGGTGTATAGTTTTTTTAATCCTGATTTAAGTAAATTTGGAATAGGTAATTTTATGATTATTAAATGCCTCATGTATGGAATGGAAAATAATTACAAGTATTTGTATCTAGGATATTATATTAAAGAAGTCTCTAGTATGGCTTATAAAATCCGTTTTAAACCTGGTCAAATATTAGAAGACGGTTCATGGAATAACATTTAATCCTATTCTCCTATTGAAGATCCATCACTTCTTAAATCAAAGGCGCCTTCAATTAAACCATTCGGATGTCTGACTATCGCGCCCGCATGACCCATAACTTCTTCAAATTCACCAAGTAATTCAAGATTATGACCAATATTTTTTAATTTATTATATATATCACTAGAGAACCTATTTTCAATTTTTAAAGATGTACTTTCGTCTCCCCAAGTTTTGCCTAATAACCAGCGAGGTTTGTCAATTGAAGATTGAAGATCTAAATTTTGATAAGCATATCTTGAAAAAACTGTAGCTTGAGTTTGAGGTTGACCTTCACCGCCCATAGTACCATATGGCATAACTCTACCATCATCAAAATGAGCAAGAGCAGGTTGAATAGTATGAAAAGGTCGACGTCCAGGAATTAATTTATTAAAATGTTTTTCATCTAAAGAAAAACTAATGCCTCTATTTTGCATAGTAATGCCTGTCTCAGGCAATATTAAGCCTGAACCAAATTCCCAGTATATACTTTGAATAAAACTTACAGAATTACCATAATTATCTGAAGCACCTAGCCAAACAGTGTCACCTCCAACTGAAGCCTCTGGCCAAGGAAGTGCTTTATTTTGATCAACATCATTAGATAATGATTTAATAAAATTACTTTCTAAAAATGCATTAACATCAGTAGACATGTAGTTAGGATCACATACAAAATTATCTCTAACTTTGAATGCAACTTTTGTAGCCTCAACTATATTATGTATCAGAGAAAAATCATCATCATAACAATTACTTAAATTATTAAGAACTCCTAATATTAATAATGAAGCGATACCTTGTGTTGGAGGAGGTAAATTATAAATATTTGCTTTGTTGATTTTTAAATTTAAAGGTTTTACAAATGAAGCCTTAAAATTCAAAAAATCATTTATTCTTAAAGGTGACCCTAAACGTTCAAGTTCTGAACATATCTTATTTGCTAGATCACCATTATAGAAGTCATCAAAGCCATTTTTAATTAAACATGAAAAAGTTTCTGACATGGCTGAAAACTTTAATTTATCACCAATAATTGGTAATTTATTATTAATAAGATAAATTTCATTAAATCCAGGTATATCTTTTAATTGTGAGTACTTAGATGTTAAATTATTACTTAAAGTGTTTGTAACAGCAATTCCATTTTTAGAAGTTTGTTCTGCATCATATAAAAGTCTACTAAGAGGCAATTTTCCTCCGAGTTCTTTTACACTAAAATCATATGCAGCTTTCCATCCAGCAACAGCTCCTGGAACAGTTAAAGCAGCTAATGATCCTCTAGTTGGAATAGTATTAAAACCTTTTCTTTTATAGAATTCAATATCAGCAAGTTTAGCTGCACTTCCACATGCTTCGATCGCAGAAACTTTATTATTTTTATCAGAAATTAACCAAAAGTTATCGCCACCCATTGAATTCATATGGGGGTAAACTACAGCAATCATGGCTGCTGAAGCAATCATAGCTTCAACAGCATTGCCACCCTCTTTCATGATATCTGCACCAGTCTTTGAAGCAAGATGGTGAGGCGCAACCATCATGTTTTTAAATGACATTTTTGATGATTGCATTATTTATACCTTAAAATTTTAGAAATAAAGCGATAAGTCTCTGTGAAATGTTTGGCAAATAAGTATACCTTTTGCTTGTTCAACTGGCAATTCAGATTGTTTTCTTAATCCAATATTACCTTTAATTTTTGTATTTAATTCAACAAGTTTAGGTAGCAAATTTTCTTTAGCTTTTAAGCGCCATTCTGCTTCTAATTGATAAAGACTGAAGGCTTTACTAATATAATCATTAACTTTATCAAATTTAGGAGATTGCCTTCTCATTTCTTTATGAGATTTATTAATTTGACTAACAATTTTATAACTGCCTCTAATTTTTCTAAAATCTTTTTCTAAATCTTTAGCAAAATTCATATACTCAATCTTGTTGATAGTTTCAATTGAATTAGAATATTCAATTAATTTGTTAAATTGATTTTTAAAACTAATAAGATTTTCTAAATCATTAATTAATAAAATTTGATTATTTAACTCTTCATACCCTTTGTCTGCTGCATTTCTAAATTTTGTTTGAGCAATTTTTTCTTTCTTTATAGTATCATTAAATTCTTTATATATTTTTTTCCAATCCTTTGGAATTTCATTTAAATATTTTTGAATAATCAAATTCTCTTCATTAATTTTAGAATTGATATTCATCCATTTAGAATTTTCATTCTCTTTGTCTATTGTCTGCAATAAAGATTTATATTTTTTAACTTCCTCTTTTGCTTTATCAATTTTTCTTTCTAAAAATCTGACTTCATTTCTAATTGGCTTATATAATTCAGCTTTGATATTAACTTCATTAGTTGCTTTTTTAACTTCAGGAAGAAGACTTAAAGAGGAGTTAATATTATTCAAACTTTTTATTAAATTTTGTTGGTCACGTTTTATCATATAAGAAATATCTATTTTTTTAATTTCATTGGTCGACAAAATTACATCTGCACCAATGCTTTTAAACTCATTAAATAAATAATCTTCAATGCATGTCTGTAATTTAGGATTCATTGGTGGGGGAGGCGAATTACCTAATAATGATAATCTTGTTGGCAAATAGTTAACAAACGGTTCTGCATACCCAACAATCATCATTGCAAAAATTTGTAAACTTATAAATGGAACCACCCCTTTATACATACTAATAGTTGTTACAATTTTTGAAGCAACTCCTCTTAAGTAAAATAAGGCAAAACCAAAAGGAGGAGTTAGAAAAGAGGTTTGTATATTTAATCCAATCATAACTCCAAGCCAAACTGCCGTAATATTAGCGCTCGGATCCATAAGAAGAATAGGAGCAACAATAGGAACAACAACAACCGCAATTTCAATAAAATCAAGAAAAAAACCAAGTACAAAAATAACTAACATAACTATGATAAATTGGCTCCAAAAACCTCCTGGCATTCCAATAAGAAAATCTTTTACTACATCCTCACCTCCAAATCCTCTAAATGCCGCTGTAAGCATAGCTGCACCTAATAAAATTATAAATACTAAAGAAGTTGTTTTAGCTGTTTCGAGCATTACTCCTTGAAGAGTATCATCAATTTTAAAAGCTCTCCAAGCACTCCAACCGATAGATATAAAAAGGGCAATAGTTCCTATTAATGCTAAAACAATACCTATGACGTCATTATCTGTTTGAATAGATCTAATATTCACATTAAACGCGGTTGTTATATACAATAAAAAAGCTATTGAACTTAATGCTATTATAGATGGATAAAAACAGCTTTTCTTCCCAGATGTCAGCCTGTATCCAGCCATAATAAGAGCTCCTACCGCTCCAATCGCTCCTGCTTGATTTACAGTAGCAATACCTCCAATAATTGACCCTAGAACAATGAAAATCAATGTTAGAGGTGGAATTAACGAAAGAAAAACCTTTATAACAAAAGATTTGTCACGCTTACCTTCAAGAGGCACAGCTGGAGCTAAACTGGGCTTAAAATACGCTGCAACTAAAATATATAACATATATAATAAAACTAAAAGCAACCCAGGAAGCAATGCTCCCATAAACATATCTCCAGCACTTGTAGAATTAACTCCAAATTCTGATGGCATAGTTAATTGACCAGTGTTTTCTTTATACATAGCTTTTCTAGCCATGTCGGCAATATCTACTGCACTTGAAAGCTGATCGGCAAGAATGATTAATACAATAGAAGGAGGTATTATTTGTCCCAAAGTACCTGACGCTGCAATAGTGCCGGTTGCTAATCCATGTGAATATTTATTTTTTAACATTGCTGGCAATGAAATTAAGCCCATAGCTACAACCGTTGCTCCAACAATTCCAGTTGTAGCGGCAAGTAATGCACCGACAAAAACAACAGATATACCAAGTCCACCTCTAACTCTTCCAAATAGCTGCGCCATGGTTATCAATAAATCTTCAGCAATTTTAGAACGTTGCAACATAATTCCCATAAAAATAAATAAAGGAATTGCTATTAATGTGTCTCTTTCTACTTCCCAATAGATACCTCTAAAATTAGTAACGCCAGCAGTTAACCAATTAATAGGACCGTCCTGGACAAAAAAGGCCGTTGTATCATTTTCTATTAAATAACCAAAGCCACCAGCTAAAACTATAGTAATAATTGCTGACCCCGGAAGCGCAAAAGCCACAGGAAAACCAGAAGCCAAAGCAAAAGCCATAATACCTAATAATACTAATAAAAAAATGAATTCCATTTCAATCCTAAAATATTAATGTGATAAAATTTCACCTAATTCTCTGTGGCCTTCTTCTTTATACACATCAGCAGTGCTTTCAAAAAGATAACTTACAAATTGTATCATCATAGAAATGGCAAAAATTGCTAGAAAAGAAGCTAGCCAATACTTAGTATACATGCCAAAACCAGCTTGTGCAGATTCATAACTAAGCATTGGATTTACAATAATATTAGTTTTTTCCCACATTCCTAAAAGCAGGATAGCCCAACATAACGTCATTCCTAAAAAGATACATCCATAGGAATTAATTATTCCCTTAGTTCTTCTACTAAAATTTGTGTATATTACATCTACCCTTACATGACCATCCTCGAATAAAGTGTACGCACTAGCAAACAAAAATAGTGCTGCGTACCAAAATCTAACAATATCACCTTGAAAAGCTTGTTCATAAGAGAAAACAAATCTTGTAATAACTATTATAAATTCAGCTATAAGAACAAGAAATGTCAACCATGTGAAAGCGATGTGTTTAACAAAAAATCCAACAATAAAACCTAAAAAAACTAAAGGGATATGAATATAAGGACCTCTAAATTTTGATCTTCCTAATTGAGTAGCTAAATCTTGACCTACAACATTAACTAAAAAATCCTGTACCCTTAAAAAAGAAATGATCACATCTATTAAACCAACAAAAACCACTGCCCAAAAACAACTTCTAATAAAATAATTTACAAATTTATTAAGAAGCTCAGAGTCATCTCTAAGTGATATATTTCTCATGCGAATTGCATAAAAAAAAGAACCAAAAATAGCAAATAAATACATTGAAATTTGAAATAAAATTTGAAATAAATTTAAATAATTACTTTTATTTTGAATAAAAATAGAAAAAATTGTTGGCCACTCAAGGCTTAAAGTCACAAAAGTATTTATAACAAAGGCAAGCATTAAGCTAACCATTAGCCAACCAAAAAATCTTATTAAAACATAAAAATTATATTGTAAAATGGTAGTTTGATTCATAAAAACTCTAAAATCAAAAAAGTTAATTAATTTATATAAACAGGCATCAAAATAATGATGCCTGTTTAAATTTAAAATAGGTAAAGATTAATTTTCAATACCTAAAACTCTATTTCTTTGCGCATAATAAGTAGCTTCAGAAAGATTTTTCCATCTTCCCACATCATCTCTTGCTTTAGCAAAACTAGTGTGGATTTCATTAGCTAAATCACTGTGCTGCTGAACTTCATCAAAAACTTGTTTAGCACCAACACCCCATGTGTCAAATAATTCATCACTAAACTTTCTTAATTTAACACCATGCTCATTAATCATTTTAGTTAAATAAGTACCATTTTTAGCATTATATTCAGCAGAATTATAATCATTATGTTCATGTGCACAAGCAATTAATACTTGCTTATGAGTTTCTGATAAATCATTCCAAAATTTAGCATTCATTCCTAATGAGGTAAACCCCCCTGGCTCATGCATTCCTGGATAATAATAATATTCAGCTGCCTCATAGAATTTCATAGCATAATCATTCCAAGGACCAACCCACTCACAAGCGTCAATAGCGCCTGACATTAAATTTTCATAAATTTGCCCACCTGGTAAAGAAACTGGAGAAACCCCAACCTTAGCCATAACGTCACCACCTATGCCAGGAATACGCATTTTAAGACCTTTAAGATCTTCAGCTGTATTTATTTCTTTTTTAAACCAACCACCCATTTGTACGCCAGTGTTCCCAGCAGATAAACATTTAAGACCAAAGCCATCAGCTAATTTGTCCCATAATTGCTGTCCGCCCATATGATGAATCCAAGCAGCGTTTTCTGTATAAGTCAAACCGAATGGCACAGATGTAAAATAACTCCATCCAGGATGTTTTCCTTTCCAGTAATAATCAGCAGCGTGATAAGCTTGAGAGTTTCCAGATGCAACTTCATCAAAAGAATCAAATGCACCAACTTTTTCACCAGCAGCAAAATATTTAGTTACAATTTCTCCACCTGAAACTTCTTGAATTCTTTTACTTAACCTTTGAGCACCAGTTCCTAAACCAGGAAAGTCTCTACCCCAAGTTGAAACAATATTCATCTCAACTTTTTTAGCAGCTAAAGCAGGTGTTGATAGAGCAGATGCGGCGACAACACTCGCACCAGCAGCTACACCAGCTTTGGTAATAAAGTCTCTACGTTTCATAAAATATCTCCCATTTTTTATAAATATAAAATTAAATTTACTTTACGTTATATTAATTATTTTAATAAAAAAATAATTAAATTATAATTTAGTGTTTTTTTTTAATAAAAATGCTTTTTAAAGGATTTTTGCCTAAATAAATAACATTTTAATGAACAAAAACATATATTTAACATGATAAATAAAAAAGGTTAATTAAATATTGGAGGCCTAGGAAATCCATTCGGAGCCAATTTACCAGCCCCCCCTCTTTTTCCTTCCCAAGTAAGAAGATCTGTTTCAACTCTTTTTCGACCACCATTCATTTTCCATGACAACCCTTCATTTTTATTAAATGAAGTAAAATCTGATAAAGTGCCGTCTTTATAACGTTGAAGAATAACTCCCTTTCCTTTATTAAGAACAGGCAAATCATCTATAGGAAAAACAATCAATTTTCTATTATTTCCAACGATAGCAACAGTGTCTCCAGTAATTTCTTTACATGCTTTAGCTTTAACTTCTCCTTTAACAATAAGAATTTGCTTGCCCGTTTTTGTTTGGGCAATTAAATTTGCTGAGTTAAGCTTAAACCCATAACCATTAGTTGAAGCAATCATTACGTTGCCATCAAAATATGGAAAGCATGATATAATTTTATTTTCTGACTTTAAATCAATAGTTAAAGAAATAGGCTCACCGAACCCTCTGCCAGAAGGTAATTTATTAGCTGGAACAGAAAAAACACGACCATTATCAGCAAAGAAAATTATTTTATCAGTGCTTAATGCGTGGACAATAAATAATTCTTTATCGCCTTCTCTATACTTAAGTTCAACATCTTTATCTATATGACTTTTTTGGAATCTAACCCAGCCTTGTTCAGATAAAATTATTGTGATTGGCTCTTTTAAAACGAAATGGTTTTCATTAAAATCATCTACTTCAGGTATATCTTCAATACTAGTTCGCCTATTGACCAAATCACCAAAATCTTTTTTTAGAGATTTTATCTCATGAGATATAATATTCCATTGTTTGTCCGTATCGTTAAGTATGCCATTTAAATTTTCTAGCTCAATTTGCAAAGTTGTTAATTCTTTTTTTAATTCTATTTCTTCAAGCTTTCTTAAAGAACGTAATCGCATATCTAATATAGCATTAGCTTGAATCTCATTTATTGAAAAATATGAAATCAATATTTCCTTAGGCTTATCTTCTTCTCTAATTATCTCAATAACTTTATCTAAATTTAAATAAACAGTTATATAACCATTTAAAATATTTATTCTATTTTCAATTTGACCAACTCTAAATACACTTTTCCTTTGAAGAATGATTTGCCTATGATTTAACCAGGACTGTAAGGCTTCTTTCAAAGACTTAACTCCAGGAATATTTTTGTCATCTATTACATTTAAATTAAGAGAGAATCTTGTTTCTAAATCAGATTTTTTAAAAAGTGTTTCCATAATCATTTCAGGAGATAAATTTCTGCTTCTAGGTTCTAGTACTAATCTTATATCTTCTGCACTTTCATCCCGAATATCTGACAACATAGGAAGATGTTTATTTTCCATTAGCTCAGCAATTTTTTCTAACAATCTACTTTTTTGAACTTGATAAGGTATCTCTGTTACAACAATTTGCCATTGCCCAGCACTTAACTTTTCAACATTCCACCTAGCCCTTAACCTAAACCCACCTTTACCCGCTTTGTAGGCTTCAACAATTGAGTTTCTACTTTCAACTAAAATTCCTCCTGTAGGAAAATCAGGTCCATGAACATAATTGATTATAGTACTGTCCGAAGCATTAGGAAATTTGATTAAATGGATTATCGCATCGCATAATTCTCCGATATTATGAGGAGGAATAGAAGTAGCCATTCCAACCGCAATTCCTTGAGAACCATTGGCTAGTAAATTAGGAAAAGCTGATGGCAGCACTACAGGTTCTTTACCTTCATCATCATAAGTAACTCGAAAATCAACAGTATCTTGGTCAATGTCTAATAAAAGCAGTTCTGCTGCCTTAGTCATCCTTGCTTCAGTATATCTCATTGCAGCAGCATTATCACCGTCGATATTTCCAAAATTTCCTTGACCATCAACAAGAGGATATCTTAATGCAAAATCTTGAGCCATCCTTACCATTGAATCATATATTGCAGCATCACCGTGAGGATGAAATTTACCCATCACATCACCAACTACTCTTGCTGATTTTTTGTAACTTAGATTATAATTAAGTTTTAATTGCCTCATTGCATACAAAACTCTTCTATGAACAGGCTTAAGGCCATCGCGAACATCAGGTAACGATCTAGATGTTATAGTGGACAAAGCATAAGATAAGTAACGTTCTGATATAGCTTGTGAAAAACTAGTTAAAATAACATTATCATCTTTTAAATCGTTATCACTCATTAACTTAACCTTTTTTAAAAATTAAAATTTTTCGATCATTTCTATAAATCTAGTTCTAGCTTTAGGCATAATATTACTTTTTTCATTATTAATAGAAGCTAATAATTTATTTTCAAAAAAATAAGTAGTAATTTTTAACCCTGCAACAATTTCATTATAAAAATTAGAACCAACATGTACAAATCCACCTAAAAAAAAAGGTAGTGCTAATAATTTAGGCGCAAATTTACCAGCTCCATGTTTTGAGACAGCTTTTCCTGTTTTAGGACTTACAAAGTATAGATCATTTTTACTTCCGGTCACTGCACATTCAGTCAATTTTAATGCAAAGCCTATAGATCCTAAAACACCTATTTCCCATTTGACATAACCTTCAAGCCAGTAATCAATATTTCTATCATCATCTATAATAATTAGATTTAAAAAAGCAATTGATGCATTGTAAACTTCTTCATATTTTTGCCTTTCTGGTAAAATTTTTTCTAACAATGAGCACATTGCACTTAAAGCTAAAATCTTTAATTTATTATCAAATATTTTACCTGATACAGAAGAAATTAATTCAATTCTATAATTACCCATTTGTTCAACTAATCTTGATTTCCATGAAACAGAGACAATATTCCCAGGTTGAGCTTGTGAAACTATATTTTTATTTGAATAACCTGATAACCATCCGGAATGCCTTCCATGGTTTTCAGTAAGTATCTGAGTAATTAAGCCTTTTTCTCCATATTTTCTCACGGACAAAATAATACCTTGATCTACCCAATCAGGCATTGAAATCCAGACCTATAGAAGAATATTTTCTAGGATCTTCCATCCAATTTTTTTTGTATTTAATAAATAAAAAAAGATGAATTTTACAATTTAATAATTCTTCTAATTCCTTACGTGAAGCAATACCTACTCTTTTAATATTCTGCCCACCTTTGCCTAATATAATTGGTTTATGGCTCTCTTTATTAACGTATATTACCTGCTCAATATTAATGCTCTTATTAGGGTTTATTGACCATTTCTCAGTTTCAACCATTAAATTATAAGGCAATTCTTGATTTAAAGTATTAAATAACTTTTCTCTTGTTATTTCTGATGCTAGTAAAGCTTCAGGCAAATCAGATACTGTATCTTTATCATATAAAAAAGGGTGTACAGGCATTACGCCTGCAAGGTAAGAAAGTAAATCATTGCATCCACTCCCATTTTTAGCTGAAATCATAAAAACTTTTTGAAAATCAAATAGTTTTTCAATATTTAATGTTCTTTCCAATAACTTATCTTTTGGACATAAATCAATTTTATTTAAAACTAAGATTGCAGTAGCTTTAATTTTTATCAGTCTTTCTATAATTTTCAAAGTTTCATCATTAATTTTAGCTCTAGAAACATCATGAATAAAAATCACATTATCACAATACTTTAGCTCTGACCAAGCAGCAGAAACCATGGCTTTATCTAATCTCCTCTTAGCATTAAAAATACCTGGTGTATCAATAAAAATAATCTGAGATTGAATGCCTTTTTCCTTATCAATATCATATAAAGTAATCCCTTTTACACAAAACCTTGTGGTTTGAACTTTATGAGAAACTATTGATATTTTTTTACCAACCATCTTGTTTATTAACGTAGATTTTCCTGAATTAGGTATACCTAAAATATTAACAAAACCAGATCTGTTTTTTAATTTATTTTCCAATAAAATACCTTAAATATAGCTATTAAAATTAAATATTTAAAAATCCCAACAATTTACTAGCCGCGACTTCTTCTGCAATTCTTAAGCTGGATCCTTCACCTAACATAAAAGTATCTTGATTAACGCAAACCGAGACAGTAAAAACTGGATTATGGTCAGGGCCAGATTTATTGGTCATCGAATATTTCGGTAACACTTTATATTTTTTTAAACAAAATTCTTGAAGTAAAGATTTAGAGTGCCTAAGAGGAGGCGAGCTTTTTGAAACCATGTTTAGTATTTTATTTTCTATGAAATTTCTACATTCATTGATATTAGAATCAATATAAATTGCTCCAATTAGTGATTCAATTACGTCACTTAAAATAGATTTATTATTATACAAATTATCCCCTTTTTGAGTTTGTATAAAGTCTGCTATTTTTAGATTTTGAGCGCATTCAGCAAGAAAGTCTTGATTAGCATATTTTTGATAATAATCATTTAAACAACCTTCATTAACTTCAGGAAATAATTTAAAAAAATATTCAGCTAATATTAAGCCTAAAACTCTATCACCAAGAAACTCTAATCTTTCATAATTTTGAGAAATTGAGATGGAGGAACTTGAGTGAGTTAAAGCTTCAATTAATAAGTCTTGGTTATTAAATTTATAATTTATTTTTTTTTCAAATTGATCAAGCAGCAATTACTTAATAGCCTCCCCTATTCTAGAAAATCTTATAGACTTGTGCCATTTCCAAAATTCATAAAAAGATGCTGAACTATCATGAGAAAAGAATATTATTTGAGCTTTTCCTATTAAGTTTTTTTTAGGAACAAACCCTACTTCAGATGACCTACTATCTCTACTATTATCTCTATTGTCGCCCATAAAGAAAAAATGATCTTTAGGAACTTTAAATTCTATAGTATCATCAAAATTATCAATATCACTATATTCTATAATCTTATGATATTCACTTCCTTCAAAGGTTTCTTTATATTCTATTAAAGTCTGCTGATTACCGTTAATATTTTTCATTGTTCCTATATTAGCTTTAATCCTATTTACACTTTTACCATTTATAAACAAAATACCTTCTTTTACTTGTATTGTGTCATTAGGCAATCCAACTAAGCGTTTAATATAATCTATGCTTTCGTCTCCTGGCTTTCTAAAAACAATTACATCACCTCGTTCAGGAGATTTATCAAAAATACGATCATTAATAGGAACTACACCAAATGGAAAACTATATTTAGAATAACCATAAGAATATTTGGAGACGAACAAATAGTCTCCAACCAATAAAGTAGGGATCATTGAACCAGATGGAATATTAAAAGGTTCAAAAAAAATAGATCTAAAAATGATAGCAATAGAACCTGCAACCATCAAAGTTTTGATCAACTCTCCAAAACTGTTTTTTGCTGCACGCATACTAAAATCTCCAAATTGATATAATCTATTAAAATTAACACTCTGATTTATGCATTACCTATCCAATTAGAGCAAGTGAAATAACTACAAAAGCTATTACGTAAGGAGGCTCATCTGATAATGAAATATCAAATTTTAAATTACCATGTAATCCTTCTTCTTTCTTTTTTATATATTCTTCTGTTTTACCTGAAAAATAAAAATAAGGTTTGCCATTTTTGTCATTCAAGACTTCTATTTCTGTAAATAATAAACCATCTCCTCTTTGTGGGCTCATAGCTTTCCAAAATGCTTCCTTAGCTGCAAATCTTTTGCTTAGAAATAAATTTTGATTTTTTAACTTTTTATTAAGAAAACTAATTTCATTTTTACCATAAATTCTTGAAATAAATTTTTTATCAAATTTTTTTAAAATATTACTTATTCTTGAAGCATCCAGAATATCAGTGCCAACTCCATAAATCATTTGATGGCATCTTCTATAATCTTACGCATTTTTTTAATTACATTATCTAAACCATGAAAAATAGCTTCGCCAATTAAAAAATGTCCTATATTTAACTCTACTATATTAGGTATTGACGCTATCAAAGATACATTTTCATAATTCAAACCATGACCAGCATGAGAAGCAATTTTTAGTTTTTGAGCTTGTAAAACGCATTCTTTCATTTGTTTTAGTTCCAATAACTTATCCTTATTATTTGTTGCATTAGCATATGATCCTGTATGAAATTCTATTGTTTTAATACCAAGGTTATGAGATGCTATTAATTGGTTTTCATTTGGGTCTATAAATAAGCTTACGTTTATATCACTGTCTAACAAAGGATTTATGATCTTCTTTAAATTCTCGATATTAGAGCAAACATCAAGACCTCCTTCTGTAGTTACTTCTTTTCTTTTTTCAGGAACAAAACATACAGAATGAGGTTTAAATTTTTTAGCTATAGAAACCATTTTTTCATTAGCGGCAATCTCTAAATTTAATGGTATGCTTATAGCTTCTAATACATTTTGAAGATCAATTTCATTAATATGACGCCTATCTTCTCTTATATGAACGGTAATTAAATCTGCTCCTGCTTTTTCAGCTAATTGTGCAGCTCGTGATACATCAGGTAAAAACCCGCCTCTAGCATTTCTGATAGTAGCCACGTGATCTATGTTTACGCCTAATCTAATATAACTTTTCAATATCATAACCCTATAAATACAATTGATTTCAAATATTATTATTTTTTCTTTTTTTTGCTTTTTTATATGATGAGACAAAAGCAGACATAACTAAGTATGAAACTATCCAAACAGGTAACGCGATAACAGAGGCTCCAATTAACATTGGCAATAAAACTTCATAAGTTTGATTAAGGATCATATTAACACTTATATGATTTATTATACTTGCATCTTGCTTAGAAGTTATAAAAACACCAATATTATAAATTAATCCCCATATAAAAGGAAAAGTAATTGGATTCCCAACAGCTGTTCCTATCAACGCCGCAAAAAAATTAGCTCTTAAAAAATAAGCAAATAGTATAGCTAAAAAAAAATGCAATCCTAGTAAAGGTGTGAAAGAAACCATTGAACCACAAGCAAACCCTGCTGAAATAGAGTATGTAGAGCCTGGTAGTCTATTTAAACGAAACCAATAATACATGCCCATTCTTTTTAAATTATTAAATGATAAAAACTTTTGAATAAAAAATTTAAACGATTTAGATTTGTGTTTTTTAAAGATTGACACTTTTATTCTTTACCTCTTTCAATACTTTCAACAAATTGGGATAATCTAAGAGCAACTATAATCTGATTTAAATGACTAATATTCTTTACTTCAAGATCTATATTAAATTTATAAAAATCTAAATCTCTTGAAATCACCTGAATATTAGAAATATTTCCATTGTTTGCACTAATTATTTTTGTAACGTCGGCTAAACTTCCTGGCTCATTAGCTAAAACTGTAACTAAATTTCCTTTATGAAAGGCATCTCCTTCTCTTTCCCAAGTAATTTCAAGCCACATTTCTGGCATTTCATGAAATTTTTCTAAAGAAAAGCAATCTATGGCATGAACAGTAATACCTTTTCCAGTAGTAACAATTCCTACAATTCTTTCGCCTGGCAATGGATGGCAACAGTGAGCATAATGTATAGCCATACCGGGAATAACGCCTTTAATTTTTATTTTATCTTGTATGTTATTTTTTTTCAATGCAGTAATATTTTGAGATTCTAATTTTTTATTAGGATATAAAATGCTTAAAACTTCTCTAGAATTAATGTTACCTTTTCCTATTTGTATTAATAATTCTTCTAAATCAGATAAACCATATACTTCCATTACTTTGATAAGACTTTTTTCATGTAATGTTTTATTCTGCTGTCTAAATTCTTTTTGTAATAAAGCCGTTCCCATTTGAGAAAACTCCTTAATTTCTCTGTTTTTGATAAACCTTTTTATACCTGCTTTAGCTTTTCCAGTTATACAACTGTCAATCCATTTTAGATCAGGAAATCCATTTTCAGAAATTAAAATTTCTACTTGATCACCATTATGGACTTCAGTTGTGATAAGCCTCGTTTTATTATTTATTTTTGCTCCAACAGCTGAATTGCCAATTTCCGAATGAACTGCATATGAAAAATCAACGGCATTTGCTCCCTTAGGAAGAATGATCATATTACCTTTTGGAGTAAAACAAAAAACTTGATCATTATACATTTCTAGTTTTGTATTTTCTAAAAAATCTTCAGGATCTGAGCTCTCTTCTATTATTTGAATAAGTTCTCTTATCCATTTATATCTAATTCCTTCAGAAAATTTAGCTTTA
Source organism: Pseudomonadota bacterium (assembly GCA_027625145.1). GTDB lineage: Bacteria > Pseudomonadota > Alphaproteobacteria > Puniceispirillales > Marisalimonadaceae > CAJJBL01. The sequence continues at coordinate 49,339 of JAQBXK010000009.1, forward strand.
CCTTTATGCATCCAGTGAGCGGCAACTCCTTTGGAGGCATATTCATTCATAAGAGAAGTACGAATTTGAACTTCAATTCTAGTTTTTTTCGGACCTATCAAACTTGAGTGAAGTGATTGATAACCATTACGTTTAGGTGCTGAAATATAATCTTTGAAACGACCCATAATAGCGGTATATTCTTGATGAAGCAGTCCAAGAGACTGATAACACGATGCTTTATCGTCAACTATAATACGAAATGCCATTATATCCGCCAATTGATCCATATTAGCTTTTTTAAACTGCATTTTTTTCCATATTGAATAACTACTTTTAATACGTCCTGTAATTTCACAATTAACATTATTTTTTTTAAAAAAAGATTCAATTTCTTTTGTAATAAAAGGAATATTAATTTTATCTTGTGAATATATAAAATCTAATCTTTTGATTATTGAGTTTCTTGTTTCTGGTTTAATTTCAGCAAAACATCTATCTTCTAATTCTCTTTGTATTGCTACTATTCCTAGACGTTCTGCCAAAGGAGCAAAAATTTCTAAAGTTTCATAACAAATCTTTGATCGTTTTTGGTTATTTTTAATACCACTTATAGTTCTGATGTTATGCAACCTATCAGCAAGTTTAACCAATAAAACTCTGATATCATCCGATGAAGCTAATAATAATTTTCTAAAGTTTTCAGCTTGAGCAAGCCCAAACCTTGTTTCTAATTTAGATAATTTTGTAACACCATCAACTAACTTAGATATTTCAACTCCAAAATTTTGTTTTATATCATCTAGAGTATAAGCACTGTCTTCTACAACATCGTGAAGTAATGCAGTAACAATAGTTGCTGAATCTAATTTCATATCAATTAAAACATTAGCTACAGCTAATGGATGAGTAAAATATGGCTCCCCACTTCCTCTAAGTTGGTTTCTGTGAGCATTTTTGGAAATATTGTATGCTTTATAGACGACTTCTTTGGAAACCGAAGTATCATAAGTTAAAATTTTTTTATAAATTTTATTAGCTGACATATTCATTATTATTGTCAAATCTCATTGATATAAATTATATTTTTTATATCTTAACAAAAAATAAGAAAGACATGAAACTAAAAAATCTAAATTAGTCTTCGTTTCTAATTAAATCTTTTGACACATCATCAAATGATGTTTCAACATCAGTGTTCTTTGAATTAATAGATGAACTAGAAACTAATTTGTCATCTGAGTCATTAATAGTAAGATAGGTTGAAAATTCTTCTTCTACTGAACTTTCTTCTTCAAATATCACTTCTTTTTTAATGATATTTTTTTGCATTGATCTAATAAATCTTTCATGCAATGCAGCAGGATCAACAGCATCTTCTGCAATTTCACGAAGAGAGACTACAGGGTTCTTGTCGTTATCTCTTTCAACTTCAATTTTCATTCCATTTGATATCTCTCTTGATCTTTGAGAGGCAGCAACAACTAAGTCAAACCTATTTGGAATTTTTTTAATACAATCTTCTACTGTTACTCTTGCCATTTAATACTCCATAGATATTTTAGTTCATTAAAGACTTTGCACAAAAAAATCAATCAATTTTTTTATTACTTTCATATATTGATATAATTTGCTTAGCTAATTGATTTGATAATTGTTTTGCATTCAAGCCAAACACTGGATGAATCCAAAAAGGATTAACTTCAGCGATAGGCTCCATAACAAATCTTCTTAAATGAGATCTGGGGTGAGGTAAAATTAAATTATTACTTTTATAAATCTTTCCATCATAATCGATTAAATCAAGATCGACAGATCTTGAATCATTGAGATTAATTCTTATTCTTCCTAATTGTTTTTCAACTAATAAAAGTTTTTCTAAAACTTTGTTTTCATTTAAAAAAGTGTTGCCAACAACAACGCAATTGAAAAATTTAGGTTGGTCATTTTTAGGTATTGGGTCAGATATATACCAGCTGGATATTTTTTGAATATTAATTGATAAAGATTGAAGTTTTTTAATAGCCTTTTTTCCAACTTCTATAGGATGAAGCCCTTCATTTGAGTTTATATTTCCTCCAATCCCTATTATTAAATCTTTTTTTTTTTTCATATTCTCTTTAGTAGTTAATTTTAAAGTTAATACAAATATTTTAATTGTTATTTTTTAATAACCTATGCTTTTCTCTATCCCAATCTCGTTTTTTTATAACTTCTCTTTTATCAACTTTCTTTTTTCCTTCAGCAATAGCAAGAGATATTTTGGCAAGCCCTTTTTGATTAAAATAAAGACTTAGAGGAACTATTGTACAGCCCTCTTTTTTAATCTTACCAAAAATTTTATTTCTTTCTTTTTTATGAATTAATAACCGTCTAATTCTTTTAGGCTCATGATTTTGGCCAAATGCTGCTGAGCTATACTCAGGTATATTTGAGTTTATTAATACAATATGACCAGATTCTTCTGTAGCATAGGATTCTGCTATACTGGCTCTTCCTAATCTTAAACTTTTAACTTCACTGCCTAACAAAATAATGCCCGCTTCAATAGTTTCTAAAATTGCATAATCAAATTTTGCACGCCTATTCTCAGCCACCCTTCCATGAGATATACATTTAGAATCTTTTTGTTTCATTTAGTATTATACTTTACAATAAACCAGTTATTTCAAGTGCTTTTTTGACATTTTTTTTACTACTATCCTCAATATCTACTATCGGCAATCTTGCTTGATGAGAACACATTCCTAGCAATGATGCCGCATATTTCAAAGGGCCTGGGCTAGTTTCACAAAACAAAGCATCGTGAAGAGGCATAAGCTTTTTATTGATCTCTTGGCACAAAGATATATCTCCTGACTTCCATGCATTATGCATTTCAGAAATAAGCTTTGGAGCAATGTTCGCAGTAACTGAAATGCAGCCATGACCTCCAGCTGCAAGATAAGCTAAAGCCGTTCCGTCTTCACCAGATAATTGAATAAAATAATCTCCAATAAGATTTTGTAATCTAGTTGGTCTAGCTAAGTCTGCTGTTGCATCTTTTACACCTACAATCAATTCATTTTCCGCTAATTTAGCCATAGTATTATCACTCATCTGAATAACTGAACGGCCAGGTATATCATAGATAATTATTGGTTTTGTAGAATGTTTTATCAATTCATTATAATGTGCCAACAAACCAGATTGAGTTGGCTTGTTATAATAAGGTGTTACAACTAAAACACCATCTGCTCCAGCATCACAAGCATGCTTAACAAACTCAATTGCTTCAGCAGTAGAGTTAGAACCAGCTCCAGCTATAACAGGAACCCTCTTATTTGACTGATCAATACACACTTCAACTAATTTTTTATGTTCCTCATGAGATAACGTAGGAGACTCTCCAGTTGTCCCAACAGGAACTAATCCATTAGTTCCATTCTCAATTTGAAAATCTATTAATTTACGATAAGCATCAAAGTCTACTTGATTATCTTTAAAAGGAGTTAAAAGAGCTGTGTAAGAACTGTGAAATAACATGATAACCTCTGTATTGTGAATAATGATTGCATATCATAACTATTTCATTCAAAATTAACAAGTTTAAGAATTTTATTTTATTTAAGGGAAAACAATTCTAATGATAGGAATGGTTACGAACGATTCTATAATTAAAGCTGCCGAAAGATTAAAAGGTAAAATTGTTAGAACGCCATTATTAAAATCAGATCATGTAAACAAAGAATTAAAATCAAATATATATATTAAAGCTGAAAATTTACAGACTATTGGTGCATTTAAGTTTAGGGGAGCAATGAATACTATACTTCAATTGCCATCAGATGCAAAGAAAGTAGTTGCATGGTCGAGCGGGAACCATGCTCAAGCTGTTGCTGCAGCAGCAAGTATTACTGGACGAGAAGCTACTCTTGTAATGCCAAAAGACTCTCCTAAAACTAAATTAGATGGAACAATCGCTTGGGGTTCACAAATAATAAAATATGATAGAAACACTGAGAACCGTGAAGAGATAGGAAAAGCTATTGCAAAACAGCAAAATGCTATAATTATCCCACCTTTTGATGATGTCAATGTTATTATTGGCCAAGGAACTGCTGGGTTAGAGGCTGTACAACAATTAAAAGAAATCAATGTTATCCCAGATATTGTATTATGTTGCTGTGGAGGCGGTGGATTAATAGCCGGAGTAAGCACCTCGATAAAAGCATATCATCCTAATGCTCAAATATATTCTGTTGAACCTCAAAATTTTGATGACACTAAAAAATCCCTTGAAGCTGGAATGATTGTTGAAAATACAATGGAAAATCACTCAATATGTGATGCATTATTAGCAAATAAGCCTGGTAATATAACTTTTGAAATTAATAAAAAAAATTTAAGCGGTGGAATTTCAGTCAGTGACACTGAATCATTAACAGCTATGAAAATTGCATATAAATATTTTAAAATTGTTTTAGAACCAGGAGGTGCTGTTGCATTAGCCGCTGCTATTTCAAAAAAAATAGACATAAAAAATAAAAATGTTTTAGTGATTGCTTCAGGTGGAAACGTAGATAGCGATATTTTTGAAAAATGTTTATATGCAGAAAGTTTTTAAGATTACTTTATTAAAAAATCTATTACATTTTCTTTTTTAGGCCTTCTTCTTTCTATTGGATCTTTTTCTTTATTCCCTATATAAATAAAACCAGCAACTTTATCTGTATCTGGGTTACCTCCTAATTCTATAATCATAGCTTTACTATAAGCATACCATTCAGTTAACCATTGCGCTGCATAACCTAAGGATTGAGCGGCTATAAGAAGCGTTGTACATACTGCGCCAGAAGATAATTCCATCTCCCATAAAGGAATTTTAGGATGAGAAACTGGTTTAAAAAGAACTGCAATTATAACATTAGCTCTACAAAATCTTTTTCTTTCGTAATCTATTTCTTCTTCAGTTGCTGTCGGATTATTAACTTTAAATTCTTTAGCTAAAATATCATTTCCAATTCTAAACCTTGCATTGTTTTTAATTACAATTAATTTCCAAGGATTTAATGCTCCATGATCAGGCACTCTAATTCCACAATCTAATATAGCTTCTAAATCATCTTCATTAATATTATTATCAATCATATTTTTTGCTGTTATAGATCTTCTTATTTGTAGAAATTTGATAATGTTTTTCATAATTACTCTAAAAGAAATAAAAAAGCTTTACATGTTAATCTTTATAATAGAAATATCTAATAAATTAACATATTTTTTTAATGATTCACAATGTATTCTGATCCAACATTAATTATTATTATAATAACTGCTGTTTTCTTTGGAGGCTTAGTTAAAGGTACTTTAGGATTTGGAATGCCTATGGTAGCTTTACCAATAATTGCATTTGCAATACCTGTAACAACTGCAATGATACTTCTTTGTGCCCCCATATTATTAACAAATTTTTTGCAAATAAAATTTAAAGAAGGCGTAAGTAGTTATAGATTTCTTCCAATGTTTCTAAGTCTGATTGTTGGACTAATAATTGGTGCGCGTTTAATACTAGAAATTAATATTAATACAATTACACAAATAATTGCAGTATCAATTATTTTTGCAGCCTTAGTAAACTGCTTTGGTATAAAAATTCAAAATATTAAAAAAAGTTGGGAAAAAACTATAACAATAGTTATTGGTTTTGGATCTGGTATTTTAGGAGGATTATCAACGTTTTATGGGCCTCCAATGCTAGCATATTTAGTAGCCGCGGACCTGCCAAAAGAAAAGTTTGTAAGAACAGTATCAACAATGTATTTTATTGGCTCATTTCCATTATATGGTTCCCTAATTTATTATGGATTTGCAACAAAACAAGATTTAATTGTAAGTTTAGCACTTATAATTCCTGCATTTATATCACAACAAATAGGCACAAAAATAAGAGATAAAATTAATCAAAAACAATTTAGAATATGTATATTAGCAACATTAATAATACTTGGCTTTTCTCTTTTAATTAAAACCTTATAAATTTACTTATTTAAATAAGAAACTATTTTAAGACTTAATGATACTGAAGGACCAATGCCAATTGCAAAGATTATTGTGCCTATTCCTAAAGTCCCGCCTAAAAGCCATCCGAGAAAAACAACAAAAAACTCAATGCTAAATCTAACAAAACTAATAGGTTTATTATAATTTTTGGCAATGCCTGTCATTAAGCCATCTCTTGTTCCAGGACCAAGGTTAGCAATTAAATAAATACCACAACCAAATCCAACAAGAAATGTACCTAAAATAGCTAAAAAAAGTCCATTAAAAATTTCATTAACAAAGGATAATAATGGGATAAAAACACCCATAGTCATAGCAATTATAATGATATTCATTATAGTTCCTAATCCTGGCTTTATTTTAAGAGGATACCAAAAAACTAAAACAGTAACGCTAATGATAAAAGTTGAAAAACCAATCCCTATATTAACTTTCTTTGCAACCCCTTCTGCTAAAACAGTCCAAGGAGTTGCTCCATATTGAGAAACAACTAAAATGCTCTCACCTAAACCAAAAATGAATAATCCAGTACAAAGAATAAAAAACGTATTAAAGTTTGGTTTGAAAATATTTGGTTTAGAAGAACTCCATGAGACCATGGGAACAGAACTTATTAAAAAAATATCTGCAACTTTTTTAAAATTTAAGAATTTCATTTTTTAAAATTATCTAAACTTAATATTTGATCTATTAAGCTGTTTAATATTTGTGCATCCCATCAATTTCATATCTCTTTCTAACTCTGTACGATATAGATTTAAAGCACGTTCAACCCCTTTTTGTCCTGCTGCTGCTAAAGCATAAAGATACATTCTTCCACCTGAACAAGCTTTGGCTCCAACTGACAAGGCCTTCAAAATATGAGTTCCTCTTTGAATACCTCCCTCACAAATAACATCTATTTTATCTCCTACAGCATCAACAATTTCTGCCAATTGATCAAATGGCGCTCTTGCTCCATCTAATTGACGTCCACCATGGTTTGACACCATTATACCGGTGCAACCAATATCAACTGCCTTTTTTGCATCCTCTACACTCATAATACCTTTTAAAGCAAAATGACCACCCCATTTAGAACACAAACGCTCTGCATCTTTCCAATTCATAGATTGATCTAACATTGAAGAAAAATAAGACCCTATTGATGTAGCGGTGTTAGTTCCTTCACTTACATAATCTTGCAATTGAGGTAATTCAAATTTTGGCTTTGTTAAGTAATTAATTGCCCACATTGGCTTAGAAGCAAAGCTATAAAGACTAGATAAAGTTAATTTAGGAGGTGAGGTAAATCCAGTTCTTAGATCTCTCTCACGATTTCCACCTGTAATAGTATCAACGGTTAATGCTAAAACATCAAATTTAGCTGCCTTAACTCTTTCAAGCATACTATCATTTAGACCTCTATCTTTATGAAAATAAAATTGAAACATTTTAGGTGTAGATACTATAGACGAAATCTCCTCAACACTGACTGTTCCTAATGAAGAAACACCAAACATTGTTCCGTATTTCTGAGCAGCTTTGCCAACGGCTCTTTCACCATCGTAATGAAAAAGTCTTTGCAAAGCAGTCGGTGCGCAATAAAATGGAAGATCAAGTTTTTTGCCAAAAATAGTCGTAGATAAATCAACATTTTCTACGCCTCTTAAAACATTTGGAATAAGATCACAATCGTTGTATGCCTCTGTATTTCTGTTATATGTAATTTCATCATCAGCTGCTCCATCTATATAATGGAAAATAGGTGAAGGAAGACGTTTTTTTGCTAATTTTCTAAAATCTTTAAAATTATAACAATCATTTAAATTCATTGAGCAACCCTTATTTATATAATACGTATAATTAACGATAATAACTATCCGTGAAACATATAAGCTTTTATATAATTGTCTATTTAAATTTTATGAGGAATTATGCACAATAATAATCTTTTATTAATACTTGGTAACCAACTATTTCCAATTGAATACATCAAAAAAACAAACGTTAATAAAATTTTTATGGCTGAAGATTATGGCTTATGTATCAATTACAAACACCATAAGTTAAAAATACTAATGTTTTTTCAAGCTATGAGACAGTATAAAGAAGAATTGATTCAAAATGGTTATCAAGTAATTTATCACTCAATAGAAGATAATGACTTTAAAGATACTTTTGAAAAAAAAATTCATAAAACCATTGATCATCATAAGATAGAGAATATTAAATATTTTGAAATTGAAGATCATTTTTTTGAAAAAAAATTTGTTAAATTTATTAAAGATACCAAAATAAATTTTGAAATTTTTAAATCCCCTATGTTCTTATGTTCAAGATCAGAATTTAAAGAATTTGCATTATCACAAAAAAAAATAATAAGAATGGCAAGTTTTTATCAACTAATGAGAAGAAAATTATCTATTCTTTTAGATAAAGATGGAAAACCTGCCGGGGGCAGATGGTCATTTGATGAAGAAAACAGAAAAAAAATACCTAAAAAATTTACTCTTCCTTTAGTTCCCAAAAACTTTAGTGACTTATCTTTAGATAAACTCAAAAATTCAATAAATAAATATTTTGGCGATCACCCTGGTTTAATTAATAATTTATGGATGCCTACAAATAGAAAAGATGCATTATGTTGGTTAGATAATTTTTTAAAAGTTAAATTCATTAATTTTGGAAATTATGAGGATGCAATTCATTCAGAAAACAATTTCCTGTTTCATAGCGGATTAAGTCCAATAATGAATATGGGACTCCTTACTCCAAAGGAAATAATAGATAAAGCTTTAAAATTTTCAGTTGAACAAAGAATACCTATTAATTCTACAGAAGGATTTATTCGTCAAATTATAGGTTGGAGAGAATTTATCAGAGGTATTTATCATTACAAAGATTATGAAAATAAAAATCATAATTATTGGAATCATAATAAAAAATTAACTAAAGATTGGTATGAAGGAACCACAGGAATCAAGCCATTAGATGATACAATTAAAGATTGTATTAATTATGGATACACACATCATATTCCAAGATTAATGATAATAGCTAACATAATGAACCTATCAAGAATTCATCCTGAAGAAATCTACAAATGGTTTATGGAAATGTTTGTAGATTCTTCTGATTGGGTAATGAAACCAAATGTATATGGAATGGGTCTATTTGCTGATGGAGGTGTTTTTGCGACCAAGCCCTATTCTTGCGGTTCAAATTATATAATTAAGATGAGTAATTATAAAAAAGACGATTGGGCAGATATTGTTGATGGGCTTTATTGGAAATTTATAAATGATAATATTTCTTTTTTTAAAACTAATCCAAGATTATCAATTTTGATAAAATCTTTAGAAAAAATGCCTAATGAAAGAAAATTATTCATATTTGAAAAAGCCAATCATTTTATTAAAAATAAAACATTATAATAAGACTTCACAAAGAATAAATTTGCTTTAATATTTGATCATTATATTTTATTACTTAGGTTAATTATGCTGTTTGATATTCCTAAAATTGATTATCACATATTGTGTGATGAAAATAGTATAAATAGCCAACTAGAAATAGAAAAATTAAAAATAGCTGCAACTGAATATGGTTTTTTAATAATAAAAAATCATCCAATCAACTTTAAAAATATCATGAGTGTTTTTTCAATATATAAGCAGTTTTTTAATCAATCTATTGAAGATAAAAGTAAGGTAACTATGTCAAATACTTCTTCTAATAGAGGATGGGGTGGGTTAAGAGCTGAACAAGTAAATAAAGATTTTAACCCTGATTATAAAGAAATATTTGATTGTGGCCCAAATATTAATTTCAAACACAAATTTGAAGAGTTACCATATTACTCCAAAAATATATGGCCAGAACAGATCCCATTATTTGAGAAAACTATAATGTCTTTTTATAAATCTTGTGAAACCATTTCTCTTTCTATACTTAAACAAATAGAAATTTCGCTTAACTATTCAAGTAATTACTTTTCTGATAAGTTTAATATACCTATGTCACTTCTAAGATGTAACTATTACCCCCAAAGATCAAAAGAACTTTCTAACAAAGACTTTGGAATTGCAACGCACACTGATTATGGATGTTTAACTCTTTTATTTACTAACGGTACTCCTGGTTTAGAAATAGAGCTACCATCAAAAAAATGGGGGAAAATAACAGCAAAAAAAAATGAAATTATAGTAAATTTTGGAGATATGTTAGAGATCTGGTCAAATAAAATAATCAAAGCTACTCACCATCGAGTTAAAGTAAATAATAAGGAGAGGTATTCTATTCCTTTTTTCTTTAATCCACAATATGACACTATAATCTCAAAAGAGAACAAGATTTTAGCTGGTGAATATTTGTCAAAAAAATATAATTCTACATACATTCATAAGATTACTTAAGATCTTTTGATCCTTAATTTCATTTACTTTTAAACTATTTGTTCCGTTTACCTAGCCGTCATCAAAAAGAACTCTTTGTTAATTTATAAAAGCAATCCTCATTAATCTAATTTGATAGAGTAAATGGAAAAAATAATTAACTTCATTAAAAATCAAACAACTATATAACAGTTAAAATATATGGTTATTTATTACTTGTTAAAGTAAAAACTCTTTTAAGATACATCGTTAAAACGATACCTCTTATAATTAAAAACAAAAGAAAACATGAATATAAATTTTTTAAATTTAAACTGTCATCTATTACGAATTCTAATGTGAAATAAAATATAAGACATGCAATCATTATAGAGTTTCTCATTTCTTTTGCTAATGTTGCTCCAATAAATATACCATCTAACTGAAAAGCTAGAGTAGAAATAAAAGGGGTAATAATAACTAGTGCCCAAATTTCAGCAGTTAACATTCTTAAGATTTTAATGTCAGTAAAAATAGCTATTAAATAATTACCAAAAAAATAAAAAATACATCCTATAATTAAAGCAAATATAATAGCTAATTCAGTTGAACTTTTTATAGATTTATACAAGTCATTTTTATTTTTAGAACCAATAGAATTGCCAACCAAAGTTTCTGCTGAATGTGCAAAAGCGTCTAATGAATAAGATGATAAACTAAAAATAACTAATAATATTTCCATTGTAGCTAATTCATTGATCCCTATTAAGCCAGCCTTTTTAATAAGATATGCTTGAACAAAAACTAAAAAAATTGTTCTTAAAAATAAATTTTTACTAATTAAAAATAAAGGTGCAAAACTTTGAAAATTAATTATTTTTTTAATATTAAATTTTTGGAAATTAAGATTTTTATAAAAATTTGAAAACATTAATATAGAAATTAATAAACCAGAAAATTGAGCAATTACGCTTCCAATTGCTACACCATAGATTCCTAAATCTAAGATAATAGAAAAATAAATTGAAGAAATAATATTAGCAAAATTTATTATAATTAATTGTAACATAACTGATTTTGTTTTTTGCATCCCAAAAAACCAACCCAAAAAAACCATGTTTATCAATCCAAAAGGCAACCCTATCAATCTTATAAAAAGATATTCCTTAAAAATATCTTGGACTTCTTTGTTAGGAGTTAAAAAATAAAGAGAAAAATTATATATCTTATTTTTAAGAAGATATATAAAAATACCAATAAAAAAGGCTAATAACAACGGTCTTATTAAGCTAAAAAAAACTTCTTCATGATTTTTTTCACCTATTTTTTGAGCTGTAATTCCAGTTGTTCCCATTCTAAGAAAATTCAATCCAGCATATACAAAATTAAATACAATCCCTCCAAAAGCAATTGAAGCAATATATAGACTATTTGGCATATGACCCATTATAACGGTATCAGTTAAGCCAACTAAAGGTATTGTAAAATTTGCAATGATTACAGGCCAAGACAAAGACCATATTTTTTTTCTGTTTATTGACATAATTTTTTATGATGAAATAAAGTTATATTTATAAAATATGTATCAATGAAATATATAAAAAATAGTTTTTTAAAAACAATTAATAAATCTTTGATTACAAAATATTATAGTTGAAATTATTTATAAAAGAAAATTATTTTCTTTATAGTTTAAATGCATTTTTAAGATTTATGCAAATCGAATAAATATGAAAATGCCACAAATATACCTTAATAAATCCTAATTAAAAACTTATTGATCTTCTTTAATCAGATTATAAATAGAACGTTTTTTTCATTTATAACCCTCCTAAAAGCATTAGCTATGAAAATAGCTAATGCTTGAAATATTAATTTTTTGTAGCATATGTCTTTGCTGCAGTTGCATTAAATTCTAATGCAACACATTCAGTATCACCTTCAACCCAACCATCATGGCCTGGCTCAATCACGTAAACATCTCCTGCAACAAAAGTATCAACTGTGCCATCATTGTGTTTTGCTGACATAGAACCTGATAAAATAGTGCCAACATGACGAGCTTGACAACTTTCACCTCCAACAATAGGCTTTATACAAGTAGACCAACTCCATCCTGGCTGAAGAACCATTTTAGCGGCAGCAACTCCACCTAAGTCACAAACATGAACATTTGCTTTATCAGGACTTCTAACTTCATCAGGTTTATTAAAAGATTTTTTAATTCCTTTTTATATTTAGGTTAAATTAAAATATTAGATATTATTTATAACATTTGCAGACTTTAATGTTCCAATTTCATTAGCTCTATTTACTATATTTTGAAATGCCTCTGACATTCCTATTTTATCTATAATTTCTCCCATTGATGCAATAGAAGAATAATAATAAACAACATATAAAACATTCATTTTATCAGCAATGACTGGATATAACGCAAGTAACTTAGTATCTTCCGTTTTTGAGATTTCTTCAACTTCTGATAACAAGTCTATAGATTGAGGAAGTGATTTTCTATCTACTTCATACTCTCTAATCAATAAAACATTATGACTTGGAGATGGCGCCCCATAAACACTTCTATATATTTCAGGACCTATAAGCACACCAGAGGGATTTTTAGCTCTCTCTTTCATTAAATCAATCATTTCTTTATTTTGACTTAATAAAGCATAGGATTTTGTTGCAGATGTCATATCAGGATAAACTGCTGTTAGTTGAAGAGAACCATTTAACGCACCTCCAACAAACATTCCTAATCTTGCTTTCACTCCATTAGAAATCATTATATCTCTATATTTTTTAGCTCTTTCAATAGCAATCTCAGATTTACCTGAGATTGGACTTAATACTCTTCTTGAAATTATAGTCATAATTCCCCCCATTATTATATAACTTAAACTCTAATAAGAATAAAATTTAATGTCAATAGGTGTTTTATTGGTTAAATTATAAAAAATGAAAATTGGTTATTTATTAATTAAAAAATAACTTGTTATTAATAACTTATTTCCATTTAGGCCCCCAAAACCAAGCTACTAAAGATCGTCTGACACCTGAAGTAACAGGAAGAACTCTATGACGAAGATAAGAAGGAAAGATTAGTAAAGTTCCTTTTTTTTTAAAATCTGCATTGGTATTAATTTCATCAAACTCAAAATCACCACCATCATATTCTATAGGATCACTTAACTGTAAAGTAATTGAAATTTTCCTATCAAAGTCTGTTTCTCCGTTCCAATGAACATCGTGATGCCAATCATAGTGATCATTTTGCTTTGCTGTGTACTCAGTAAACTGGATATCAGCTTGATTTTTAATGTCAAAATTGAAAGCATTGTTATTTGCTTTTTTAACG
>JAQBXK010000045.1 GCA_027625145.1 Pseudomonadota bacterium
TTTTAAAATTAATTTTAACCTTAATTAATTAGATTTATTTTTATATTTTTGTTTTATTTAAAGCTTGTGTTAAATCATTAATAATATCTTCTATATTCTCAATTCCCACTGATAATCTAACATAATCTTCTGAAACGCCCGCTTTAATCTGTTCTTCAGATGTTAACTGACTATGAGTAGTGCTCGCGGGATGAATAGCTAAACTTCTTGCATCACCTATATTAGCTACATGATAAAATAAATTTAAACTATCAATAAACTTTTTTCCAGATTGGATGCCTCCCTTTAATTCAAATCCGACTAATCCTCCATAGCCTCCTTTAAGATGCTTATCTGCAGAAGCTTTAGAATTTCCAATTTGCAATTCAGGATAAATCACTTTAGATACCAAATCATGATTTTCTAAAAAATTTGCGACTTTACTTGCATTTTCACAATGCGCCTTCATTCGTAAACTAACAGTTTCAAGACCTTGTAAAATCAAAAACGCATTAAATGGACTTAAAGCTCCGCCTAAGTCTCTTAATAATGTTACTCTTGCTTTAATAATATAAGCAATTGGCCCTAAAGGTTTCACAGCTTCAACCCAAACTGCGCCATTATATGATGGATCAGGTGTATTTAGTGCTGGCTGCCTTTCTTTGCCTGCGCCTTCCCAATCAAAGTTTCCTCCATCAACAATCATGCCCCCAACAGAGTTACCATGCCCTCCTATATATTTTGTCAATGAATAAACAACTATAGCTGCACCATGTTCAAGAGGCTTACATATTACAGGAGCAGCTGTATTATCAACTATTAATGGAATACCATATTTTTTGCCTATTGCACTAACTTCTGAAATTGGAAAAACTTTTAATTTAGGATTTGGAAGGGTTTCAGCATAATAAGCTCTTGTTCGATCATCTGTAGCTTCTTCAAAAGCAGAAGGGTTTGTTGGATCTACAAACCTAACTTCAATCCCCATATCTTTTAATGTATTTGCAAATAGGTTCCATGTTCCTCCATAAAGGTCTGTTGAACTTACTATATTATCACCTGCTTTAGCTAAGTTTTGAACGGCAAATGCAGACGCAGTTTGACCTGATGATAAAGCTAATGCTGCAACACCACCCTCTAAAGCTGCAATTCTTTTTTCTAAAATATCATTAGTTGGGTTCATTATCCTTGTATAAATATTTCCTAATTCAGATAAAGAAAATAAATTAGCAGCCTGATCTGTATCTTTAAATTGATAACTTGTTGTCTGATGTATAGGGACTGCTACTGATCCGGTTGTTTCATCAGCTCTCCAACCGGCATGTAAACTTATAGTCTCTGGATGTATTGAATTAGTCATTTTAAATCCTCATAAATAAAATTATCAATTAAAGAAAATTTTTCTTATTATCAATGTTTTATTTACTATATTTTCTTTATATTTTTTATTTTTTACTTAAAAAGAAATATTTTTCTAATTTAGATAAATTTTTAGAATATTTTTTTGCATTTAATTTAGCTATTAATCATTGTTATTTATGTTTATGATTTTTAACAACAAAAGATGTTTTATGAACAGGCATATTTAAAATTAATTTTCCTGCTTTTTGAAAAACTAAATTTACTTGATGAACGCTATTTAATTTTATTTTTTTTTGTAATTTCATAAACATTATATGATTAGCTCCTGGCTTTAAGTAGATTATACTTTTGGCTTTAACTTTAATGCCACCCACTAAACTTTTCATTTTCATAATATCATTTTCAACAATCATTTGATGAACTTCAGATTTATTGGATATGTTAGATTTAATTTCAACTAAATAATCATCAAATTCATTATTATTTTTTATAGTTATATATCCAGATGTTGTAGAGCTATTTCCAATAGATTCTTTTATCCAAAAATCAAATATTATTAATCCATTAAACTTAATATCTTCTGCAAAACTAAAGGAATGAAAAATAATATAAATTAATAGTGAATATATAATGACAACTTTTTTATAAATCATATGAGGTTTATTTCTTTTTAATATTTTTGTTAAGATATTAGTCTATTATCATATGATAATAAATTATTAAATAAATGCTTCAGCAGATTACGAGAAACAAAATGCAATTAGCCCATAATCCAATTACAAAAATTCTTATTGAAAAATTAAAATCAAATGGAATTCCTAATCTTCAAAACTTAATGTTTAAAAAAGATAGAATGAAACATTTTGAATTTAAACTTGGAGACTTAACTATCGATTTGACTAGACAACTTCTCGATGAAGAAATTAAAGACGATTTAGTAAAACTTGCTAAAGCTAGTAATATAAAACAAAAAATAATGGACATGTTTTCTGGAAAAAAAATCAATACATCTGAAAATAGATCTGTTGACCATTTTTCTCTTCGTAACCCTAATAGATTTCAAACAAAAGAATGGATAAAATTAAAAAATTTTGCAAATAAAATTTTCGATGAAAAAGAAATTAATCATATTGTTAACATAGGAATTGGAGGATCTAATTTAGGGCCTTTTATGGTAACTGAAGCATTAAAGTCCTATTCAACAGGGATTAAAATATCTTACGTTTCTAATGTTGACCCATCACAAATAAGTGATCTATTAGAAAACTGCGATCCTAAAAAAACTATCTTCATTATATCTTCCAAAAGCTTTACAACTTCCGAAACAATTAAAAATGCCCAACTAGCTAAACAATGGCTGTTAAAGTCTGGAAGATCTGTTGAAAACTCAATGATTGCAGTCACAGCTACTGTAAGCAAAGCTATGGAATGGGGTATTAACGAAAAAAAGATATTTGCGTTCTCTGAAAATATCGGAGGAAGGTACTCCTTATGGTCTTCGGTTGGCTTACCTATTCTTCTAAGTATTGGAGAAAGCAATTTCAAAGACTTTTTAAATGGCGCCCATGAAATGGACAAACATTTTATGACTGCAGATATTAATCATAATATTCCAGTCATTTTAGCTTTAGTAAGAATTTGGAATCGTAATTTTTTAAATAGTTATAGTCATTGCATTGTTCCATATAGCCATAGATTAGCAAAACTACCTTCTTGGGCTCAGCAACTAGAAATGGAAAGCAATGGCAAAAGCGTTGATATTAAAGGAGATAAACTGTTAATGCCAACGAGTCCTCTTGTTTGGGGAGAAGTTGGAACAAATGCACAGCATAGTTTTTTTCAATTTTTACACCAAGGCATAGAAAAAATACCATTAGACATATTAATATCACGAAACATAATTAATACCAAAGCGTTGGATGATTATGAAGGCAATCATAATCATCTAGTTACTAATGCAATTGCTCAAGCCGAAACGTTAGCGGTAGGCTCTTCTGACAATATTGATACTTATAAAAACTTTTCTGGAGGACGTCCTTCTACAATAATAAGTTGGGAAAACTCTAACCCTTATTCTATTGGAATGATATTGGCCTTATATGAAAATATAACTATTTCTTGTGGATTCATATGGAATATAAATAGCTTTGATCAATGGGGAGTTCAGCTTGGCAAAGAATTAGCATCAAAAATTCAATCTAATAATGAACATGAAGAACTTAGTCCATCAGCAAAAAAATTTCTTAGTTAAAGCAAGATTGAGTAAAGCATTTTTAGTGAAGTAACTATTAAAAAACCACCAAAAATTATTTTTAATAACCTTTGATTTATTAAATGAGCAATTTTAACACCGAAAGGTGCAAAAATAACTGTTACAGGAAACATTATAAAAAAAGCAATTAAATTTACAAATCCTATGCTCATAGGAGGTCTGTTAGGAACATCAAGGCCTGAAAAAGCAAGACCAATAGTTGCTGGCACAGATATAAAAAGACCCAATGCAGCTGCAGTTCCCACTGCTTTATGTATAGGCACAGAAAAAGATACTAAAGATGGAACTCCTATTGTCCCTGCACCTACTCCCATTAAAGATGAAATAAAACCAATCAAACTAGAAAAAAGGAAATTTATGAATCTTGAAACAGGTAATTTTTTACTAACTGTAAAAGAGTTTTTTATAAGCATATTTATAGCCACTAAAAAAGCAACCAAGCCAAATATAAGCTTTAACTCGTTTGCTCCAAAATACTTTCCCATAAAACCACCTATTAAAGCCCCTAAAAATATTCCAAAGCCCCATTTTTTTAATACATTTAAGTCAATTGAACCTTTTAAATAATGTGCTCGAGCTGAAGATATAGAGGTTGGAATAATTGTAGCTAAAGATGAACCAATCGCCATATGCATTAAAATTTCGTCAGGAAAATTAAGAGAAGTAAATATCCAAAATAAAACAGGAACTATTACAATTCCCCCACCGACGCCTAAAAGACCAGCTATAAGACCTCCTGTGATACCTGTGGCAACTAAACCTAAAAAATAAGGCAGAATCTCAAGAAAAATAATTTGATCAAACAAAATTGTAGTTCCTTAATCATATAAATAAAATTGATGTCTGTATAACTATATTTTTTTCTTAATCCAATTTAATTTTTATTAACAAATAAAATAATTTAAATTGTAAATAAAATAATTTGACTGTTAAAGTTAAATAAAATTCTTTGTGGAGAACTTTATAATGATAACAAAAACGGTTAGAAATTTAATAAATGATAACAAAGATAATGACGTTGCCATAACTTCAGATCATGCCCAAACGATTGTTTATTCAGATTTAAAGGAGCATATTCATAACATTTCGGGCCAATTATCTTTTAAAGGCCTTACTAATACTGATAGAGCCGCAATCATTTTACCTAATGGACCAGAAATGGCCACAGCATTTTTAGCAGTTTCTAGCTATATGTCTGCCGCCCCATTAAACCCTTCATATACATTTAGCGAGTATGAATTTTATTTAAATGATCTAAAGCCTAAAATCGTGATTGTAGAAAAAAATAGCTCAAATCCAGTTGTAGAAGCTGCAAAAAAACTAAACATAGAAATATGTGAAATAAAAAAAATTGATGGAGCACCTATAGGAATTTTTAATTTATATGATCAACAATCTAACTTTAAATTGCCACATGAAGAAAACGAAGCCTTGGTTCTTCACACCTCTGGAACAACTTCTCGACCTAAGGTTGTTCCCCTTACTAATAAGAACATTTATTCTTCTGCTATAAATATTTCAAGAACTCTCAAGTTAACTTCTAATGATCATTGTTTTAACATAATGCCTTTATTCCATATTCATGGACTTATAGCGATTTTGAGCGCCTCAATTGGTGCCGGTGCATCCGTTTATGCAAGTAGTGGATTTAATGCATTAAAATTTTTGGATAAAGCAAAATCAGAAAACATAACATGGTATTCTGGTGTGCCAACCATGCATCAAGCAATATTAATGCGTGCTAAAAGGAATTTAATACTCGCAGAAAATTTATGTCTAAGGTTTGTCAGGTCATCGTCCGCTTCTTTGCCACCAGCTGTTTTTGATCAACTGCGTGATGTTTTTAAATCTCCAGTAATAGAAGCCTATGGCATGACTGAAGCTACTCATCAAATGACTTCAAATCCTATGCCTCCAATGAAACAAAAAGCTGGGTTTGTTGGGAAGGCAGCCGGACCTGAAGTATGTATTATGGATAAGAATGGCAACCTTTTAAAAAATGGCCTTGAAGGTGAGGTTTGTATTCGTGGAGATAATGTAACTAAAGGTTATGAAAACAATGATGCAGCTAATGCAACAGCATTTACTAATGGTTGGTTTAGAACTGGTGATCAAGGTTTTTTTGATAAAGATGGATATCTTAAAATTTCTGGAAGATTAAAAGAAATAATAAATCGTGGAGGAGAAAAAATATCTCCATTAGAAATAGATAATGTTTTGATGGAACATGAAGCAATTGAACAAGTAGTAACATTTGGAGTTAAAGATAATCTTCTAGGCGAAGTAATTGGGGTTGCGCTTGTTCTTAAAAATAATGCCGAATGTAGTGAAGAAGAAATAAAAAAATATGCTAGTGAAAAATTAGCTAACTTTAAAATTCCAAAATATATTTGTTTTTTAGATGAAATACCTAAAGGAGCTACTGGTAAACTTCAACGTATAGGTTTAGCTGCCAAATTAGGATTAGAGTAGGAAGAAATAATGGTTAATATTTGTATTTATGGAGCAGGGGCAATTGGCGGATATCTTGGGTCTTGCTTAAGCAAAGCAGGGGCAAACGTATCATTAATAGCTAGAGGACCTCATAAAGAGGCTATTGAAAAATTTGGATTAACTTTAATTTCAAATAATATATCAGAAAACTTTAATTTAAAAGTTACAGATAACCCTAATGATTTAGATACTCAAGACTATGTAATACTTGCCGTAAAAGCTCATTCTATCTCAAATATTGCCACTTCTTTAAAACCTTTATTCCATGAAAAAACTGCTGTTCTATCAGCAGTTAATGGATTGCCTTGGTGGTACTTTTACAATGCCCACTCTGGAACTCAATTAGATAATATGCATATAGAATCTGTTGACCCAAAAGGATTAATCTGGGAAACCATCAATCCAAAAAGAGCAATAGGATGTGTTGTGTACCCTGCTTGTGAAATTGAAAAACCAGGTACTATTAGACATATTGAAGGCAATAGATTTAGTCTTGGCGAACCTGATGGTATCAATTCAGAAAGATTAAAAATACTATCTTGCCTGCTAATTGATGGAGGCTTAAAAGCTCCTCAAAAAAAACGTATAAGAGATGAGATTTGGATTAAACTTTGGGGAAATTGTTCTTTTAACCCAATTAGCGCAATAACTGGAGCAAGCTTGGATATTATTGGAAACGATCTAAGTACAAGATATTTAGTAACTCAACTGATGAAAGAATGTCAAAATGTTGGAGAAGCTTTAGGAATTAAATTTAATGTATCTATTAATGATAGAATTAATGGTGCCGCAGCTATTATTGGACACAAACCTTCTACAAGACAAGATATTGAGATGAAGAGGCCTCTCGAAATTGATCCAATTATGAGTGCATTGATAGAAATAGGTGTTAAATTAAATGTACCAACACCTACTCTAAAAAATATCAATGCAGTTCTTAAATTAAAAGCAGAATATTTAGGGCTTTACAAAAGAGATGAAGTAATTGAAACACTAACAATCTAAATTTAAAAATGGATTAAAGCCGTTTTTATCTTCTATTTCGATAACCCAGCAATCTCTATCAATCATAACTTCTTTACTAATTCGTTTATCAATATCTAATGTTTTTATTTTGTTATCAGGGTATTGGTCAACAAATTCTACAAAAGTTTTATCATGTTCTAAGTCGTAACTTAAGTTTCTACAGAAAAGTTTGGCGTTTCCATCTAATGTATCAATTTTTACAAAAATTGACCCTGCTTCGCTATCCCCTCTTTTTACAAGATATGCGTTTACTAGATTTTGTTCAGCAATTCTAATTCCAGCATTTATTATTAATTGAGACTTTAATTCATTCATTTTAATATAACTTTCACATAAACTAAAAATTTATAAATTTAAAAGTCAGAACATCTTCCTCCTTTTTCCCAGTCCCCATACCTAGTAGGCTCCAGACCCTTGGGGCCACCCTGTTCAGCAGGATCTTGGTTAAGTAACTTTTTTGATAAATTAGTTTCGATTTTATTATTACTTATTTTTTTATTTTCGTTATTATTATTAATTATTAAAACTTCGTCTTTCATATGTGTATACTTTCGTTTTATAGATGGAATATTATAAAGTATAATACTAAAAAATTTCGTGAAAACAAGGAACTAATTATTTTGAATAATCAGAATAAGCATAACCCAAGCTCAAAAAAAATTAAAAATGCTAGATTAATAGCATTAGAGATATGGATGCTTGTTTTTTATCAAGAAAAAAAGTTTGATGACATAATCAAAAATTCTATTGATTTTAATAAATTAGATAAAAGAGATAAGGCGTTTGTCTACTTACTAATAAACACATCTATGAGAAGACAAAAACAAGCTAAAATTGTATTCAACCATTATGCAAATTTTGGAATCAAGGATAGAAATAGATATTTAAATAGCATTTTAATAATAGCCAGTGTCCAATTGATTTGGCTTAAAATAGCTCCTCACGCCGTTTTAAATAATGCTGTAGAGCAGGCTAAAAAATACGGAGGAGACAAACAATCAAAACTTGTTAATGGCCTTCTTCGTAGCATGTTAAGAAATGAAGATGAATGGATAAAATTGCTTCCAAATAATAGTGTTAACTTACCTGAATGGTTGTTTAAAAGTTGGTGCTCTTTATACGGAGAAGAAACGGTTAATAAAATAGTAAACTTAGCTATGGAGCCTCCTCCTTTAGATATCATTGTGTCAAAAAAAATAAGTAAAAAAGAAAAAGAAAGATTAAAATCAGATCTAAATGCCAAAGAAATATTACCCAATGTGTTTAGATGCAAATTCAATGGACCTATTGAATCTTTACCAAGATATTCAGAGGGTATATGGTGGGTACAAGATGCAGCATCTCAAATTCCTTGCAATCTGTTATTGACAAAAATACCCAAACATTTTGATAATATGAAATTAAATGAATTAAAAATAATCGATTTATGTTCGGCGCCAGGGGGGAAAACAGCTCAATTATTTGATAATGATCTAGAAGTTGTATGTGTTGAAAAAAGTTTATCAAGATCAAAACGATTAGATGAAAATATGAAAAGACTAAACTTTAAACCTAAAGTATTTATTGAAAATGCTGAAAATTTTGATCCAAACTTCAAACCTGATATAATTTTAATTGATGCTCCATGTTCTGCAACGGGAACCCTAAGAAGAAATCCTGATATATTTATTAAACCTGCCCCAAAAAACCTTGATAACTTGATTGAAACTCAAGATAATATTTTAAAGAATGCAGCAAAAATATTAAATTCAAATGGGCTTATTATGTACATAACTTGTTCTTTGCAAAAGATAGAAGGTGAAAGGAGAATTGAAAAATTTCTAAAAGAACAATTAAATTTTTCAATAGTACCATTTTATTCTGATGAATACCCCAACATAGAAGGTTCTGTTACAAAAGAAGGTTTTATAAGGATACTTCCTAATTCTCTTAACTTGGGCTCTGATGATATAGGCAGCGGGTCTGATGGATTTTTTGTTTCCTTACTTAAAATGGACCAATAAATTAATGCTTAAAATTATAAATTTGATTACTAATAATTACTTTCTAAACCAAAAACTCCAGGTGACATCATTTGAAAAACCCATAAGAAGACTAACTGATACATGGAGAGGGAATACACAAAAAGGAAGAAGAATTTTAGATGAAGTACATACAACGAGTAACATATCTAATTTTCATAATTTTTTATTTTTACGGGATTTAAGAGCAGAAGGATCCTTAAAAGCACGATCAACTGCAAGAACATTTGTTAACAACTGGATTGAAGAAAAACATAATTTAATTTCCAAAATATACGATGTAACTGCAATCTCATCAAGGATTATTGTTTGGAGCTTTTCTTATACATGGTTTGCAGAAAGTGGCGAACGTAACTTTCAAAAAAAACTTCTTAATTCTATAGCATTTCAAGCAAAATACTTAGAGTTAAAACTAGAAAAATCGAACGATAGTCTTGAAAGAATAATAATAATTAAAGGTATTATTATAGCCAAATCAATTTTATACGAAGAAATTAAAAACATAAACCATTTGATAGAACTAATAGATATAGAATTACAATTTCTTGTTAATAAAGACGGTGGACATGTAACTAGAAGTCCCGTTCTCCAAATACAGTTATTAAGACATCTAATTGAAATTAGATCTGTAATCGCTGTTTTAAAAAATATTGATACTGAAAATTTGCATACATGCACTATTAAAATGGGTGAATTTTGCCGAAGCTTTCAAATGCCAAATGAAAATTTAGCCTGGTTTAATGGTGGATCAATAGTTTCAAAAGACTTAATTAAACAAACATTAGATCGAGTTGGTTACAAAAATAAAATATTTCACATAGCTGAAGAAACTGGATTTTGCAGAATTTCAAATCAAGACATAGTTTTAATGGCTGACATTGGAACAAAAAAAAATCTAAAAAAACAAAATAAAGCAGGCTTATTTTCTTTTGAATTTTACTATAAAAAACAAAAGATTATTTCTAATTTAGGTGACGTGATAAATTCAAACACCATTAACGCACATAATTCACTAGCATCATCAGCGGCTCATTCTACATTAAGTATTGATGATAGAAATAACATAGATCTTTCAGGCAATAGAAAAACAGAAACATTAAATTTAGAAATTGGTAAAGCCATAGAAGGAGACTTAATTGACATTACGCATTCAGGTTATGAATTGATTTTTGGTGTACATCACAGACGTAGAATTTATCTCTCAAAAAATAAAGGAGAAATCAGAGGGCAAGATGATATTATAAATTGTAAAAACATTGGCTCTATCCCTAAAAAAGCTAATATTCGATTTCACCTTCATCCTGAAATCAATCTTATTAAAGTACGGAATGGCTCTATACTATTAAAACATAAAAAAGGATTTATATGGAAAATGATTGCAGATAATAAAAATATTGAAATCCAAGAATCAATAATGTTTTTTCCTTCTGGTCCTCAAAAATGCCAACAAATAATTATTACTCTCAAACTTGAAAATATACGATCAAATAAAATTGAATCCTGCAACTGGGCATTTGAATTACAAAATTAAGTTTTTATTGACTTATTGGATTAAAAGTATTTAGTCCTTCTAATTATAAATATAATAAATGGTGAGAGTTAATGGATCGTTCAAATGAAAAAAATATTTTTACTGAAGATGTAAAAATACGAAGAGCCTTAATATCCGTAACAGACAAAAGTAACATTGATCATTTAGCCTCTGAACTTATAAAGTGTAAAATAGAAATCATATCAACAGGAGGCACTTCAAAATTACTAAAAGAAAAATCAATTATAGTTAAAGATGTTTCTGAAGAAACATTTTTTCCTGAAATACTTAATGGCCGTGTAAAAACTTTGCATCCCAAAATACATGGAGGAATTTTAAGCAGACGAAACAATCAAAATCATTTAGATGAATTAAAACAACATAACATTACTGAGATTGATCTAATTATAATAAACTTATATAAATTTATTGAAACAACACAAAAAACTAATTCAGAGTATGATATTATAGAGAATATTGACATTGGAGGCCCTGCAATGATTAGAGCAGGAGCTAAAAATCATGAATTTGTAACTGTAATCACAGATCCCGATGACTATGCAGAACTAATAAGACAAATAAAAGAAAATCAATCTACATCATATGCTTTTAGAAAATATCTTGCAGCCAAAGCATATAAATTAACGAGCGATTATGATAATGCTATAACTAAATGGTTATCTAAAAAAGATGATGATATCCAACATTTACCTGAAAAAATTTCAATCAATCTAAATAAATCTCTCTCAATGCGGTATGGTGAAAATCCGCATCAAAAAGCAGCTTTTTATAGCACTGACGATAATAGAATAGGTGCGGCTAATGCTAAAAAATTACAAGGTAAAGAATTATCATATAATAATATTAATGATACGGATTCTGCTTTTGAATTGATATGTGAATTTGACAACCCAGCAGTAGCAATAATAAAACATGCCAACCCTTGTGGTGTTGCAGAAAACACAGACATTAATATAGCATGGGAAAAAGCTCTTCAAACAGACCCCATTAGTGCTTTTGGAGGGATAGTAGCAATCAACAGAAATGTAACCCTTGATTTAGCTATACGCATGAAAGAACTATTTTTAGAAGTAATTATTGCTCCTTCCTTTTCTCCTGAAGCTTTACAAATATTATCATCAAAAAAAAATTTAAGAGTGTTATCAACTGGATCAATTCCTAATCCTAGTGATGATGGATTGTTTATTAAATCTATTGCAGGAGGCATGTTAGTACAAAGTCGAGACAATCATGTTTTAAAAGAAGAACAACTAAATTTTGTTACGAAAAGAAAGCCCAATACTAATGAAATAAATGATTTATTATTTGCGTGGAAAGTAGCAAAACACACTAAATCAAATGCTATTATTTATGCTAAAAATCTGCAAACAACAGGTATAGGCGCAGGACAAATGAGTAGAATTGATTCAACAAATATTGCAACCAAAAAAGCAATTGACTCAGCTAATTTAGCTCACTTAAAAGAACCTCTTACTAATGGAAGTGTTGTTGCGAGTGATGCCTTTTTTCCTTTTCCAGATGGATTGATTTCAGCTGCTGATGCAGGAGTTACAGCTGTAATTCAGCCTGGAGGCTCTATAAAAGATAAAGAAGTGATCGCTGCAGCAGACGACAGAAATCTTGCAATGGCATTTACCTCAATCCGACACTTTAAACATTAATAGCTTTAGATTTTACGGTCTTTTACAGATTTAATAATTTTTTTCATTAAACTTGGTAATGCCAGATGTTTAAAATCTATTTGTTTAACAAACCTAAACGGGAAATCTAGACATAAATCTTCTATACCTCTGTTATCTTTCATTTTATAATAAGCAATAGTACAATTAAGTTTAAAGTGAGTAAATGTATGAATTATTTCGTTTGGAAGCACACTCCATTCTAAATCAAGGAAAGATAATTTATCGTATATATTTAATGAAGAACTTTTTAAACGATTTTCACTTTCATACCAACCTTTAGAGGGTATCATGTCCATATTAGACAATAATCCTTTATCTTTATTTGTAGTAAAAAGAAGAGAATTTTGATGATCAAACAAACAAAAAAATAATCCATACCGAATATTTTTAATTTTTTTTGGTAACCTTTTAGGGTATTCACTAGCCTCCTCTTTTTCAGCCGCTTTACAAGCAAAAATAAGAGGACACTGCTTACATCTAGGCGTTTTAGAAATACAAACTTTAGACCCTAAATCCATAAGAGCTTGAGCGTAATCTCCATTTCTCTTATTAGGCACATGTTTTGCTGAAAGCTTTTTAATACTATCTTTTGATAATTCCAATGGCTTTTCAATTCTGTATAACCTTGAAAAAATTCTCTCTATATTTCCATCAACAACATTTGCATCAGAATTAAATGCAATAGCAGTTATTGCCGCAGCAGTATAATTACCTATTCCAGGTAATGTTAATAATTCAGAAGTATTATCTGGAATACATCCATTATATTTTACAGAGATAATTTTTGCTGTTTCATGAAGATTTTTAGCTCTCCTGTAGTAACCTAATCCAGACCATTCATTAGAAATAGCCCTAAAATCAGCTTGAGCAAGATGATTAATTGTAGGCCATTTTTTTATAAATTTTAAAAAGTAAGGTATTACTGTTGCTACAATTGTTTGTTGTAACATTATTTCTGATAACAGAACATAATAAGGATTAGACTTTTCTCCTGGCAAAGCTCTCCAAGGTAAATTTCTTCTATTACAATCATACCAATCTAGCAATTTTATAGAAATTTCTGGATAATTATCATCAATTGTTTTATTCATGTATGTATATATAAAATAAAAAATTAAAAAAAACTTAAATTAAAAAAAATTATATTTTATTA
>JAQBXK010000046.1 GCA_027625145.1 Pseudomonadota bacterium
AAATTATTATTTATATATTCTTATTAATTCATTTTTTAAAAATTGAGCAATTGAATCCATACCTTTTTTTGAGGTTTTAGATTCATCTTCGGCTTTCAAATTATAGTTAGTATTAGTATTAATATCATAAATTATGGGTTCATTATTAATATTTTTGATAAATTCAACACCTGCAACTTCTATTTGATGTGTTTGAAGAAATAAACCAATTCTTTTTGCTAACTCTAAATCAGGTTTTTTTTCAATTATAAATTTTATTTCATTTTGTGTATTTGAATTATCTTGTTCTTTAACTGGACAAAATTCATCAAAATTAATTTCACATGCATCTGCTGGACATAACTCAAAGCTACCTTGTGAAAAAACATTAAGCGAATACAAAAAAGAACTGTCAACAAATTCCATTCTTGTAATAAAATCATCATTAGTTTCAATTTTTTCTTGTAATAGCCAAACGTTATCTAAAGTTGACTCTATTAAATCTTGTTTTAATAAACTTTCTAAATCTTCAATTGAGTTAAGTAACTTAATGCCCAATCCTTTACCACCTTGATTAGGCTTTAAAAGCATTGGCCAAACATTCAATTCTTTAGCCGCATATATAATTTTTTCTTTCCCAACAGAAATAATAGTTTTTGGGTTCTTGAATCCAAATTTATTTAATTCTATTAGTTGTAAAGATTTAGATAGCTCTATATTGAGAACATTACTTCCATTTATAACTCTTCTATTATAACTTTCAAGCCAATGTAATATAATTTTTGTGCTTTGATTAGAATGGAAATGATTTCTTGTATAGTTAGAAGCACTCATTCTTGAAAAAAATATACCTTCAGGAGGGTTTTTTTCAATGTTTATCAATTTTGTATCCAATAACCATTCTTCATAATCTACATTTATTTTTTCTAGAGATAATCTTAGAGGTGTTAGCCATTCTTCATTTTCATGAATGATATATACTTTAGGTAATAAATTCATTTTATCTTCTTTATTTGTTTATTAGATATTTTATATGTAGTAATAATTTTTTTTATTACTACACTATAAAGTATGTCCAGTTGAATTTTTTTTTATTGATCAATAATTAAAAAAAACATCTAAAAAAAGTATATATCCAAGAATTTTATATGGTTTAATATTTTGATCCCTTTTTAAGGATTATATAATAATGCTTATTCTAAAAAACACTAAAGGTATTTTTTTTATAATTTCTGCTGTGATTTGTTTTTCTTGTATGAATGGCGTAACAAAATATTTATCTGAGTTTTACAATGTAATAACTTTAAATATGTTTAGATATTGGTTCTTTTTCTTATTTCTTATTGTTATGAATTCAAATCAAAATAAATCTATTATAAATGTTTCTAAAAGTGGAAATAAGCTGTTGCAAATTTTAAGAGGATCTCTATTGGCAATCCAGATGTGTTTTGCTCATTATTGTTTTTTAAAACTAGGTTTAATTGAAACTTCTGCTTTATTTGCAATTGGTCCTTTAATGGTTACAGGTTTATCAATAGTTTTTCTTAAAGAGAAAGTTGGTTGGAAAAGATGGGTTGCTGTAGCTTTTGGTTTTCTAGGTATTTTAATCATCTTAAGGCCAGGAATTAAAGTTTTTGATCCATTATCATTGCTAGCTCTTGGATGTGCATTATCTTATGCTATTTATCAGATACTCACTAGATATGTTTCTAATTTTGATACTTCTAACACCAGTTTTTTTTATACGGGTATTACAGGAGCTTTCATACTTTCATTTGTAGGTCCGTTCTTTTATGAAGAGGTTTTAGGTTATGATTGGTTTTGGATATTAATTATTTGTCTTCTTGGAACAAGTGCACATTTTTTTGTTATAAAGGCTTATCAATATTCAGAAGCTTCAATTATACAGCCATTTAATTACCTTCAGCTAGTTTTTGTCTCTTTTATAGGTGTTTTTATTTTTGATGAAATTTTAGAATTTCCAGTTATTATTGGGTCTTCTATTATAGTCGCAGCCGGAATGTTTACTTTTTGGAGGGAGAATTTAAATAAATGATAAAATTTAAATCTAAAACACATAGCAAAATTTTAATCTCTTTAAAAGATCAAATTATAAATAGCAGAATTCTTGATTGGGGATCAAAATTCAATGATAATGCAGGTATTTCTTATAAACAACTTAATGCTATCTTAAAATATTGGGGGAATGATTTTTCATGGGAGAAGCAAGAAAAAGATTTAAATAAGTATGATCAATTTAAAATCACAATTGATAAAATAGACACACATTTCTTACATATAAAATCATCACAGAAAAATGCGTTACCTCTAATGTTAATTCATGGTTGGCCAGGATCTATTTTTGAGTTTTTTGATTTAATTCCATTATTAACAAACCCAGAACAAAATAATTTAATTGGCTATCAAGCTTTTGATCTAATAATACCTTCTCTACCGAATGTGGGCTTTTCATTTTCTTTAAATCAAAAGCCTCTCGATTTGAAAGAAATTTCTATAAACTTTATTAAATTAATGGAAGAACTTGGTTATAAAAAATATTTTATTCAAGGTGGAGATTTAGGATCTTTTATTGCATCAATTATGGCTGTAGAGAAACCAGATGTTATAGCAGGTATACATATAAATTTATTGCCTTTACCAAGAGGGTTAAATAAAATTTCAAATAATATTAAAGAAGAAAATTATTATAAGAATTTAAAAAAATGGTTATATTATGAAACTGGTTATCAACAACTTCAAGGAACAAAACCTTTTACGCTTGCTCATGCTCTTAATTCATCTCCTGTAGCGCTGTGTTCATATATAAGTGAAAAATTTTATTCTTGGACTGATAATAATGGAGATTTATTTAGTAAAATTAATATTGATAAAATGTTAGCTAATATAACTTTATATTGGATAACAGGATGTATTGGAGCTTCTTTTTGGCCATATTATATACGTCATAGATCTGATTGGCCTATTGATATAAATAGACCAATATTAGTCCCTATGGGATATAGCGAGTTTCCTAAAGAAATATTTTCTCCTCCGATGTCTTTAGCCCAGCAATTTTATAAAGATATAAGGTTTTGGGGATTACATGGCTCAGGAGGACATTTTGCGGCAATGGAAAAGCCCAATGAATTAGCCGAAGATATAAGTTTATTTGTTAAAAAGATATTTTAATTTTGTAATTGATTTGGAAAATTTTTATGAAAAAAATTATGTTTTATTTAATTATAATTATTTGTTTTTCTTTTAATATGGCCTTTGCTTTTGATCTTAATAATATGCAAAAAATTACATATTTTGCAATTGATAAAACAGAGGTTTCTATTGATCAATTTAATGATTTTGCTAAGGCAACAAATTTCATCTCTAAGGCTGAAAAAGTTGGTGGAGGTTTAGTTTATAGTTTTGGTTGGGAAAAGAAAATAGGATGGACTTGGAAATCGCCTTACGGTAAAAATCCTAATAAAAATCAACCTGTTGTTCATATCAGTTATGATGAAGCTAAGAAATATTGTAAATGGAAAGATAAAAGAATTCCAAGTGAAAAAGAATGGATTGAGGCTGCGTATACAGAGCATCGTGTAGTTCCAAAACTACCATTTATAAAAAATAAGACTTATCCTTATCCTACCGGTTTAAAGCCAAATGGAGCTAATTGTTTGTCTGACTGTGGATTAGTTAATCATGTTGATTATTCTAACCAATTATCACGAGGGGGAGGCCATTCATTAATTGGAACGACAAAAGCTGGTGTTAACGGCTTATTTGATATGGGCGCAAACGTATGGGAATGGGTTGATATCCCTAATGATAAATTTAAAGGAACTAGAGGTGGTTCTTGGTGGTACGGAAAAAATCAAATGCATTCAAGTTATCATGCTGAAAAGCCCAGGGATATGGCTGTAGTTTATGTTGGATTTAGATGTGTAAAAGATTTAAATTAATTAATATATTTTATTTAAAATTTAAATAATCTCTTTATTATTGAAATATTATTTTAAAATTATTTGACTTATGCAATATTATTGCATAATAAATAGATTGTTATTTATATGTATTTATAAGGAAATAATTAGTGTTTAATCATTTAAAAGATTCTGCTGTTAAAAAATGTTTAGAATTAAAGTCAACTTTAACTCCAAATAGAATTGACTTGCTTGACTTAATGATTGAAATAGGAAAGCCATTGTCAGCATATGAAATAAAAGAAGTTATTAAAAACAAAGGAAATGATCTTAATATTTCAACTATATACAGGGTTATGGAATTTTGGTGCAAAAATGGTACAATTCATAAAATCACTTCCTTAAATAAATATACGACTTGCTCTAACCCAGAGGAAATTCATTTACATATTGTTAATGTATGTACAAATTGTGACGAATTGTCAGAAACTTGTAATAAAAGAATGGGACTAGATTTTAAAAAAGGTTCAAAGTCTTTAGGGTTAAGCATATCTCCAAATTCTCATATTGAAATTCCAGTAATTTGTATGGAGTGTCAATAATGGAACATATTTTAGAAAAATACATAATTTTTACAGATGGAAATCTAAGAGGTTTTGTATTTGGCTTTGTCCATGTTTCTATAATGTTAGTTGGGTACTATTCTGGCTGGAGCATAAATAGACTATTGAAGTTATCTTCTAATGGATATATAGCAGGTGTTTTTGGAGCAGCTTTATCTCATATAATTGCAGACTTAGTGGCAAGTTATATAGATCCTCATATTAGAAGCATGGTTTTTGGGATTGTTTTTGGAGGTATAGTTCCGTTATTGTTAGTACCAATTTTAGAGAAATATGTTGTTAAAAGTAAAAACCATATTGTTGTTGGCGATCATGATGATATTAAAAAAGATTTAAAATCTCATTAAATATGATGAATTATAAAAACTTTTTAACTAAAAAAAAATATTGAATACATTAAAATATTCAGCACACAAAAAAACAAAAAAATTCCAACTATAACTTTCATTCTCAATCCATTTCTTAATTAATTACTTATATATACTTTTACGCTCTTTATATAAAAAATTAATTTTGTTTGTTATAAATTATTATATTATAATTTAGGTTAAAATAATTTTATTTTGAGGTTTAAATATTATTAATGGAAGATGTTATTAAAAAAATTGAAGAGAAGACTTCATTAATTCAACAAGAAATGATCCAAATGAGTGATGAGCTTTATAATCAGCAAAAGGAAATTACTGAACTAAAGTTTCAAATTAAAAAACTTAAATTTGAACTACAGGGTTCTGAAGCTAATAATGGTCATTTTGATAACGAAGAAGAAAAACTTCCTCCTCATTATTAATGTTGATTAAAAAAAGGTAGTCATAATGAATAAAAATATACCATGTCCATATTGCAGTTTTTCTAAAGGTTTTGTTTACATTCAATCTCACTATCAATGTTTAAACTGTAAAAGGGCAGTTGATGATTGCTGTAATGGTGAGAGAGTAGATTGTATTATTGGATCAGAAATTAAAAATAAAAAAATTCTACTAAAGAAAAATAATTTTGCTTCAAGTGTTAATTGATATAATTACTTTTTAATAAAAATATAATTTTAAAAGAAATTAGAAAAAATGGAAAATCTATCAAGTTTTTTATATTTATTAATAGGTTTGGGATGTCTATTTTCATATAGATTTTTAAAAAAAAAATGGAATATTCAAAATAATTCAAAGAAAAACTTATTTAAATTTTTATATGAAAATTTAAAAGTTAAAAAATAAAAATTATTTAAATAACTTGTTTCAATGTATTTGTAATACCATGTGGAACAGGTTTTCCTTTTGCATCAACTTTTACGAATACTAGTTCAGAAACTTCTGTAATAATATTTGTTGTTACTTTATTTCTAACTATACATGAGAGAGATATAGAGGTTTTTCCAAATTTAATTGTTTCAATTCCTATTTCAACTATATCTCCAATTCTTGCTGTTGATATAAATTCAATTTTAGAAATACACTTTGTAACCATTTTTGATGAATTAATTTGACAAGCAGCGAATATAAAGGCTTCTTCATCAATCCATTCAAGAATACGTCCTCCAAAAAGAGTTCCATTAGAGTTCAAGTCTTTTGCAGATATCATTTTTCTAGTTCTAAAAATCATAATGATCTCCTTTCTATTTCTTACTTATACTTTAATTCTATTTAGTTGATAATAGGTGTTTTGTGAATACAACTGTTTCCTATTTAGAATTAATTATTAATTTTTGTAAAAGGATTTTTTTTATTGATTATAATTTTACTTATATTTTATAGCTTTTTAAAAAAAATAATTTAATATTTTAAATAATTTAATACTAATATTTAGGAATATTTTTATGCATGACAAAAACTATCTTCTTTCATTATTAGATTACAATAGTTGGGCTAATAATGAGTTTTTTAAAGTTATAGTAAAGCTTCCAATTGATGAAGTTAATAAACAACGAAAATCATTTATGAATAGTATTCGTAATTCTTTAAACCATCTTTTAGTTATTGATAAAATTTGGCTTTCAAATATGAAAAAGCAAAAACATTCTTTTAATAACTTACAGACAATATTATTTGAAGATATTGAAGATCTTTGGGACGAAAAAAATAAAATGGATTTAGAAATTAATGATTACGTTTCTAATTTAAATAAAGATCATCTAGAGGAAGTTGTAAATTTTGAGTTAATCGGAGGAAATAAAAGTAGTTTGCCTCGATATATGATCATTACTCATTTAGTAACCCATGGAGGATTTCATAGAGGTATCCTTGCTGAAATGTTTGGTCAAATCCCTCTTCCGCCTGTAGGGCAAGATATAACTGTTTGGTATAATTTAAAAATAAAGAATTAGACTTGGTATTATATTATTAATATTGCAGAGGAAAAAAAATATATTTAGTATAAAAATATTATAATTTTAATTAATTTTAAGAGTAAAAACATTATTATGGAAGCAGCTAAAATAATTTGGGATTGTTGGCAAAGTGGACAAAAAATTAAGCAATTACCAAACAACATTTTGCCAAAAAATAGAAGTGAAGCTTATGCCATTCAATCATTATTTGAAAAATTTAGTGGAAAACCTGTTTTTGGTTGGAAGATAGCTGCAACGAGTTTAGATGGACAAAAACATATAGGTGTTTCAGGCCCCTTAGCAGGCCGTATTCTGCATGAAAGAGTGTTTACTCCAAATGAAACATTAAATTTTGTTGCCAATAAGATGGCAGTGGCTGAGCCTGAATTTGCTTTTAACATGGGAGCTACTTTAGAACCTAAAAATGTTGAATACACTATAGAAGAGGTGATGAATTCAGTTGATTCACTACATCCTTCAATTGAGATACCAGACTCTCGATTTGAAAATTTTGCTCTCGTTGGTGAAAATCAATTAATAGCAGATAACGCTTGTGCACATCAGTTTGTGATTGGTCCAGCAATGTCTAAAAAATGGAAATTAATTGATTTATCAAAGCATATTGTTAAAATTTCTGTTTTAAATGGGATGACTAATGAAGGGGTAGGTTCTAACGTTTTAGGAGACCCTAGAATAGCTTTAACTTGGCTTGTGAATGAGCTGTCACAAAATAATATTACTTTATTTAAAGGTATGATAGTTTCAACAGGTACATGCGCTAAGCCTATTAAAATACAAAAAGGTGATAAAATTACAGTTGATTATGGTGTTTTAGGTACTTTGAGCACTAGTTTTAATTAATGTTATTTTCAATTTTATTATGATTAAAATAATTTTAATATCATTGATATTTTTCTTATGTTTAATCATTCTTATGAAGAACTTTGTAAAAATTAAATTCTTTTTAAGAAGATTATTAAATAATTCTTTTTTACGTCTATTAATTTTTAAAGGATTGTGGAGATTAATTAAATTGTTAATTTTAAAACGTTAATCATTAACTTTTATACTTTCTATAAATGTCAAAATAGAAGGTGATATATTTTTAACAATTTTTTTTACACCTTCTTTATTGGGATGTAACATATCTTTTTGGTTTAGTTTAGGTTTCAAAGCTACGTCTAATAAAAAAAATGGATAAAAATTGATTTTATATTTTTTAGATAATGATGGATAAATTTCATTAAATGAAGTTACATACTGAGTTCCCATGTTTTCAGGCGCTCTCATTCCAATTAACATTGAAGGTATGTTTAATGATTTTAATTTATTTAAGATATAATCAATATTATTTTTAATGGTAATTGTTGAAATTCCTCTCAAAGCATCATTAGATCCTGTTGCAATGACTACACCATCAAAATTATCTTCCATAACCCAATTTAAACGAGATCTTAAACCGTAAGATGTTTCTCCAGAAACCCCTCCATTTACAAATGTCACTTTATCATTTGTAAATTGTATTTTTTTCTCTAGTTGTTTTACAAATCCATCGTTTTCTAATAAACCATATCCAGCAATTAGACTGTCACCTAATATAATAATGTTTATTTGTTTTGAAAATGTTATTTTTGTTAAACATAATGTTATCAAAGTAATTGCTAAAATCAATTTAAGTATATAATTCATGTTATAACATTAACCTTATTAAGTCTTTCAGTTGATAAATATAAGATAGAGTAATTTTCATAAATGAAAAATAAAATAAATGAAAAGTTAATAGAACTTAAAAATATTCATGTAAATATTAAAAACAATGTTGAAAATATTCATATTCTAAAAGGGATTGACCTAACTATATACAAAAATACAAGTATTAGTATAACAGGAGAAAGTGGAGCAGGGAAATCTACTTTAGCCATGACAATAGCTGGTTTAGAATTGATTTCAAAAGGCAAACTATTTTTTAAAAATAAACCTATTCATAACTTAAATGAAAATGATTTAGCTATATATCGTTCTAAATATATAGGCATTGTTTTTCAATCGTTTAATTTGTTAGATTCAATGACAGCTATGGAAAATGTTAATTTACCAATGGAAATATCTGGATCTAAAATTGACTCTAAAAGAAGTATTAATCTTTTGAAATCAGTAGGTTTAGGCAATAGAGTGAAACATTATCCTCATCAATTGTCAGGTGGAGAACAACAAAGAGTAGCTATTGCCAGAGCTTTAATTGCCTCTCCAGAAATATTAATTGCTGACGAACCAACAGGTAATCTTGATAAAAGAAATAGCGAAGAAATAATGAATTTGATTTTCAAATTACAACAAGAAAATGGTTCTAGTTTAATAATCGTAACGCATGATCAATCTATAGCTAGTCGTTGCAATCAAAATGTTTTTTTAGATAACGGTTTTATAATTTAATATGGAAAATAAATTATTAGAAAATCTTAAAATTAATCTTCATCAATTACTAATCCTTTTTAAATTATCATATAGAGAGCTTAGAGGTTCAGTCAAAGAATTTAAAATAATTATAATCTCTATTTTCTTAGGGGTTTTTATAATTTGTGCAGTTGGAAGTGTTTCAGAAAACCTTAAGTATGAAATTAATAATAAAAGCAATATTTTATTGGGTGGTGATTTTGAGCTTAGTGCTACTTATCAACCATTTCCTGTCCAAATTAAAAACTGGTTAGATAATAACGGTAAAACTACTCATATTATTGAACTAAGAACTATGCTTTCATCTAAAATATTAAAAGAGCAAAAGCAAAGGCTTGTTGAGTTAAAAGCTGTAGATAGTTATTGGCCTTTAATTGGTTCATTATCAGTTATTCCTAAAATACCAATTAATAAATCTATGAAAAAATATGATAATATTCATGGGGCATTTATCGATGAAACTCTCAAAAAGCAATTAAAAATTAATGTAGGGGACATATTAAATTTAGGACAAACTAAAATTCAAATACGGGGTATTATAATAAAAGAACCTGATCGCTTGTTTTCGTTTGCAACATTTGGTTCAAGGTTATTAGTAACAAAGGAAGCCTTAAAAGATTCAGAGATCGTAGTTCCAGGATCATTAGTTAAATACAAGGTTAAATTTATACCGACAAATAAAAATTTAAAACTTACTTTTTTAAAAAGTCTAGTACAAGAAACGAATATTTCAATTAAAACTATTAAAAATAGTACAAATAACTTTAATAAATTTATAGAAAAAACTTCGATGTTTATATCTTTTGTTGGGTTAATATCATTGTTGATTTCTGGAGTAGGTATTTCTAATGGTGTAAATGGTTATTTAATAAAAAAGATAAAAAATATTGCAATTTTTAAAACACTAGGAGCAAAAAGTTCAACTGTATTTCAAATATATTTTTTACAAATCATTTTTGTCTTTATTATTAGTTCTATTCCGGCGGTTCTTTTAGGAATAACAATTCCTTTTTTATTATCTTCATTAATAAGTCAAAATTTAATTACTTCTTTTCAACCAACTGTTTTTATTAATCCAATAATAATGAGTTTATTATTTGGAATGATAGTTTGTTTATTATTTACAATTATACCTATATCTAGAACTTATCAAATTAAACCTATCCAACTTATTAGAATGTCATCCCATCATTCTTTAAATAATTTTTCTAAAAAAATTAAATTATTAATTTTAGTTCTTATCTTATCATTATGTTTATTAATATTAAAGTTAACAGGTGATTTAAAAACATCTTTTTATATCTTTGTAGTCATAGCCTTCTCCTTTATAATTTTAATCTCTTCTACTAATTTATTATTTATTTTACTCAAAAAAATTAATTTTAAAGTTGGCTCAACTATAGAGTTATCTAGAAAATCTTTAATACGGCCAGGGTCTTTTTCTAAATCTATAGTAATGTCATTTAGCATAGGGTTATCTCTTTTAATTACACTTAATATAATTGAAGAAAGTTTAGATTATAAAATTACTAAAACTATTAATCAGGAAGCTCCTAATTATTTTTTAATTGATATTCAACCAAATCAAATTGATAAAGTTAAAAAAATAACTTCAGATATTATTGATTTAAAGAGTTTAAATTCTCAACCGATGTTAAGAGGAAGAATAACAGAAATTAAAGGAATTAAAGTTGATAACCTCATAGTCAAAAAAGATGTTCAATGGGTTTTGAAAAGTGACAGAGCTTTTTCATGGTCTAATCAAATCCCTCCAAATGTTAATTTAATTTCTGGAAAATGGTGGCCTCAAGATTATGATGGTCCTATTCTTATTTCTGTTGGTAATAAAATTGCAAAGGGATTGAATTTAAAAATAGGTGATGTTATTAAATTTAATGTTTTAGGTAGAAATTTTGAAGCTAAAATTTTTAATACAAGAGAAATTTTATGGCAAAATATGGGTGTTAATTTTGTTTTTATCTTGAGTAAAAATAATATTGAAAGAGCACCCCATACATGGATTGCTACTTTAACAAATAAAAATAAGAAGGGCATAAATACTATATTAGAAAAGATTGTGAAGGACTTTGCTAATATTTCTTATATATCTGTTAATGAGTCATTTCAAGCTATCAAATCTTTATTAAATCTATTAATTGTAATTATAAATTCTATAGCTTTTTTAACATTGTTTTCTGGAATTATTGTTTTATTAGGAATTTTAAATGTTAGTAAAAAAGATAAACTTTTTGAAGTTGCAATTTTTAAAATATTAGGAGCGAGTCCCAAAAAAGTTATTTTTTTATGGTTACAAGAATATTTTATTATAGGAATTATGACTTCATTAATTTCCTCTGTAATAGGAATTTCTGTTAGTTATTTGTTATTAAAGTATGTTTTTGAAATTGAATTTTACTTTAATTTTTTAACTATATCTTTATTGTCCTTATTTGTGCCGGTAATTATTATTATAATAAGTTTTTTAAAAATGTTTGCAATAATATATCTAAAACCTCTTAAAATCATAAGAATAAATAATCATTAGTATTTATAGAAAAATATTTTAAATATTTAGTACGTTAGTATTTTTAAAAATTAAATATCTTGTTTTATTTCAATATCATTTGAAACTCTAAATTGACAAGTTAGCCTATATCCTAATTTTATCTTCTCTTTTAAAATTTTTATTTCTTTCCAATTAGGTTCATCTATATTTTTAGCACCAGAAATAATTATTGAAGCACATGTTCCGCATGTTCCCATTCCACATTTATATTTTAAATGTGGAATGGGAAATTTTTTAATGCCTGCTTGAACTACTATATTTACGTTTTTTTCAACATTTTGTTCAAAGCATTTTTCGTCCTTATGAATTTTAACAATAGGCATACTATAACTCTAGGCAGCATTTTCCAATTCTTCTAATGCCACATCATTTTTAACATAATCATTAAAAAGAGCAGTAGTATATAAGAATCTCATTTCTGCCCCAATTTCACAAATTTTAAGACATCTTTTTTGAAGATCCAAGGTATTAGCGTGTTCTAAAACAATTTGAAATCCTCTTTCTCCATGAATTTCATCTGAAACAATATGTAAATCAAAAAACTCTACTTCTTCATCTGTAAAACCATATTTTTCTCTCAAAACAGGTGTTTGTTTTCTGTATATTGATGGAACTTGTGACTCAAGGCCTACTACAAGGCCAGCTACAGCTACAATAGGATTTTCTCTCATGGCTATTGTATAACACCATGCTTGTAATCCTCTAGTTGTAGCTGACATATTATCAGGGTTTTTAATTCTTTCTTTAGTAGTTCCACATGATTCTGCAAATCTAATTAAGAGGTCTGTGTGTCTGTCTCCACCAATTTCTTCTTCATACATGTTTTGAAGTAAAAAATCTTTTGCATCTGTGAGTTCATCCGGCATATTTGCATATACATATCCAAGATAATCTGCAAATGGTCCTACATAATGATAATGATTTTCAGCCCATCGAGCGAAATGTTTCTTCTCTAATTTACCTGAAGCCCAAGCTTTACTGAATGGTGCTTGATTGGCACTTTTTCCTTTAATAGCATCTTCTAAGGCAGTTCTAAAAACATCTTTATTCATTAATTTTTCCATTATTATCCCCCATAAAAAAATAAAAAATTAAAATATTATTTTATTTAAA
>JAQBXK010000010.1 GCA_027625145.1 Pseudomonadota bacterium
GACAAATAGGGGTACTTGATTAGAGGAGGGTTTTGGTTCATCTTTCAACGCAAGGAGTGAAGATGAAATTGAAACCTAATCAACCCAAGGCCACTGCAGAGCAGGTGGTCAAAGAAGCTGGCGCCAATCTGAAATTGATCATTTCTAAAAAGTAGTGCCTACTGGCAGATGGCCACGAGTACTCGCTTTAAAACAGCTGGTCAATGCGCGAACGGTACCGGCGGTCAATTTAGCATTGGCGTCAATAGCTTGCCTACGCAACAGCATTCCAAGAGGTGGAACACCTAAAGCCTCCGTTGATGATGGGTTTTTAGATGGGTAATTATAAAAATTATTATATTTACGGCGCAGTTTATACGGACTCTCGCTCAGCCAGACAGTCAATGAATACTGGCCTTCGGGCCCGTTTTTTATTTCTACCCACCAATTCCCCCGCCAAAGTCACTGAATTGTTTGCAGTGATAGAGGACATTAGACAACGAGCTGTTGCATAGGTTTGTTGATATGACTCTAAAACAACTAAAATCAACGGTAGCCAAAAAGAAAACTACAAAACAGATAATCGATTCTGTAAAGTGTAAAACTGTTGTTCCAAAAAGCAAAGTACCAAATACAGCTATAACTCCAAAACCTATAAAGTTAAATGCAGAGCATGAAGCACGTGTTGCAGAGTGGCGAGCACAAGAATTGGCTAAAGAAGGCTTTATTACAGTCTGGGCGAATAAATTAACTATTACAGCAAAGAAAGTGCGTGATTTAAATCAGCAGTATCACAAAATCCTCTACAAGCAATTACAAGACGCATATCAGGTTTACGATAATGTACTGCGCAGCAAACACTGCGATGACTTTTTTGCAAATCTGCGAGGAGCTATGTATGCACAGGGATTTAAGATACAAAGCAATACCACAGACTCTGCATTAATCATTCGCTTCATATTCGGTATTGATACGCCGACTAAGACGGTGCACGATTACAGTAGAGCATTAGATGGTGCTCACTATGACAGTGTTGACGCAGATAAGTTCGCAGAATGGTTAGAGCGCAAGACCATAACCAAAGTCATTGAAGAGCAGAGGGCTATATCTCATTAAGCTCAATTCTTGCTTTCCAAACTATAACACATTCCTCACAACGTTCTGTTGCTTTTCTTCTAGCTCTATAAGCAGGATGTTTACGGCAACCTTCAGCAAGTATTTTAAGTAATTCTATTTTTCTTTGGTCTGTATCTTTTCTCATATTTCTATATTAAATAGAAACATAACAAGTGCAATCAAAACGGGCTAGATCAATTATTTAAATCCATATACTGATAACATTTATTCCTCAGTAATGTATGTTTATAATGTATAGGCATATAAATATTAAAAACCCTTCTAAAGGAAGTAATTAATAAAATTATTTGGGCAATTGAGATGTTAAATGATAAATAAAAACTCAAAACCAATTAAAATAATTATATTTTATGATGACAATTGTGTTTTATGTAGCTATTCAATCCGATTTCTAATAAAAAAAGATACTGAAAACTATTTTTTATTTTCTCCTCTACAGGGCAAATTAGCTAAAAAATCAATTAATCCTAGATATATTAAAAATTTAGATTCATTTGTAATCTTGAGTAAGTCTAATACATACGTAAAAGGTGCCGCTATAAAGATTATAATCAATAATCTTAAAAACCTCTATTTCTATAAATGGGTTCTATTTATTCCTAACCCTATTCTAGACTTAATTTATTCCTTAGTTGGAAATATAAGATATAAAATTTTCGGGAAATCACAAAACTGTTTA
The DNA here is from genome assembly GCA_027625145.1 of Pseudomonadota bacterium. GTDB lineage: Bacteria > Pseudomonadota > Alphaproteobacteria > Puniceispirillales > Marisalimonadaceae > CAJJBL01. The sequence goes on from JAQBXK010000010.1 coordinate 1,796, forward strand.
TATTTAAATGAAGAACTAAAGAACCGTTTTATTATTTAAAAACAAGTTAATTTCATACTAAACTTTAGATTACATAGAATTTATTATTTAGTTTGTTTTGCAAAAGAGTAAGTTGGACGTTGTTTATATCTAGCAAACCGTTGTAATTGCTGTTCATTTAGTTTACTTTGTGGTTCATTCTGCGACAAAACCATTTGTTTTATTTTGGTTGATGATGTTCTAGGATTATAATGTACCTGTTCAATTTGTTTGCCAATATCTTTAATATAGTTATCAACATCAAGGTTATGAGGTTTGTTCCCCCAATCTTCTCCTACAACAAAAATATCAACATCTAAGGCTTTGCAGCCTGAAACATACTCAAGTTCATGATATGGACGTACAATATCAACGCAGGCAAGCGCTCGCAACATCTCCATGCGTTGTTCTAAGGGAACAATTGGAACATTAGGTTTGTACATATTAACAACTTCATCTGAAGCAACCCCAACCGCAAGGATGTCTCCGAGTGCTTTACAATGGTTCAATAAAGCAAGATGCCCCACATGAAGTAAATCAAATGTGCCTACAGTGTATACAACTATTTTCAATTTTTCCTTTTACTACCTCATAAATGATGATAGCTAAGTGTTAGAAAGGTAACTTAATTTTTATTATTTATATATTAGGTTAAATTACTTGCCATGACAACTAAAAAATCAGTGTCGCCAAAGATACAAACAAAATCTATACTGTCCTTCATCAAAGATTTTCCCAATTTATGTTCTCTTGCTGGCTTAGGTTCCTCACTACTTGCAATCTATTTTTTAATAATAGGAATATATGACGCGGCAATGATAGGTATGATTTGGGCAGTAGCCTTTGATTGGGCTGATGGCCTTATTGCGCGCAAGATGAAGGGAAGAACAGGTGACGATCAAAAGTTTGGAGGTCAACTAGATCTGCTAATAGATATTGTAAGTTATGGTGTCGTTCCGGCTATTTTGATATTAAGCTATTCCAACTTTGACCCATTGTTTTTAATTCCTGGATTTATAATGTTGGGCTTTGGAGCCATTAGGCTAAGCTATTTTAGCACTTTTGGATTATCAAGCGATGCAAAATACACTGGCCTAGCCATTGATAATAATAGTATTATTCTTGTTTTTCTATTTATGTTTGCAGGGTATTTTGAGGACACATCTTTTTCATTTTTTCTTGGTGCCAGCGGAATATGCCTTGCGATATTAAATGTTTCTCAAATAAAAACACCAAAACTATCTGGAAACCCTATCAACGTTATTATCCTAGCCATATACACAACGTTTGTAACTATTTTCTATGGTTCATCTTTAATTTTAAATTAGTCAAAAAACACAAGCAGCGCTTCATCTTACCTTTATCATAGGTTCTAATAATAGATGAAATCTAATAGGATAATTTTATACTATAACAAAGAATTGTATTAGATGTTTTTTAGTCTTTCATTTTGTGGAAACATAAATTTACTTGCTTCAGTGTCAAGTTCTGCTTTAAAACTATGGTTATTAAAAGAACTGATATTAATAGCTCTTTGACTAGCTGGCCTACTATTAATTTCAGTCATAAGTCTATTTAAGTTAGGTCTTTTTTCTAACTCACCCTCACCTAACACCATAGGCAATATTCTTGTCCATCCCCAAACACACATATCAACTATGGAATAAGTATCTCCTAACATGTATTTATGATCAGTTAGTCTAGCATCTAATATGTCATAATGCCTTTCTGTTTCATATATATACCTGTTTATAGCATACTTACTTTTCTCAGGAGCCATGTGTTGAAAATGAACGGCTTGTCCTGAATATGGTCCAATCCCTGTTGCAATAAACATCAACCATGACAATAAGTCTGCTCGAGATTTAGGATCATTTCCTGTAATAAATTTTCCTGTTTTTTCAGCTAAATATAATAAAATAGCATTACTATCAAAAACAACATTCTCTTCATCAATAATTGACGGAGCCTTTGCATTTGGGTTTATTGCTAAATAAGAACTAGATAATTACTCACCTTTTAGCTTGTCAACTGGTATGGCTTCATAGTCTAAGCCCATCTCCTCTAGACATAGAGCTACTTTCATAGGATTAGGTCCAGTATTATAATAAAATTTCAGCATTTTTTTCTCCATGTATAAATTGTAAAATTCAATTATTACTTGAACTAATATTTTTTTAACATACGTTTTAATTTTGATATCATATGGATAAATGTAAACAAAATCAGATTTTAATAAAAAACTACCCCAATAACTAACGATATAAATTAATATAAAACTTACACAATAGAATAAGATTAATTGAATTGAATTGACTTAAAATATTAATTAACACATAAAATATTATGCCGACTAACTTACTACTTTCTTATGAAAAATTTATATATGTTTTCTGATTATCTAAACAATAAGTTAAAAAAACATGGAATACATTATGGTTGGGCAATGGCTTTCCTTGCTTTCACAACAACTCTATTTTCTTCAGCTATAATGACAATTCCTCATGTGTTAATCATTCCAATTACTAAAGAATTTGGGTGGAATGTTTCAGATATATCAACACCAATAGCAATAATGTTTGTTATGCTTGCCTTAGTTGCTCCGTTTGGAGGAGCTTTGATTTTAAAGTTTGGAGTAACAAAAATTGTTACTATTTCTTTTATATTTTCAATCATTGGTATTTTAAGTACAACTTTTATATTTGAAAAATGGCATTTAATTGGAACTATAGGAATATGTTTAGGAATATCATCCGGCATGCTTGGATTAAGTCTTGGAGCGACAATAGCCACTCGTTGGTTTAATGTTAGGCGTGGACTAGTTATATGGGATTGCTCGCGTCTTCATTCGCTGCTGGACAGTTAACTTTCGTCCCTTTAATGGCTTGGCTAACAACAATATACGATTGGCGAATAGCTGTATTACCAGTTTTATTAGGTGCTGGGTTTAGTATTTTATTATTTATTCTTTTCGGAAAAAACTGGCCTTCTGACCTAAATATACCTCCTTATGGGGGACAAAGAAATTTTACCCCTCCTCCATTATCAAAACAAAATGCATTTTTTCTAAGTATCTCTGCAGTAGTAACAGCTAGTAAACAAACAACTTTTTGGATATTAGCGTTAACGTTTTTTATATGCGGAGTTACATCAACTGGAATCATTGGTCAGCATTTCATTCCATTTTGTGCCGATAACAACATTGGAATTGTGGTAGCTTCTTCATATTTAGCTTTAATGGGCGTTTTTAATTTTATTGGAACCATGGGATCTGGTTGGTTGTCTGACCGTTATGATAACTTTAAACTTCTTGCAATATATTATGGATTAAGAGGGATATCTTTAATAAACCTTCCATACAGTAATTTAGATGTTTATGCTTTAACCTTATGGGCCATATTTTTTGGATTAGACTTTATTGCTACAGTTCCTCCAACAGTACGTTTAACAGGAAAGTTTTTTGGAACGGTTAATGGTCCAATTATATTTGGATGGATCTTTGCTGCTCATCAATTAGGAAATGCTTTTGCCGCTTATGGTGCTGGCGTTATAAGAGATTCTGCTCTAACTTACCTTCCAGCGTTTTTAACTGCGGGATTATTTTGTTTCGTAGCATCTACATTAATACTTTTTCTTAGAAATCAAAAATCTTATCAATAAATTTGATAAACAAAAAAAACTAATTTGTTTTTTTATAATACATAGATATTAAATTTAAAAATATGCTTTAATAATATTAAGAATTGTTATTTTTTAGCAATATAAATAGTCTGAGTACAATCCTCTTCTAAAATAGGATTGTAAAATATTACCTTTTCTGCACGAGCCATTTCAAATACATTTTTCAAGAGATCAACAAAATAAATATCTGGAGGATTGTTTGACCATAATGAAAATAGACCATCATCATTAAGATGAGATGAAACTTTTTTCATCCCTTCTATAGTATAAAACTTAGCATGACTTGAGTTTAAATAAAAATCTGGCGCATGATCAATATCTAAAAAAATACCGTCAAACTTTCAAGCTTGTATATTAGGATCAAATCCTTTTTTTTCAAAAACAGATTTAAAAAAATCAGCTAAAATTATATTACATCTAGTATCTTCAAATAAAAGTTTTTCAATTGGCAAAATTCCTTGTTTATGCCAAGAAATGACTGGTTCTAAGTATTCAATTATAGTTAAAGACTTTACATTCTTGTTAGATAAAACTTCTTTAGCTGTGTAGCCTAAACCAAGACCTCCAACTAAAATGTCAGGAGATTTAGATTTAATTTCATCAAGAGGAACCTTGGCCAAAGCAACTTCCGATGCAATAAACAAATTTGACATTAGATGTTCATCATTAAGAATAACTTCATACACTTCTTTATTTAATTTTAATTGCCTTCTTCTTCTTAAAGAAATATTTCCTAATGGAGTATTTTGATAATCTAATTCTTTGAAAAGCTTTGACAAATTATTAATCCTAAAAGTTAATACATACTTAAATTATAGAAATATGAATGTATTTAAAATAAATTATAAGAAATATATAAATAATTTATTATACTAAGGTATTCTTTTGTCTTCTAATTTAGTTAGTTATTTCAACTGAGGATCTATAACTTTAATGATACTTGATGTATCTGCATCTCCATGACCATTCTCAATCAATTGTTGAAAAGCTGCAGTAGCAACCGCTCCAAGTGGTGTAGAAGTATTTGCCGATTGAGCTGCGGCTTGAGACAAACGCAAGTCTTTTAACATTAGCTTTGCCATAAACCCAGGCTTAAAATCATTGTTTGCTGGAGAATTTGCACAAACTCCGGACATTGGATTAGAATTTTCAAATATATAAGATCTGCCAGTAGAAGTAGAGATCACATCATACAAAGTCTGACGTGAAACCCCTAGTCGTTCGCCCATGACCATTGCTTCAGATGCAGCAAGAGCATTGATGCCCGCTAGCATGTTATTACAAATTTTAGTTACCTGGCCCAGCCCTGCATTTCCACAATGAATAATGTTTTTACCCATGCACTGCAAAATTGGCTTTGCTTTTTCAAATGTATTTTTATCACCACCACACATAAAAGTCAGCGTTCCTGCATCAGCTCCTGTAACCCCTCCTGAAACGGGTGCATCAATCATATCAAATCCGGAAGCCTTAGCCGCTGCATATGCAGCTTGGGCAGTTTCAACATCAATGGTAGATGAGTCTATCATAACAGTTCCTGTATCTGCTGCGGCAATCACACCATCATTCATAAAAACTTCTTTAACATTAGCCCCTACAGGAAGCATTGTTATAACAAACTCTACACCACTAGCAGCTTCTTGAACTGACTTAGCAGCTTTAGCACCCGATTGAACTACAAAATTCATTGCTTCTTCAGACAAATCAAAAACTTTTAAAGAATGACCTGCTTTAATAAGATTGCGGACCATTGGCCCACCCATATTTCCCAAACCGATAAAGCCAATGCGTGACATTCTATTCCTCCTATTTAAAATTAAACCATTATTTAAAGAATTTCGTAGAATAATAATTATTAACCACGACAATTCTTTTTATAATTTTTGTTATTATCTAAATCAATAGACAAAATATTATAAAAATTAAGTTAAATAAAAAAAACTAAAGTTTCATACTCAACAATTCAAATAATAAACACTATTTAATTTTATATAGTTAACAAATGCAATATTTTTTTAATTTATTATTAATTATATTTTTTTCATTATAATATTGGCTACATATGCTCCATTTGCAATACAGGCTTGCAGAAGATATCCTCCTGTTGGTGCCTCCCAATCAAGCATTTCACCTGCTACATAAACATTAGGCTTATTAATTAGCATAAAATTATCGTTAACAGAATTAAAAGTAACTCCCCCTGCAGATGAAATAGCTCGATCAATTGCAAATGGTTTTTGTAAATTCAGCTTATAAGATTTAATGGCGTTTATTATTTTATTTTGCATCCAATTATTTCTATCTGGCAATTCCATAAGCAATCCAATTGCCACATCAGATAAATTTAATGTTTTACGTAAATAATTTGACATAGATAGTTTTAATTTTGGTTTTAGTAAGCGTTTCTGAATTTCTTCAATACTAAAATCAGGCTTTAAATCAAGTAAAATTTGTGCAGATCCATTAATGTTTATCTCTTCTCGTAAAAATGCAGAAAGAGCATAAATTGGACCGCCTTCAACGCCATTTTTTGTAATAATCAATTCACCATGCTTTTTTTTATCCTGAAAAGATAATGTTATTGATTTTAATGATTTTCCTTCAAATTTTTTTGAAAAAACAACTGACCACTCTGTTACAAACCCACAATTTGATGGCTGCAAGGGAGAAATTTTTACACTTTCTCTTTCAAGAATTTTTACCCAAGAACCATCAGAACCTAATTTTGGCCATGAAGCACCTCCTAATGAAAGAATTGTTGTATTAGAAGGAACTGCAATCTTTCCATTTTTAGTTTTAAAAATAAGATTATTTTGATCCCATCCAAGCCAATCATGGTTTAATTTAAAAATTACATTCTGTTTTTCAAGTCGTCCAAGCCAAGCACGTAATAGAGGTGAAGATTTAAAGCTCTGAGGAAAAATCCTTCCACTTGAACCAATGAAAGTTTTTTCACCCAATCCTTCACACCATTTGCGTAATTTTTCTGGGGAAAAATTATCAATAACTGTTTTAAAAATATTGGATTTCATTCCATATTTTTTAATAAAACTATCTAAATTTTCTGAGTGAGATATATTTAAACCTCCTCGGCCAGCCATAAGAAACTTACGGCCAAACGTAGGTTTTCGTTCATATATTGTAACTTTAAAGCCATTTGCAGATAAAATTTCTGCTGCCATAAGTCCCGATGGACCACCACCAATTATCGCAATTTCTTTAGTCATTAAAAACTATGATCCTAAAAGTTTACGGCAATCACCTTTTTGAATACTTGATTGTTTACGTTTAATTTGATCATTTTCTTTTACGGTTAAAGGGGCATCTCCGGAAGATATTTTTTTAACGCTGATAACTTTGAATTCTAATATATCTGTTGAACTTATTAATTCTGCAATAATTTCCTGTTCTCCAGCTTTATCACGTTTGCCGCGTGGCTTATTTGGTGCTGCCCATAAAGGTTCATTCCATTTAAGAGTGTCCCCTATTTCAGGTATTAAGCATGAATTCCATTCTTGTGTTGCAGTCATTTATTTACTTTCTAATATCAACCTTTGATTAATATAGACGATATATAATTTAATAGTAAAAAATATTTAACTACTTAAATTCAAATAATTAACGTGAAGAGAACTACTATTCTTTTCAAATTTTGATAAAAGGTTTATTTTGAACTAGAAAGCATGCTTTCAACTAGAATCTGAACTTTCAACGCCTCGTCAATAGTTGCAAGCCTGTTTGGTAAACCTTTAATATTAAGAAACAAATCATCAAGTTGAGCTTTTAAACTTACCGCTCGCGGATTTTCAGGCTCATCTCTTAAGGAAACGAACTTATCTCCTGAAGTCTCTTGATCTTTGTAGAACTCTGATATTCTTCGACTTTTTATTGATCCTTTTACAGTAAATTCTTGTCTATCAGGTTGAACTCCACCAACACTTGCCAAAATATTTACTGGGCATCCTTCATTAGTTTCTAATCTTGCTAAAACATCTGTTTCACATAATAGCTCATCTTGAGGGTAGGCAGTTTTTGCCCATATTAGTTTTAAAGGACCTAACACTCGTTCAGAAAAAAACAAGAAATGTGAAATAACCTCCCTTGTCATTCCTCCTTCTGCTTTAAATCTTAACCAGTCAGCTTCTTTTTGCCACTGACGAGGCCAGGCAGAATATGTAACAACTATATCCACTCCCAATAATTTTCCCATATCGCCACGCTTTTTTGTTTCAAGCAAATCTGTTAATGCTGCCCCTGCTGCTTGTGTAAAATTGACAGCCACTGGTATGTTGTAAGCTTTAAGTTTTTTTAGTAAATCTTCACTCTCTTCTAAATTAACTCCAAACGGTTTTTCTAAAAACAACGATTTACCTAAAGATGCGGCTTCTAAAGCATAGGCTTTTCTTGCAACTGGAGGACAAGCTAAATAAACTAAGTCAGCTGATTTCATCGCATCACTTGCGCTATTCATAATTCTTGACTGAGGATCTTGTTTAATAGCTTCTTGACATGCACTTTTATTAGGATCCCATAGAAAATCTGGCTGATAATTCTTGTGTAACCGCATATGCTCTAGCATACGCCTACCCATTATACCTAATCCAATAACCGCTACTTTTACTGTCATATTATTTTCCTAAAATAGTTTATTCCCAATTAATTACCATTCTTCCCCTTGTTCCACCTGCCTCTAACCTGCGATGTGCTTCAGCTGCGTTTTCAGGTAAAACAGTGTCTGCTACCCGAAGGGTTAATTCACCTTTTTCAACTTGTTTTCTTAATGTATCCAATTTTTCATATTCTCCATCATAAGAAAAAACCCACGTTGTCGTAAATTTTATCTCACGCTGGGGTATTCCTTTAAAACCTCTAATTGATGTAAATATACCACCATTTTTAACTGCCCCTATTGCTTGTTCATTTAATAAAGCACCATCAGCTAATCCATCAACTCCATCAGGGAAATGCTCTCTAATTTTGTCTACGTAACTTTCTCCTCTTGATATAATTATATCTGCGCCAAGTGATTTTAATAAGTTTTCATCATTTTTTAATGAATCTACAATAACAGTTAAACCTTCTGTCTTAGCTAATTGAATTACATAACCACCGTAGGCTCCTGGGCCTCCGGTAACAGCTAAAACTTGTCCTGACTTTAATCCTAATAAATCTAAAGATTGCCTTGCCGTCAAAGAATTCATAGGTAGTGTGCATGCCTCAACAAAGGAGGTATTTTTAGGAACTTTTACAACTGCACGTTGATCTAGAACTATTTGTTCTCTGTATGCTCCATGAATAGAATAAGGACAAACCATCGCCATAACTTTGTCACCAACTTTAATACCTGTTATAACATCGTCACCAACCTGATCAACAACACCAGATAAATCCATTCCAGGAACATACGGAGGTGAATATTTTTTCTGTAACTCTGCCTTCCTACCATCACGCACTCCAACGTCTGTAGGATTAACGCCGGATGCCTGGTTTTTAATTCTTATTTCTCCTGGCCCAACATTAACCTCAGGTACATTAATTATCTCCAACGCTTCCGGGCCACCATAGGCCAAAACTCCTATTGCTTTCATTTTTTTCACTCTCTTTTATCTATTTTTATTTCGCCACTCCCAAGGAAGAGTAAACTTACCTGACCATAAGCCTAAATTATTTATTCTAGCTTGATTTTCTTGATGAACGTAATCTTTAGAATACTTTCTATAAGCTAAAGCCCATCCTCGTTCTACTAATAATGCATTAATATCTTCTCCATTAACATAACAAACTGAAATTAATCTTCCATACCTATCTTTATCTTTTCTAATGCAAGACACTTCATATTTACCAATTATATTTTTAAGTTCATTAGTTGCTTGTAAACCACAAAAATACTCAATATTTTTTTCATTTAGGCATTTTTGTTTTGTTTCTGGTGAATCTATTCCATGTAGTCTTATTTTTTTAGAGTTAAGCACAATAGTATCTCCATCAACAACTCTTAATGAAGATGTTTTAATGGTCTTTTTTTTATTACTAGAAAATAATTTTTTATCATATTTAAGATCAATCATTTCATCATTAATATCAGATAAATAACATAAAGGGTTATAGCCTTCTGGGTTAGAATAAGCACTCTTTTTACCACACTTGATTCCATTAGAGGTAAGATGATATGGGCAAGCACATTTACCAGGATAACTTGCAATAGACTTTAGAATCATATCTCTAGCTAGTTCTCTTTTACTCATGTCAGCAAAAGAAACATTACTAGCTAAAATCAAGACAAAGACTTTAATTACTATAATTAAATAATTAATCATTCTTTATTTTAGTTCCAATGAGAAGGACTTAATCCAGCTATTTTAGATTCAAAAATGGCTATCGATTGTCCTAATAAACAACCTAGATATACTGTTTTTAAATCTTTGCCTCCAAAAGCAATGCTAGAAATGTTTTTTAGTTTTATGCTAATAATTTGGTCTAAATGATCTCTTTTTAAACGACTTTTTTGATACGCCTCTTCAACTTTAGCTAGATGCTCTGGATCGTTGTCTTCTAAAATGGTCTGTTTTTTACCATTTGCATTAACTCTAATAACTTTATTACTAACAACGCAAGTAACCCAAATACCACCTTCATCATCAAATGCAAATCCATCTGGAAACTCGCCTAAACCAAATTCGGCAACTACTATTTTATTTGATAGATCTCCATTGGATGATACATCAAATCGAGAAAGACACCGCGAAAAAGTTTCATTAACATATAAATGTCCAGTTACAGGATGAATTAAGCATTCATTTGTAAATCCTAATTCTTCAGCAACAATACGAGCACCACTTTCATCAACTAAAATAATGAATCCATCTCGCCAATTAGGCTTGCAGCCTAATATCCTTGGCTTCAATCGTGTACTAACTGTTATCCATACCCTTCCATTTCTATCAATATGCACATAATTTGTTGGTGGAAGAGGTTTACCTTCAACTTGCAATAAAAAAGGAGAAAGGTCTCCATCTTCATTAAGTTTGTATACACCTCCATCTTCATTACCTAGATGTGTCAATAACCACCCTCCATCTGGCAAAATAGCTATACCGTTTGGTTTGGGTTTAAATTCTCCTTTTGTAAGAATAGTCCTTTGATTTCCATTAGGATAAATCAAAGTTATTCCTCCGCGCCAGTCAGCTACATGCAAAGTTCCATCTTGAGCAACCAAAACACATTCTGGTCGATGCAAATTTTTTCCTACAAATTTAATATCATCAAGGTGAACCAAAATACTTTCCTCAAATACATAAGTTAATAAGCTTTATAAAAAGTTAGTATATTAATAATTTTCATACAACAAATTATTTTCACTACATTTTCGTGCCTGCTAATGAACTTATGTTACCTGAAACAGGTATCATAGAACGTATTTGCAAAGCCCATTTCTTATTTATTAAAGTTGCTATCCATATACCTTTAGCCTTCCCATAACTCTCCTTATTTTTATATCTTCTATTAAATTCGACTAAACATTGAAGTGTATTTTCAGTTTCATTAATAACTTCACAACTGTCTAAAGTAGAAAAACTCCAATTTTCTTTGTCAACCATTTCGTTTAATTGAATTTTTAAATTATTCCAAAATAATTCACCATTTTCGTATTTAATAGGTTTGTTTCCATCTGAATGGGTAAAGTGAGGGAAATGAAGATTATTAATAATTTTATCTTTTTCTAATGTATTAAAAGCATTAATAAAATTTTTTAATGCTATAATCCCAGGATGATCTGTATTCATTTTGTTACTTTCTAATAATGTTGATAGTTATAATTGCCAATCAATTGGGTCAATATTAAATTTTTCTAAATACTCGTTAGTTTTAGAAAAAGGTTTGGAACCAAAAAAACCATTATGGGCTGAAAATGGTGATGGATGAGTACTTTCAATAACCAAATGATTGTCTCGGTCTAAAAAACGTCCTTTTTCTTGAGCCTTTTTTCCCCATAGAATAAAAACTATATTTTTCTTTTTTCTATTGATAATTGATAAGACTTCATCTGTAAACTTCTCCCAACCTTTACCTTGATGAGATCCAGGCACTCCTTTCTCAACAGTCAAACTACTATTGATAAGTAGAATACCTTGTCGTGCCCATGATTCTAGATTGCCATTTTCTGGAGCAGTTAGTCTTAAATCATAGAATAATTCTTTATAAATATTTTTAAGTGAAGGAGGAATTTTTATACCCTCTTCAACAGAAAAACTTAAACCGTTAGCTTGACCATCGCCATGATATGGATCTTGTCCAACAATAACTACTTTAACATCAATTAAAGATGTATAATTAAAAGCATTAAAAACTTTTATCATTGGTGGATAAATTATTTTTCCTGAATTTATTTCCTCTTTTAGAAAAAGACGAAGCTCTGCCATATATGAAGAATTAAACTGTTCATCAAGCTCTGCTTTCCAACCACCTTTAATTTGATGTTTTGCCATAGTTAAAAAAATCTATTAAAATGTTAAAATTGACAATTATATTATAAACAAAAAAAATATTAATTTCATATAAAGAAGATATAATTAATTAAAGTATAGGTGTTTTATGATTGAATCTAAATTAATGAGCTATATTACTTCTGACTTTCAAACTAAAAGTGACATGATAGTAGCTGAAAAGGAATGGAGCAATATTATTGAAAGTATGTCTAAGAAATTTAAATCAGCTGGTGCAATTCGCCAAACAGTTAGTCAAGTTTGGAATAAGGAAGGTATTTTTAGATTAGGACATATGTCGGAATATAAAGATGAAAAAGCTTTTATAGAATGTCAGAAATTATTTAGAGAAGTAGAGATGGAATTTAATAAAAAAACAGGAATAGCTCAAAAAGTATTTTCAAATAGAGGTGTTATTTTGAATGATGTTTTCTTTTAAAATTTTACTAAGCTATGTATCCTTTAGGTAATTTTTTAGGTTTAGGTTTAAGTTGAGATTTTAAATGTGCTATTTCTTCATCAGCTTTATTTAATTCATCTTCAACCTTATCATTAGCTTCTTTATTCATAGTTTTTTGAGCTCTTAATAATCTAAGCTCCATCATCCTATCTTCTTCATCTTCAGTTAAATCATTTTCATCTTTTTCTTCAAGTAATTGAAGTTCTGTTTTTTTAACAATATTATCATCTGATACTTCAAGTGGTATTTCAATAGAGTTATCATCTTGTTCCCCTACAGCGTCATTAGTTGAATCTTCTTTTATAGGGTCTATGCTTTGAGATTCTAATTCGAGAGCTTTATCCTCTATTATTTCTGTTTTGTTCAACTCAAGACTAGCTGAAATCTCTTCTGTAATTTCTATTTTTGGAGGTTCATCAATTTCTGTTTCAAGCTTGGTTAAGTTTTCTTCTGTATTTTCTACTTTTAATAAATCTTCAGAAACATTATCAAGTTTAGCTGAAATTTCTTCTGTTAAGCCTAACTTAGTTTCTGAATTAGAAACGTCTTTCGATTCACTTTCAGCTTTATTTAACAAATCCATAGAGGATAAAGGATCTTTATTTACATAAACTTTGTTTTCAGCAGAAATAACTTCAGTGACATTATTAACTTGAAGTGGATCAGAAGTCTCTTGGGTTTCTATAGGTGTTTCAATATCTTTTTTTTGAATCTTAAGATGAGGAATAACAAACTTTTCACGTGCATTTTGAATGTTTATTTTTAGATTTTTTATGCGTGTATCCCAGTCTTGCATTTTTTTACCCAGAAATTATAAATTTTAATTATTTAATAAATCTCTATTTTGTTTCAAAAAACATACCAAATAAATAATATTAATTATTTATTTATAAACGTATATAATAAAAATAAGAAATAAAAAAATAAGATATGAGATTTAACAATGGAAAATAAAATTAAATATAAAACAATTATTTAAGAAAATTATAAATAATGATGCTGAAGCAAATGCAATAAGATATTGTAAAATACTAGGCTTTAACAATGTTAAGCGGATACAAATTGTTGATCCGCTTAACGCAGTTTATGAAATAAGACCTAATTAACTATTTTTAAGTCTTTCATTCTGTGGAAACATGAATTTACTAGCTTCTTCATCAATTTCAACTTTAAAGCTATGGTTATTAGTAGCGCTTATATTAAGAGCTTTTTTACTTGCAGGCCTGTTGTTGATTTCTGTCATAAGTCTGTTTAAATTTTTTCTTTTTTCTAACTCACCTTCGGCAATAACTTTAGGTAGCATTCTTGCCCAACCCCAAACACACATATCAACAATTGTATATGTATCGCCTAACATATATTTATTTTGATCTAATCTTTTATCTAAAATGTCATAATGTCTTTCTGCCTCATAAACATATCTATTTATAGCGTACTTAATTTTTTCAGGAGCCATATGTTGAAAATGAACTGATTGTCCTGAATATGGACCTACTCCAGTTGCAACAAACATTAACCATGACAATAAATCTGCTCTAGATTTAGGACTATTATCTGTCATAAACTTTCCAGTTTTTTCTCCTAAATAAAGTAGAATAGCATTACTATCAAAAACCACATTACCATTATCAATTATTGATGGAGCTTTTGCATTTGGATTTATATCAAGATAAGATTGAGTGTGTTGATCTCCTTTCCTTGTATCCAAAGGTACAGCCTCATATTCCAACCCTAACTCTTCAAGACAGAGGGCAACTTTCATAGGGTTAGGTCCAGTATTATAATAAAATTTAAGCATTTTCATCTCCATCTAAAAAATAACATTATGTTTTACATACTTTATAAACTGTAAATTAATCAAGTTTATTGTCTATATAGCCTATAAACCCCTCCTTTTAATTCATCATTAATTAAAATAATAGAACCATCATGCATTTCTTCTATATCTCGAATCCGACCTATTTTATTTTCTAAAATTATTTTTTCAGAGATTGGTAGGTTTTCATGAACCTTTATGACATGAAGTCTTTTAAATTTAAGAGAACCGACAAGAATACTATTTTTAAATTCATCAAACATGCTGCCTCTATAAAAAATCATGCCTGAGGGCGCAATTGAAGGCGTCCACACCCATACTGGTTCTTCAAATCCAAACTTAGTTATTCCTTCACCAATTTTGCCTCCACCATATTCCTCTCCATGTGAAACAATAGGCCAGCCATAATTTTTTCCTTCCAACAATATGTTAATTTCATCTCCGCCTTGCGGACCATGCTCATGAAGCCAAAGTTGATTGCTTATTTCGTTAAAAGCTAAACCTTGAGGGTTTCTATGTCCGATTGTAAATAATTCTGGAAGCCATTTTTGTTTAATATTATTATTTTTAAAATTTTTACCATTTTTTAATATCTTAATTACTGAACCTGAATGATTTGAAGTTTTTTGTGCATTATGACGATTTTGTCTTTCGCCAAGAGTTGCAAAAATAAATTTATCATTTATTGATAATCTGCAACCAAAGTGTCCTGGAATTGAAGAAGGACTATTAGAAACAAATAGTATTTTTTCATTGAAAAAATTATCATTTATTAAATTATATTTATAAATTGCTGTAGAAGATTTATTATTGCCTATTGGTTTACTTAAGCATAAATAAACATTTAAATATTTATCATTTTTTTCTATAGCAATATCTAAAAGTCCTCCCTGCCCGTTAGCATATACTTTTGGAGTTCCATAAATTTTATTAATGTTTTTAGTAAAAACATTAATACGAAAAACATTACCTGTTTTTTGAGTAACTAAAATTTCTTGCTTATTTAAAGTAGCTATTCCCCACAAAAAAGAAATATCAGGACTAATTTTTTCTAAAAGAGTTTTAGAATACGTAGTTAAAGGAAAAAATAATATTATTAAAATAATAAATATATTGATCATTTCCATTTTACCTTTGTCTAATTAAAAGAGATAATTTATAATTATATTAAACCTAATTTATATTTTAATAAATTAATTATTTTGAGATAAAAAATGAGCTTATTACTTGCTGATATTGGAGGTACAAACGCCAGGTTTGCATTTAAGAGAAAAGAAGATGATAATATTTCTTATATTACATATTTAAAATGTTCTGATTTTCAAAATATACATTCAGCAATAAAATTCTATCAAGAAAAAAATAATTTAAATATTGAGAATATGTCTTTAGCTGTAGCCTCAACAACTAAGCAAGATCAAATAAAATTTACAAATAACAATTGGTCATTTAAACAAACAGCGTTACTAGATTATTTCGGTTTAAATAAATTGCTTTTAATAAATGATTTCGTTGCACAGTCTTTATGCTTTGGTTCTTTCTATAAAAAGCTTAATAGTAATGTTGATTATAATAATAAATTAGCTGTTAAGCATAATTTAAAACTTATTAAATCTGGAAATCCTATTTTAAAAGCACCTCTTCTAATAACAGGTCCAGGAACTGGACTTGGTGTTTGTACTTTATGCATTAACAATCAAAATTTAATCGCAATAGAAGGAGAAGGTGGACATGCTTCATTTGCACCTAATTCAGATTTAGAAATAAGATTACTTAAGTTTCTTAGAAAAAAATACGACCACGTATCTTTTGAAAGAATTGTAAGTGGATCAGGAATAGAGGAGATTTATAATTTTGTTCTCTATGAAAACCAAGTAAAGCCAGAACAAATCAAATCTCCTGAAATTGGAAGTAGAGCTTTAAAAGGAGAAAAAAATGCTATCAAAACTATTCAAATTATGTTTGCTATTTTAGGCACTGTTATTTCGAATATGATCTTAATTAATGGAGCTCAAAGTGGAGTTATTCTCACTGGGGGAATTACACCAAAGCTACAATTATTACTACCCCACAGTGATTTTGAAAAGAACCTTCTAAATAAAGGGCGAAGGCACGAATATATAAAAAATGTTCCCATTTGGCTAACAGAAGATAATAATAATGGCCTAATAGGTGCTCTAAATGCTTTTACTAATAAAAATTATTCAAGTAGAATTTTATCAAAAAAATAATAGTAAAAATATATGTTGATATTAATTATTGAGTAAATTTAAAAAATTAAACTAATATAACCCAATAGCACAAAAACACAAAGGGAAGCCTAATATAATTGCAAGTGCAAGCTCTGATTTTAAAGTCTCTTTAAATTTATAAATTGCTTTGTCAGACATTTTAATCCTATTTTTAATTAAAATTATATATCAAACTTTTTAATAATTATAGCAAGTAAAAAGTATCCTTTTAATACTGTTGATAATATTTAATTTTTCCCAAAAATAAATCGCTTACTTTAATTGGCTCTTAAGTTTCAATAATTTTATTTAACTTTAAAGTAAACATTCTCCTGAAACCACAATTCCATCTTCGGTTTTAGCATATTCAACGCCGGCATAATTTGGTGAATATTTATAACATTTTCCGTTAATTTTTTTTCCATTATCCGTTTCAGAGTATATTAAATTTCCATTTTTATTACTATACATGTCACATTCACCTGACCATGAAATTCCCTTATCAGTCTCTCCTTGGCATTGCATATAAATAACAGCATTCACCATGCTAGTTATAAATATTGAAACAGATAATATGAACAAAAAAAAACTAAATTTCATTTAGATATCCTAATTATTTAATTATTATTTTCTATTATGTTAAAAAAAGAAACTCCCCCGCTCTTTTCAGCAATCACTATTCTTCCCATCTTATTATTCCTTTATCAAACCATTTCTGAGCATGGTAAGCATATGAATGAAATCAAATTCACAAAGAAACGGTTGCAGGTTGATACAGAACAGTGATACCACCGATTTTATGCACCCACTCAGCTTTCAACTGGCACTCTATTTGCGCAAATTGCTCAGGACGTATGTTTTTGTCTACGCCTCTGATACGAAGTTTAATAAGTTCATGAGCATTGAGAGCGACATCAACCTCAGCGAGGACAGCATTAGTAAGACCGTGTTGACCGATCATGACAACAGGTTTTAGTGAGCACGCTTTTTTTTGTAACACTTTTTTATCAATATTCGAAAGTTTTTTTTCCATGGTAAATACCTCATTTATTTATGCGTTAAAAGCTATTCAACAGTTACTGATTTAGCTAAATTACGAGGTTGATCTATATCTGTCCCTCTTTCTCTAGATACATGGTAGGCTAACAGTTGAGCAGGAATAGCCATTAAAATAGGTGATAGCAGTGATTTAAACTCATCATCTATATCTGGTATTTTAATTTTAATTTCTGCAAACGAAGCCTTTTTCAGACATGCTTCATCGCCGATTACAATAACCTTCGCCCCACGGGAGTGGGCTTCTTGAAGATTACTTATTGATTTATCTTCATAACCATCTGAAATAATAAACATAATTACAGGCAAACCATCTTCTATTAGTGCAATAGGTCCATGCTTCATTTCTCCAGCAGCAAAACCCTCAGCATGAATATAACTTATCTCTTTAAGCTTTAAAGCTGCTTCTAGAGCCAAGGGATACATGTAACCTCTACCAAGAAAAATAACACTTTTAGAGTTTTTAATTTGTTGAGATAAAGCTATTATTTGATCTTCTAACTTTAACATATTAGCCAAAGCTAAAGGCAACATATTTAAATATTGTTTAATTTTATTTACTTTATTAGCGTCTATATTGTTAAATTTTTTACCTAGAGAAACAGCAATTAAAAACAAAACAATTAATTGAGAAGTAAATGACTTTGTACTAGCAACTGCTATTTCGGGGCCAGCTTTTGTATGTAAACTATAATCAGCCTCTCTATCAATGGTACTTCCTGTAACGTTAACTATTGCAGTAGTAGTCAAGCCAAGTTCTTTGCCATACCTTAAAGCCATTAAGGTATCCAAACTCTCTCCAGATTGAGATATCACTAAGATAGAAGTTTGACCAAATACAGAAGGTTTTCTATATCTATATTCTGATGCCAAATCGACTAATACTGGAATGTCAGCAATTTGTTCAATCCAATACTTTCCAATCAATGCTGCATAAAAACTTGTGCCGGCTGCACAGATGGTTAAAGACGACTTATTGGTAAATCCTAATTTATCTAAATTTATATTTATAGATTGATCTTCATTAAATAAAGAGCCAATAGTTTGAGGTATTATCGATGGTTGTTCAAACATTTCTTTTTTCATAAAATGTTTATAGCCACCTTTATTTATTAAACCAATATCAGAATTAACATGAATAATTTGTCTATCTACTATATTGGATTGAGCATCAAAAATATCTAAAGTTTCATTTTTTACTAAAGCATAATCACCATCTTCCAAATAAATTATTCTTTTAGTTAGATGAGCTATTGATTGAGCATCTGAACCAATAAAGTTACATTTATCTCCTATACCAATTGCTATAGGAGAAGAGTTTCTAGATACAAACAGTTGATCAGGAAAGTCAACACTAATGGCAATAAATGCAAATGCTCCTTTTATAACTTTTAAAACTAATTTTCCAGATTCAAGAAAATCATTTCCTTGTTTAATATATTTTGTAAATAAATGAGGTATTACCTCTGTATCAGTAACACTACTAAATACATAACCTTCTGAAATAAGTGTTTTCTTTAAACTAGCATAATTCTCAATTATACCATTATGTACAACCGCTACTTTATTATCACTAGTTAAAGGATGAGCATTTTCTATACTAACATTTCCATGAGTTGCCCATCTAGTATGTCCTATAGCAATTTCAGTATCATTGTATGATTTCTTACTTATTAATAAATCAAATTGATTTACTAAATTGGTTAACTTGCCTTCAGATTTAAGGACTTGCAGCTTTTTTTTATCTAAAGACGCAATTCCTGCTGAATCATAACCTCTATATTCTAATTTTTTAAGCCCTTCTATTACTAAAGAACTAGCTTCAGCTTTACCAATTACAGCTACTACACCACACATTTGAAATCCTATAAAATATATTAATATTAATCGTTTATTTTTATAAAAACAAAGTTTTTAAGCTTTATATTTTTATTACTAAGATATATAACATTTATATGGATATATGTTCAATAATATTGAGTGCTGGCAAGGGAAATAGAATGCAATCCAGCATTCCTAAACCATTACATACTATTTCCGGAAAAACTATGCTTCAATGGGTAATAGATGCAAACATAGCAGCTAAAATAAAAAAATATGTTATAGTAATTCCAAAAGACAATAAAGAAATAGAAGAAGTTACTAAGGGTTTAGAAACAGTTGTTCAACTATTTCCATTAGGAACTGGTGACGCTGTAATACAAGCAAAAAAAAAACTTAAAGATTTTAATGGAATAATTATAATTTGTTTTGCAGATACTCCTTTCATTTCTCCTGAAACTCTTAAGAAACTTACTCAAGCTATTAAAAACGGATCAAAGATTGCAATTTCAGGTTTTAAAAAATCAGAAAAAAACAATTATGGTAAAATTGTATTTTCTAAAAGTAACCAACCTTCAGAAATAATTGAAGAAAAAGACGCACAAATAAGAAAAATAAAGTCCGAATATTGTAATGGTGGAATAATAGCAATAAACAGTGAAATTTTAAATTATCTTGATAAAATAAAAAGTAATAAACTTACTAAAGAAATATATCTAACTGAAATTGTTAAATTAGCTTTCCTAAACAAAGAAAAAATTGATTTTATTGAAATAAATGAAAATGAAATTTTAGGTATTAACAATCAAATTGAATTATCAAAGGCTGAAAAAATTTCTCAAGATACTCTTAGAAATAAAGCGATGATAAATGGCGTAAAATTAATAGCTCCAGAGACAGTTTTTTTTAATTTTGATACCAAAATTGGTAAAGATGTAATCATTCACCCTAATGTTATTTTTGGGAAAAATGTAAATATTGAAAAGTCAGTTGAAATACTTTCTTTCTCACATATAGAAGATAGTGTAATAAAAGAAGGAAGCGTAATTGGACCTTTTGCTAGACTAAGAGGAAAAGCAATAATTGGCCCAATGTCTAGAATTGGTAATTTTGTTGAAATTAAAAATAGTAAATTAAAAGAGCAAGTGAAAATTAATCATTTGTCATACGTTGGTGACAGCGAAATTGGAAAGTCAACCAACATTGGTGCAGGTACTATTACATGTAACTATGATGGAAAACAGAAAAATAAAACAAAAATTGGAAGCAATTCTTTTATAGGATCAAACTCTAGTTTAATTGCTCCTATCAAAATTGGAGATAATGTAACGCTTGCAGCGGGCAGCGTATTTAATAAAAACGTTCCAAGTAATTCTTTATCTATTGGAAGAGCACATCAAGTCATAAAAAAAATAAAAAAGAATTAGTACCCTCTATCTGAAACTCTAAAATGAGTAAACAAGCCAGGTGCCACTATTATTTCAAAATTTTGTTTTCTCCACCAAAAAGAATTTAATTCAATTTCAATGTTTTTAAATCCATTAGTTTTTTTGTTAGAAGAAACTGTTTCAGCTTTTGGTATAATTATATTAAGGAACTTGTCCCTATCTACTAATATAGCTAAATTAGCCCAATTCAAGACAGAACTAGATACGCTAAAATAACTATGAGATAAAGATTTAATATAATTTGGGTGACGTTTTACAGGATTTTGTATTACATAAGTAGCAGTCCCTATCAAGCGCTTTGCCTTGCTTGGTCTTAAAATTCGTTTAATATAAGAAATTATATTGTTTGACCAATATCTTTGATATTTCTCAATTCCAACAAATGGTAACCCTGGGTTTGTTCGACTCCTTAATCTTACTTGTATAACATTATCATTAGACAATAATTTTATAGAATTTTGAATTTGATCAAACGTTACATTTTGATCTTCAATTAATGGCAAATCATTTTCTAATAACAAAATAGGACCTGATGGCATTTTTTCAGCTAAAGCTTTAAATCCTCCAAGAATGCCAAGGTTTTTTTTAAATAAAATTGGTTTATATGAAAATTTTTTTGCTAATTGAATACCTTCTTGCTTGTATTCAGGAAGACATATATATTTATATTTGGTTAATTTTGATAAACCATTCTTCTCATAAGTAAGAAGTGAATTAAGCAAACTGTCATAACCATTCCAACTTAAAATTCCAATTGAAAAAGGTAATTCATTCATAATAAAAGTTTCTAATTAGTTTATATCTTTAAGAACTAGTTTCTTTACTATCATTAATACTAGCTTCAAATTCTTTCAATCTTTTAACTACACTAATCAGTTCAATTATTGTTGTCCAACTTTTAACTAAATATTGAAGGGAACCCTCTACTCTTCCAAAAGCCCTTGTAATCTGTTGAATAAAACCTAATGTAACTGCACCAGTAATAATAGTTGGAGCAAGAGCAAGATAAGGAACAATTACCATACCTTGAAAATAGCTCCATTTACAGGCATTGAAATATAAATAATGTGCATAACTAATATAATTAATTTTACGAACATTATTAAATAATTCATTTACGGTTGCTGGCTGCATACGATCTAAATTATCTTCTCCTAAAACTAATTCTTTTCTATAAGCGGCTTCCTCTTTTTGAATTCTATATTCTATTCCCGGAAGTTTTATTCCAACAGCAGCCAAAAAAGCTGTGCCACCGGCTGCTGTAACAATAGCAACCCATATCAAAGCATTATCAACTTGTCCCAAATATGGAAGTTCAGTTACCTTTTTACTTAGAACATATAGAATTGGAAGAAAAGCAGCTAAAGTCATAATACTATCTAAAAGACCAACACCTAAAGATTCCATTATTCTTCCAAATTTAACTGTATCCTCTTGCACTCTTTGGGCAGCACCTTCAACAAGCCTCGCTTTTTGCCAAACATCATGATAATAGTTGACCATACTAGTTCTCCAACGAAATAGCCAATGGCTAACAAAAAAACCAGTTATAATAGCAATTATAATCCACAATCCAGCAACACCTGCAAATGTCCATAAATAGCCGACAAACTCATCTAAAGAGACGCTTCCAGGTTTAGATAAAGCTTTCTGTAATGTATCATAGAATGCACCAAACCATTCGTTAATTTTAACATCTAGTTGAACTTGATACCAAGTACTTATTAAAATGAACAATGATCCCAATATACTCCAAAGACGCCATTCTTTATCAATAAAAAATTTAAACATTTTTAACCTTCTTAAATACATTCCATATTAAATTATAATATTTATTTTTATTATTTATATTCTTTTATTATGAATATTCATACTTAATACTAGTCCAACACCTATTAGAATTGTAAATAGAGAAGTGCCTCCATGGCTGATTAAAGGTAAAGGAGCTCCAACAACTGGCAATAAACCGCAAACCATTCCAATATTAAGGGCAACATATAGAAAAATTAAAAAACCTACTCCAAACACCACAATTTTTGCAAATACAGTATCAACAATAAAACTAATCCTCATAATTAAAGTGATTAAAAAACAAAATATAAAAATCAATACTATTGAACCGAGAAAACCCATTTCTTCTGATATTAAAGTAAACACAAAATCTGTATGCTTTTCAGGCAAATAATTTAATCTACTTTGACTACCTAATAAATAGCCTTTTCCAAAAAGCCCACCAGAACCTATAGCAATCTTAGATTGAATAATTTGATATCCACTCCCTAAGCTATCACTTTCAGGATTTAAAAAAACTAATATTCTATTTTTTTGATATTCATATAATTGATTCCAAATAATTGGGACACAAGATATAACTAATATAAATGATAAAAAAACTATTTTTAAAGGTATCCCTATATAAAATAAAATAGCAATCCCTAATAATATAATTGTTACCCCAGTTCCTAAATCAGGTTGAGTAACAACAATAATACCTGGCAATAGAGTAAATATAATAGGTAATAAAAAGGTAGAATTTTTTTGGAGGTCGACTTTAGAAATATTATTAAAATATTTTGCTAAAACTAAAATTAAAGCTAATTTAATTGGTTCAGAAGGTTGAAAGTTAAATCCCCCAATAGAAATCCATCTTTGTACACTACCATGTCCAAAAAATTTAACAAATAATAATGATAACAATCCCAATATAAAACAATAAAAACTAAGTTTATTATAAAAGTTAGGTGGCAATAATGCAATGAACAGCATAACGGAAATTCCTATTAAAGACCTATACAAATGACTTTTAGCCCAAGGGTTCCATTGGCCTCCCGCAGCTGAGTATAAAGAAGCCACTCCTATAAGGCATAATAAAAAAATACAAAAGACAATGAGCCAATTTAATCTAAAAAGCTTAGATACATAAAGATTAAAAAAAGATTCTTTTAAAAATTTATTTTTTCGGTAATTCATAACTTATATTCCAGTCAATTAAATTAACTTTTAAATGTTTAATAAAATTTTAAAAACATCTCTTGCTATTGGTGCAGCAATAGATGATCCACTTCCACCATGTTCAACAACTACACAAATTGCATATTTTGGCTTTTTTACTGGAGCATAACCAACAAAAAGGGCATGATCACGCTTTTTCCAAGGGCGCTCTTTATTCTTTAACAAACCTGTTTCTCTTTCTAACTCAGATATTCTTATAACTTGCACTGTTCCAGTTTTGCCAGCCATTTCATTGTTTTTTAAACCAATTTTATAATTTCTAGCCGTTCCTTTTTCTCCAACAACAACTTGTTCCATACATTGCTTAATAAATTTAATATGATTGTGGTTAATATTTAATTTATCAAATTTTCTGTTTGTTTTTTGAATAATTAAAGATGGTTCAACCAAAAACTTACCATTAACGATTCTAGAAACCATTGTAACTAATTGTAACGGGGTAGATAAAATAAATCCTTGGCCAATTGACGCGTTTAATGTTTCTCCCAGTTGCCATTTAGTACCATCCCTCTTAAACTTCCAATCTAAATTAGGAACCACTCCTTTAGCTTTGTCATTTATTTCTATATTAAGATACTGTCCAAAACCTAATTTTTTTAACATCTCAGAAATTCTATCTATACCTATTTTCAAACCTATCTCATAGAAAAAAACATCACAAGATTGTTCTATAGCTTGCATTAAAGAAACATTTCCATGACCGTTTTTAGCCCAACAATGGAAATCATTGTTACCAAACTCTTTCTTTCCACTACAAAAATGATTGGTTTTATAATCTATAATTCCAGCTTCTAGTCCGGCTAAAGCTACTGCCATTTTTATGGTTGAACCAGGAGGATATAAACCTGACATACTTCGATTTAACAAAGGAGATTTCTTATTGTTTCTTAACTTATTCCATTCTTCTAAATCTAAACCGTTTGAGAATATATTTGGATTAAAAGAAGGAGTAGAAACGGAGCATAAAATTTCACCATTTTCAATGTCCATTACAATTATTGATCCTGATTCAGGATCAACTATTTTATTTTGTTTGTTTGTATAAACATATTTTTTTTCTAAATATTTATTGTTTTTTTTATTAGTCAATTGTTTTTTTATTGATTTTTCATCAACTGAGACTAAATTAAAGTTTCCTTGTTTTAACCTTTGAAAAGCAAAATCTTGCAGTCTCATGTCCAAAGATACTTCCAAATCTTTTCCTGGAATAGTATCTTCATATATATGAGAATCAATAATATAACCTTTTGAAGTAACTTCATTTCTTTTTCTTCCAAACACTCCTCTTAACTGTGAATCAAAATATTTTTCTAAACCTCTTTTTCCAATATCAAGGCCAGGAACTGAGATTACATTACCATTTTCAACATCGGTTTTTGAAAAAATTCCAGTATAACCTATAATATGGGACACAATATTACCTTGAGGATATATTCTGTTTTTTGATATTGAGAAAAATATTTCAGGAAAATTAATCCTTCTTACAGCTAATCTTGAAA
Source organism: Pseudomonadota bacterium (assembly GCA_027625145.1). Lineage (GTDB taxonomy): Bacteria > Pseudomonadota > Alphaproteobacteria > Puniceispirillales > Marisalimonadaceae > CAJJBL01. The sequence goes on from JAQBXK010000010.1 coordinate 27,321, forward strand.
CATCTTTTTGGGATAAGTTTTTAGTAATCAAAATTTCTTTTGGATAATTGTTTTCCATTTTTTTAATTTGTAAATTAAAATGTCTAATATCTTTTTCATTAATACTTATTACAGATAAAATATTTTTTAGAATAATATCAGTATTTATTTTTTTATTCCATTTAAGCACTAACGAAAAACCATCCATATTTCCCGCTAACAACCTCATTTTCCTATCAAGAATCCTCCCTCGTTCAGGAGGAATGATAAGATAATCAAATTGATTTCCATCTGATAGTTTTTCATATTTCTGGTTTTCAATTAGCTGTAAATCAAATAATCTCCAGCTAATTGCACCTATAGCTATACCTTTAATTAAAAATAAAAACATAAATCTTCTTGAAATCATTTGATCTAATAATTTTTTATTTTTACTTTTCATGAATTAATTTTTAATTAATTTTGTAACAAAATATATAAATTTTATACCTACTACAATAAATGGAAAAATTATTAAAGTAATACCTATATGAAACAGTATAGGGTTAAAGTCTGGTATTTTCATATTTAAAAAAATAATAAAAATAAATTTAATAAAAAATGAACTAATAAAAATAATAGTAAAGTAAATCCAATCTTCATTATTATCATTAATATATTTATAATTTATGTGTTGAGTTATATATTTTATTACTAAAAAAAATAATGAACTAGTTCCTATGTTTTCTGCAAATAAAACATCATATAATATACCAAGGGTAAATAACATCAAATTAGAGAGATTAATAGAAAGTTCTCTTAAAAAAATATACATCATTATAGATAAAATACTAGGAGATGCTTCTTCAAAAAAAGTTAAAAATCTTAATGAACTTTCAATGTTTAAAGAAATAAAAAGTATAATAAAATAAAATAAATTTTTTGAAAAATTACTAAATATATCAAATAGAACGCTTGTGTTCATTGAACTGTCTCACTCTCCTTAACTCTTGTCCCACTCGAATTAATCCCTTTAAATCCAAGAGAATCTTTAGGCATTTGCAGAGGTGCATAACCATTAAATTTTTTAGTTACATCTTGTTTTTGATTAAAGTTTTTTATAATTGATACATAGGTAAGTCTTTGAAAATTTACAGAAGGTTTTACGTAATAACTACCTGAATAGCTCTTAATAAGATTTCCTACGCTTATACCTGAAGGTAACATTCCACCGTGACCAGATGTTTGTATGTGTTCTCCTTCTATTGGATTAGCTTCATTTGAAAGAAATTTAATTTTTAAAAACTTTCCATTGATACCTTGAACTACAGCTGGCCAATTACTATCAGTAAAATAGACAGGTATCATTGAATTTATATCAATGAGAAGAAGAATTCTACTGGTGCTTAATCCAACATTTACAACATATCCAACTAATCCATATGAAGAAATAGCTGTTTGACCAACACTTATTCCATCTTTTTTGCCTACATTAATTAAAACTGTGTTAGAAAAAACCCCTCCAGGAGACGTCATTACTCTTCCCGTAATAATATCAAAAGTATTATCAGGTATAACTTTTAATAATTCTTTTAATTCTAAAAGTTCAAATTCTAGATTTTCTTTTTTGCTTTTCCAAATCTTTAAACTTCTAACTTCACTTTTCATCCTTATATTTTCATCTCTTAATGAAGATACAGATTTAACACCATCTAAAACCTCTGCTATTTCATTAACAGGCTTATTAAAAATAAAAATGATTGGAGCTAAAAAATCTGATAAAAAAGCTTTTATGTTTCTTATAGCAATGAGATCAAACTTTCCTAGAAAAACAAGGAAAAGACACAATAAAATCATAATGATGTTAAAGTTATTCCTTGGTTTTAAAGATTTACTGTTTGACGGCTTTCCTGAAACCATCTTATCTCACTCATTAAATACTAATTAAATATATATTAAACACCTATTAAAACATTTCTTAAAGATTTCATTTCATCTAGACATCTACCTGTACCCATTACTACACAAGTAAGTGGATCTTCTGCTATTACTACTGGAAGACCTGTAGCTTCTCTTAAAGTTGAATCCAGATCCCCTAAGAGCGCTCCCCCACCTGTAAGGACAATACCTCTTTCAACTATATCTGCAGCAAGTTCTGGAGGAGTTTGTTCCAATGCAGTTTTAGTAGCTTCAATTATTTGTCCAACTGGCTCAGCTAAAGCTTCACAAATTTGAGCTTGGTTAATTTCAATTTCCTTAGGCACTCCGTTAACAAGATCTCTACCTCTTACTTCTATGCTAGAACCAATACCGTCTCTAGGCATCTTAGCTGTTGCAATTCCTTTTTTAATTCTTTCTGCAGTCATCTCTCCAATTAAAAGGTTATGATGACGTCGAATGTAAGCTACTATTGCTTCATCAAATTTGTCACCTCCCACTCTGACTGATCGGGCATAGACAATGTTACCTAACGATAAAATTGCTACTTCAGTTGTGCCTCCACCAATATCAACAACCATTGAGCCTGATGCCTCAGTAACTGGAAGATTTGCTCCAATTGCTGCTGCCATTGGCTCTTCAATTAAATAAACTCGTCTTGCTCCAGCTGCTTCTGCTGATTCTTGTATGGCTCTTCTCTCTACTGCAGTAGCTCCAGATGGCACACATATTACCACTTGAGGGCTAAATAAAGAGAATTTTCTGTTAACTTTTTTTATAAAATGTTTAATCATTTCTTCAGCAACGTCAAAGTCTGCTATTACTCCGTCTGCCATTGGTCGAATTGCTCTTATATTACCAGGAGTTTTACCTAACATAGTTTTAGCTTCTTCTCCAACAGCTAAAACTACAGATTTTCCTCTTATTTCTGTAATAGCTACAACAGAAGGTTCGTTTAAAAGAATACCCTGACCTTTAACGTAAACTAGTGTGTTAGCCGTTCCTAGATCAATAGCCAAGTCTGCTGAAAACAAATCTCGGAGGTATGAAAACATATAATAACCTTTCTTAAAATAGGCTTAAAAATAAATTGTCCGGAGGTAATTAATAACTACAAACAATTAATATATGTCAATTATTATAAAAAACAAATAACTTAAATATAAATTTTTTAAAAATTTAATTTTTATCTTTATCGACTAATCTATTTGCAGTAATCCATGGCATCATAGCTCTTAATTTGCTACCAATATGTTCAATTGGATGTTCCGCCACCTTTCTTCTAGTAGCTTTAAAACTAGTCTGACTAACTTTATTTTCAAGCATCCAATCTCTAGTAAATTTTCCCGATTGAATGTCATCAAGAATTCTTTTCATTTCGGCTTTTGTCTCAGAAGTGATAATACGTGGACCAGTAACATACTCTCCGTACTCAGCAGTATTACTAATTGAATAATTCATATTAGCTATTCCACCTTCATATATTAAATCAACAATTAATTTTACCTCATGAAGGCACTCAAAATACGCCATCTCTGGAGCATAGCCTGCTTCAGTAAGAGTCTCATAACCAGCTCTAATTAACTCAACTAAACCACCACATAAGACAGCTTGTTCTCCAAAAAGATCCGTCTCACATTCTTCTTTAAAAGTAGTTTCAATTACGCCTGATCTTCCTCCCCCAATTGCTGAAGCATAAGACAATCCTATATCATGAACATTACCAGATACATCTTGATCAATGGCAATTAAACAAGGAACACCCCCACCTTTAAGGTATTCAGATCTAACAGTATGCCCCGGCCCTTTTGGAGCAACCATAAAAACATCAATGTCTTCTCTAGGTTCAATAAGATTAAAATGAACATTTAGTCCATGAGCAAAAGCTATTGCTGCTCCTGATTTCATATTTTTTTCAATATCTGATTTATAAATTTCACCTTGTAACTCATCTGGTGTAAGCATCATTATTACATCTGCCCATTTAGCAGCAGATGTCACATCCATAACATTAAATCCTGCAGACTTTGCTTTCTCTACTGACTTTGAATCTGAACGTAATGCTACTGCAACTTCTTTAACTCCACTATCTTTTAAATTAGCGGCATGCGCGTGACCTTGGCTACCATAACCAACAATAACAACTTTTTTATTTTTAATTAGATTTAAATCTGCATCTCTATCGTAGTACACTCGCATTAATAAGCTCCTTAAGTTTATTTAAAATTATTAACACTTGATATCAGTTTACTTTGATTTGTTCTAGTATTTTTGTTTCTGTTTCAGAACCTCTTGAAATAGCAGACACACCTGTTCTTGAAATTTCAGTATCACCAAGCGATTGCATCAGACCAATAAATGCATCTATCTTATGTGGACGACCAGTTAATTCAAATACAAAACTACTTAAAGTAACGTCTAAAGTCTTTGCTCTAAAGGTATCTGCTATTCTTAATGCCTCAACTCTATTTGCTCCTTTAGCTACTAATTTAATTAATGCTAATTCACATTCAATAAAAGGTCCTTCAAGGGTTAAGTCACGAACAAGATGAACGGGAACCAGTCTTAATAAGTGTGACTTAATTTGTTCTATAGTCATAGAAGTACCTCTAGTTACCAAAGAAATTCTAGATAGATGCCTTCTATCGTCAACTTCAGTTACTGTTAAGCTTTCAATATTATAACCTCTTCCTGAAAACAAACCAATCACTCTAGCTAATGTTCCAGGCTCGTTGTCAACAATAAGTGACAAAGTTCTTGAGCTTTCTTTTTCATTTAAATTATTACTTTGATAAACTGACATATTAAAAACCTTTAAACTAGAGCTATACCATCTTGACTAACATTAGTATTAGAATCACTTGAACTTAGAATCATTTCATTATGTGCTGCACCAGATGGAATCATAGGAAAGCAGTTTTCTTCTTTTTCAACTCTAATATCTGCAATAACTGGACCTTTAGTGGAAATCATTTCATCTATTGCATTATCCAATTCTGATATCTCACTTACAAGCAAACCTTTTATACCAAAACTTTTAGCTAACAACACAAAATCTGGGAGTGACTCAGTATAACTTTCACTATATCTTGACCCATGATTAAGTTCTTGCCATTGCCTAACCATTCCCATCCATTGATTGTTCAATATAAAAATTTTAACAGGTAAATTATATTGAACAATTGTAGAGAGCTCCTGCATGTTCATCAAGAAAGAAGCTTCTCCTGAAATATCAATCACAAGTGAGTTTGGGTGAGCAATTTGGACGCCTACAGATGAAGGCAAGCCATATCCCATTGTTCCTAATCCGCCAGAAGTCATCCAGTGATTAGGTTTAGAAAAACCAAAATATTGCGCTGCCCACATCTGATGTTGACCAACTTCAGTAGTAATATAGGTATCAATTTTTTTTGTTTTTTCATATAATAATTTAATTGCTTGCTGAGGCTTAATTATTCTTCCTTTTTGTTCGAAATTTAATGATTTTTTATTTCTCCACTCATTTATATCGAACCACCAATCACTTATTGAAGTATTATTTTTTTTCTTTTTTTCTTTTTTAATCTCTTGAACTAATGCGTATAATATATCCTTAGCGTCACCAACCAAACCATAGTCAACTGAAATGATTTTATTAATAGATGACTTGTCAATATCAATATGAATTTTTTTAGAAAAAGGAGAAAAAGCATTTAATCTTCCAGTTACTCTATCATCAAAACGAGCTCCAACATTAAGCATAACGTCACAATTATGCATAGCTAAATTTGCCTCATAAGTTCCGTGCATACCAAGCATTCCAAGAAAATTTTTATTTTCATTAGACACAGAACCAAGTCCCATAAGTGTTAATGTTACAGGTGCATTTAACAAATCAACCAATTCAGTCAGTAAAGTTGAAGCTTCTGGACCAGCATTAATAACACCGCCTCCACCATATATAATAGGTTTTTTTGCATTAACTAAAACTTTAGCAACACTTGATATAGTTGCTAAATCTATTAAATTTTTGTTTTTTTTAACTTTATTTGTTTTTATAATTTTATTTGTATAAGTTACATTACTAAGCTGAATATCTTTTGGGAGATCGATAAGCACAGGACCAGGTCTACCTGAAGATGCAATTGAAAAAGCCTCGTGCACTATATTGCATAATAAATCAACGTTTTTAACTAAATAATTATGTTTAGTACAAGGTCGGGATATACCAGTTGTATCAGCTTCTTGAAACGCATCAGTACCAATTAAATGGGTTGGCACTTGACCAGTAAGACAAATTAATGGAACAGAGTCCATAAGCGCGTCAGTTAACCCAGTTATAGCATTAGTCGCCCCAGGACCTGATGTAACTAAAACACAGCCAACTTTTCCAGTTGATCTTGCATAACCTTCAGCAGCATGAACAGCAGCTTGTTCATGCCTAACTAAAATATGTTTAATTTTTTTATTTTTAAATAAAGCATCATATAATGGTAAAACAGCTCCGCCTGGATAACCAAAGATAATCTCAACACCATTCTCTTCTAATGCTTTTATAACGGCTTCTGCACCATTCATTTCTAAATTATTCTTCATTTAAAATATAACTTTCATAAATTAACAAACAGATATTTAAAATAACGATAATAACTCAAACCGTCAACAATTTTTAATATAATAATAAAATATCTATGTATTTTGAAATATAATTACAAATTAATAATTTTTTTTGGAATATAATTATGCCTAAACCAAGTAAGTTGCCTTTTAGCATAATTTCTAGTGTCCCTCATGCTTAATCTGACAGCATCATCATAATTTAATTGACCGTCTAAATAACTTAAAAGCCACTTAACTCCCAAAGATTTCATTATAGGAAGAGATCTATTTATATTTTTATTTCTAATTTCATCAACTTCTGTGAGACCTCCATTAACTAACATTTGATTAAACCTTGCATCGCAATTTTTATATAGAAGCTCTCTATTAACAGAAATTAAAAATGAAGAAATTGTATTAGAAACCATTCCCTCTCTTTTTTGACTATGCCAAAAAGTAAGGGTTTTATTAGTTTGCAAAAAAACACTATGAGCTCTCAATAATCTGTGCTTATCATTAATTTTATTAGAAAAAATTGGGTCAATTTCATAAATAAGATCTCTAAATTTATCTATGCCAATTTCGTTTAATATTAATAGAGATCTATCTTTTATGTTTTGAGAAATAACTGGTATTGGAGCCAAACCATTTATTGCTGCATTTAAATACAAACCTGAACCGCCAACCAAAATAGGTATTTGTTTATTTTTTTTTACATCAATTAATTTTTGTTTAAGTTTAGACAACCAATCAGCTACAGAAAAATTTATGGAGGAATCAACAAATCCATACAAATAATGAGGGATTAATTTCATTATTTTTAAATTTGGACGAGCTGATAAAATTTCGAGATCTTTATATACCTGAACAGAATCAGCATTCAATATAACCCCATTAATTTTCTTTGCTAATTGCAAAGCAATATTAGATTTACCGACTGCAGTTGGTCCTGCTATAACAATCAAATCATTTTTCCAGTGAAAATTATTACTAGTTAAATTAAACATTTCTTCTAACTTTGTAATACTGGACATAAAGCCTACAATAATATAATTAACAAAACATGAACCATTATATACTTATTTCTAATACAAAAGAATATAAAATAAATACTGATTTAATAAATTTTATTTCACACCAAATAGAAATTTTTACCGGCACTAATAATTCATTAAAAGAATTGAGTTCAAATAAAGCTTTTGAATGGACCATTGTTTCACCAAAACTTAATAATGACTTAGTTAAAATAATTAAAAAACATCTATTAAATGAAAATATAGATTTAAATCTAATAAGCTCAGATAAAGAAAGAAAAAAAAAGCTACTTTTAGCAGATATGGATAGCACTATTATTATGGAAGAAAGTTTAGATGAACTTGCTAAATTAATTGGGTTAGAAAAAGAAGTTTCTAAAATAACTTCCGATGCAATGAATGGTAAAATTGATTTTGAACAAGCGTTAATAAAAAGAGTTAGTATGTTAAAAAATCAACCTATTACAATTTTAAATGAATTAAAGAAAAATATTAAACTTAATATAGGTGCTAAAGAATTGATTAAAACAATGAATTCTCACGGAGCAACAACTGTATTAATTTCAGGTGGGTTTACTTTTTTAACTAATTATTTGAAAGATATTTTAGGCTTTCATTATACGCATGCAAACATACTTAAAATAGATAAGGCCATCGATGGCTCAAGCATTATTTCAGGAGAAGTCGAATATCCAATATTAAACAAAAACGCAAAAGGTAAATTTTTAGAAAGTTATGTTGAAAGTTTAAATATTAATTTTGATGATACAATTTGCGTTGGTGATGGAGCAAATGACATTGAAATGATTAAAAAATCTGGATTAGGCGTTTCTTATAATGGAAAAGATATTTTAAACACAGTTGCTAACGTTAGGTTTAAATATACTAACCTTAAAGGATTATTATATGCCCAAGGCATTAGTGATAAAGAAATAATCACATAATATACTTAATATTTTAAAATATTAATTAAGTTCTAACGCAACAAACCTAGTTCCTTTTTCTATCTTAACAAGCAATAGAATCGCTTTGCGTTTTTGTTTTATAGCATTTTGAATAGCTTCATCTATGATTTTTAATGATTTAACTTCTATTTGACCAACTCTAACTATAATCATACCAGATTTTAAGCCAGCTTTTTCAGCTGTGCTATCTGGCTTTACATCAGAAATCAAAATTCCTGTCTCAATATCTTTAATACTATATTTTTTTTTATTTTCAGCATTTAATTCTTCGCCAACAAATCCAAGCTTTTCAAATGATTTTGATTTTTTCCCATCAACATTATCATTTGAAAGAATTAAATTATCTTTTTCAGCTAGTTCAAGCTCCCCTAAAACAACATTTAATGTTATTGTCTTACCATTTCTCCAAATGACTAAAGGAACAGATTTACCAATTGGAGTGCCAGCAACTACTTTAGGTAACTCTTTCATACTATCAATAATAATATCATTAAATTTAATGATAACATCTCCAGTTTTAACCCCTGCCTTAAAAGCAGGACCTCCTTCAGTTGCTGACGATACAAGAGCTCCTTTTGCAGATTTCATCTCAAGACTATCTGCAATTTCTTTTGATATTTCTTGAATTAAAACACCCAACCAACCTCGTTTGGTTCGACCATAGGTTTTTAATTGATCAGCAACTTGTTTAGCTAGATTAGAAGAAATAGCGAAACCTATTCCAACAGAACCTCCAGATGTAGAAAAAATAGCTGTATTAATACCAACAACGTTACCATTCATGTCAAACAAAGGTCCGCCTGAATTACCTTTGTTTATTGAAGCGTCTGTTTGAATATAATCATCATATGAACCAGAAAGATTTCTGCCTCGAGCTGAAACAATTCCTGCTGTAACAGATCCTCCAAAACCAAAAGGATTTCCTATAGCCATTACCCAATCACCTACTCTAAGCTTGTCAGAGTCTGAAAATTTTACTTCAGATAAAATTGTTTTTTTCGGATCTATTTTTAAAAGAGCTACATCAGTTTTAGGGTCTCTTCCAACAACAGTAGCTTCAAAAGATTTGTCATCAAATAGAATTACCATGATTTTTTCAGCATTTTCTATTACATGATTATTCGTTATAATATAACCAGTTTTATCTATAATAAATCCAGAACCTAGTGATTGTGCTTTTCTATTTTTTTGATTAGGATTTTCGTATTGTTTAAAAAACTCTTCAAAAGGGGACCCAGGAGGAAAAGAAGGCATTTGTTCAGATCGTTCTTTTATAATGGTAGTAGTTGAAATATTCACAACAGATGGACTTAATTTTTCTGCAAGATCTGCAAAACTATCAGGGGCACTTTTTGCAAAAGCAACATTGAATGTGAAACACATTATCAGAAAACATAAAACAAATTTGTATATGTTAAAGCTTAAAAATCTATCTAATTGAGTGTTTCTTATAAGCATCAAAGTAATCCTATTAAATTAAATTTCATAATTATTATATAAAGAAAAAGGCAGATTTATGTCTTAAATACTTTAAGGGCATAAATAAATTATATTCCATAAATAATATAAAAAAGAAAAGCAACTCTTAATTATATAATCTATAAAACATGATTTGATTTAATTACCTTTTTGTTTTCCAAAATAATTAAAAAAATCACTGTCCGGACTAAGAATCATAGTTGTATTTTGATCTGAAAACGTATTTTCATAAGCTAGCATTGATCGATAAAATTTAAAGAATTTTGTATCTTGACCAAAAGCATCTGAATATATTTTAATAGCTAATGCATCTCCATTACCTCTTAAACCTTCAGCTTTTCTTTTGCTTTCAGCGACAAGAACTACTTTTTGTTTTTCTGCGTCAGCTCTAATTTTTTGAGCTTCTTCTGCGCCTTCTGCTCTAAATTCTTTAGCTTCCTGCTCTCTTTCAGATTTCATTCTATTAAAAATATTTTGACTTGTAGATTTTGGATAATCAGCTCTTCTTATTCTTACATCAATTATTTCCATACCTAATTTTTTAATTGATGAATTAACTTCTTCACTAATATCGTCAACAATTTTGGTTCTTACATCAGACAAAATATCTGTTAGCTCAAATTTGCCAAAAACCCTTCTAACGGATGAATCAACAATAGATTCTAATCTTTGCCTAGCTCCAAATTCATTTCTCACAGTTTGATAAAACAACAATGGATCAATTATTTTAAAACGAGAATATGTATCTACTTCTAATCTTTTTTGATCTTTTAATATCACTTCTTCAGAATCTTTAGATACTGCCGATAAAACCCTTTTATCAAAAAAAGTTACTTCCTGTATGAATGGCACTTTAAAATTCAAACCTGGCTTATTAATTAACCTTTTAGGCTCTCCAAATTGAAGAACTAATGCCTGCTGTGTCTGATCTACAGTAAAGAAAGAACCGAGCAAGGCAAATACTAAAGCCCCAAAACTTATGATTGAAATCATTTTAAACGAAGACATTATTTATCACCCTTTTGTTTTAATTGATCTAATGGCAAATAAGGCACCACTCCTGAAGAACTAGCTGATTTATCCATAATTATTTTTTTCACTTTTGAAAAAACTTTTTCCATAGTTTCTAAATATATTCTTGATTCGGTAACATCTGGATTTAACTTATAGCTTTTATAAATCGACGAAAATCTATCAGCATCACCTTTAGCTCTATTGACAACCTCACTTTCATAAGCCTCTGCTTCAGATATTAGCTGAGCAGCCTCACCTCTTGCCCTTGGTACAATATCATTACGAAAAGCTTCTGCTTCGTTAATAAGAGTGTCTCTATCTTGCCTAGCTCTTTGAACATCATTAAATGCGTCAATTACTTCAGCAGGTGGATCAACTGATAATAGTTGTACATCTCTCACTTCAACACCTGACTGATATTGATCAAGTAAATCTTGCAATTGGTTCTTTGCTTTAAGTTGTATTTCTTGCCTACCACCAGTTAAAGCAGTTTGTATTTTTGTCTGACCTATAATATCTCTCATTACTGATTGAGCAGCCACTTTTACAGTTTCTGGAGGATCTTGAATATTAAATAAGTATTTACCAGCATCTGATATTTTCCAAAAAACAATAAAGTCTATATCAATATTATTTTCATCTCCTGTAATCATTTTTGATTCGTCAGGAACATCTCTTCTACTAGTAGCTGCCCCTCCAAAAGACCTATACCCAACTTCAATACGATTATCTCTTGTTACATCTGGTGTTAAAACTTTTTCTATTGGACTTGGTAAATGATAATGTAACCCTGGAGGAGTAGTTCTAACCCATTCTCCAAATCTTAAAACAACACCTTGTTGTTGAGGGTTAACTCTATATACACCCGTAAGAGCCCATATTCCTATTATTACAAGCAATAACAATAACAAACCTTTTCCACCACCAAAACCAGTTGGAATCATTTTTTTAAGCTTATCTTTACCCTGCCTTAGCATTTCATCAATATCTGGAGGAGTTACATTTGAATTAGGTCTTTTTCCCCAAGGATTTTGGTTATTACCACTTCCCCATGGGCCAGAACCATTATCGTTACTTTTATTTATGATCATTAAAATTACTCCAGAATAAATATACACATTCAGAACTCATACATTATTTTAATTGTATTTAATATATTAAAAATAAATATCTTTAATAATTATGTTTTATAGTAACATATAAATGCAACCCCTATAAAAAATAAAATTGGATTAAATTCATGGAAGAACAAAAATTAAAAGAAGTTGAGAGCAAATTAAAAACAATTATTTTAAAAAACCATACTACAAATCTTTTTGATAGTAAGTTAATCAATGGGATAAAGTTGGAAAAAAATATAGTTAGCTTCACTCTTGAATTGCTTCCGGAACAACTTAAAGAATCCCATGAGATAAAAAAAATTATTGAAAACAAACTTTCTTCAATTCAATGGATAAAAAAAGTTAATATAATACTAACTGCACATAATATAAAAAAAGATAATGAAAAGCCTAACCCAAACGGATCTCTGCTTAAACCTGCTAAGCACATAATAGCTGTAGCTAGTGGCAAAGGTGGAGTTGGAAAGTCTACAACAGCTATTAATTTAGCCCTCGCACTATTAAATTTGGATTTTAAAGTTGGGATTCTTGATGCAGACATTTATGGACCAAGCTTACCTAAATTAACTGGGATCAGTAATAAACCTAAAAGTAGTGGAAACAAAATTGTTCCTCATAACGCCTTTGGCTTGCAAGCAATGTCTATTGGCTATTTAGTTCCTGAAGATGCCGCCACTATTTGGAGAGGCCCAATGGTAATGAGTGCGATAGAGCAACTTCTAAGAGATGTTGACTGGCAACAATTAGATATATTAATAATTGATATGCCTCCAGGCACTGGCGACGCCCAATTAACCCTTTCTCAACGCGTTCAATTAGCCGGAGCAATAATAGTATCAACACCTCAGGACCTATCTTTAATCGACGCAAGAAAAGGCCTTAATATGTTCAAAAAAGTAAACGTACCGATACTTGGTATAATTGAAAATATGAGCTATTTTTTATGTGAAAATTGTAATACCAAACATTCAATTTTTGGAAATGGCGGAGCTAAATTGGAAGCTGAAAAGTTAGGAGTCCCATTCTTAGGTGAAATACCCCTTGATATTGTTATTAGATCAACGTCAGATGAAGGTAATCCAATAGTTATTAAAGAGCCTGAAAATAATATTTCAAAAATATATATGAAAATTGCCGATCAAATAATAAAATCCTTATCAATTCAGACAAGATCTGCACCAATTATAATTCAAGACTAACTTCTAAGGTGATTTTTTTTATTATATCGCCAATAACTAAATTCGGGAGTGGATGAGGTTTTATAATGATGCTGAAGCATCTCTTTGTTCCAATCTTCTTCTTTTAAAAAAGGAAATTGGGGACCTTGTTCAGCGTCAAATATCACTTGTGTAACTTCAATAGTATGACAAAATTGAATGCCTAACTTATAAATTTCAGCTCCACCAAACAAAAATATTTTTTTATTCACATTAATTATTTTTAAATTTTCATTATCTAATAACCATTGTTTTGATTTAGTTATAGCATCGTCAAAAGATGAAGCTTTAATCGCTCCACTCGATTCCCAGGTTATTGAATTAGTTAAGACAACGCTTCCCCTACCAGGCAATGGAAAACCAATCGAATCCCAAGTTTTTCTTCCCATAATTAAAGGTGAACCCATTGTCATAGATTTTAATCTTTTTAAATCACCTGGAATATGCCAAAGAAGCTTTTTTCCATCACCAATAACTCTATTTTGATTCATCGCAACAATACAAATTATGGGAATTTCACAATTATATTTTTTTTCCATATTAAATAGCAACTGATGCAGAAATACTTGGATGAGGATTATAATTAGCTATCTCAAAATCTTCGAATTTAAAATCATTAATAGATTCAAATTTTTTACTAAAGTTTAATTGTGGTAATTCTTTTGTTTCTCTTTGCAATTGAGTATGAGCTTGTTCAAAATGATTTGAATAAATATGTGCATCACCCAACGTATGTATAAAATCTCCCACCGATAAATCACATACATTTGCAATCATATAAGTTAATATAGCATATGATGCAATATTAAATGGAACACCAAGAAATATATCGGCACTTCTTTGATATAATTGACATGATAATTTTTCATTGGAAACATAAAATTGGAATAAACAATGACATGGCGGAAGAGCCATAGAGCCAACATCAGAGGGGTTCCAGGCAGAAACAATCATTCTTCTTGAATTTGGATTGTTTTTTATAGAGGAAATTACATTCCCCAACTGATCTAAGTTCCTTCCATCTGGAGTTTCCCATCGTCTCCATTGCTTACCATAAACAGGGCCTAGATCACCTTTTTCATCTGCCCATTCGTTCCAAATAGAAACATTGTGATTATTTAGGTAAGAAATATTAGTTTCACCTTTAATAAACCAAAGCAGTTCATGAATAATAGATTTTAAGTGAAGTTTTTTAGTTGTTAATAAAGGTAAGCCATCACTTAAGTTAAACCTCATCTGCCAACCAAAAATTGAATTAGTCCCTGTTCCTGTTCTATCTTGCTTAGGATCTCCATTATTGAGAACATAATCTAATAAATCTAAGTATTGTTTCATTACTAACCTCAAGAAAAATATAACATAATGATAAATGTTTGTCATGAGCTCTTTAATAAAAATAATTAATATTGTATACTAAAAAAGTCATGGTTTTGACTATGGTGATAAACATCTTTTAGAATAAGCTTAGCGGACCCGGGGGCGGTACCCGGCGCCTCCACCATTTTTTTATGGGGGCGAAATAGGATCGACGCGTGTAGTAAAAATGAGACCTTCACTCGGTATTGTACCACCGTTATCGGGCTATTTAAGTAGTTGCAAATGACAACTATGCTCCGGTAGCTGCAGCAGCGTAAGCAGCCAAAGCAACCGAAACTTAGTCCAATTCTTTAGCTAGAATTGGCGGGGTTTAAGTTAACCTGGCAACAGAAAAACTTGAATGGCGAGAAGTTTATCTTCTCGCCATTTTAAAATAAATCAAATCTGGATTATTTTCCTTGAAAAAGTATGAACAAAAAAGATAAAGTAATATAATATAATTAAAGATTTAAAACTTGAGGTTGTGTTTTGATTAACGATGGCAGTGATAATGGGAGTTCAGAACTCGGATTTGATTATGATCTTTTAGTCGAAGATGCGCTTAAAAACGTCGTTAAAAAAGTTTTAAAGCTAACTGCTGAAAAAGGTCTTATTGGCAACAGTCATTTCTTTATTTCTTTTAATGGAAATTATTCAAATGTAATTGTTCCTGACGAATTGAAAAGTGATAATAGTTCAGAAATTAAAATTATAATCCAACATCAATTTTGGGATTTAATATCAACAGACGAACATTTTGAAGTAACTTTATCATTTAATGGTGAAAGAAAAAAAATATCAATACCTTATAATGCTATAACATCATTTAATGACCCTTCTGTAGGTTTTGGATTACAATTTAAACTTGAAAATGATCAAAGCCAAACTAATAAAAAAAATAAAGAACAAGTTTCTGAGATTTCTTTGCCCAAAAAAACTATTATCAAAGACAAAAATGATGATAATATCAAATCTGGAGAAATAGTTTCTTTAGATGCATTTCGAGATAAAAAATAAATTATAAACATATGATAATGGAGTGTTTTTTGAGCGAATTCAATTATTCACCAATGTTTCCTCTATCTGAGGACCAAACAGAATATATAAAAATATCTGATTCTTTTGTTAAAACTACTAATATTAATGGTTTAGAAATATTATCTATTGATCCAAAAGCATTGACATTCCTAGCTCAAAAAGCATTTAAAGACGTTTCTCATTTATTAAGAAAATCCCATTTATTGCAATTAAGAAATATATTAGATGATAAGGAAGCCTCTCAAAACGACCACTTTGTTGCTATGACTATGTTAAAAAATGCAGCAATTTCTGCAAATGGCGTTTTACCTATGTGTCAAGACACTGGTACTGCAATAATACTAGGTTATAAAGGAGAAAACGTTTTTACAGGCGATGATGATGCTAAATCTTTGTCTCTTGGCGTTTATAATACTTATCAAGAAAACAATCTCAGATTCTCTCAATTGGCTCCAATATCAATGTTTGAAGAGAAAAATACAGCAAATAATTTGCCTGCTGAAATTAGTTTATACGCGTCTGAAGGGTCTGAATATAAATTTGCATTTGTTCAAAAAGGTGGTGGGTCTGCTAATAAAAGCTTTTTATACCAACAAACTCCTGCAAAATTAAATCCTGTTGATTTAAAAAATTTCTTACATGAAGCTATTATATCTTTAGGCACAGCTGCTTGCCCACCATATCATCTTTCAATAGTTATAGGAGGAACCTCAGCAGAGTTAAATTTAAAAACTGTAAAACTTGGTTCAATGCGATATTTAGACAATTTGCCAACAAAAGGAGATCCTAAAACAGGCCATGCGTTTAGAGATATCGAATGGGAAAAAACCGTATTAGAGATGACACGTCAAATGGGGATTGGAGCTCAATTTGGAGGAAAATATTTTTGTCATGATGTTAGAGTTATCAGGCTTCCAAGACATGGAGCATCTCTACCTATCGGGATAGGTGTTTCATGCTCTGCTGACAGACAAATATTAGGAAAAATTAATAAAGATGGGATTTTTCTTGAAAAATTAGAAACTGACCCTGGCCAATTTCTACCTGAAGTAAACATTGATGATTTATCAGAACAAATTATAAAAATTGATTTAAATCAAAGTATGGATAAAATTTTAAGTCAGTTGAATAACTGTGAAATAAAAAGTCGTGTAAGCTTAACAGGACCTTTAATTGTTGCTCGAGATATTGCTCACGCTAAACTCCTTGAAAGATTAAAAAATGAAGGAAATCTTCCTGATTATATAAAAAATCATCCGGTATATTATGCTGGACCGGCGAAAACACCAAAAGGAATGGCATCAGGCTCCTTTGGCCCTACAACAGCAGGAAGAATGGACGCATATGTTGATACTTTTCAAGAAAATGGAGGATCAATGGTAATGCTTGCAAAAGGAAACAGATCAGCACAAGTGAGAGATTCATGCAAAAAACATGGAGGATTTTACTTAGGTACAATTGGAGGCACAGCAGCCAAAGTTGCACTTGACTGTATTAAAAAAATTGAAGTGTTAGAGTATGAAGAATTAGGCATGGAAGCTGTTTGGAAAATAGAAGTTGAAGATTTTCCTGCTTTTGTAGTTATGGATAACAAGGGAAATGATTTCTTTAAGATTTAGTATAAAAAATTAACCAATCATTTTTTTCATTACTGAAAAAAGATCCGCTTTTCCTTCAAAGCCTATTCCAGGCAGTTCAGGAAGAGTTACAATACTATTTTCAACTTTTACACCATCAGGAAAGCCACCATAGGGTTGAAATAAGTCAGGATAAGATTCATTTCCTCCAAGGCCTAACCCTGCAGCAATAGCTAATGACATCTGATGACCGCCATGAGGAATACATCTAGAGACATCCCAATCATGCTCTTTAAGCATATCAATAATTTTTAAATATTCAACTAATCCATAGCTCAATGCACAATCAAATTGAAGCCAATCAATGTTTTTTCTCATTCCTGCGTAACGAATTAAATTTCTAGCATCTTGCATTGAAAATAAATTTTCACCAGTAGCCATAGAGCCTTTATAATAATAAGAAAGCTCTCTTTGTAGCTCAAAATCAAGAGGATCACCAGGCTCTTCATACCAAAATAGATCATAGTTTGATAGAGCTTTTGCATAGTTAATAGCTGTCTTTAAATCAAAACGACCATTTGCATCGACTGCAAGCTTATCATTTGGACCTAAAATCTTTAATACGGCTTCAATTCTTTTACAGTCATCTGAAAGTGAAGCTCCTCCAATTTTTTTCTTAACAACTGAATAGCCTAGGTCAAGATATTTTTTAATCTCATTTGTAAGGCCATTAATGCCTTGATCTGGCCAATAATATCCACCTGCAGCATAAACAAAAACATCTCTATTAGCTTTCCCATTACCATATTTTTCAGCAAGCAATTGATATAAAGGCTTTTCTTCTATTTTAGAAACAAGATCCCAAATAGCCATATCGATTGTTCCAACAGCAACAGAACGTTCCCCGTGACCACCTGGTTTTTCATTATTCATCATAATATTCCAAATTTTGACTGGATCAAAATTATTACCATTTTCATTCAATATTTGATTAGTTTTAGCTTCTAATATTCTAGGTCTAAACCTCTCTCTTATAAGGTGTCCTTGGCCATATCTTCCATTAGAATTAAAACCATAGCCTATAACTGGCTTGCCATTCTTTATAACATCAGAACAAACCGCAACTAAACTTAAAGTCATTTTAGAGAAATCGATATATGCGTTCTTAATATTAGAACTAATAGGTTTAGTTTCTTCAATAATATTGGTAATTTTCATAAAAAATCCTAAATAAGTACTTTTAAATCAAATAATATATTTTTTAAAAAATAGAGAATTTAAAAATTAATTAAATTAGAAAAATATGGAAATTGATAAGTTAAATTATAACTAAATCAGCCTTGACGAGCTTTAAATCTTGGTTTTTTTTTGTTAATTACGTATATACGACCTCTACGCTTAACTACCTGACAATTTCTGTCTCTAACTTTAAGTGTCTTTAAAGAACTTACAACTTTCATAATAGCCAACCAATAATATAATTATTTTTTAAACTTAATATATTATACTATTATTATGGTCAAGATTTATTATAAGTATATATAATAAAATTATTAAAATTTCACCCCACATCCTCCTAAACCACAATAACCATTTGGATTTTTATAAAGATATTGTTGATGATAATTTTCTGCAAAATAATATATAATATTACTTTTAATTTCTGTGGTAATTTTATCTAAATCATGTTTTTTAAGTATATCTTGAAATTCTTTCTTAGTTTCCTTCACAACTTCTAAATCTCCAGAAGAACTTGTATAAATTGCTGATCTATATTGTGTTCCAAAATCATTTCCCTGACGCATGCCTTGAGTTGGATTATGTCCTTCCCAAAAATAAATCATTATTTTTTCTAAGCTAATAGTAGTTGGATCATATATAACTTTAACGACCTCTGTATGGCCTGTTAAACCAGAACAAACCTCATCATATGTAGGATTTAAAGTATACCCTCCTGCATATCCAACTGAAGTTAGGTATACACCCTTTAAATTCCAAAATATTTTCTCTGCACCCCAAAAACATCCCATACCTAAAATTATATATTTATACCCTTTAGGAATCTCGTTAAAAGATAGTCCATTTATTTCATTAAACAATGAATTGTTAATTGGATTTTCTCTTCCAACTAAAGCTTTATTTTTATTAACTAACTCATTTTTATTATTAGAAAAAAACATTTCACCCCCGACTATAAAAATAATATAAATAATTAATTAATTGTAATTATAACAAGAAAATATTATTCCACAACTTGACCAATTGATTTTTGAAAGATAATCAGTTTAATACCATTTTCAAAAGGTTAAAAAATGATTGATGAAGATATATATGGCATTAAAAAATGGGGAGATGACATACTTCATGTATTAGATAATGGTAACATAGGACTAAAAAACCCATTCTTTCCAGAAAATGAGCCTGTTGATCTTATTAAGATCATAAAAAGCTTAAATGAAAGAGGAATTAGTTGTCCTCTTTTACTAAGAGTCACGGATTATCTAGCATATCGAATTCAACAAATTAATAAAACTTTTTATAAAGCTATAAAAGAAATTGGTTATCAAGGAGAATATAAAGGAGTTTTTCCAGTAAAAGTAAATCAACAAGCTCAAGTAATTGACAGAATTGTTGATTTTGGAAAAGAGTACCATTTTGGCTTAGAAGTAGGATCAAAAGCTGAATTATTAATTGCGCTTGCCCATGATCTTTCCAGTGAATCAACTATTATTTGTAATGGAATAAAAGATAGAGAATTTATAAACCTTGCAATACTTAGCCAAAAATTAGGCTTTAAAACAATACTAGTGTTAGAAAGTCCAAGAGAGTTAGATATTGTCATTAAAGTTTCTAAAGAATTAAATATACGTCCTTTTCTTGGAATTAGAATTAAATTAACAAATAAGGTCAGTGGAAAGTGGTCTGAATCTAGTGGTGACAGAAGTGCTTTTGGTCTCTCTGTAGAACAAGTTATGGATGTAATTAATAAATTAAAGAATAATGGCTATCTAGACTGCTTAATACTTCAACACTCTCATCTAGGTAGTCAAATTCCGGATATAATAGAAATTAGAAAAGCCACTCAAGAAGCTTGCCGTTTTTTTTCAGAAATCACAAATCAAGGCGCCCCTCTAGAGTATATAGATCTTGGAGGAGGATTAGGCGTTGACTATACTGGAGAACAAAAATCCGTAGTCAACTCTATTAATTATTCATTAGACGAATATTGTATTAACATCGTTGAAACTGTTAAATATGAATTGGATCAGTCAAAAATAAAGCACCCAACAATTATTACAGAATCAGGAAGAGCATGTGTTGCTTCCAGCTCAATGCTTATATTCAACATTTTAGAAACAACTAACTTTGATAGTTATGAAAAACAAGAAACAAATAAAGATGATCATCCTCTTCTAAAAAACATGATTCAAATACCTGATTACCTTAATGTAGACAGAGCTCAAGAATGTTTAAATGATTTAAACTACTATAGAGATGAAATAAGAACTTTATTTAAAAGTGGCCAAATAAATTTGCCTGCAATGGCTAAAACTGAAGAAACTTATTTATATGTAATTAATAAAATTAAAGAAGTTTTAACTTTTTCTGATGAAATCACAGAGGAATTACAATCATCTATTGACAACATGGCTGATATTTATCATGGGAACTTTTCTTTATTCCAAAGCTTACCTGATGTATGGGCAATAGACCAAATTCATCCGATAGCACCTATACAAAAACTAAATGAAATGCCTAAAAGAAGAGGCGTTTTAAATGATATAACATGTGATAGCGATGGAATAATAAATAAATTTGTTTTGAAAGATGGTATTTATAACACCTTGCCGCTTCATGAGATAAAAGATGATGAAGATTATTTTTTAGGTGTTTTTTATATTGGCGCTTATCAAGAAACTTTAGGAGATCTTCATAACCTTTTTGGAGACACTAATGTAATTACTATTAAGTTAAAAGATAATGGTAATTTTCAATTATTACACGAACAAGAAGGCGACACTGTTTCAGAAGTTTTATCTTATGTAGAATATGAGCCTAAGGATATTATTAATAGGTTTAAAAACATTGTTGAAGATGCTGTTAGAAGTAGAGATTTATCATTAGTTGAGAGAAAAAAATTAATTGAAACTTTTAAAGAATCAATTTCTGGATACACTTATTTTGAAAATTAGCAGATAATTAATTAAACAATAGGAGATTTTTATGAGTAACGTTTTAGTAATTGGTGCAGGAGGAGTTAGTTCTGTTACAGTTCACAAAATGGCTATGCTGCCCAATGTTTTTAAAAACATAACATTAGCAAGCCGTACTTTACAAAAATGTCAAGATATTCAAACTAAGGTTAAAGAAAAATATAATATAAATATAGATGTTGCAAAACTAGACGCTGACAATATTGATGAAACTGTAAAATTAATTAATAAAATCAATCCGTTTTTAATAATTAACTTGGCTCTACCATATCAAGATCTTAATATTATGGAAGCGTGTTTAATTACAAATACACATTACTTAGATACTGCTAACTATGAGCCAAAAGATGAAGCAAAGTTTGAATATAGCTGGCAATGGGATTATTCTAAAAAATTTCAAGAGAAAGGTTTAATGGCTCTGTTAGGTTCTGGATTTGATCCAGGAGTAACTAATGTATATACAGCTCATACCAAAAAACATTTTCTTGATAGCATACATTCATTAGATATTTTAGATTGTAACGGTGGAGATCATGGGCATCCATTTGCAACAAACTTTAATCCTGAAATCAATATCAGAGAGGTAACATCTGAGAGCAAGCATTGGGAAAACAATAATTGGCAAGTGGGTCCTGCTTTAACAAATAAAATCTCATTTGATTTTCCAGAAATAGGGCCCAAAAATATGTATCTAATGTACCATGAGGAATTAGAAAGTTTAGTAAAACATTTTCCAGAAATAAAAAAGGCAAGATTTTGGATGACTTTTGGAGATTCTTACTTAAAGCATATAGAAGTTCTTCAAAATATTGGAATGACCTCTATAAAACCAATCAACTATAATGGGATGGATATAGTTCCTCTTCAATTTTTAAAACAGGTTTTACCTGACCCTGGAAGCTTAGGTAATAGAACAAAAGGAAAAACATGTATTGGAACAATAATCACTGGACAAAAAAATGGTAAAGAAGAAACCCACTATACATATAATATTTGTGACCATGAGCAATGTTATGAGGAAGTAGGAAGTCAAGCAATTTCATATACCACAGGCGTTCCAGCAATGATTGGAGCAATGTTAATGATACAAAAAATTTGGTATAAACCTGGTGTCTGGAATGTAGAACAATTTGATCCAGATCCATTTATGGATTTATTAAATAAACATGGGTTACCAAGTCAAACAATTCAATTAGATAAGAAATTGTCCTTTTAGAAAAGAAAAAATATGTTGCAAACCTTGGGCGGCAATCCACGTAATTTTAAAAAATTAGACTTACATTCATTACCAAGCCCATGCTTTGTAATAGATAAAAAAGCTTTAAAACACAATTTAGAAATTTTACAAAAAGTTAAACACGAAACAAATACAAAAGTTTTAATGGCTCTAAAAGCCTTTTCTACTTTTTCTCTAGCGCCTTTAATATCAAATTATTTAGATGGCTGCTGTAGTTCAGGGCTATTCGAAGCAAAATTAGCTAAAAAATACTTTTCAGGAGAGATTAGCACTTTTTCTCCTGCATATAAAAAAGAAGAATTTCATGAAATTGCAACAATTTCAGACCATGTAATATTTAATTCTTTAAATCAATTTAATTTATTTTGTGATATTTCTAAAAAATTAAAAAATAAAGTCGGCATAAGAGTTAATCCACTTTATTCTGAAGTTAATGATTTGAAGTATAGTCCTGCTAATCTTAGGTCAAGATTAGGAATTCATACTAATGATTTGAAAAACATCAATACAGATAAACTTGACGGCATTCATTTTCATTCATTATGTGAACAAAACTTTGACCCTTTAAAAAATACCTGGGATGAAATTAAAGACATCATAATACCTCTTAGTAAAAATTTGAATTGGCTTAACTTAGGTGGAGGTCATCATATTACACGCCAAGATTACGAAACCGATAAATTAATAGATTTTTTAAAGGACATTTCCCATAAAACTGGATGTCAAATTTATATAGAACCAGGAGAAGCTGTAGTCTTAGATTCCGGAGTTTTAATTGGAGAGATTATTGACTGCTTTAAACCTAATAATTCTTTGTCTCCTTATATGGCAATTACAGATATAAGCGCTACTTGTCATATTCCAGATGTATTAGAAGCACCATACAGGCCTGCACTATTAAATGAACCAAACATTGGATATGATGTAATAATAGGCGGACCAAGTTGTTTGGCAGGAGATGTGATTGGTCAATACAAATTTGAAACATTACCTAAAGTTGGTGAAAGAATAGCTTTTTTAGATCAGGCTCATTACACGATGGTTAAAACAAACTTTTTTAATGGAGTAAAACTTCCATCTATAGCTATTTGGGATAGTGAAACAAATGATATAGAAATTATAAAAACATTCTCTTATGATGACTTTGAAAATAGATTATCTTAGGAACAAGATTAAAGATGGAAAATACATATAATATTTTTTTGGAATCAGAACTTTTAGAGTCTGAAAAAAATCATACTAAATCTAAATTTCATATAATTCCTGTGCCACTAGAAAAAACAGTTTCTTCAGGTTCTGGAACATCCAAAGGACCTGATGCAATTATTTTTGCTAGTAATGAACTAGAGAGATATACTGGGAAAAGTGAGCCTTGTTCAGTTGGCATATTTACCCATCCAACAATAGATTGCGACCAACCTATTAAAGAAGTTATGAATAATATAAAAGAAGTAACTAAAGAAGTTAGCTCTCAAAATAAAATCCCAATAATCATTGGTGGAGAACATAGCATTACTTATGGCTCAATCAATGGCATTTTTGATGGTTTAAAGCTTAAAAATAAAGATGAAATAGGAATAATACAAATAGACGCTCACGCCGATTTAAGAAAAGATTATCAAAATGAGCCCCACTCTCATGCTAGTGTTATGTACCTTCTAAGTAAAGAAAGCTATAAAATAGCTCAGTTTGGGGTAAGAGCGATTAGTAAGGAAGAAGTAGAAAACAGAACTAAGTTTGACATAGTTTACTTTGATGGTGAATACATTAATGAAGGAAAAACAATTAAGCTTCCTAAAAGCTTTCCAAAAAAAATATACATTTCATTTGATGTTGATGGCTTGGATCCATCTATAATGCCCGCAACTGGGACACCTGTTCCAGGAGGATTAGGCTATTATGAAAGTTTAAAGCTCCTGAAAAGTCTAATTGAAGGAAGAGAAGTTATAGGGTTTGATATAGTCGAATTTTCACCAATACCAAATATAAATGCATATAATTTTACTGCGGCAACATTAATATACAAAATAATTGAATTAATAAACTTTAATCAATGATATCCTTACTATTGATTTTGCAACCATTTTTCTGCATCTAATGCAGCCATACAACCCATTCCAGCAGCAGTTACAGCCTGTCTATAAATTTTATCAACACAGTCACCAGCAGCAAAAACACCATCTACATTAGTAAAACAAGTTCCTGGATTAACTGCCACTATATAACCTTCATTATCCATATGCAGAGATTCTTTGAATGCTTTTGTAGAAGGGTCATGACCAATTGCTATAAATACGCCATCAACATTTAATGATTTTATATTATTAGATATTGTTGATTGAATTTCAATAGCATTAACTCCATTGGAATCACCTTTAATTTCACTGACAATATTATTCCAAATAATATCAATGTTTCCTTTTTTAAACAATCTATCTTGTAAAATTTTTTCAGACCTTAATTGATCTCTTCTATGTATCAAAATAACTTTTGAGCATATGTTTGATAAATACAACGCTTCTTCAACAGCTGTATTGCCTCCTCCAATTACAGCCACTTCTTTACCTCTATAAAAGAACCCATCGCATGTTGCACATGCTGAAACACCTTTTCCATTGTATTGTTTTTCACTTTCTAGTCCCAACCATCTTGCCTGAGCTCCGGTGGCAACAATAACAGTATCAGCTTGAAAGACTTTGTTAGAATCACAAGTCAGTTTTTTAATATTTTTAGAGAAATCTACCCCAACAACTATGTCACTTACTATACGAGCTCCAACATTAATAGCTTGAGCTCTCATTTGTTCCATCATCCAGGGACCCTGAACAACATCTGCATAACCTGGGTAATTTTCGACATCAGTAGTTATTGTTAATTGTCCTCCAGGTTGAATGCCTTCAATTACTATAGGGTTTAAATTAGCTCTAGCGGCGTAGATTGCAGCAGTTAAGCCAGCAGCTCCAGAGCCTATGATAATTATTTTTTCTTTTTGATTATTCATATTAATTTTCTATATCCCTTAAAAACAACTGTTCTTTTTCCATTTAAAAATACTCTACTTTCAGAATGAGCCTTCAGAGCTCTATAAAGCACTCTAGTTTCAATATCTTGTCCCATTGAAACAAGATCATCAGGCATCATTTCGTGATCAACTATTTGGGTATCTTGCTCAATTATAGGACCTTCATCCAAATCTTTTGTTACATAATGAGCTGTGGCTCCAATAACTTTAACACCTCTTTCAAAGGCTTGATGATAGGGTTTAGCCCCTTTAAAACTAGGTAAAAAACTATGATGAATGTTAATAATTTTTCCTTGAAAAATATCTGTAAAACCTTCAGACAAAATCTGCATATATCTTGCTAGAACAATTAATTGGATGTCATTTTCATCAATAATAGTTTTTATTTTTTTTTCTTGATCTAATTTATTACTTTTATTAACAGGTAAAAAATAAAAAGGAATATTTGCAAATTTTGCAATTTCTCTTGAATTTTCATGATTAGACACAATAGCTTTCACGTTTACATTTAAAGCATTATTCCTTACCCTAAATAGCAAATCGTTTAAACAATGATCAAACTTAGATACTAGGATAACTGTATTTAAAGATTTTTTTATATCGGATAAAGTAAAATTTCCATTTAATTCTTTTGATAATATAACTAAAGCACTGTCAAGGCTTTTCATTTGAACATCTACTGGTAATGTAAAGCTTTGTCTAATAAAAAAATTATTGTTTTCCTGATCCGTAAATTGTTTGGATTCTACAATATTACAATTATAGCTGGCTAAAATAGAAGCTATTTTTGCTACAATTCCAACATGATCTTTACAAGACAGTTTTAAAATATGAGTTTCTAGGTTTTTTATCATTCATACTTAATACATATTTTTTAAAATTCAAACAACATCATAAATTTAATTATTTAAAAACTGTTTTATGAAATAAACAAATTCTTTTGGTTTTTCCGCGTGAAGCCAATGGCCTGCCCCCTCAATTTTTTTAAAATTTATATCTGTAAAATAATTATTAAAAACATTTAAGTTATTATCATTAACATAATTACTATTTGCACCATAAACACATAAAGTTTTATTATTAAATTTGATAATTTTATTAGATTCTGGAAAAGATTTTAAATTATTTAATGAATTTTTAATAGCCTTCAAATTAACAGTCCATCTTAAATTATTATCGGTAAATTTTAAATTTTGAAGTAAAAATAATCTTAATGATTTGTCTAATATTTCAATAGATAAAAAATTATCCGCGTCATTCCTAGTTTTAATAAGGTTTAGATCTAGATTTATCAAAGCATCAATAATTTTAGTCTCATTATTTTCATAACTTATAGGCGCTATATCAGCGATAATTAATTTATTTATAGATTTAGGGTATTTTATGGAAAGTATCATAGCTAACTTCCCTCCCATAGAATGGCCTAATATATTAGTTTTTTTTATATTTAAAAATTGAAAAAGTTCAATAATATCCTTTGCCATTAAAGAATAAGAATGATCAACTTTAAATTTATTTTCTCCATGATTTCTTAAATCTACTGTGATAACAGTAAGTAAATAATTATTACTTAATTCTTTAGCAATGGATTGCCAATTTCTTGCTCTACCATAAAGTCCATGAAAAATAAATAAAGTTTCAGTCTTTTTAAAATTATAAGATTTTTTCTTTTTATCATCTAAAATTAAATTGCCATTTTCAAAAATATTATACTTAATCATCTCGCATCCCATATAAATAATTTATTAATTAATAATTAAATTAAATTTGTCGTAATATAATATAGATAGAATGATAAAAATATAATAGGTGTATTTATGGCTGAAATAATAAATTTTGATTTTGAAAAATCTAGAACAAAAAAAAATGAGTCTTATAAAAGTAAATTAATAAGAATTAGGGATGAAATTGAAGATTATCTTGTTTCATCTAGCCTTGATGAAAAAGACGAATTAGCTGTAGCTTTAGCTTCAGGAAGATTTGCAATAATGAAATTAACTCAACTAAGCGGCAAAGAAGAAACAAAAGAGTTTGTAAATGAATGCATTGCCACTTCTTTAAGAGACATAAATAAAAGCTATAATTAAAGCTCTAAATTAAGAAATTCTTGTTATACTTCCAGAAACCTCTGCGCCTAACTCAATAGATAACGCATTAGTTTTTAAATTTCCTTCAACTTTTGCACTGCTCGATACATTTAGTGTATTTGCAGCAACTTCACCTTTAACAAGTCCACCCAAAGTAACCTTATCTGCAATTAAGTTCCCTTCAAAAATACTGTTTGCTTCCAAAAGAACATCTTTGGCTCTTAATTCTCCTTTAAATCTTCCTGCCAAAACAACTGAAGCCCCAGCAGAATCAAGATTACCTTCCATTATTAACTCTTCAGAAATATATGTAATTTCACTCATGTTAAATCCTTATAAATTTATGCTTAAATTTCTATTTCTTAGCTGGTTTTTCTTCTTCTTCTTCAGGTTCCTCTATATCAGGAACGTCATTTTCGGCAGTTTCAG
Source organism: Pseudomonadota bacterium (assembly GCA_027625145.1). GTDB lineage: Bacteria > Pseudomonadota > Alphaproteobacteria > Puniceispirillales > Marisalimonadaceae > CAJJBL01. Next base: position 55,585 of record JAQBXK010000010.1, read on the forward strand.
CTTCATTCCAATTATGTACAACTCTACAATTTAAAGCCGCTCCTCTATCCATTTGCAAAGATTTATAGTGAACTTCACCACTTATACGAGAGGTTTCAGTAAGCCATACACTATCTGCTTGCATTTTACCTTCGTATTCTCCTGCAATAACAACAAGATCTGATTGAACAGATCCAATGAATTTTCCAGTAGAGCCAATAGTAACTTTTTCAGTTATTAAATCAGCTTCAACATATCCATTGATTTCTATTGATTTAGCATTTGAAATTTTACCACTAAATCGTGCGCCAGACCCTAATATTGCTTGCTTGTTAGCCATAGTTAATCTCCCTTGAATAAGTCTTTACTTTTTCTTCTTTCCTAATTGAGCTTCAACAATAGCTCCTTCTTCTATAGAAATATTTTCATAAAATATTTCACCTTTAATTTTTCCAGAAGATTTAACTGAAACAACATCAGCTGTTACTTGACCTTCACATGTACCTGATACAGTAACAATTTCAGCTTCCACATTACCTTTTAAAGTGCCAGTTTCATCTACTGACAAACTATAACACTTAATATCTCCTGTTACTGAACCTAGTAATAAAAGCTCTCCTTCAGCAGATATCTTTCCCTTAATTTTCATGTCACTTGAAATTATTGATTTTACTGCATCAGCGTTGTTTGTTTTTCCTAGCATATGTGGAAATCCTTCTTTCTAATTTTTCTTTTCGTACATTACAACAGTATTAATTTACTATAATAAAATTTATGTTACTATAAAAATATATATAATTACTTTATTTGGTACGAATGATGCAATTAACTTGCCATAATTTAATTTCAATAAAATAAATTAGAGTGATCTAAAATGGCTGAAGAAATAATAGATTTAAGAGAACGCATTGAAAAAATGCGGATAGAAATAAATAAAGAAAATTTATTACAAAAAGTTAATAATAAACCAATAGAAGTTCATCACAAAATGACAAATACAAATATTTCAATGTCTCTTCAAAAAAAAGTTGAAAATGAATTTTATCAAAATGAAGTAAACAACGAAGTTAATGAATTAAACAGTAATATAAAACCAGATAATAAGGATCAAATATTCCCTTCTGTTAGTCTTTCTGTTAAAAATCCTGTTTCTAGCAAGCTTTTAGTTGCAATAATAATTTTACAACTATTATCTAATATAGGAATATTATATTTTTTATATCTTGGAATGGAGTAGATTTTGGTTAATACCAAAATAACTGATTTTGAAAAAAAAATACCTCCCATAAAAACTGGTCAAAGGTTTGGTGAACGCACATCCAATAAAAAACTAGGACTATTTTCAGAGAGAAGATTTCTTATTTTTACAAAAAAAGGGCCAATTGAAATTACCTTTAAGCCTATTCATTATACTGGTGCCATAATGACTGCTATTGTTGGAATTACAAGTATAGTTTATTGGTCTGCCATGGGAATTTATTCAGCAATAGATGTTGCAAATAAACAAGATTTGATAGCTCAAGCCTCTGCAAATGTCCCTGATCTTATAGAAAATGATTACGACACCAAAGAAAATATTTTAAATAAGGGTGAGACTAATATTACAATTGCTATTGACAATCTAAATTCCATTGATATCAAAAATGAAACATTAACTAATGAAATTTTAAAATCAATAGAATTGGAAACTGTTAACAACAAAGTTAATAATGAAGAAAGTGTTCTGAATACAGAAAAAGAAATTAATAATCTAGCAAACACTAATCCTGAAATTTTAACAAACGATGACTTGATTAAAGACAAAAAAATATCTGAAATAAATAATAATGATGAGTTTGATAGCTTTTATAATGATAAAACTATTGATAAATTAAGTGTTTTTCCTAAAGCACCAATAATTAATGATAAGGTTAAAAACTTTAGATTCATTGCTTCAGTTGACAATGAATTATTGACTATGGAAAAGGTATTTAAACTTCTTAATGTTAATATCGAAGGTAAAAATGATAAATTAAAAAATGTTACGAGCCTTATAGAAAATAGCTCAAACATTGACCCTGATAGTAATCTGTTTTTTACTAGTCTTAAAGAACGTCTTAATTTACTAGCTATTTATAAAAATGCCCTTCAATTTATCCCTTTAAAACCACCTATGGAACATTATTATATTTCAAGTCAATATGGGAAAAGGAAACATCCTGTTACTGGTAAATATAGAATTCATCATGGAATAGATCTAGCTGGAACTTGGCAAGAAAAAATTTCTGTTTCTGCTGATGGAACTGTTGTTTTTGCTGGATATCATGGAACCTTTGGGAAAGTTATAAGAATAAAACACCGATATGGAATTGTAACTACATATGGCCATTTAGCTAAAATTAATGTTAAAATGGGAGACATAGTTTCAGAAGGTCAAACTATCGGAAAAATGGGACGAACTGGAAGAGTTGATGGAGCACACTTACATTATGAAATTTCAGTTAATGGAAAATCTCAAAATCCTAACTCATATATTAAAGTAGGAAGAAACCTACTCAGTAGAACATCTTTAAAAGAGATCGTAGAAGTTAAATAATTATTTTTTTGGCACAACAAATGCATCTTTAGATATATATAAGGAGCATGATGATGCATTTAATAAATAATAAAAATATAAATAGTCCAAAAACAATTAAAACTCTATCAAATCTAAATGACTATATTATACAAATTGATTATTTTGATAAAAATGGTAATAAAAAAATTAAAAATAATATTCCTCTTGAATATATCTTTAATAAAAAACAAACTAGTATTTAATTACTTCCAATTTTTTTTAAACTAGAAACTCTTCTTCTATCTGCACTAGATAGAATTTTTAACATATCTCTATATTTAGCAACTATTCTTTTTGCTATATCCATTCTTTCTGTGCTTAAAATATTTTCTGGTTTATCAACATTAAGAGAGCTTTAAGATTCCTCTTAAATAAATGTTTAATAAAAATTAAATAGTATTTAATTACTTCCAAATCTTTTTAAATTAGAAGCTCTTCTTCTATGTGCACTAGATGGAATCTTTAGCATATCTCTATATTTAGCAACAGTTCTTCTTGCAATATCCATTCCTTCTTTACTTAAAATATTTGCTAATTTATCATCGCTAAGAGGCTTGCCTGAGATTTCTGAAGATATAAGCTTCTTTATAGTCTCTCTTACTGCTGATGATGCGTGCATTTCAGAATCTTCTGAATTTGCTATAGAAGAAGAGAAAAAAGATTTCATAGTTAAAGCGCCCCATTCTGTTAAAATTAATTTACCATTAGTTACTCTTGAAATGGTGCTTTCATGCATGCCTATAGCTTCAGAAATATCTTTTAATATCATCGGCTTCATATGACTTAATCCATGTTTAAAAAAACCAACTTGTTTTTTAACTATTTCAGATACAACTCTTAAAATAGTTTTATTTCTCTGCTCAACTGCTTTTTTTAACCAACGGGCTTCACCAATTTTTTCTGACGTAAAATCAAAGCCCTTTTCATCTAAATTAAAATTATTTATTTCTTCAATATATTCTTCATCTAGATTAACGGTAGGAAGAGTAGATCCATTAAGATCAATTCTCCAACCTTTTGGTGTTTTTGATATAATCACATCAGGTTGATCAATTAGAACCTCTTCTTGTGTAAAAATTTCTGCTGGTTTAGGGTTTAAAGTTTTAATTATTTTTATCATTTCAAATAATTTACTTTCTGTAACACCGCATAATTTACTAACCTGCTTAATTTTACCAATAGGCAACATATCAAGGTTATCTAAAAGTATTTTAAAAGCATTATTAAAATGGTTATATTCAATTAATTGATATTCCAAGCATTCTGATAAATTTCTTGAAAAAATTCCAGTAGGCTCCAATTTTTGAACTTCAGGTAATATTTTTAAAACTTTATTTTCATCAATATTTAAATCTAAAGCAATTTCAGAAATAGGCGTTAAAAGCCATCCACTGGGATGTAAGTAGTCTATCATTCCAATTGCTATTGCTTTATCAATTTTACTTTTAAAATTTAAGTTTATTTGAGCAATCAAATGATCTCGTAAAGAAATTTTATTTTCTGTTGTTTTTTCAATCACTTCTCCAGCAGAAATTAAATTTCCTTTATTAATAACCTCTTTTTCATATAATTTTTTATTTTCAGATTTAAAGTCTAATGAAATATGACTATCAAAAGTATTTTGCAATTCTGTTAAATTCTCATTATGAAGAGGATCAGAAGTATTATTTAAATTGTCACATATATCAGGAGTATCCTTTTCAACATTATTAGATTGACTAATTTCATTAGTACCAATTTTTTCTTTTAAAAAAGGATTTTCTAATTGGGCATTCTCAATGAATTCAGTTAATTCAATATTAGATAACTGAAGTAATTTAATAGCTTGCTGTAATTGTGGTGTCATTATTAATGACTGATTTTGCTTTAATTTTAACTGCTGACCTAATTTCATTTTTATCTCCACAACTCTTATTAAGAATTAATTTATTAGATAAAAACAATTAAAGTAGTATAAATCAAAGTCTTAATTTGACATAAAAACAGTGTCGAATTAATGACAGTTTAAATTAAAAAGAAAATATTATTGATTAAAAAATAACTATTTATAATCAATAACT
>JAQBXK010000047.1 GCA_027625145.1 Pseudomonadota bacterium
ATAATCGTTTTATTTATACTTATTGTTTTTATAGATTTTTAAAAATGAAAATGTAGCTTTTTCTATTTGTTAAAAACATAAATTACATTTCTTTTCTCATTTAAAATTAAAAAATAAAATTAGAATAAATGTTTTAATTGATAAAATTTTATAATTACTCATAATTTTATTGTATAATTTTTCTAATAGTGGAATTTCATTAACAGTTAATATAAAATTTAAACATAAATAAAAAAATCATCTTTATTTAAAATTAAGAAAGTAAATATATGAATATTGGAATTATAGGATTGGGTTCTATGGGCTATAATTTAGCTAAAAACCTAGTATCTAAAAGTTTTAAAGTTTATGGATTTGATAAAAATAAAGAAATAATTAAAAAAATTGAATTTGACGATATTAAAGACTTAAAAATAGAGTCATCTATTAAAGAATTATGTAATAATTTACCTAGTCCTAAAATTATTATGTTAAGCCTTCCTGCAGATAAAATTGATTTATGTATAAATGAATTAATAGAATATTTAAATCCACAAGACATAATTGCTGATCTAGGTAATTCCTTGTATTTAAAGTCTATAGATAGGCATGAATATTTAAAAAGCTATAATATTTGTTTTCTAGGAGTTGGGGTGTCTGGAGGGCCTGGAGGAGCATTAAGCGGCCCTGCAATAATGGTTGGGGGTTCTGAAAAGGCATGGAACGAAACGAAACATATTTTTAATTCTATAGCTGCTTCAAAGAGACATAATATAGCTTGCAATTACTTTGGATCCCCTGGAAGTGGCCATTTTATTAAATTAGTTCACAACGGCATTGAATACGCTCTTATGGAGACATTAGCAGAAACCACCAACATTCTAATGAAAGCTTTTAGTAAAAGTCAGAATGATCAATCAAATGAATTAAATAAACTTTTAAATACTGTTTCATCATCTTATCTTTTAGAAATAACCTCTAAAGTTTTAAATGCCAAAAATAAAGATAACCAATTTTTTATAGATCAGATTGATTCTAAAATTGATCAAAATGGAACAGGCATTTGGACAGTTAATGCTGCATTAGAACTTGACGTAAGTATTCCTGCAATTTATTCAGCACTTTCAACAAGATCTATTTCATCAAAATTTAACTTTAATTTTAATCAAGAAACAAATATTTCTAATAAAAAAGAATTAGTTGATTTTAATGAAATTAATTTAGAAGAAATTATTTTTTTTAATTTTGCTTGTTCACTTTATCAAGGACTTGATTTAATAAACACTTCCAATAAATGGGATGATTTTAATTTTAATATTGGTGATGTTTTTAAAGTTTGGAATTCAGGTTGTATTTTACAAGGCAAATACCTTGAATATATTGCATCAGAATACGCAATCAACAAAGAATTTAATTTAAATTTTTTGTATAAAATTATTTCAAATAAAACTTCAGATAACTTATCAAGTATTAGGAAATTTATTTCCATAGCATCAAAAAATTCGATACCCTCACCTGTATTATCAGCTAATTTAAATTATTTTGATCTAGTTTTTTCTAAACATAATATTGGTGAAACAATCCAATTACAAAGAAGTTTTTTTGGACAACATCCTTTGAGAGAAAAAAAAGGAAATAAAATAATAAAACCTTATTGGACAAAATAATGAAAAATACATTTACTTGTATTCTTATAATGGGCGTTGCAGGATCTGGAAAAACAACTATAGGTTCAAAGCTATCCTCTAAAATTAATGGTTTTTTTATTGAAGCAGATGACTTCCATGGAAAAAACAATATTAAAAAAATGAGTCAAGGCATTCCACTTAATGACACGGATAGATATGATTGGTTGTTAAAGATTAAAGAGGAGATAATAAGTAGAATTGATAAACAAAACTTAGTTGTAGCTTGTTCAGCTTTAAAAGATAAATATAGACAATTACTTGGAGTTGAGAATTATAAACTAGTCTACTTAAAAGTTGATAAAGTCACTGCAAGAAATCGAATAAATTCTAGGAAAGAACATTTTATGCCAGATACACTTGTTGACAGCCAATTTTCTATTTTAGAAGAACCCAAAGATGCAATAATTTTTAACCAATCTTTAGCACAAGATGAAATAGTTAATTCAATTGTTAAAGAGTTTACTTTTGATTAGTTTTTTGAACTTCACTTTAATAATACTAAATAAAAATAACCTATATTTTATAAAAATTATAATTAATAAAATTAAATAATATTTTTCATAGCAAGCATTAAAAATGTCTATCACATATAATTCATATAAATCTCTGGATGACTTACCAGAAAACCTTGAAGTAAGAGATGACTTTAAAGAAATATATAACGTAATGGAATATTCAAGCCAAAACATGTTTATCACTGGAAAAGCTGGATCAGGAAAAACAACCTTATTAGAATATTTTAGAGTTAATTCTAAAAAGAATTTTGTAATATTAGCTTCGACTGGCATTTCTGCAATTAAAGCTAAAGGGAAAACTATTCATTCTTTTTTTTTATTTCCTCCTAGAATTCTTATTAATGAAAAAATACAAAAATTATCTAATAAAATAATAGGTAAAATAGATACAATTTTAATTGATGAATGTTCTATGATTAGATCAGATGTTCTAGATGGAATTGATCAATCCTTAAAACTTAACAGAAGAAGCGAAGAATGTTTTGGAGGTGTTCAAGTTATTCTATTAGGTGATTTATACCAATTACCTCCTGTAGTAAGAGAAAATGAACAGGAGATTTTTTATAATTTTTATCCAGATGGTCATTACTTTTTTAATGCAAATTGTTATCAATCTTCATCTTTAAAAACTTTTGAGTTAACTAAAGTTTATAGACAGAAAGATGAAACTTTTTTAAACGTTTTGAGCAATATAAGATCAGGGCTTATATCTGACAATGATCTTAATATTATAAATGACAGAATAATTAAAGATAATTCAATAATCCCAATCGAAACAATCATACTATCTCCAACAAACAGAAAAGTTGATAGTATCAATAACGTAAATTTAAAAAATATTAGTACAGAATCATTTTTATATAAGTCCATACAAACTGGTGATTTTAAAGAAAAACCAGCAGATGAAATACTTGAATTAAAATTAGGTGCTCAAGTAATGATGGTTAAAAATGATTTAAAATCTCCAAAGAGATGGGTTAATGGATCAATTGGAGTTGTTCATAAATTAGATAAGAATATTATTCACTTAAAAATAAAAAATAAAGTTCACAAAATAACTAAAGATACATGGGAAAGATTTAACTACACTATAAAAGATGGTGAAGTAAAACATGAGGTTGTTGCTACATTCACTCAATACCCTATAAAATTAGCCTGGGCTGTAACTATACATAAAAGCCAAGGACAAACTTTTGAAAATGTAATAATTGACCTTGATAGCGGCACTTTTGCTCACGGTCAAACTTATGTTGCACTAAGCAGAGCTATTTCATTAAAAGGCATATTCTTAACAAGAAAGATAAGAAGATCAGATATAATTTTTAGTAATAGAATTGATGATTTTTTAAATACTAATTTTATCTAACTACTTTTTTAACTTTTTCTCTCCATGCAATTAATATTCCAGAGAATGCAATAAAACAAATACCCACTAAATTCATAGTAGTAGGCCAAAAACCAAATAATAATTTACTCCAAATAGCCGCAAAAAAAAGATATGAATAATCAAGAGGAGCTAGCCAACTGCTTTCAGCAGACTGATATGCTTTTGCTAAAGATAAGTTACCAAAAAGATTTAAAAAAGAACATATAATTGCAAAGCAAAAAACAATCATAGTTAATTGTGGCCATCCGAGAGCTATAAATGGCATTTCTTTAATAAAAGCTTCTGATATATATATAAATTCAAAAAATATTGTTCCAATAGTAGCTGAAATAAGAAACATTACTCCAACTGCTAATGTTAATGACATAACACTTTCTTTTCGACAGTGTTTCCTGATTAAAATAATATTAGAACCGTAAAAAAACCCTGCTAAAACAGGCAATAATTGAACATATATAAAATCATGAGACCATGGTTGGAGGATCATTAACGCTCCTAAACTTCCTAGAATAAGAGCACTTAAACGCCAGATACCCATTTTTTCTTTTAAAATAGTAAAGGCCATAATTGATACAAACAAAGGGTAAGTGTATAACCCTGCAGCCATTTGAGCGACACTTAAAATTGGAGAAGCTGAAAAAAAACAAAACATACAACAAGTCATCATGAATGCTCGCAAATAAACAGGCTTCCAATTAATTGGAAATAGAATTTTCAAACCATTTGTATAATAAGCAATTAATATTAATAAAGTTATATTACATATTGATCTAAGAAATTGTAATTGCCAAAAACTAGTTTCAGAAGACATCATTTTAATAAGCGCATCCTGTAACGATAGGATAACTACACCAAAAATTAGGAGGGAAAGAGCTAATAAAGGATTGTCATCATTTTGAGAATCTAAAATATTTAATTTCATAATATATATATAAAATAAAATTGATAAAATACCTAAAATTTAAAAGTATTAATTTTTATAAGATTTTCTATTAATTTTATTATGTCTATATATTATATCTTCTGGCCATTCGCTCTTTATATAAGATAAAACAGATATTATTTCATCATTTGATAAAATTTTCTCGTAAGCAGGTATATTATTTGGATATGCTTCACCAATAAACTTCTCAATTCCATATTTAGTAATCTTAAATAAATAATTATCTGAATGATGCCAAGCATGACCAGATTGGTCATGAGGAGGAGCAGGAAGAATACCATTTGGTAGCTTAGATCGCAAGTTAACTTGTCCTTCTAAATTAACTCCGTGGCAAGAAGAACAATTATTAACAAAAATTCCTTACCTGCATTTACAATTGAGGCTTCTTTGTATTTTAAAATGATATCCGTATCAACTTTAGTTGGAAATGAATATATACTTATTAAAGTTAGAGTTACTATTAATAGAGTAATAAAAATTATAGTTTTATTTTTTTTATCATAAATAAAACATTATTTATAAAGTAATATCCTCTAAGTATTTAATCTAATAAATAGACGAACTAATAATATAGCAAATTTTCATCATTTTAATAATTATTTATATCATCTTCAGATTTTGTTTTAGAGAACCATTTTAAACAAAATGATATTATTATAGAGTAAACAGCTAAAGTTACTAAAGAATGGTGCCAAACAGAAATAACTTGATAATCAAAAATGTTTTCATTCTCTTGAAGAAATAATGTTAAAGCATTTAAAAAAGAACCCAACCCAAGAGGAAGAAAGAATATTAAGCTTCCATCTACAAGTTCTAAACATATAAGTATAATGCCTGCTATAATCCAAAACTCTGGCAAGAACAGCCAATATGATAAAGACATATAAACATCCATTTACTTCCCCTTCTTTGTAAAAGAATGCATTAGGGTTTCTATTCCACCTAGTATTCCTGTTATATCAGCGGGTAATATTAAAGTTTTAGAAGATGGAGAACTTGCTAGCACTCCAATTGCATCAACTTGTCTTTTCATTATTTCAAAATTAATTGCCGGTTGACCATTTTTAGCTATCGCGTCCGCTAATAAATGTGTTTGCTCAGCATCTGCCTTAGCTTTAACTTTAATTGAATAGGCATCTGCATCTGCAGTTATTTTTATAGCCTCAGCTTCTCTTTGAGCCTCATAAAGCTTTGCATCAGCTTTCAATTCTACTGAACGCTTTTCACCTTCTGCTTCTGCAATGGTCGCTCTTCTCGTTCTTTCCGCGTTTAATTGCTGCCTTTGAGATGTTCTAGTTTGTTCATCAACTATAATATCTGTTATTTCAGTCCTTGTAATTTCAATACCCCAAACTTCTGCCGCTTGTTGTAAATTTTTTGAAATTTCCTCATTCATAGAATCTCTGCTTGACTGGAGGTCATCTAATTCAAGACGACCTGCCGCTGACCTAACAATGGATGTGGCAGCAGTATTAATAGCTGATTGTACATCTCTAATTCGGTAAACTGACCTACTTGCGTCAACTAATCTATAAAAAACAGTAGTTTCAAGCTTAACTTCTACGTTATCTTTAGAAATTACAGAAATCGTAAACTCTTTTAATTGCCTTTCTAGAATACTTATTTTATGAGCAACTTTATCTAAATAAGGAACAATAATAGATAAGCCTGCACTAAGTGTTTTGGAATATTTCCCAAATCTCTCAATTATAAAAACATCTGATTGGGGAACAATTTTTACTCCTAAGTAAATTGTAAGAATTACAAATCCAAAAAAAAGTACAGATATAATACTACTAAGTGTATAAAAAACTTCCATAGAACAATTCTCCTGTTTAACAACAATTATAAATACTTTATATCATTTTGCTTAAAATAATGTTTTTTATAATAATTTTAACTAACATATGCCGAAGTAAAAATTAAAAATAAAACATAATACTATCACTATAAAAACAAAACTCCTTATTAAAATTAATGAAATAATATTTTCAACAGATATTATAGATTGCAATTGCAGTTTATTTATACCATTTCATTTGTAAATATAAAAAGATCATTTTTTAGAAATATGATTTTTTATATAAATCACTTACTTTATCTTTATAATCATTAATAATAATATGCCTTTTAATTTTTAGAGTTGGTGTTAACTGGTTATTTTCAAAATTAAAACTTTTTTCAGTTAATATAAATTTTCTAATTTTTTTATTCTGAGATAATTTTTTATTTACTGAAGTTAAAATTTCTTGAAATATATTATGCAAACTTATTATATCACCATCAGATTTATAAATTAATTCATCATTAGGTACTATAATGGCAATTAAAAAAGGTTTGTTATTACCATATACCATCACTTGTTCTACTTCATCATGAGATAGTAAGAAATTTTCTATTGGAACAGGAGCTATGTTTTCTCCACCTGAGTTAACAATCATTTCATTTATTCTTCCAATAATCTTAATATAATTATCTTCATCTATTGACCCTAAATCTCCAGTATGAAGCCAACCATTTACTATAGTTTTACTCGTACTTTTTTTATCTTTCCAATAACCTTTCATTACTGAATTACCTTTAACTAGTATTTCATTCTCTTTAGATAGCTTAACTTCAAGTCCATTAATAACAAGACCAACGCTATCTAACTTTACTTTATTTATTGGGTTAGCTGATATAAGTGGAGAACATTCAGTTTGCCCATAACCTTGAAGTATATTTATTCCTAAAGCATTAAAAAACAATCCAATTTGTATATTTAATGCAGCTCCCCCAGAAATAAATGTTTGTAATTTGCCACCAAATTTATTTTTAATTTTTTTTCTTACAGTGATTGTAAGAAAAATATCAATTAATTTTTCTAATAAATTAAGATTAGAATATTGAAATTTTTTAATTCCTAATTCAACTGCCTTTAAAAATAATTTTTGCGATATCTTGTTTTGATATAACAATTGATTATTAATTTTTTTATATAAAACTTCATATAATCTTGGAACTGCAACCATTAAAGTAGGCTTTACAGTTAAAAGATCATCAACTATGTGATCGCGATTTTCATTAAAATAAATATCCGCACCTATATATAAAGGCAACAAAAAGCCTGCAGTATGTTCATAAGCATGAGACAATGGTATAATTGATAAAAATCTATGATGTTTTACATTAATATCTCTAACTAGCAATTCAGCACCTTCTATATTTGTCATAATTGATTTATGAGTAAGCATAACGCCTTTTGGCAAACTACTTGTTCCCGAAGTATAGATCAAACAGACAACATCTTCAGCTTTTAACTTATTTACATACAAATTTAAAAAATCTTTTTTTAAGACACTATTAGATCCGATTTTTCTTAATTCATTGAAACTTAAAATTTCAATGTTCTGTTTTGAATAATTCTTTTCCTCAAATGGATCAAAACAAACAATAGATTTAATTTTTTTTAATTTTGGAATTATTTTGAGAATAGTATGTAATAATTTTGCATTAGTAAAAATTAAAGATGACTCAGAATGAGACAGAATATGATAAAGTTCATCTTCATTGCTAGAAGTGTAACCAGGGACAGTAACGCCACCTAATGACATTATAGCCAAGTCTGCAACACACCATTGATAACTATTATCAGATATTATTGAAACTTTGTCATTTTTCTTAATTCCAATTTTATCTAGACCTAAAGACAAATTAATAACCATATCTTTACTTTCATTCCAAGTAATATGATCCCATTTTTTATTATTTTTAAATCCAAAAAGAGTTTTATTTTTATAAATTTCTGATTTTTGAAAAAATAGAGACGGTATAGTATTCATTGCCTAACCTTAAAGTTTTTACCTACTAATTAATAATATATGATGTTTTAAAAAAAACTATTTTTTAAATATCAAATACAGTAAAGTTTTTAAGAGTAATTTTTATTTAGGAAAATTAGTTATATTTAGTAAAGTTTTATTTTTTTCAATTATTCCTATTATTTTAACATTGATATTCATGGTATTTTTTAAAGAAAAAATAAACCTAACAAGTAATTTTCAAACAAACTCAATTGGCGCTGATGTAAATAAATATCTTAATAATAAGGAAAAAGAATTTAACAATATTAAAGAAGGTGTAAAAAAAAGAATAATTTGGTTTAAAGAAGACAATAAAAAAACACCTATTTCAATTATCTATATTCATGGTTTTTCTGCAAGTTCAGAAGAAATTCGTCCTCTTCCCGATTTAATCGCAAAAAAATTAAAAGCGAATATTTTCTACACAAGGTTAAAAGGACACGGTAGAGATGCTAATGATATGAGGCAAGCTTCAATCAAGGCCTGGTTAAATGACTTACATGAAGCAATTGAAGTAGGTTCAAGAATTGGCAAACGTATAATAGTAATATCTACTTCAACAGGAGGAACCTTAAGTTCAATCGCTGCTTTGGATAAAGAATTATCAAAAAATATTTTAGGTTTTGTATTTATCTCGCCTAACTTTGGTATAAATGATAAATTCGCAAGTATATTAACTTGGCCACTATCTAAATATTGGTTAGGTTTATTTATTGGTGACACTAGAAATTCAACCCCAAGAAATAAATTAAATTCTAAATTCTGGACTCTTAATTATCCTACTACAGCACTTATACCAATGGCTAAGTTAGTTGAAATAATAAAGAAAAAAAACTTTCAAAACGTAACCATACCAGCTATTTTTTACTTTTCATTAAATGACAAAGTTGTTGATCCCCAAAAAACTATTAACTTCATCTCACAATGGGGCGGAAAAAGTAAAACTATTAATGTGAAAATGACAGAATTTGATGATAAATACTCACATATTGTTGCTGGAGACATCATTTCTCCAAAACAAACTAATAAAGCTTTTTTTGAAATAACTCGTTGGATAAAAGATATTAATAAAAAATAAAATTAAACAAATGAAGTGGTGATCCCTACGAGATTCGAACTCGTATTGCCGCCGTGAAAGGGCGATGTCCTAACCGTTAGACGAAGGGACCACATAGTAGTATTAATTAACTTTAATTAATAAAAAAATCAAGTGTCATCTGAATAAATAATATCATCTAACATAAACTCAATAGAATTAGAATTATTCCATGTATCAATATTAAGCTTACCTAAAAAATTGAAGTTAATATTTTCATAATTATTAAAAACAGTATTTAATTTACTATTAGATATGTTGAATTTTTTTACCTTTAATTTATTTGAAGAGCCATCACTTATATAAAAAGAGATATGTTCATTATTAGAACCAAATTTTCTTAAGGAGTAAATTTTAGCATTGGGTATAATAAATTTAGGCTCTTCAATTCCTGTACCCCATGGCCCTAATTTAATAATCCATTCAGCTAATTCTAAGGTGCAACCTGCAATGGAAATAACTGAAGCTGCTGTGTAAGAAACTCTTGGTATTCCCTGCTCCATTATTTGATCGACTTTATTAATAAGAAAATTATTAAACTCATTAATTTTACTATCTTTAACAGTAAAACCTGCAGCCATGTCATGTCCGCCACCAGAACTAATAATTTTTAGGTTTAATGCCTCTATTATTATTTCGCCTAGAGGAATACCAAAAAGAGACCTTCCAGAACCTTTTCCAATTCCATTTTTATCTAAAGCAATAATACAAACTGGCCTATTATATGTTTCTTTCATTCTGCCTGCAATAATTCCAATTACACCTTCATGATAATCAGACGAGAAAACAACAATAGCACTAGGAATGACATTATTATTATTGGAAATTAATTTTTCAATTTGGCCTACAACTGAACTTTCAAGTTCAGATGTTATAAATCGTCTTTTTTTATTTAAATCATCTAATTTTTGGGCTAATTCAATAGATTTGTTAATATCTTTTTCTTTTAAAAGTTTTACACCTAAGTCACTGGCACCAATTCTTCCACCAGCATTAATTCTTGGACCCAAAGAAAACCCTAAAGCTTGGGTGTTTGGGGCATTACTTAATTTACTAACATCACAAAGAGCCTTGATGCCAGGGTTTTGTCTTTTTTTCATTATTGATAAGCCTTGCTTCACAAAAGCTCTATTCACACCTGTCAATGGAACCACATCGCAAACAGTTCCTAAAGCTACTAAATCAAGAAACATAAATAAATTTGGCTCTTTCGTTTTTTTAAAAAAACCTCTTTGCCTTAACTCTCTATTTAGTCCAATTAAAAAGATAAAGGTAACACCTGCTGCACATAAATCTTCAAATCCCTTATGAGTATCTAGTCTTTTAGGATTAATAATAGCATAGGCGGGAGGTAAAGTAGTATCTGGTAAATGATGATCTATAACTATTAAATCAATATTAACGGAGCTCATTGCTTTTAAAGGTTCAAAGGATGATATTCCACAATCAACTGTTATTATTAACTCTGCCCCCTTTTTATAAAGACCTTTTAAGGCGTCTTCATTTGGACCATATCCATCCAAAAATCTATCAGGGATATGGATAAATGTTGTTAAACCACAATATTCTAAATAACTTGAAATAATTGCAGCTGAAGTTGCTCCATCTACATCATAATCACCAAAGATACCAATAGGACGACCATTAATAACTTCATCAGCTAACCTTTTTACTCCTTTTTCAAGGTCTTTAAACAAAAATGGTTCAGGCAATAAATTTTTTAACTTTGGAGAAAAATAATCATCAAATTTTTCGATTGTTATTCCATTGAATGATAAATATGGAACTAAAATATTAGGTATTTCATAATTTTGATATAGATAATCGGCAAACCTCTGTGAATTATCATCAAAAGTTAGAAGGCTCCATTCTGCATCAGCAACTGATACTTTTTCTTTAAACAGCTTAATTTTTGAAAATGACATTATTTAATATAACTTATCTTATAAATAAATGCTTAAACACACAGGTTCTTTTAAAATACCTTCTATATTATTAATAGACTTAAGGGCTTTATCTAAAACAAGTTTATTAGCTTCATGAGTAACTATAATTAAATCAGCGGTCTTATCTGATGGATTAAGTTTTTGGATAAAGCTTTCAATAGAAAGATCATGATCTTTAAAAATAGATGTAAGGTCAGCTAATACACCAGATTTATCAAGGACAGTAAACCTTAAGTAAAATTTTAAATTATCTTTATAACTTGTTGATTTAACATTACTTTCTATGTCTGCAGACTTTCTTCCAAAAGGATATGATTTTGCTTCATTAGCAAAATCAATGATATCTGCTAAAACTGCAGAAGCTGTGGGCTCCCCTCCTGCTCCAGCTCCAGTAATCATCACAGGCCCAGCAAGACTTGATTCAATTTGCACAGCATTTATAACTCCAGAAACATTTGCCAAACCATAGTTATGAGGAATTAACCATGGCTCAACTGAACAAAAAAGATCTTTATTTCCATTTACATTATCTAACAACAAAGAATTTCCTAATAATTTAATTTTATAACCAAGATCATTACAATTTTTTATATCATTAATGGTTATATTCCTTATTCCTTTTATGGATAAAGATTTAATATCTGGTATTTTACCATAAGCAAGAGCTGAAAGAATTAAAGTTTTATGAGCAGCATCTATACCATCAACATCAAAAGAAGGATCAGCTTCAGCATAACCTTTCTCTTGAGCTAAAGTTAAAACTTCATCAAAAGTTTTATTGGTTAACTCCATTTCAGATAAAATATAATTTGCTGTTCCATTCAAAATACCAGTGACTTTAGTGATTTTATTTACAACTAAACCCTCTCTGATTAGCTTTAATATTGGGATACCACCCGCTACAGAAGCTTCGAAGGAAAAGAATAAATCATTTAACTCCGCTAAATGAGCTAATTCTTTTCCAGACTTAGCAATCAAAGCTTTATTAGCTGTAATTAGAGCCTTTTTGTTATTTAAAGCTGAAAAGCATACGTCATAAGCAACTCCACTATCACCACCTATTAATTCAACAATAACATCTATATCATCTGAAGTTGTCATAGATACAGCATCATCAAAGAAAGGCACTGAAGATAAATCTATTTTTCTTTTCTTATCTTTAGACTTGGCGGAAACACCCCTTAATTCTATAGGGAATAGATCATTTTGAACTCTAAATCCATTGATTAATTGATAAGCCACCTCTTCACCGACATTTCCAATGCCTGCTATTCCAATTCTAATAGGTTTCATAGTATAATCCTCAATTTAATTTTATTTTAATATATAGAACATAAAAAAAATATGTTGAAATAAAAAAAGGTGCGCAATGCACACCTTTTTAAAAATATATTGATAATTTTTAACGTTTTGCAAACTGCAATCATTGTAAACCATTGTTTTTATTGTCATTATTAAGTCACTTTTTTAACGTGCATGAAACGTGCATTGATTTGGACGCTTAAATCCT
>JAQBXK010000048.1 GCA_027625145.1 Pseudomonadota bacterium
ATTTAATTATATTAAGGCCTCAAAATCTTTTCTACTTATTCAAATCTTTGGATAGAATAAATGGTGTTGGTGAAAAAAAATTTAAATTATTGGAAAAAAAAATAGGACCAAACATAATAAACCTTTTATGTTATTTACCTATAAAGTCAATCAACAGATTTGAAAATACTTCTCTTAAAAATATAGATGATGGAAAAATAATTACCACTGAAGTTGAAGTATCAGAAGTTAATATTCCTAGTTATTCAAATAAAACAAGTAACAATATATCTCGTATAATAACATTTGGAATTAATGAAGAGGATAATATAAGATTAGACATAATTTATTTTGTAAAAAAAACTCAATATTTAAAAAACTTATTTAAAGTTGGCAAAAAAATAATAGTAAGCGGCAAGTTTGAATCTTTTAATGGTTTGGGGCAAATAATTCACCCAGATTACATTGCAAATATAGAAAAAAAAAATACTGTACCAAAAATTGAAACCATTTACCCTTTGTTTTTAGGTGTGAATCAAAAATTTATTTCTAAAATAGTTATTGAAGCATTAAAAGATTTGCCCATAATTCCCGAATGGTTATCTGAAGAGATAGTTAAAAAACTTAATTTACCAAGTTGGAAAGATTCTATTAACCAAATACACAATCCTAAAAATATTTATGATACTCAAATTGACAGTATTTACCGAAGAAGGCTTGCCTTAGATGAATTGATTGCAAATCAAATTTCAATGTTATTAATAAAACAAAAAATTTTAAAAAAAAAATCATCAAAAATTAAAACTATAAATTACAATTTAGTTCAACAGTTATTAGAAACTTTACCATTTGAATTAACAGATGATCAAAAATACGTTGTTAAAGAAATAACGAATGATATTAAAAGTAATCAAACAATGATTAGAATGCTTCAAGGCGACGTTGGCTCTGGTAAAACAATAGTTGCCTTAATTGCTATGATTACAGGAATATGTGATGGCTCTCAAAGCGTGCTTTTAGTTCCAACTGAGGTTTTGGCGCTTCAACATTTTAACACCATTACAAACCTCTTAAAACCTTTGAATATAAAGCCTATACTATTACTAGGTGAATCCAAATCTTCTCATGGGAAAATTGAAAAATTGGAAATGTTAAAAAATATTTCTAATGGGACTTATAAAATAATTATTGGAACACACGCATTAATATCAAAAAAAGTAAATTTTAAAAATTTATCTTTAGCCATAATTGATGAACAACATAGATTTGGAGTTAAACAAAGAGTTGAAATAACCGAAAAAGGAGAAAATGTTAATGTCTTAGTTATGACAGCAACTCCTATACCTAGGTCTTTAGCTTTAACTGCTTACGGAGACATGGACATATCTACCTTAAAAGAAAAACCAAAAGGAAGATTACCAATTAAAACTTATGTATTACCTCAACAAAAAATTAATGAAGTACTTAAATCTATCAATAGAGCTATTCAAAATAATGCTTTGGTATATTGGGTTTGTCCATTAATCGAAGAATCAGAAAACTCTGATTTAATTGCTGTTATTGATAGATTTGATTACTTAAAAAATTATTTTAAGAATTATCAAATTTCATTAGTACACGGTAAACAAAAAAGTATTGAAAGAGAAAATGCTATTAATGACTTTAAAGAAGGTAAAAGTAAAATTCTCGTTGCTACAACAGTTATAGAAGTCGGTGTTGATATTCCTGATGCAACAATTATAATTATTGAATGTGCTGAAAGATTTGGATTAGCTCAGATTCATCAATTAAGAGGAAGAGTTGGAAGAAGTGAGAAAGAATCTTCTTGTATTTTATTATATGGATCTCAACTGTCACCAACATCTCATTCAAGATTAAAAACTATAAAAGATACAAATGATGGTTTCAAGATTTCTGAAAGTGATTTGATTTTAAGAGGAGCAGGTGAAGTTCTTGGAAGCAAACAATCTGGCAATATAAACTTTAAATTTGTTGATTTACATTATCATAACGATCTAATTTTAATTGCTAGAGAAGAAGCAAAAAAACTATTAACAGAAGATAATAATAATCAAAAAATTAATACCCTATTATCAATTTTTGAAAATAATGAAGCTGTTAGATTACTTAAAGGAGGGTAATTTATTTTTTGATTTTAGGTGTCACTATGCCTCCAGAAATCACCATTTTAACAGCATCTTCAACTTTCATATCCATATAAACTAAATCTTTTTGGGGAATAAATAATAGAAATCCACTTGTTGGATTAGGAGTTGTAGGAACAAAAATATTAATTACTTTATCTTTAGTTAGACTTTGCACCTCTCCTTTTGTTTCACCAGTAACAAACCCTATTACCCAAATGCCTTTTCTTGGATATTCAACTAGAACAACTTCTCTGAAACTATCAGAATTTGTAGACATAACTGTTTCCATTATTTGTTTAATGGCCCCATAAATACTTCTTACAACAGGCATTTTGTTAAGAACTCGTTCCCCTGACTTCAGAAGTGTTCTTCCAATAAACCCTGGCGTTATTGCGCCAATAAAAGTTATAGCTATTATACTAATAATTAAACCTAACCCTGGAATTTGATGAGGTAGTTTTTTTGTAAAATCTAAACTTTCAGGTAACATTCCAGCAACTTGCGTGTCTACAAATGTGACAATCAACCAAGTTACATATACAGTTATTAATATTGGTGAAGTTACTAATATACCAGCAAGAAAGTATCTTCGAAACCTAGCAAACATACCAATTTTATCTGTTGAAACATCATTATTCATAAAATAATCCTAAAAAATCTGAAAAAACTAAAATATCATGTATAAATACTAATTATCTTATTATCATAAAAAAGAACAATAAATGAAAAAAATATCTGATAAAAATCATAAAAAATTAAATAACTTAAAATCTATTAATAAAATTAGAAAGATAATTCAAATCTTGAGAGATCCAGATGATGGTTGTCCATGGGACTTAAAACAAAACTTTAATAGTTTAGCACCTTATACTATTGAAGAAGCATATGAATTAGTTGATGCTATTGAACAAAATGATATTAAAAGTATTAAATCAGAATTAGGAGATTTATTGTTACAAATTATTTTAATTTCTCAAATAGCGAGCGATAATCATTATTTTAATTTTGATGATGTTGCTGAAGATATTTCTGAAAAAATGATAAGACGTCATCCACAAATTTTTGATTATAGTTATGATTTAAATGACTTTCCTCAAGATAGTTGGGAAAGAATAAAAAATATTGAAAAATCTAAAAAAGCCAACATAAACAATCATCTTCTTGATACGATTGAAAAAAATATTCCTGCAATGCTAAGATCAATTAAAATTCAAAAAAAAGCATCGTCAATCAAATTTGATTGGAAAGATTTAAATGATGTTATTAATAAAGTTGATGAAGAGATGAGTGAATTAAAAGAAGCTATAAATAATAATAATAAATTGCATATTGAAGAAGAATTGGGTGATTTATTATTTACTATAGTAAACTTATCTAGACATTTAAAACTAGATCCTGAACAAACACTAAGAAAGTCTAATAATAAATTTATATCAAGGTTTAATATAATGGAAAATATACTTGATGAAAAAAACATAGAATGGCATGATTTAAAAAAGTCTGATTTATTAACTTTATGGAATAAAGCAAAAGATCAATTAAAATGAGGTTAAAATGGATTCTAAATTACCTAAGACTATATTTATAACTGGAGCTACATCTGGTTTTGGAAAAGCTACGGCTAAACTATTCAATGAACATGGCTGGCAAACAATCATAACTGGCAGAAGAGGTGATAGATTAGAAGAGTTAGCTAAAGAATTAGGTGAAAGCTCTTTACCATTATCATTTGATGTAAGTGATAGGAGATCTGTTAAATCAGCAATTGATAATCTGCCTCCAAATTTTAATAATATATCAGTTTTATGTAATAATGCAGGATTAGCGCTTGGACTTGAAGCCGCTGATAATGCTGATCTTGATGACTGGGATCAAATGATTGATACAAATATAAAGGGACTTGTTTACACAACAAGAAATATCCTTCCATTAATGATTGGCAAAGGAGAAGGACATATAATAAATATTGGTTCTGTTGCAGGATCATATCCTTATCCTGGTGGAAATGTTTATGGAGGTACAAAAGCATTTGTAAGTCAATTTTCTTTAAATTTAAGAGCTGATCTTGTTGAAAAAGGTATAAATGTCACTTCTGTAGAACCAGGATTAGCTGAAACTGAATTTTCTTTGGTAAGATTTAAAGGAAATACAGTCAAGGCTTCAGAAGTATATAAAAATACAAGGTTTATAAAACCTAAAGATATAGCTGAAACAATTTACTGGGTGGCAACAAGGCCTAAAAACATAAATATAAATAGAATTGAAATTATGGCAGGAGATCAGGCATTTAATCCATTTAATGTTATAAAGAAATAATTTTTTAAATTAATCTATAAGGATCATTTTCAGGCATTGCTAAATTCCTTACTTTTTCCCATATTTCAACATTGGATGCAGCTAGAATAGGTCCAGACTTACGTATATTAAATACTTCTCTATCTCTAGCCATCAAAACCAAGCCTCCTGATTCTTCAACTATTAAGTTGACAGGAGAATGATCCCAAGGAGTAACCCTCCCATGAAAAATAAATTGAAATTTATTTAATGCTAACATAATAGCTTCTATACCAGCGCTACCTATAAAAATTCTATTAGTATTACTTTTTAAATTATTCATAATTCTATTTCTATGTAACTCAGGAATACCCTTTGTTCCACCAGAACCACTAATATTTATATCAATTAATTTAGGAATTAAAAGTTGGGTTTTTTGTTTGTTTTTAAGATTAACTAAATAAGCGCCAAAATCTTTTATTGCATAAACAAATGTTTTCTCTAAAGGTTGATAGACAAAAGTAGCAAAAGGCACTCCATAACTTGATATTGAAATCATAGAACAAAAATTATTTGATCCCTTTATATAATTTTTAGTTCCATCGATTGGATCAATTATCCATAACAAAGGTTCATTTAATAAATTTGAAAAATTATTATTATAAGATGTTTCTTCTCCAATAAATTTAGATATATTTTGGAAACCTAATAATCTAGAAGAAAGCCAATCTTCACTTTTTTTATCTGCAACAGTAACAAAATCATCAACACTTGATTTTGTTTCAATATCATTAGATTTTAAGTTATTAAAATAAGATAAAATTACTTTTTCATTAACTTCAATAAGCAAATTCATTACAAAATCAATTAACTTATCTCTTTGTGAAATATTCCCAATGATAGACTGTAACAAAACGAACCTTTTAATTTAAAATAACATGAATCAAATAAATTTAATTTTAATTTCAGGAAAAAAAGACTTAAATTTATCTAATTGGTGCGACGAAATTTTAACTCTTATTATACGTTGATTATAAGAGTTTTCTTTATTTCTTTCTAATAAAACATGTGAATGCTTAAATAGCCATGTAAAAATATAATCTGAAGTTATTGAAATAAAAAAATCAACAATATGATTTTTACCAATAATTTTATTTTCAATATATTTTTTTAAATCAGTTAATCCCATAGAAGTTGTTGCTGATGTCATTATAAATTTATTTTTATTATAAATATTTAAATCAGGCATCTCTGAATTTAAATCAATTTTATTAAAGATATTAATAATTTTATTTTTTAAATCATCGTCAGAAAAACCTATTTGCTTTAATGTTTGTAAAACTACATGTGCTTGATTTTCAATATTAGGGTTTGACAAATCATGTACTAATAGCAAGAAATCTGCAGAAAACAGTTCTTCTAAAGAAGAATTAAAAGCAGAAATTAATTCTGTAGGTAAAGCAGATATAAAACCTACAGTATCAGTTAATAATATTTTATTTTGATTAGGTAAATTAACTAAACTCATCTTTGTGTCTAAAGTAGCAAAGACCATATCTTTAACTAGCACTTGAGAAGAGGTTAATTTATTAAAAATAGTTGATTTTCCACTATTAGTATATCCTACTAAAGAAAAAATTGGTATTGAGATATCAGTTCTTCTTTTTCTTTGTATATTTCTTGTTTTTTTAACTTTTAAAAGTTGTTTTTTAATTTGCACTATTTTATTATCAATAATTCTTTTATCTAACTCAAGTTGACTTTCACCAGGTCCACCAACTTTGCCTAACCCACCTCTTTGTCTTTCTAAATGTGTCCAAGATCTAACTAGTCTAGTTTTTTGAAAATTAAGATTTGCTAATTCAACCTGTATCTTTCCTTCACTTGACGTTGCTCTTAAACCAAATATTTCAATAATTAATTGTGTTCTATCAATAACTTTAACTTCTAATATTTTTTCTAAATTTCTATGTTGTATAGGAGAAAGAGAACAGTCAACAATAATTAGATCAATTTTTTCAATATTTAAGTTAGTTTTAATTTCATCTATAATTGAATGACTAATAAAAGTAGATACTTTAGGGATTGTTATATTAACCATTTTTTCAAATTTAATAGAACTATTTAAAGCTTCAACTAAACTTCTTGTTTCAGATGAACGAGAAAGAAAATTTGATTGATTAAATATAATGTTTTGAGAAAAACTATTAGTTTTAAAAATTGGTAAAATTAAAAAAATTTTATAAATATGCATACATATATCAATCGTTATTAATTAGAGCTTTTCATAGCTTTTAAATACAATTCTCTTAAAGAGCATGATAATTCTCCTATTAAACCATTATTAATTGAACTATTATCAATTTTAACTATAGGTGTAACAAAAGAAGTAGCACTTGTTAAAAAAACTTCTTTAGCTGTCAATAATTCATGTTTTGAAAATTTTCTTTCTAATACTTTAATATTATTTTTCATAGCACATTTTTTCACTGAATTTCGGGTAATGCCTGACAAAATTTGTCCATCTAAATTTCTAGTTATAAGTTGATTATCATAGTTTACTATCCAAATATTTGAGCTTGATCCCTCAGTAATATAATCATATTGATCTATAAAAATAGCTTCGTATGCACTTTTTTTATCAGCAATCGTTTTAGCTAAAATATTAGGCAATAATTGAGTAGTTTTTATATCTGGTCTTGCCCATCTATTATCATTTAATGTAATTGCACTTACACCAACAAAATTATTTAAATAATCCTTATTTTTTTCTGTAGTCGAGATAATAATAATTGGTTTCAAAGTTAAATTTTTATAGCTATGGTTACGTTGTGCAACACCTCTGGAAACTTGTATATAAACACTACCAAAAACAATTCTATTTTTTTTTATAACATTATTAATTATTATTTTCAATGAGTTAGTGGATATAGGTAATTCTATATCTAAACTTTTTAAAGATCTTAATAATCTTTTAATATGTTCATTATAATCAAAAAAAATACCTTCGTTGAAGATAATGACTTCATAAACAGCATCACCAAAGTGATAACCTCTATCATCAATATGTATTTTAGAGTCTTTATGGTGTAAGTAAAAACCATCAACATAAGAGATTTTAGCCATTAAAAAAAATCCAAGTTAACAGATAATAATTCTTCTACTTTTTTAAGAGATTTAATCGGAACAAACATTACAACTTTATCACCTGCTTCAATTACTGTTAATCCCTTTGGAGGCAATATATTATTGTCAGGCTTAACAATAGCACCTATAGAAACATCTTTAGGTAATTTAATCTTTTTTAGAGGCTTCCCCACAATAGATGAAGATTTTAAAGCTTCAAATGATATAACTTCACCAAATTCTTCTATAATCGAATGTATATGTTCAATTTGTCCACTTCTAACTTCTTGAAGTATTGAAGAAGCTGTCAACATTGGAGGACTAACAACACCTTCAAGATCTAATGAATTAAATAGAGGAATAAAAACTTGTAAATTTATCAATGCAACAGTATGAGATGCACCTAATCTTTTTGCTAGCAATGAGGATAAAATGTTTACTTCATCATTATTGGTTGCAGCTATATAAGTTTCTCCCTGCCCTAATCTAGCTTCCTTTATGATTCCAGGATCCAAGGAATCTCCACATATAATTGTAGCATATTCTAATTTTTCAGCAGCATATCTAGCTCTATCTTTGTCTAATTCTAGTATAGTTAAATTTATTTCAGGTGAAAGGTTATGAATTTCTTGAGCAACTCTGATACCAATAGCTCCAGCTCCAGAAATAGTAACCTTTTCTGTCGATGTCTCAGCATGACCAAATGCAATAAGCGTCCTACTGATTTGATCTGTAGGACAAGCTAAATAGACCCTATCACCAGCCAATATAATATCATCTCCCCCTCTAGGAACCAGTAACTTATTAGCTCTTATTATTGCCATAACTGTTACAATTAAATCTGGAAAAAGATCAGTTAATTGCCTAAGAGATGTATCAAGTAATGGACAATCATCTTTACAAGATACTCCTAACATTGTGACAGATGATTTAACGAATTCAGCCACATCAAATGCTCCAGGAGTTTTCCATTGATTCACTATTGCTGAAGCAACTTCTTGTTCTGGAGAAATAATATGATCAATACCAATATTTTCTTTATTAAAAATTTGTGAAAAATTTGGATCAAGATAGGCTTGCGATCTAATTCTGGCTATCAAAGTAGGTGTGCTATACAAAGATTTAGCAATGTGACACGCTATCATATTAATTTCATCTGACTGAGTAACTGCAATAATAATCTCAGCATCCTTTATACCTGCATCCTCAAGAACATTAGGATATGATGCTAGACCTTGGACACCTCGCACATCATAAAGCTCAGTAATTTTTTGAATTGCTTCAAAACTAGCGTCAATAACAGTAATATCAAAACCTTCATTTGACAAATGTTCTGTTATTGACATGCCAACCCTACCTGCACCACAAATTATTATTTTTTTCATTATATTACCATTAATAAATTTTTTATAAACATTAACTTATTTCATTAATATTTATATTTAGTTCCTTTAATTTTCTATGAAGAGCAGATCGATCCATTCCTACAAAGTTAGAAGTGCGTGATATATTACCTTTAAATCTGATTAATTGAGATTTTAGATAGTTAGCTTCAAATATTTTTCGGGCATCCTTTAATTGTAAATCCAAGTCATTAGACAAATTATAATTATCTTGTTCAATA
This sequence comes from Pseudomonadota bacterium, assembly GCA_027625145.1. Taxonomy (GTDB): domain Bacteria; phylum Pseudomonadota; class Alphaproteobacteria; order Puniceispirillales; family Marisalimonadaceae; genus CAJJBL01. The sequence continues at coordinate 9,151 of JAQBXK010000048.1, forward strand.
CTTTTATTATAACCTAAGAATTCAGGTGGCAAATTAGACGGTTTGATTAGATTGTCAACATTATCACCATACATTATAAGCAACCACTCTAAAATGTTTTTTAATTGACGTAAATTACCTGGCCAATCATACGTTTGAAAAAGTGCAAGAGTATCAGGTGAAAAGTTTAAAACATTCTTTCCTAAATCTTTAGATAAAGAAATTATAAAATACTCAATTAAATGTGGAATATCTTCAATACGACTATTTAGTGAAGGCATTTCTATAGGAGCTACTGAAAGCCTATAAAATAAATCTTCTCTTAAATTACCTTTATTAATTGAATCATTTAAATTCTTGTTACTTGCAGAAATAATACGAACATCTACAAAAATTTTCTTATTTGATCCAATTCTATAAAAACTCTGTTCTTGAATAGCTTGCATTAATTTTCCTTGAGTTTCTATTGGTAAATCACAAATTTCATCAAAGTATAAAGTGCCATGATTTGCTTGTTCAAATAGACCTAAATTAGATTGATTATTTTCTAATGTATTTAAAGGATGATCATCCCAACCAAACAAAACTTGTTCTACTCTTTCAGGTGATAAGGTGGCACAAGATGCAACAATGAAGGGATATTTTTTTCTATTTGATTTTTTATGTATAAATCTAGCGCAAAGTTCTTTCCCAGAACCTGATGGGCCTGTAATTAACACTCTACTATTAGTATTTGAAATCTTATTTAATAAAAGCTTTATATTTTTAATAACAACGGATTTTCCAATAAGATCAATTTTTTGATTTTCTTTTGATTCAAAGTCAAAAACTTTAATTTTTAAATTACGTTCGTTTAAAGCTTTTTCTACTAAGAATAAAAGTCTATCTGTTTTAAATGGCTTTTCAACAAAGTCATAGGCACCATTTTTAGCGGCGACCATAGCTGTTTCAACGCTTCCATGACCTGACATCATTATTACAGGTATCAGTATATTATAATTCTGACACCATGTTAATAAGTCCAATCCAGCATTAACATTATTGTTCATCCAAATATCAGTTATAATTAAAGTAATATCATTTTTTTTTATAATACTAACTGCATCAATTGAATTAAATGCTGTTATAGTTTTATAACCTTCATCACTTAAAATTGCTGAAACTGTATTACATATATCAATTTCATCATCTACTATTAAAATAGAAATTTTATTTTTTAACATTACAAACTCTATAACAACTCATATATACTTCAGTACAATAGGGAATTTAATAATTATTATGGTTCCCTTTTCGTCTTTAGGTGATTTAATTTTAATAGATCCATTATGATCTTCAATAATTTTTTTGGTAATTGCTAAACCTAATCCACTTCCCCCCATTTTTGTGGAAAAATAAGGCTCCACAATTTTTGAAATATCATTTGTATTAATGCCAGTGCCATTATCTTTAAATGTAATTGATACAAAATCATTATCTTTTTCAAAATCAATAGATACAACACCATTTTTTATATTATTAGTAATAATATTTTCATAAGAGTTTTTTATTATATTTCCTATGGCTTGCCTGATTTGTTTTTCATCGGCCATAATCAATATATCTTTATATTTTATTTTATCTAATTTAATAGTAATTTTTTCAAAAGACATCTTTAGTGGTTCAACATATTGTCTTACAACAAAAATTATATTTACCTGATTTAAAATGGGAGATGGCATTCTAGCAAAAGAAGAAAATTCATCAACTAAATAACGAATATCATCAACTTGTCTGGTTATCATATTAAGAGATTGTTCAAATATTTTTTTATTTAACATTATAGGTTTATCAATATGTTTTTTCAATCTTTCTGCAGCCAAGCTTATAGGCGTAAGCGGATTTTTAATTTCATGAGCAATTCTTCTTGCAATATCAGACCATGCAGCCATCTTTTGAGCAGCAATTAAATTAGTGATGTCATCAAAAGTAAGTACATAACCTAAAATCTTATTTTGTTTTTTTTGTACAACAATTCTAGTCATTAGATTTAAAATTTTATCTTCTTTTATGATCTGAACTCTTTCTTCTAAAACTAAAATATTACTTTTTAAAATTCTATCAATTAAATTTGAAAATTCTGGAACAATCTTAGTTATTAACTTACCAAAGTCTTTTTCAATAGATATATCTAAAATCTTACATGCAGTTAAATTTGGTAAATTTAACTGTAGATTCTCATCAAGGCCTATAACTCCAGAATAAACTCCTGATAAAACAGTCTCTGAAAATTGCCTTCTTTTATCTAATTGATTATTAGCATTAACAATATCTATTCTACTATTTTTTAAATCATAAATCATTTTATTAAAAGATTGGCCAAGATGTTGAATTTCATTGACATTAAAATTTAAAAGTTCTTTTTTAGTAATTTTATAATCTAAATTTCCAGAACCCACCTCTTCTGCAGCCTTAATTAGAGAACTAATTGGATTAACTAATTTATTAGCAAGCTTTAAACCTATGATTAAAGATCCCAACAACAATATTAAAGTCAAAAAAAGAAATATAACAACAAATGAAATCTCTAAATTAAATTGTTCTAATTCTATAGATTGATAGTCAGATACAGCAAGTGCAGTGTTTTGTATTGCATCCAAAACTCTTTTATCAACGAATCTACTTATTAATAGATAAGCATCGACATATTGAGACAGCTTCATAAAAGCTTGCATTTTATTAGAGTTGTCTTCTTTTTTTATAATTATTTTACCATTATTAGCTGACAAATAATCCTTTTCAAGAATGTCAGCATAAGTATATTCAAAAACAAAATCTGAAAATGCTAAAACATTACCATTAGAGTCAATTAAAACAGCTTCAGATAAATTATTTTTTCTTGTATAATTATCAATAAATTTACTAAATTTATTTTTATTCGATGATAAATTTAAAGCATTAATATTAAGTATATTAGCAAATTCCAAAACATCCCCTCTCATAGCATTTTGGTGCTCGAGAAGATATTGATTTGCCACTTTTTCAGATTGTAATACTGCGGATGAGATTATTGGATTAAACCAGCTATTTAAAGCAGTGTTGAATATCAAAACAGAAAAAATAGATATAATTAATGTAGGGATTAAAGCAATCGCAGAAAAAATAAAGATTAATTTATTACGAAGTTCATTCCCTGCTCTTTTAAGTTGCCTTTCTTTCCAAAAAGAAAGAAAATATTTAAGAAATAAAAAAAATAAATAAGAAAAAAACAAACATATTATGAATAAAAATAAAGAAAATATAAATATATAATCATTTAAAAAGTAAACTTTTGAAATTATCAAATAAAAAAATAAAAATAATAAAAGTGAAATTAAAAAAGAATATAAATACAATTTATGTTTAAAAATATTTGTAGATTTAATGTTCATTAAATAC
>JAQBXK010000001.1 GCA_027625145.1 Pseudomonadota bacterium
TTAAAAAATGCATATAATTTAGTAATAAAATATAAAAATGATTAATATTTATGCATTAAATTGATATTTAGAAGAACATTGTTAATTGTTTTTAAGTATTTCATACATATAATTTTTTAATTTTTGCCTATCAAATTATTTTTAACATGTTATTAATTTAATTATTAAATATGAAAGGTAAGTAATGTCCAATTTAGTTTTAACTCATTTAGCGCCTAAAGGTTTTTTGCGTGCAGCTATAAATATGAGTAATTTTTTATTAGTCACAGGAAAAAAATCTAATGGAGACCCAGAGGGAGTTTCTCCTGATATAGCTAAAGCATTAGCTAATGAGTTAGGAGTGGATTTAAAGCTTGTTCCCTTTGATAGACCAGGAGAATTAGCTGATGCTGTTTCTGAAGATGTTTGGGATATAGGTAATATTGCTGTAGAGCCTGAAAGAGCTAAAACTATAACATTTAGTTCACCATACGCATTAATTGAATCAACATGTTTAGTTAGATCAAACTTAAATATTAATTCTTTTAATGAAGTAGATAAACAAGGTGTTAGAATTGCTGTTGCAGAAAGAAGCGCTTATGATCTTTGGTTAACAGATAATGTTACGAAAGCTGAATTAGTTAGAGCAAAAACTATTGATGGATCATTTGTATTGTTTCAAGATAACAATTATGAAGTTTTGGCAGGTTTAAGGCCTAAGTTAATAGATGAATTAAGCAAGGTTTCTGATTGTAAAATATTGGATGATGCGTTTACTTTTGTCAAACAATGTGTTGGTTTTAAGCCTGGAAATTCTGAAGTTGAAATGTTTATTAATAATTTTATAAAAAAGAATGTTGAAAATGGATTCATTAAGGGATTGTTTGTAAAGTACAATGTTCTGGGTAAATTATCCCTTCCGAATAAATAATCTTTACAAGATTGGAAATTAATGAGTAATTTATTACCAGTTTTAGCTGTTTGCTCAACAGTTTTTTTCTGGGGGTCTTCCTTTCCTGTTATGTCTTTTCTTTTGGAAAAAGTTGATCCTCTTATTTTAGCAACAGGAAGATTTTCTCTGGCTGCTTTTTTATCATTATTATGGTGTGTTTTTAATTATAAAAAATTATCTTTTAAAGATTCAGTTAGGTTCTTTATTGCAGGTTTTGTAGGAATATTTTTGTATAATGTATTCTTAAATTATGGACAAAAAGATGTTTCTGCTGGTGCAAGCAGTTTTATAGTAAATTGCAATCCATTATTTACAGCTCTAATTGGCTTTTTTTTGTTAAAACAAAAGGTTAAAATCATTCATTGGATTGGCATTATTTTTTGTTTATTTGGTGTTGCAATTATTTCAATTGATCAAGATGGCGGTTTGGAATTAGGAAACGGTGCAAGTTTAATATTAATTGCTGCAATATTAACAGCTACGTATTTTCATATTCTAAAACCTCTTGTTTCAAAATATGGTGCATTAACATCAGCGGCATACACGATATTATACGGAACTATTCCTATGCTGTTCTGGTTGCCTAAAACTTTTGAATTAATACTTTTATCAACCTTTGACGTGAAGTTAGCTTTTTTATGGTTAGCTGTTTTCCCTACTGCAATTGGTTACCTAACTTGGACTTATACAGTTGGTCATTTTGGAGCAAATAAAGCTTCATTATTTCTTTATTTAATACCTCCAGTATCTATAATTTTAGATTTTATTTGGTATAAAAATGAACCGTCTTTGTTTACAATGGTAGGAGGGATAATTATATTAATAAGTGTTTCTGTAACATTGTTTTTACAAAACAAAACTAAAATATAATTTTAAATTATTAGACTTAAGAGTGGAGCGGGTAGAGAGAATCGAACTCTCGTCATTAGCTTGGAAGGCTAAGGTCTTACCACTACACAATACCCGCATATCATTTAATGAAAGGTTTTATACAAACTAATAAGGTAAATGTAAATAACTAACTGATTATTTAAAGATACGTTTTTTAAATAAAATTAATCAATCCAGCCTAATAAATTTTTCTTAATCAAGTTTTCTAATAATTTAATTGAATATTTATTATCATTTAAGCATGGAATATAGTTAAAATCTTGCCCACCATTTTCAAAAAACAATTCTCTTGCTTCAACATTTATTTCTTCAAGTGTCTCTAAGCAGTCAGATATAAACCCAGGAGCGATTATGGCAAGATTCTTTGTACCAGTTTTAGCAAGTTCTATTATGGTTTTGTCAGTATAGGGTTGAAGCCAAGGTTCAGGTCCAAATCTAGATTGGAATGTTACCAAAACTTGATCGTCCGGTAACTTTAGTTCTTCTTTCAACAGCCTTGCTGTTTTAATGCAATGGCAATGATAAGGGTCTCCAGCTAAAAAGTACCTTTTAGGAATTCCATGAAAAGAAATAATTAGGACATCTGGTTTTTTATTTTTATTCAAATTATCTTTCACAGTTGATGCTAGGGCTTTTATATATTCTTTTTCATCAAACCATGGAGCTACTGTTCTTAAGTCTGGTTGCCATCTTTGTTTTAGCATCCACTTAAAAACCACATCTTTGACAGTAGCAGAGGTGCTCGCGGCATATTGAGGATATAATGGGATTAAAATAACTTTTTTACAGCCTTGTGACATCATATTGTCTAACACTTTATTGATTGAAGGAACGCCGTATCTCATGGCATAATCAATTATAATATCTTGATCGGATGCAAAAATTTCTTTTATTTTTTGAGTTTGATTAATTGTGAATTTTCTTAGAGGTGAACCATAATTATTTTTGTCCCAAATTTTTTGATAAGCTTTTCCAGACTTTGAAGGCCTGAATGTAAGTATAGGTCCATTAAGTATCAACCACCAGAGAGGCCTAAAAATATCCACTACACGTTTATCCATTAAAAATTCTTTAAGATAACGCCTCATTGACCAATAATCTGTTCCTTCGGGTGTTCCAAGATTAACTAGTAGAACACCAATTTTAGATTTTTTAGGAAAAGAAGGATGGTCAGAAGGTTTTTCAGGTATTGCCAATTTATGTCCCTTAAATAATTTTATTAATTATTATGATATTTTTTTATAATCTACTTTTTTTGTTTTTTCAAAAGCGTATTTAAGAGCAATAGCCAATTCAGAAATCATTTTTTCTGTATGAAGAGGTCCAGGTGTAATTCTTAATCTTTCAGTTCCTTCAGGTACGGTTGGATAATTAATAGGTTGAATATAGTGCCCAAATTCATTTAACAATATATGGCTTATTTCAGTACATCTCATAGGATCATTTACCATTACAGGAATAATATGCGAACCATTATTTAAAAATGGAATACCTGCTTTATTTAGATGCTCTTTTAGACAGGCCGTATTTTTTTGTTGCAGCGTTCTTTCTATATTTGATTTTTTTAAATATTTTATTGATGTTGTAGCTGATTTAGCCAACGCTGGAGGCATTGCGGTAGTAAAAATGAAGCCACTAGCGTAACTTCTAATAGTGTCACAAATTAACTCTGTTGAAGTAATATATCCTCCCATTATTCCAAAAGCTTTCCCTAGCGTGCCTTGAATAATATCAATTTGGTGATTAAGGTTGAGTTTCTCAGAGACACCTGCTCCTGTTTCTCCATACATACCAACTGCGTGAACTTCATCTAAGAAAGTAATGGCATTATATTTTTTTGCAATTTTAACAATGCCAGCTATGTCTCCATAATCCCCATCCATTGAATAAATAGATTCAAATATAATCAGTTTAGGTTTGTTTTCAGGATAGAGGTTAATCAATTCTTCAAGATGCTTTAAATCATTATGTCTAAAAATTTCCTTGTTGGCTTGTGATTTTTTAATGCCGGAAATAATTGAAGCATGATTTTTTTCATCAGAAAATACAATTGCATCTTCTAAAATATCAAGAATTGTACTTATAGTTGATTCGTTCGCAACATATCCAGATGAAAAAACCAAAGCTTTTTCCTTTTTATGTAATTTTGCAAGCTCAAGTTCGAGTTCTATAATAGCAGCGCTATTGCCTGATATATTTCTTGTTCCGCCTGAACCTGTCCCCATTTGTTCAACAGCATTTTTCATTGCAGTTACGACTAAATTATTTTGACTCATTCCTAAATAATCATTGGAACACCATACAATAATATCAGATTTAGAGGAATTATGTTTCCAAGAAGCGATTGGATGTAAACCATATTTTCTTTCTATTTCATTGAAAAAACGATATCTACCCTCATATTTAAGTTTATCAATAGATTGTTGAAATTTTTTAGAGTAATCTAAAGTCATTTTTTAGGCTCATATAATATTTTTATTTAATAAAATAATGTTAAATTTACAATTTACAAATGTTTTATTAATATAAAGATTCAATTAAGTATATATTATAAATTTAGAAACATATTATTTAAATTAAATATAATAATATCATATAAAAATTAGTTTTTTTTAAATTCATCCTTGCACTTTTTAAAAGTTTAAATATAAAAACTTAATTAACTTCTTCATTATTTTTTTTATTAAAGAGGATTTTTAATTTGAATGATTCAGCGGATATAAAATTATCTAAAAATAAATCATTTGTTAACGGTTCAAACAGAGGCGGATTGATGGGATCAAGAGTAGTATTACCAGAATCATATACTCCATCTGACGATGAAGAGTTTATGAATAGCAAACAACTAGAGTTTTTTAGACAGTTATTAATGACATGGAGACTAAAACTTCTTGAGGGAGCGACTGATACAAAAGAAAATCTATTAGAAGAAGGTCTTCAAAGACCTGATATTGCTGACAGAGCACAAGTAGAAACTGACGCATCAATAGAATTAAGAACTCGTGATAGAGAAAGAAAATTGATAAGTAAAATTGATGAAGCTTTAAAGAGAATAGACCTAAAAACATATGGTTACTGTGAAGAAACCGGAGAGCCAATAGGATTAGGTCGACTAAAGGCAAGGCCAATTGCCTCTTTATCTTTGGAAGCTCAAGAGCAACATGAAAAAATGGAAAAAGCCTATAAAGAAGAATAAAGTAATATTTTTATATAGATTTTTTTATATAAATGAATGGATATGAAGCTTAAAAACATCTTTTTTTCTAAAAAATCAATTAAGTATTATGAGATTGACAAAGTTATTAAAAATATCTTTTTATAACTTCTAACAAATAATCATTATTATTTAATTTTCAGGCTTTATGAATAAACTTCCAGATATTCATATGTATTGAATTTAATGAGTAAAAAATACATTTTAATTTGTTGTATCTGATATTAGACTTTGTATGTTTCTTAAATAGTTAAGATATTAGTAAATAATATTATTTAACAAGAGCAAATTAAAATTTGTAGTAGCACATTAAAAATAAAAGAACAAAAAGAGAACATATCTTGACAAAAGAACAAAACATGAATAAAGCTTTTTAAGTTGAATATATTGTAAGCATGTGTCAGTAAAAGGAGAAAATAAATGAGCGCTGAGGTGGTAAAATTGTCTAGTCAAGATAAAGATAAAAATGTGGCTTTAGAAGCTGCTATAGGTCAAATTGAAAAAGCTTTTGGAAAAGGTTCGGTTATGAAGTTAGGAACTTCGGGCATGAATTTGGATATACAAGCAATATCGAGTGGCTCTCTTGGATTAGATGTAGCACTAGGAATTGGAGGGTTCCCAAAAGGTAGAATTGTTGAAATATATGGTCCTGAAAGTTCAGGTAAGACTACACTAGCTTTACATGCTGTTGCAGAATCTCAAAAAACTGGTGGAACTTGTGCTTTTATTGATGCAGAGCATGCTTTAGATCCTGTTTATGCAAAAAAATTAGGTGTAAACATAGATGAGCTTTTAATATCTCAGCCAGATGCAGGAGAACAAGCTTTAGAAATAGCAGATACTTTAGTCCGATCAGGTGCTGTATCAGTTTTAGTTGTTGATTCAGTGGCCGCATTAGTTCCCAGAGCCGAATTAGAAGGTGATATGGGAGATAGCCATATGGGTCTTCAAGCAAGATTAATGAGCCAAGCATTAAGAAAATTAACTTCGTCAATATCTAAATCAAATTGTTTAGTGATTTTTATAAATCAAATAAGACAAAAAATAGGTATTATGTTTGGAAACCCTGAAACAACATCAGGAGGGAATGCGCTTAAATTTTATGCTTCAGTTAGGTTAGATATAAGAAGGATTGGAGCAATAAAAGATAAAGATGATATAGTTGGCAATCAAACAAGAGTGAAGGTAGTTAAAAATAAGGTAGCTCCTCCATTTAGAACAGTTGAATTTGATATAATGTATGGTGAAGGAATTTCAAAAAACGGTGAAATCATTGATTTAGGCGTAGCTGCAGGAATTATTGAAAAATCTGGATCATGGTTTTCGTATAATGAACAAAGAATTGGGCAAGGTAGAGAAAATGCTAAAAAGTTTCTAGCAGAAAATGTAGAAATAGCAATTGAACTAGAAGAAAAAATAAAAGGGAACTCATTATTGGTTGAGGAGATTTTAATGAATCCTGAACAAGCAAATAAAGAAGAAGAAAAGTAAACAAATGTTTTTTGTAGATTTGTTTTTTTCAATTTTGATGTTATCAAAGTTTAAAATTAGCTATATAGTATGAAACATGTCTAATGAAAATAAAACTACAGTAAATTCAATAAGGTCAAGTTTTTTAAATTATTTTGAAAAAAACAACCATAAAATTGTAACTTCAAGTAACCTTGTTCCTGATAACGATCCAACACTATTATTTACTAATGCTGGAATGGTTCAGTTTAAAAACACTTTTACTGGAATTGATAAAAGAAATTATAATAAAGCAGTTTCCTCACAGAAATGTTTGAGGGCTGGTGGTAAACATAATGACTTAGAAAATGTTGGCAGAACCGCTAGACATCATACTTTTTTTGAAATGCTTGGAAATTTTTCTTTTGGAGATTATTTCAAAGAAAAAGCTATCTTTCAGGCATGGGAATTATTGACAAAAGAGTTTTGCATACCAAAAGAAAAATTATTAGTAACAATTTATCATACAGACTTAGAATCTGAAATACTTTGGAAAAAAATTTTTGGTCTTCAAAATGATAAAATAATTAAAATTAAAACCAATGATAATTTTTGGAGTATGGGCGATACGGGGCCTTGTGGCCCATGTTCAGAAATCTTCTATGATCATGGATCAAAGATATACGGTGGACCACCTGGCTCGCTTGAAGAAGATGGAGATAGGTTTATTGAGATATGGAATCTAGTTTTCATGCAATATGAACAAATATCAGCTGAAGAACGAATTAATCTTCCAAAGCCAAGCATAGATACAGGTATGGGACTAGAAAGAATAGCTGCTGTTCTACAAAACACAAACAATAATTACAAAACAGATATGATGAATAACTTAGTTGAGGCTTCAGCAAAAGTAACTGGGTTTGATATGAGTGAAAGTAACATAGTTTCTCATAGAGTTATCGCGGATCACTTAAGAGCGATATCATTTCTTATAGCTGAAGGGGTGATGCCTAGTAATGAAGGTAGAGGGTATGTTTTAAGAAGAATAATGAGAAGAGCAATGAGACATACACATTTATTAGGCTCAACTGATCCTATAATCTTCAAGCTAGTTCCCTTTTTAATTGATGAAATGTCTGAAGCATTTCCTGAGTTAAAAAATGGACAAAATGTTATTGAAGAAACAATAAAACAAGAAGAATTAAAATTTAAAGATACTTTGGACAGAGGGTTGAGTTTATTAAAAGCTGAAGTAGATAAGAAAGTTTCTGGGGGCGTTTTTTCAGGAAACAAAGCATTTGAGTTATATGATACTTATGGTTTTCCAGTTGATTTAACTGAAGATGTATTAAAGTCATATGGATGGACTGTTGATCATAAGGGTTTTAATTTAGCTATGGATGAACAGAAAAACAAAGCAAGAAAATCTTGGGCAGGTTCAGGCGATAAAAGCACTAGTGCTAATGTTTTGAAATTATTAGTGAATTTTCCTGCTACTAAATTTTTAGGTTACGAAAAACATAATATTGAAACAAAAGTAGACCTTATCATTAAGGATCAAACTGTTGTTAAAAAAATTATTTTAGGTGACAAAGCTGAAATTATATTTAATGAATCAGTTTTTTATGCTGAGTCAGGCGGGCAAGTTTCTGATATTGGAAATTTAAAAGGTAAAGACTTTGATGCTGAAGTTTTAGGATGCACTAAAATAAAAACTGGAGATGATAAAATAATTTTTTTATTTTCAATTGAAGTTCTTAAAGGAGAGCTTAATTTAGGAGATCATGTGTCTCAAGTAATTGATTTAGATAAGAGGAAGCAAATTTGTTCACATCATTCTGCAACTCATCTACTACATGAAGCTTTAAGACAAAAATTAGGACTTCATGTCGCTCAAAAAGGATCTTTAGTTACTCATGACAGGCTAAGGTTTGATTTTAGTCATGCAAAACCTATAAATGATGAATCTTTGAAAGAGATTGAAGATTTAGTAAATTATAGAATTTTTTCTAATCAAGATGTTATTACAAAAATCATGACTCCTTCTGAAGCCTTAAATAAAGGTGCGATTGCTTTATTTGGAGAAAAGTATGGTGATGAAGTAAGAGTAGTATCAATGGGTAAGTCAATAAATAAAAAGAGAGATGCATGGTCAGTTGAGTTATGCGGTGGAACTCATGTTACAAATACATCTGAAATCTCCTCATTTAAGATTATTTCCGAGACTGGAGTTTCTTCAGGAGTAAGGCGTATTGAAGCAATTACTAATATTTCAGCAATAAAATTTTATAATGATGAATTAAATAAAATAAAATATATTTCTAATTTTTTAAAAACTCATCCTTCACAGATAAGTAAAAAAATTAAACAATTAGTTTTAGATAATAAAAAAATAATTAATGAGTTAAATAATCTTAAAAAGAATAATGTTTTTACAGATGGCAATGTTCCAATTAAAGACACTTTAAACGGTATAATTTTTGAATATAATATATTTGAAGATCTTCCCATTAAAGATTTAAAAGCATCAGCAGAGAGCTTATTAAAAAATAATCAAAGTGGTATTGTTTGTTTAATAAGTAAGGTTAATAATAAAGCATCTATAGTAATAGCAGTAGATAAAAAAATTACAGATAAGTATAGTGCAGTAAAAATGGTTAACTTCATTGCAGATTTACTAGGGGGGAAAGGTGGTGGAGGCAGGTCTGACATGGCTCAATCTGGAGGGTCAATGCCTCATAAAAGTGAAGAAGCTATTAATAAATTAAAAGAATATATTATTGATATTTAATAGGGTGAATTTGTAATTGTTAAAAAACATTAATAAAGAAATCATTTCATTAAAAGAAACTGAAATTATGGAAGTGGCAAATTTTGGAAGAAAACATGCATTTGAAACTGGTGAAAAAGTATATTCGGCTTGGTTTGGAGAAGGTGATACTTCAACTAACAAAATTATTTACGATAAAGCTATAGATTCATTAGTTAAAGGAAAAACATTTTATACTTTCCAAAATGGTATGCCTAATCTTCGTTTAGAAATATCTAATTATATGAACGAAATTTTTAAAATTAATACAAAGCCAGATAATCATAGTGTAGTAACCGGTGGTATGATGGGGTTGAGGTTAGTTTGTGATTTAATTCTTTCGGATAATGATGAAGTAGTAATAGTAGGTCCTGTATGGCCAAATATAAAATCTTCAGTATTACTTAAAAAAAGTAAGATTAAAGAGGTTTCTTTAACGTTAGGTAAAAAAGGATGGAACCTAGATTTCCAACTATTATTAAAGTCTATTTCTTCATCAACTAAAATGGTATTTATTAATAGTCCTGGAAATCCAACAGGATGGGTAATAACTAGAGATCAACAAAATAAATTATTGAACCATGTTCGTCAAACTGGTTCTTGGTTGATTTCCGACGAGGTTTATCATCAAATTATTTTTAATGATACAGTCGCTCCAAGTTTTCTTCAAATCTCACTTCCAAATGATCGTCTAATTGTTATAAACTCTGCTTCAAAAAGTTTTAATATGACAGGTTGGCGAATAGGATGGTTAACACATCCTGTTGAGCTCGGTGAACATATAGCAAAATTAGTTCAAATAACTACTTCTGGAGTGCCTGAGTTTCTTCAAAATGGACTTTTATCAGCACTACATAATTATAAAGTTATAACCAATGAATTGAAGTTAAATTTAATAAAATCTAGAGATCTTATGTTTGCAAGGCTAAAAACGTGGAGTAGAGTTGAATGCAGTGTTCCTGAAGCTGCTTTTTATGCTTTTTTTAAAGTTAAAGGTATGAGTAATTCTCTTGAATTTGCTAAAAAACTCATCGTGGAAACTAAAGTTGGAGTTGCGCCAGGAATTGCCTTTGGAGCATCAGGTGAAGGGCATTTAAGAATATGCTTTGCAGCTAATGAAGGTTTTATTAATACAATAATGGATAGATTAGAGCCAGTCTTGAATTCGAAGTCATAGGTAGGACAAAAGGTGTGACCTACCTATTGATTTTATTACCAAGGCTTTATAGAATCTTTTAATTTTTTGTATCCATCAATAAAACCTGGTCTAGGATTTGAGTATATTTCATCAAACTCTTTTAAAACATTATTTAACCATGTTTCTAATTCTTTATTATTAGGATTGGCATCCATATAAGCATCTTTAATTAATACAAAATGAATCCTTGGATCATAAGGCTTTTTTGAACCGCCCATAGATTCATCTCCATCGAGAAGTCTCAATAACATAGCATCAGCAGAACCTAGAGTTTGCTCATGTATAGGAGGACCTTCCATTCTATACATTACTGATGTCATATCTCTTCCATTACCAGTTTTATATCCCATTGATTTCCATGCTGAATCAATTGTAACATTACTATTTGTATGCGCTAAAAGTTTTTGTCCAAAAGCTCTTAGTGGATCTGAAATGTCAGCTAACAAATCTGTTAATCTATCGCCATCTAAGTCAGTAGCTAAAATAATACATTCTTGATTTTCTATTAAGTCCCAAATTAATAAACCATAATTTGTGTCTGCTATGTGTTGTTCTATTTTACCTGACCAACTTTCCATACCTTTTTTAAAATCAGAAGGTAATAGCGCTATTATTTTATCAATATTTTCTTTATGTTCTTCATATGCATTAACAGCCCATTTTCGACCGACACTAAATTTTGTTCCTTCAAGCAACCAAATTAGTAATCCTGCATTTATACCATCTTCCATTGCTTGAGTAGGTTTGAATGCTACTCTTCCCAATTTCCGAGTATCATTAATCATTTTTAAAAACAAACGACAAGCATAAGCCATTTGAATTCCAGGAGTATTCATTTCTGTATGAACGATTCCAGTTTGTTCATTTACTGTAAATTTAGATTTGTCTTGTGAGTAAGGTAAGCAGGGCATGCACCTTACAACTGTGATAGGGCCATAAGGTCGAACGTTACAAAAAACTCCAGCTTGAGTTCTAAGAGGAGCATTTCCAGACTTTCCCATTACTACTACTCTATTGCCTGTTTCGTCAGTTACATATGCATCGCCAGCAGTTGACCATTTAATAGATGTGTTTTCCATGTTTCCAAACCAGCTTAACGCTTCTAGTTGAGTATCATGTCTGATTTGAGACCACATAGGAACTGCATAGAATGGAAGATTTAAAATATCAGCCGCAGCTATCGTTCCTAATAAAGCATATGCATCGGTTAGTGAATGGCATATAGGATTAATATTGTTATCATGATTGCCACCTTTCCATACTAGAGCAGCGGGGTAACCTTTAGGTCTTACATCAGTTTCTGAGTATAGTGTATTAAGGAGGCCTTTTAAATCGCCTCCTTCAAATTCAGTTTTAGCAATATGCATTAAGTCTAACATTTATTTCCTCATTTTTTATATAAAATCATGGTTTATAAAATAAAAGCATAATTAAAAAAAATATTTACATATACTTTATATATCTTCTAGAAAATATATTATAATTAATCAAATATTAAATGCTCTTTAAAAATTTTCTTAATGATTGAATGTTTTTTATTTCCTCAAAGTAATTTAAATTTTCAATTTTCATGAATTGTTCATTTATTATATTATTTATTAGTTTAATCAAAGGATCCCAGTAACCAGAAAAATTTATAATTCCTACATTTTTATTTTTTATAATATTTAATTGACACCAAGTAAGGACTTCGAAGCATTCATCAAGAGTTCCTATTCCACCTGGTAATATTAAAAAGGCATCTGACTTACTATACATTAATTGCTTTCTTTCGTGCATAGTTTTGGTAATAATTAATTCTGTATTAATTTGATTAGGAAAGTTTGTATTTATTAAATCGTCTTTTATTAGAAGTTCTGGAATGATACCAATTGTTTTTGCTCCAAATGTAATGCTAGATTTAGCAATTGCTCCCATGATTCCATTTTCACCTCCTCCAAAAACTATATCAAAATTATTTTCAGCTATAATTTTTCCTATCTTAATGGCTAATTTTTTATGCTCTTTTTTAATTCCTGAAGAGGAACCTCCAAAAATACAAATTTTTTTTTTCAATTTTCACCTCATATAATTATATTCTCTAAAAAGTAATATCTATTTTTAGAGATTTATTTTACTATTTAAATAGTATTTATTTTTTCTAATGTTTTAAAGGGTTTTTATGAAATTATCAAAAGTGATATATTTTCTTTTAGCCGGAGGTATTTTAGCAAGTTTAGCTCTAATTATTGCTTTATATCAACCTCAAACAACATATCAAGAAGATGTTGTTGTTCCTTTAGTTAAAAAAGAAGATGATGCAAACCCTATAGAGACTAAAGTATCTAAAAAACAAGACAGTGAAGTTATTAAATTAGAAGTAATTAGAGTTAGACCAGACGGAAGTTCAGTTATTGCAGGAAAAGGATTGCCTAATTCAAAAATAGAAGTAATTTCGGGATCTACAGTAATTGCAACTACACAAAGTGATAATATTGGAGAATTTGTTGCTGTTCCTGATAAGCAACTAAAAAGCGGAGAGTATTTGCTTGCTTTTCGTCAAACAACTAAAGCTAATAAAATTAGTATTGCGAATGAAGCAGTTGTTATAAATGTTACCGGAGGACCAAATGATGTTCCAATAGTGGCGATTATAGATAACGAAGGTAAATTAGGTGCTCGAGTAATACAAGCTCCAGGTTTGATTGAAAAAGAAACAAAAAGTAAAGTTGATAAAGATAATGATATTTCTATAAAAATGTTACCTACAATTTCAATTTTAGCTATCACTTATGATATAAAAGTTGGTCAATTGATCTTATCGGGTATTGCCTCAGGAGGAGCACAAGTGAATGCTGGATTTTCTGGTAAAGAAACTTCGTCAACAAAAATTTTAAATAATTCATGGTCTTTAACAATTCCAGGAAAATTAATATCTGGAAAACAGAAAGTTTTTGCAGTTATAATAGGTAAAGATGGAAAAGTATTAAGTAAAAATTCAATAAATATAACCGGAAGCATCATTAAAGACGCTAACGGAAAAACATTTGTTGTAGTTCAAAAGGGTGATGCACTTTGGAACATAGCCTATAATAGGTTAGGGCTAGGAATTCGTTACACGGATATAGTTGAACTAAACAAAGAAAAAATTAAAAACCCTAATTTAATTTATCCTAAACAATTATTTATTCTACCTTAATAAATTAAGGCATTAGATAATGCTTGATAAAAAAATTAATAATTATTTAGAAAAGTACTTAATTTATATAGCTAGTATTTTATACAAATATAATTGCTCAGCTAACTTTGTTACATTGATAGGTGCTGTAGTTGGGTTTTTTTGTTTTTTTTGTATTGTTGAAAGTGAATTTTTTTTAGCATTTTTGTTTCTATTATTAAATAGATTTTTTGATGGAATAGATGGAGCGTTAGCTAGAATAGACGGAGCATCAGATCTAGGTGCATTTTATGACATTATATCTGATTTTGTTTTTTATTCATTATTTCCAATAGGCTTTATTTTTAATAATATAGAAAACGCTTTTTCTATATGCTTTTTATTATTAAGTTTTGTATCTACTCAATCGACTTTTTTAGCTTCTGCTTGGATTATAGAAAAAAATAAGACTTTAGTAAAAAAAAATGAAAAATCTTTCTTTTATATTGGAGGAATCACAGAAGGTTTTGAAACAATAATATTTTTTACATTAATGTTAATTTTCAATGATTTTGTGTATTTAATATCATATATTTTTGGATTGTTGTGTTGGATCACATGTGTTTTTCGTATTTATTATATTAGAAAAATACTTTTATCATAATTTTTAATATTAATTTTCATCTATTCAATGTAAAAATTATTTTTTAAATATATAAAATATATTATAATAATTTATTATAAACTAACTTGAAAAAAGGTTATAAAATAATGAAAGATCCAATTAATAAACTTACAGATGAACAATATAGAATAACTCAAGAACATGGAACTGAGCTAGCTTTTTCAGGTGCGTATTGGGATAAAAAAGATCCTGGAAATTATTTTTGTGTCTGTTGTAATACCAAGGTTTTTTCAAGTGATACAAAGTATGATTCTGGTTCTGGTTGGCCTGCATTTTTTCAACCTGTTTCTGATGATGTGGTTGAATTGTCAAAAGATAATTCTTTGTTTATGGAAAGAACAGAGGCACATTGTTTTAAATGTAAATCTCATTTAGGTCATGTTTTCCCTGATGGCCCGAAGCCAACTGGTTTACGTTATTGTATAAATTCGGCATCATTAAATTTTGTAAATACGGGTGATCAATAATGGATAACTTAATATTAGGCTCAACTAAAATTTATGGTTGTATAGCTGATCCAATTGAACATGTAAGGGCGCCTTCAATTTTTACCTCTATGTTTAGGCAAAAAAAAATTGATGCTGTTATGATACCTATTCATGTAAATGAAGATAGTCTTATTAACGTAATTAATTCTTTAAAATTAATTAAAAATTTCTGTGGATTGACAGTAACTATTCCTCATAAAACAGAAATTGCTAAAATATGTGATTTTTTAGAACCAGATGCGAATAAAACAAAAGCTGTGAACTGGATTAAATTTGATAAGAATAGAAAGATCATAGGAAATAACTTTGATGGAAAAGGTTTTGTAAACGGTTTTTTAAACCAAAGCCATGTTTTGGAAAATAAATCGGTCTGTTTATTTGGCACTGGAGGAGCAGGCATTGCTATTGCTTATTCTCTAGCAGATGAAAAAATTAAAAAATTGAAATTAATTAATCGTGATATTGATAAGGCAAATAATCTAAAACTAAATATTAATAAAGTTTATCCTAATTTAAATATTGAAGTCTCATCGTCTTTAGAATATGAACTAAATGATATTGATATAATTATCAATGCTACTAGTTTAGGGTTAAAAAATAACGATCCTTTGCCTTTTGATGTTAATAAATCGAAAATAGATTCTATTGTTGCGGATATTATAATGAATCCAATGGATACAGAATTATTAAAAATATCAAAATCTTTGGGACGCACTATTCATTATGGAAAATATATGATAGAAAGTCAAATTGACTTAGCCGGAAAATTTTTAAATATTTGGTAATTTTTAACAGGATTTTTAATGGAAAACAAATCAGTTTGGGACAAAGAAAAATTAGATCAGTTATCACAATTATGGGCAGAAGGTTTGCCTATAACAAAAATTGGTCTTGAATTAGGTGTTACAAGAAATGCTATTGCTGGAAAAGCTCATAGATTAGGTTTACCAAAAAGAGATTCACCAATTTCAAAGTCAGGTGAACCAAGAAAAAATCAAGTGAAAACAGTTCCTCTAGAAAATCAAAAAGAGTTACCTTTAAAGCTTTTGTTAAGAAATGTTGAATGGTCTAGAAATGCTTGTTGTTGGCCATTTGGTGACCCTAAGCTTCCAGGTTTTAAGTTTTGTGGAGTATCGATAGTTCCTGGCCGACCATACTGTGAAGAACATTCTTTATTAGCATACACTAATACTAGAGAAAGTTGAATTAATGTGTCATGAGCTCTTTAACAAAAAAAAGAAAACACTATAAACCATTATTATGGATCCCTGAAAATGTATATTTAGATTTTGTAATTCATAAAAATTTTGTTTTTGTGACTTCTATAATTTTATTCAAAAAAAATAATATAAAAGACATTAATAATTTTCAATTAAATTCTACTATAGATTTAAATGGTGTTAATTTAGAAACTTTATCTTTTGAAGTATCATTAGATAACCAATCTTTTTATGATATTGATATTAATAAATTTTTTATTAATGATGAATTGATATCAATTCCAATTTCTGAAGAGGTATCCGAAGTTAGAATTTTGTCAAAAGTTAAGCTTTATCCTACTGACAATTCATCTTTGGAAGGTTTGTATGAATCTAATAAAATGTTGTGCACTCAATGTGAACCCGAAGGATTTAGAAAAATTACTTGGTTTCCAGACCGTCCTGATTGCTTAACTATTTTTAAAGTTAGAATTGAAGCGCCATTGTCCTGTAGCACTATTTTATCGAATGGTAATTTAATAGAAAAAGGTATTTTAAAAGATAATAACGGCAATCCAATTAGACATTTTAAAGTTTGGGATGATCCTTTTCCTAAACCTTCATACCTTTTTGCTTTAGTTGTTGGGTCTCTAGAAGTAACTTCATCTTCATTTGTTACATCTTCTAACAAAAAAATTAATTTAGAAATTTATACAGAAGTTGGAAATAAACATTTAACTTATCATGCTATGAATTGCCTTAAAAAAGCGATGGAGTGGGATGAATTAAAATACGGTCTAGAGTATGATCTGGAATGTTTTATGATAGTTGCAGTTAGTCATTTCAATATGGGCGCAATGGAAAACAAAGGTTTGAATATATTTAATTCTAAATTTATTTTAGCAGATTTAAATACAGCAACAGATTTAGACTTAAAAAATATTGAAAGCATAGTTGCACATGAATATTTCCATAACTGGACAGGTAACAGAGTTACTTGTAGAGACTGGTTTCAATTAACTCTCAAAGAAGGATTAACTGTTTTTAGAGATCAAGAATTTTCTGCTGATATGAATAATGGAGGAGTTAAAAGGATTGAGGATGTTATGCTCCTTAGATCTGTTCAATTTTCTGAAGACTCTGGTTCTAACAAGCATCCTATTAGACCTGATGAATACCAAGAAATTAATAACTTTTATACTCCTACCGTTTATGAAAAGGGTGCCGAAGTTATAAGAATGATTTATAATTATCTTGGGGCAGACCTATATAGAAAAGGTATTGATGCATACTTTGAAATGTTTGATGGTAAAGCGGTCACATGTGAAGACTTTCTCGAAGCACTATCAGCAGGCTCTAAAATAGATTTGGATTTGTTTAAAAAATGGTATAGCCACGCAGGCACACCAGAATTAAATATTCAAAGAGAGCATAATAATAATGGATTAACACTTAATTTTTTTCAATCAATTGATAAAAAAGATAGCTATTTACCTATCCCTATTACTATTTCATTAATAGACATAAATGGTTATCCAGTTGAATTTAGTATTAATAATTTAAATATGAAGTATGAGCACGTTTTTTTATTGTCTAAAAACAAAGATAATATTATTTTATCAGGCTTTAAGAATAAAGTTGTTCCATCATTATTAAGAGGATTTTCTGCACCTGTTAATATAATAACAGATTTAAGTTTTGAAGAAAATATACATATACTTAAATTTGATAATGACTCTTTTAATAAATGGGAGTCTATACAAAATTTATATATAAGTTCTTTTAAAGATACAGAAAAAATAGATTTAATTATTTCCGTTTTAAAGAATTTTTTGATTAAAGAATTATTAAATCCATCTCTTATGGCGTGTTTGTTAGAGTTGCCTTCTAGAACTACATTAGAAGGTTTGTCTTATATATCTGATCCGATTGATATATTTGAATCAAGACTGCGTTTATCAAAACAAATTGCTTTACGTTTAAAGGATCCTTTTGAACAAACTGCTATTAAACTTTTTAATGATAATATAGATGGAAGTGAAAAATATGAACAACGTTCATTATTATCAAAAATTTTAAATTATCTTGTTTTAATACAAAGTGAAACAGGAATTGAGTTAGCTCAGAGTATAACTTTAAGTGAAAATATGACATTATCGTCAATTGGTTTGAAGTCTTTATGCCAAAATAATAGCGAAAACTCTATTAAGCATTTAAATAATTTTTATTCTAAATGGTCTAATAATAGCTTAGTTTTAGAAAAATGGTTTGAGATGATGTCTATACTTAATATTAAAGGTGAAGGGATTAATTTTATTAAAAAACTTTTATCTCATAATGCTTTTGACTATAAAAGTCCTAATAAATTAAGATCAGTTTTAGGTGTTTTCCAAAGAGAAAATGTTTTGTTATTTCATGCAAACGACTCTTCAGGATATAATTTTGTTTCTGAACAAATATGCTTAATTGATTCATTTAACTCACAAGCTGCTGCAAAATTAGTTTTACCATTGACTAGATTTAATAATTATACAGATGATAGAAAAAAGAAAATGAAAAATTCTTTATCTGAAATTTATAATAAAAAAAAAATATCCTCAGATTTATCAGAAATAATAGCTAAAGCTTTAAAATAATTCCCTATTTATTATTTAGGAAAGATGGTATTTGGCCGCTTTCTTTAAAGCTTATAAAATTTTCAATAGGAGGGATATTTGGATAGTTTTTTTTATTTTTTAACACTTCTTCTTTCAATATATTGTTCTTAATATTAATTATTTTTGGAGTTTTGCTTTCTAAAGAAATTTCATCAAATTTATATATATTTATACTTTTTTTAATTAATTTCTCTATTAGTGCTAAACTTTTTATTTCATTTTCACTGCAAAGTGTAAAAGCTTTGCCTGAAAGTCCAGCTCTACCAGTTCTACCAATTCTATGAACATAATCTTCAGGATTATTTGGAACGTCATAGTTAAACACATGACTTAATCCTGCTATATCTAACCCTCTAGCTGCTACATCAGAAGCAACAAGAATTTTTGCTAATCCACTTTTAAATTCTTCTAGGGAATTAATTCTGGCACTTTGGTTCATGTCACCATGAAGACAAACAGTGCTAAATTTATTTTTTTTAAGAAATATATTTACTTTATTAATGTCAATTTTTTTATTACAAAAAATTACAGCATTTTTTATTTTTTCTATATTTAAAATCTTCTTTAAATTACTTAATTTATCTAAATGCGACGTATTAATTAAATAACTTTCTATGTTAGTAGCAGTAGTAGTTTCTGGGTTAACAGATATTTCTTTAGGGTTAATAACAAAGTTTTTACCAATATGTCTTATCTCATCGGAAAGAGTTGCTGAGAAAAATAAAGTTTGTCTAATTTTTGGAAGCAGTTTAGTTATCTTTTCAATATCAGGAATAAAGCCCATATCTAGCATTCTGTCCGCTTCGTCAATTACAAGAATTTTAACATCTCTTAATATGACCTTTCCTCTTTCAATGTGATCAAGAAGTCTTCCAGGGGTGGCTACTAGTACATCAACGCCTTTAGCAAGCTTTCCATCTTGTTCAGAAAATGAAACTCCACCAATTAGCAGGGCCATCTGTAGTTTTAGATACTTATTAAAAATATTAAAATCTTCAGAAACTTGCATTGCAAGCTCTCTCGTTGGCGCCAGTATTAATGACCTAGGCATCCGTGATTTAGATTGTCCAGTACTTAGTATTTCTACTAATGGTAACATAAACGATGCTGTTTTGCCTGTACCAGTTTGGGCACATCCAAGTATATCTCTCCCCATCAGAACATGAGGTATTGCTTGTTGTTGTATTTGTGAAGGTGTTTCATAGCCTATTTCTTTAATAGACTTTAAAATTTCTTCACTTAACCCTAATGTTTGAAAACTCAAAAAAAATCCTTAAGATATTAAAAATAGAATTATTTATTAGATTGTGAATACTTCATTAAAATTAAATGTCAATTAAAACTGCAATAATTAATTATTTATTAAATATCAAAATTATCAATTAAATTGGCATTTTCTTGAATATATTTAAATCTTAACTCTGGCTTTTTCCCCATTAAAATATTTACTAACTCATCAACTAATCTTCTTTCATCAGCTTCGTCTACATCTCTTTTGGGCAATGTCACTTTGAGTAAAGTTCTACTATTGGGGTTCATTGTAGTTTCTTTTAACTGTGAGGGAGGCATTTCGCCTAATCCTTTAAAACGACTAACAAACCCTTTTCCTGAGAAATTATTTTTAATTATGTTGTTTTTTAATTCTTCTGTTTGAGCATAAAAAGATTTTCCAGCATGTGTAACTCTATATAGCGGCGGTTGGGCAATAAATAAATTTCCCATTTCTATAATTTTAGGAAAATTATTATAAAAAAAAGTTAAAAGTAAAGCTGCAATATGGGCGCCGTCAACATCTGCATCAGTCATTATTATAATTTTATTATATCTTAGGTTTTCTATATCTTGACTTGAGTTTGAATTTAAACCTAATGCTTGTTTGAGATCATTTAACTCTTGATTTTGAAGCATTTTTTCATTAGAAGCACTTGCTACATTTAAGATTTTACCTTTTAAGGGTAATACGGCTTGATTTTTTCTATTTCGCGCTTGTTTTGCTG
The DNA here is from genome assembly GCA_027625145.1 of Pseudomonadota bacterium. GTDB lineage: Bacteria > Pseudomonadota > Alphaproteobacteria > Puniceispirillales > Marisalimonadaceae > CAJJBL01. Next base: position 20,655 of record JAQBXK010000001.1, read on the forward strand.
ATCCCCCAGCGCTATCTCCTTCAACTATAAATAACTCTGTTTCATCAAAATTAATACTAGAACAATCAGCTAGTTTTCCTGGTAATCTTATTTTCTTAGTTATACTTTTTCTTGATATGTCTTTTTCTTTTTTTCTTTTTTTTCTTTCTTCATAAACTTCTATAGTTCTATTAAGAATAGCTTCACCTCTTGAGGCATCAATAGTTAACCAAGTTTCAAATCTATCTTTAATCGCCGTTTCAATTAATTTTGTAACTGAAGTGTTTACAAGTTTTTCTTTTGTTTGCCCTTGAAATTGAGGTTCTTTTATAAAAATAGATAAGATTGAACCTGTCGCATTCATTAAATCATCATAAGTGAATTCGTTAGATTTTTTAAAACCTTTTATTTCAGCAAAATTTCTTATTCCTTTTATTAAAGCTTGTCTAAATCCTAACTCATGAGTTCCTCCTAGTGGCGTAGGGACCGTATTACAAAAAGATTCAATAAAGGTTGGTTCGTCTGATGTAAACCATCTGATTGCCCACTGAACTAATTCATTATTAATATTAACTTTATCTTCAAATGTTGAGCTAATAAAAAGAGGAGTAGAAATAGTTTTTAATTGAATGTAATCACTTAATCCATTTTTAAAACAAAGCTTTATTTCATTTTTAATTGTTGAATTGCCTGAAATTAAAGAAGGATGGCATTTCCAATTAATTTCAACACCTCCAAACAGATATGCCTTATATTCTATAATGTTAAATAACTTTTCAGGGCTAAATAAATTATTTTCACCAAAAATTTCATCATCAGGTTTAAAAGTTATTGATGTTCCATTTGGTTTTTTTGTTTCACCCAAGATTTGTAGATTTGTTGTTGTCTTTCCTCTAGAAAAATCTTGTCTATACATGATTCCAGAACGAATTACTTCTACATTCATAAAAATTGACAATGCGTTTACTACTGATGCACCTACTCCATGAAGGCCGCCAGATGTTGTGTAACTTTTGTTAGAAAATTTTCCACCTGAGTGTAAGGTAGTCATTATAACTTCTAATGCAGATTTTTCTTTGAATTTAGGATGATTATCTATTGGAATGCCTCTTCCGTTATCACTAATACAAAGGGTATTATTCTCCATTAATTCTATGTTAATTTTTGTAGCGTGCTTTGCAACGACCTCATCCATACAATTGTCAATGATCTCTATCGCTAAGTGATGTAAAGCATTTCTATCTGTACCTCCAATATACATGCCAGGTCTATGTCTGACAGGTTCAAGTCCTTCTAAAACTTCAATTGCAGATGCAGAGTAATTGTTTTCTTTAAATAAATCTTGTTTCATAATGAAATTAATAACTATATGTAGCTTAGGTGTTGAAATATTTTACAATATTTAGTCTTATTTTAGTAATCTGTAAATAAAAAAAACCCAACTTTCTATGTTGGGTTTTTTTGTATTCATGATTTTATATGTGATTAACTAGAATAATACATTTTAAACTCAACAGGATGAGGAGCATGCTCTAACTGAATTACTTCTTCCATTTTTAATTCAATATAAGCTTCAATTTGATCTTCAGTGAACACATTGCCTTTTGTTAAAAAAGACATGTCGTTTCTTAAAGCATCTAATGCTTCTCTAAGAGAACTACATACAGTAGGAATAGTTGCTAGCTCACTTGCAGGCAATTCATATAGATCTTTATCCATTGGTTCACCAGGGTGAATTTTATTTTGGATCCCATCAAGTCCTGCCATTAACATAGCTGAAAATGCTAAATAAGGGTTAGCTGTAGCATCAGGAAACCTAACTTCTACTCGTTTTCCATTTGGACTATCTGTATACGGTATTCTACAAGAAGCAGATCTATTTCTTGCTGAATAAGCTAGAATTACAGGTGCTTCATATCCAGGTATTAGTCTTTTATATGAGTTTGTTGAAGGGTTTGTAAATGCATTAAGAGCTTTTGCATGTTTAATAATCCCTCCAATATAAAATAGACACATTTCAGATAATTCAGCGTATTTGTCGCCAGCAAAAAGAGGTTTACCATCTTTCCAAATTGACTGATGACAGTGCATGCCAGTTCCATTGTCTCCAGCGATTGGTTTAGGCATAAATGTAGCTGTTTGTCCGAAAGAATGAGCTACATTATGTACGGCATATTTATATAATTGAACATTATCTGCTGTATCAATTAAAGTTCCAAACATTATGCCTAATTCATGTTGAGAAGGAGCTACTTCGTGATGATGTTTTTCCATAGGAACGCCCATGTCTACTAAAGAAAGAACCATTTCACTTCTTAAGTCTTGTGCAGAATCAACTGGAGGAACTGGGAAATATCCCCCTTTAATTCCGGGTCTATGACCCATATTGCCTTCTTCAAATTTTTTTCCTGAATTGTAAGGTCCTTCAGAAGAATCTATTTTATAAAAAGATGAATTCATTTCAGCTTCATATTTAACATCATCAAAAACAAAAAATTCTGGTTCAGGACCAAAATAAGCGGTATCTCCAATTCCTAATGAAGTCATATATGTTAAAGCTTGTTTAGCTGTTGATCTAGGATCTCTATCATAGGGATTCCCAGTCATTGGATCTAGAATGTCACAAAAAATAGATAATGTTGGTTGAGAGAAAAAAGGGTCTACAATACTTCTAGAGCAATCAGGCATAAGTTTCATATCAGATTCATTTATTGCTTTCCAGCCGGCTATTGAAGATCCATCAAACATAAATCCTTCCGCAAGAGTTTCTTCAGTAATTGTTGACACATGTTGAGATACATGTTGCAATTTACCTCTTGGGTCCGTGAATCTTAAATCCACAAATTGTATTTCTTTTTCTTTTATCATATCCATTATTATTTTTGCATCTGACATTTCTTAATTACTCCATTTTTTATTAAATTGCGTCATTACCTTTTTCACCCGTGCGAATACGAATGGCTTGTTCTATTGAAGAGACAAAAATTTTACCATCTCCAATACGACCTGTTTTTGCCGATTGTTCTATACAATCTATAGCTGATTCAAGAAGTTCATCATCTACTATTATTTCGATTTTAACTTTTGGTAAAAAATCAACAACGTATTCAGCACCTCTATATAGTTCTGTATGTCCTTTTTGTCTTCCAAAACCTTTGGCTTCATATACTGTTAAACCTTGAATACCAATCAAAGCTAGTGAGTTTTTCACTTCATCTAGTTTGAAAGGTTTTATAATTGCTTCTATTTTTTTCATTTTGATTACCTTTTTTTTTAATATTTAATTAATTTTATAGAAATATGAATAAATCTTTTTAATTTGGAGACTAATTTAAAAAAAACGATTAAAAATTAGGCAGATTTAATTTTTAATAAACGGTCTTTATTCTTTCAATAGCTTCTTGAATGGCTTCATTCGAATTTGCGCAGGATAGTCTTATAAATCCTTCTCCATATTCTCCAAAAGAAGTGCCTGCTACTGTAGCAACTCCAAGATTATCTAAAAGTTCATTTTGAATTATTGTAGAACTTTTATTGGTAGCTTTTATATTAGGAAAACAATAAAAAGCACCATTAGGTTCTTGGCAATTAAAGCCGTTAATATCATTAAGAGATTTGTACATATAATAAGCTCTTTTTTTAAAAGCGTTATTCATTTCTAAAACACATTCTTGGGGGCCTTGAAGAGCTTCTATAGCAGCGTATTGTGCGCTAGCATTCACGCATGAATGAATGTTAACAGCCAGCTTTTCTGCAATCTCATATAGCTTAGTAGGAAATATTCCATAACCAAGTCTCCAGCCTGTCATTGCGTATGTTTTAGACCATCCATTTAATATTATTAGTTGGTCTCTAATATTTGGAAATGATAACATTGAGGTAAATGGTGTTGAGCCAAAACAAAATTGATCATATATCTCATCGCTCATTAGGATAACATTCGGATATTTTTCTATACCTTTTGCAAGTTTTTCTAATTCAACTTTTGGAACAACCCCTCCAGTTGGATTCGCAGGGCTATTTATGATAATTAAGCTAGTTTTGTCGTTTATTTTATTAAGTATATCTTCAGCTGAAAAAGAGAATCCTTTTTTTTCACTAAGTTGATAAGGTACAGCTTTTGCTCCAGAATAATTGATAGCTGATTCGTAAATGGGAAACCCAGGGTTAGGGTATAAAATTTCTTTGTTTTTCTCCCCCATTAGCATCGCAGCAAAAAAAATTATAACTTTTCCACCAGGAACAATTAATATATTGTCAGGTGAAACATTTTGGTTATGTCTTTTAAAGAGATCTTCAGAGACAGCTTCTCTTAATTTAGGTATCCCCGTTGATTGAGTATATCCATGGTGTCCATCTCTTAATGCTTTAATTCCAGCTTCTACAATATGTTCTGGAGTAGGGAAGTCTGGTTGACCTATTCCTAAATTAATAATCGATTTACCTTCTGAAGCGAGTTTATTAGCTTTTGCTAAAACAGTAAAAGCAGTTTCAGTGCCTAAGTTGTTATTTCTATTTGCAAAATTATAAATTGTTTTATTCATGTAATAAACCTTGATTAAATTAAAATTATTAAATAGTTATAGATAAAATATTAAATAGTTATAGATAAAATATATTATTTTTTTATTTTGTGCAGTTTTTTTAATTGTAATATGGCGGGTGTAGCTCAGTTGGTTAGAGCGCGGGTTTGTGGTACCTGAGGTCGCCGGTTCGAAGCCGGTCACTCGCCCCATATTTATTTCATGTTATTCTGACTTGACCTTTTGATGTTTCTCGTTTAGCCCTTTATTTAATTATTTGTTGAAAAGATTTAACAAGATGCGGGCGTGGCGGAACTGGTAGACGCGCAAGATTTAGGTTCTTGTATCGCAAGGTGTGGGGGTTCAAGTCCCTTCGCCCGCACCAAAAAATTTTAAGTTTTCAATTAAGCCTATTTTAAAGGGCATTTTTTTAAAGGTGTATTATTAATATGACGATTACTCAAACTTTATCAGAAGGTTTAAAACGTGAATTTGAAATTGTTATTACAAGTTCACAAATTGATAAATTAGTTAATGATAAGCTAATTAATATTGCAAAAGAAGCAAAACTTCCTGGATTTAGACCAGGTAAAGTTCCGGTTTCAGTTGTTAAAAACAGATTTGGTAAGCAAGTTCTTGGAGAGGTTGTTAGAGAATCTATAGATAATGCTACAAAAGAAACAATGGAGAGTAGTAACTTAACAGCCTCGTCTCAACCTAAAATTGAAATTGTTTCTTTTGAAGAAGGTGAAGATCTAAAGGCAAAATTATCCGTAGAAATAATGCCTGAATTTGAATTGCCTGAATTATCTTCCTTAGAAATCATAAGACCTGTTGTTGAAATTAAAACTAAAGATATAGATGAAGCAGTAGAAAAAATAGCTAAAGAGAACATAGGATCAAAGCCTATCAAGAAAAATAGAGCTACAAAAATTGGAGACACAGTAGTAATTGACTTTTTAGGAAAAGTAGATGGTGTTCCCTTTGAAGGGGGCGATGCAAAAGGCCATAATTTAAAGCTTGGATCAAATTCATTTATTCCAGGTTTTGAAGATGGCTTAGTGGGCGCAATTAAGGATAAAACAATTTTTGTAAAGGTTACTTTTCCTGAAGATTATCAAGCTAAAAACTTGGCTGGGAAAGAAGCTGTTTTTGAGACCAAAGTTACAGAAATCAAAGAAGATGCTGATTTAGCAATTGATGATGAATTTGCTAAAACTCTAGGAATGGAAAGTTTAGAGATATTAAAAAAAGCTGTTTCTGAGCAAATGAAAAAACAGCATGACGAGGTTAGCCGTCAAAAAGCCAAAAGGGATGTTTTAGATAAATTGGCTGATGCAATTTCTTTTGAATTGCCTGAAACATTGCAAAAAGAAGAATACGAAAGTGTTTGTAGAGCTATGAATCCAAATGCTAAACCAGATCACGATCATAATCACGATCATAATCACGATCACGATCACGATCATGATCATCCGTCTGCTGACAAAGGAATGACCCAAGACGAAAAAGATGATGCATCTGAAATATCTAAAAGAAGAGTTAGGTTAGGACTTTTGTTGTCAGAAATTGGAAGAAAAAACAACATTAAAGTTGAAGAAGAAGATACAAGAAATGCTATGATGAAGGAAATTCAAAAATATCCTGGTCAAGAAAAAGAAGTTATGGAGTATTTTAAAAATAATCCTAATGCTCAACAACAATTATCAGGGCCAATATTTGAAGATAAAATAATTGATTTCATTTTAGAATTAGCAAAAACTGAAGATAAAGTTGTTTCTATCGAAGAGCTATATAAGCAAGATGAATTAGATTTAATTAAAGAAGCAGAAAAAGCAAAAAAATCTAATAAAACAGTAGCTAAAAAGACAACAGAAAAAACAGTTGCAAAAAATAAAAATAAAAAGAAAATTGAAAAAAAGAAATAATAAATGAAACCTTTTATAGGAGTATATTAAAATATGTATAATCATTTTTCTGATACCAATGCTAATATAAGCGAAAAAAGTGCATTAATTCCTATGGTTGTTGAACAAACAAGTAGAGGTGAACGATCATATGATATTTATTCAAGATTATTAAAAGAAAGAATAATTTTTTTAGTTGGTCCAATAGATGATAATATTGCATCTGTAGTTTGTGCTCAATTATTGTTTTTAGAAGCAGAAAATCCAAAAAAAGATATATCAATGTATATTAACTCTCCTGGTGGAGTTGTTACTTCTGGTCTATCCATTTATGATACTATGGAATACATAAAGCCTGATGTTTCTACAGTTTGTATTGGACAAGCTGCAAGTATGGGATCGCTTTTGATGACTGCAGGAGCTAAAAATAAAAGATATTCTCTTCCTAATGCAAGGATAATGACACATCAACCATCAGGAGGGTTTCAAGGTCAAGCTAGTGACATTGAGATACATGCAAAAGAAATCATTAATTTACGTTCAAGGTTAAATGGTATTTATGTTAAACATAGTGGCAAGAAAATTGCACAAATAGAAGCATTAATGGATAGAGATACTTTTTTATCACCTGATGATGCCGTAAAACTTGGTTTAATTGATGAAGTTGTAAATAAAAGACCTGAAAGTAAAAAAGATTAAACATATTCTAAATTTTAAATATTGCATATTTATTCTAAAATATAGAATAATGATAAATATTAAATATTAGTAAAATTATAAATGAGGTAAAATAATGAATGACCAAAATAGTGGAGGAAAAAATAAAACAACTTTATATTGTTCATTCTGTGGAAAAAGTCAGCACGAAGTAAAAAAACTTATTGCTGGTCCTACTGTATTTATTTGTGATGAGTGTGTTGAATTATGTATGGACATAATTCGAGAAGAACACAAGTCGAGTGTTACTCAAAATAAAGAAGGTATTCCAACACCTCTAGAAATATGTAAAACCTTAGATGATTATGTAATAGGTCAATCTAAGGCTAAGCGAATTTTATCAGTTGCTGTTCATAATCATTATAAAAGGTTATCCCACGCATCTAATATGAACGACATAGAAATATCTAAGTCTAACATACTTTTAGTTGGGCCAACAGGATGCGGGAAAACCTTATTAGCTCAAACTTTAGCAAAAATCTTAGATGTCCCATTTACAATGGCTGATGCCACAACTCTTACAGAAGCAGGGTATGTAGGAGAGGACGTAGAAAATATAATTTTAAAACTGTTGCAAGCTGCTGATTATAATGTTGAAAAAGCCCAAAAGGGGATAGTTTATATTGATGAAGTTGATAAAATTTCTAGAAAATCTGAAAACCCTTCAATAACTAGGGATGTTAGTGGTGAAGGAGTTCAACAAGCACTGTTGAAAATTATGGAAGGCACAGTTGCAGCTGTTCCTCCACAAGGTGGAAGGAAACATCCACAGCAAGAATTTTTACAAGTGGACACTACTAATATTTTATTTATTTGTGGCGGAGCTTTTGCGGGTTTGGATAAGTTAATATCAAATAGAAATAAAGGTTCATCAATAGGATTTGGTGCAGAAATTCTAAGTAATGAAGACACTTCAACTGGTAATATTTTGAGTGGTGTAGAGCCTACAGATCTGGTTAAATATGGTCTCATCCCTGAATTCATTGGAAGATTGCCAGTTATAGCAACACTTGAAGATTTAGATGAGGAAGCTCTGATAACAATTCTTACACAACCAAAAAATGCCCTTATTAAGCAATATCAAAAATTGTTTGAAATGGAAGATACTAAACTTGAATTTAGAGAAAGTGCTTTAAAAGAGGTAGCTAAAAAAGCTATTAGTTTAAAAACTGGTGCTAGGGGCCTAAGGTCTATTATTGAAAATGTTTTGATGGATACTATGTTTGAATTACCCTCAGAGCCTGATATCTCAGAAGTAGTGATAAACGAAGATGTGATTACAAAAGGAAGCAAGCCAATCATAGTTCATTCTAAAAAGAAAAAAGGCCTTAGCACATCAATATAAATAAATTTTTAAATTAATTAAAATTAATGACTTGAAGTTTGTTAATATAATATCATTTCTAATATATTATATAAAATTGTGAAGGAATATTTGTTTTGCCTAAAATTATTTACCCAGTATTACCTTTGAGAGATATTGTTATATTTCCAAATATGATAGCGCCACTTTTTGTTGGAAGATCTAAATCAATAAATGCACTTGAATCTGTTATGGAGGGTAATAAAGAAATTGTTCTTATTACTCAAAAAAAATCTTCTATTGAGGATCCTATAGAGAAAGATTTATACAAAACTGGGACCATTGGCAATATTCTACAGTTATTAAAATTACCAGATGGTACTGTTAAAGTTTTAATAGAAGGTAAGCAAAGATGTTCAATAAATAAAATTTCTACCCTAAATTCTTTTTTAGAAGCTGATATTAATTTAATTAATGAAACTCCTGATCTTAATCAAGATAAAGTTGATTTGATTAAATCATTAATTAGTGCGTTTGATGAATATGTAAAACTTAATGGTAAAATTAACGCTGATGTTGTTAACACTATTTTTAAAATAAAAGATCCTAGTATTTTAACTGATACAGTAATTAATCACTTGTTGCTAAGCATTGAAGATAAGCAAGATTTTCTTGAGATTTTGGATCCAATTGTAAGGGTTGAAAAGCTTGTTAATAAAATAGATCTTGAATTAAGTGTGTTGGTCTCGGAAAGAAAAGTGCGTGGACGTGTAAAGCGTCAAATGGAGAAAACGCAACGTGAATATTATTTAAATGAACAATTAAAGGCTATTCAAAAAGAATTGGGTTCAAATGAAGATGGTAAAAATGAATTTGATGAAATAGAAGATCAAATTAATAAAGTAGGGCTATCTAAAGAAGCTAAAGAAAAAGCAAATTCTGAACTAAAAAAATTAAAAAATATGAGCCCAATGAGCGCAGAAGCTACTGTCGTTAGATCTTATATAGATTGGTTAGTTTCAATACCATGGAAAGAAAAAATAAAAGTTAAAAGTGATATTATCAAGGCAAGAAAAATTTTAGATAGTGATCATTATGGTTTAGATAAGGTTAAAGATAGAATTATTGAATTCCTAGCTGTTCAAAAAAGAACTAAAGAAATAAAAGGTCCTATATTATGTTTAGTTGGCCCTCCCGGAGTTGGGAAAACATCTTTAGGAAAGTCAATCGCAACGGCTACTGGTAGGCAGTATATAAGAATGGCCCTTGGGGGAGTTAGAGATGAGGCTGAGATAAGGGGTCATAGAAGGACATATATAGGTTCATTGCCTGGAAAAATCATTCATGGCATGAAAAAAACATCAAGTGTTAATCCTTTATTTTTACTAGATGAAATTGACAAGTTAGGAAATGATTATAGAGGTGATCCATCTTCAGCTTTATTAGAAGTATTAGATCCTGAGCAGAATAAAGCTTTCCAAGATCATTATTTAGAGATTGATTATGATTTATCTAAAGTTTTATTTATCACGACAGCAAATACATTAAATATGCCTCAAGCTTTATTAGATCGAATGGAAATAATTAGACTTGCTGGTTACACTGAAGATGAAAAATTAGAAATAGCAAAAAAGCATCTTATTAAAAAACAAATAGATAATTGTAAATTAAAAGCAGATGAGTTTTCTATAACAGATGATGCTGTAAAATTAATAATCCAAACTTATACTAGAGAAGCAGGTGTAAGAGGTTTAGAGAGACAATTGTCTAAATTAGCTAGAAAAGTTGTTACTTCAATTGAAAAAAAAGAAGTAACTTCAGTTTCAATTTCTAAGAATAATTTATCTGATTTTCTTGGCGTTCCTATTTACCAAAGGTTAGAAATTGAAAAGTCTGATCTTGTTGGTATAACAACTGGTTTAGCTTGGACCGAAGTTGGAGGTGAACTTTTATCCATAGAGGCAGTAAGTGTTAAAGGTAAGGGAAAAGTTTCTGCTACTGGTAAACTTGGTGATGTAATGAAAGAATCTATTCAAGCTGCAGAATTTTTTATTCGATCAAGGGCATTATCTCTTGGAATTAACCCAGTTGATTTAGAAAAAATTGATATTCATGTTCATGTCCCAGAGGGAGCCACACCTAAAGATGGTCCTTCAGCAGGAGGGGCTATTGTAACTAGTATAGTATCGGCACTCACTGGAATTAAAGTGAAGAGAAGCGTTGCAATGACAGGTGAAATTACTCTTCGAGGAAGAGTTTTACCTATTGGAGGATTAAAAGAGAAGTTATTGGCGGCGAAAAGAGGAGGTATTAAAACAGTGTTAATTCCAATTGACAACAAAAAAGATTTAGCTGAAATACCTGATAATATAAAAAATGAGTTAAAAATTATACCTGTTACTATGATTGATGAAATACTCTCTAATGCCTTAGTAACTAACCCTCTAGATTCACCTTTTATAAAAGAACTTAATGTATGTATTCCTAATGAAATAGTTGTAAAAGATGAAACTAATTTATCTCATTAATTAAATATTAATTGTTGTTTAAATTGATTGATTTTTTTTTTTTTTTGCTGGAGTTATTGTTATAAATGAACTATACCAAGGTTTATATTTCCGTAAACCAATAAAAATTGCTAGGAGTTAAGTATGAATAAAAATGAATTAGTTGCAAGTGTTTCAGAAGCATCAGGTCTATCTAAGGTAGACGCAGGTAAAGCCGTTGATGGTGTGTTTGAATCAATTACTAGAGCTTTAAAATCAGGTGGCGACGTTCGTATTGTTGGTTTTGGAACTTTTTCTGTTGCTGATCGTGCTGCTACTACAGGAAGAAATCCAAGAACTGGAGAGGCGATTCAAATTAAAGCTTCTAAACAGCCAAAATTTAAAGCTGGAAGCCCTTTAAAAGAAGCAGTTAATAGCTAGATATATATTTTATAATTTAATAAAAGACAGTTTATTTTTAAGCTGTCTTTTTTTTTAAACAGCATCTTTGTATTATCATTTTTTTAGGTTCTTTAATTAATCCATTGAAGTAGCTAATGACATTAAAATCGTTTTCAAAAGTACTAATTAATTCATTTTCTTTTAAAAGATAATTATTATTACTAGGTTTTCCAAATTTTTCATTACCTTCAGAAAAAGTTTCATATAATAAGTATCCATTTTCATTAACTAAATAAGTTAAATCTTTAATTCTAGGTCTATACAAATAATTAGTTACCAAAACTATATCATATTCATTTTTAATTAAAGGCCATTTTTCGTTCGTTTCTAAATCGAAACATATAGCTTTAATATTTTTATAATCTTTATAAAAATCAAGTTTATCTTGATCTTTATCAATTGCTGTAATCAGTTTTTTTTCATTTGCTAAGGCAATGCAATGTCTTCCATAACCACTAGCAAAATCTAAAACTTTAATCCTTTCTTTATTTATTTTAATTTTTTTTATTTGTTTCATTATCCAATCTGATGGTTTTGTATCCATATATAAGTTTTTCAATGTATTGTCCTTCTTATTTATATATTCATATTTTATTCGGTAAAAAAATAATAAAGTTCTTTGTTGTTATTTTATTTAAAATTACGTATAAAACAAACTCAGAGGGCGGTTAGCTCAGTTGGTAGAGCATCTCGTTTACACCGAGAATGTCGGCGGTTCGAGACCGTCACCGCCCACCATTTAAAGAGTATAGAATAAAATAATAGTAGTGATAATGGTTGCTTTTTATTATGAATGTCCTGTTATAAATAACTTGAAAAAACTAGCCTACAAAAGCTTTTTCTAGCACAAAATCTGCCGGATTATTATTTGCACCTTCTTTAAAGTTAAGTTTAATTAATATACTTTTTAAATCATTATTTAAACCCATTGATCCACAAAACATAAATTTGTCATCACTTGATATTTTTTTAATATTTAACCTTTTAAAAATACTTTCATTACTAATTAAGTCAGTAATACGTCCTGTATTTTCATAGTCTTCTCTTGTTGTCGAGTGGAAAGTAATTAATTTATTTAAGATAAAGTCTTTTATTAATTCATCACTTGAACATTCATTGATTATACTTTTACTATAATTCAACTCTTTAACTGTTCTACATGTATGAGTTACAATAACTTTATTATATTTTTCATATGTTTCAGGTTCCTTGATAAGAGAAGCAAAAGGAGCAAAACCAGTGCCAGAAGAAAATAAAAACAATCTTTTTCCCGGCTTTAAAGCATCAAGAACTAAAGTTCCAGTAGATTTAGGCATTAAAATAATTTCATCATGTATTTGTATATTTTTTAATTCAGATGTAAGAGGACCATTTTTTACAATGATTGAGTAAAACTCTAATTCTTCTGACCAACTTGGAGATGCTATTGAATAAGCTCTTAAAATAGGTTTGTTATTTTGACTTGGTAAGCCAATCATTACAAATTCACCAGATCTAAACTTAAAACTTTTGGGCCTGTTAATACGAAATGAAAATAAATTTTCTGACCAATGCTTAACATAAGTTACTTTTTGTAAGTTTTGATTAAATTTAGGCAATTAGCTTATCCCTTTATGTTTTGTTTATTTATTAATTATTTTTTTTGTTAGTTCAAGTAGAGCTGTTTTATAATCAGGATATTTATATGAATATTTAAAATGATGTCCAATAATATTGCTTTTTACAATTCTGGATGTTTCGTAGAATGATTTTGCCATTTCAGAAACTTCATTTGAATTATATTCAATAATATTTGGCTTTGGTAGATTTAATTTTTTTGCAATATAAGTTATCGTATCTAGATTACTAACAAGATCTTGGTCACTAATATTTAAAATTTTATCTTTATGATTGCTAATTATAAAATTTATTATAATTTCAGCTAGATCTTCTACATGAATTCTATTCGGTAAATAGTTTTCTTTTACTGTTATCTTATTATTATTTTTAAGATAACGCTCAATTGGGTTTCTATTAGGGCCGTAGATACCAGTAATTCTATATATAACTGTTTCTATATTTGCTTTAATCCATGAATTTTCTGCATTTAGCCTAACTTGTCCGCGATGATTATTAGGGTTTGGCTTAGTGTCTTCATAAACCGTTCCATTAGCGTATACTGATGTAGCTGATAAGTAGTTAATTTTGTTTTTATTTAATGTAATTGATTTTGCGTAACTTGCAATTACTGGATCTATTTCATCTTTATCTGGAGGAATTGTAGAAATAACAATGTCTTTTTGAAGGATCTTTGAAACTTTTTTATCATCAAAAAAATTTACATATTTAATTTGTGAATTTGATTCTTTTATATTTCTAGAAATAATAGTTACTAAAAATCCTTTTTCTAATGCCTTTTCAGATAAATATTTACTTGTGTACCCGTTTCCTAAAATTGTTAGTTTCATGATAATTAAAACTTTTTTTTATTTCGAGATAAATATATTTCAAAAAGAAATTATTTTTTTTAATTATACTTGCTTTTTAGTTTCAAATTCAAGTATTATTAGTTTGTTTATGGTGCTTTGAATTTTTATTCAAGCTTAAAAGGGAATTTGGTAATTCGTAGTGAATTGTATGCCAAAGCTGTTCCCGCAACTGTAAGTGCTTAGTAAGAGCTAATATGCCACTGAATTAATTTAATTTGGGAAGGCAAGCTCAAACATTGAGGCACGAGCCAGGAGACCTGCCATAGATTGTCGCTTTGTCAGCTTCCGGGTTAGAGGATGGCACGTGTTAGAAATCGTCTGGCGACTAACTTATTTGAGAAATTATTCTCATTTATTTTTTGCTGGAGGCATTTATGTATACACGTGCGCTTTTTTTATTTTTTATTTATATGGTATCTATCCCATCTAATGGGATTACAGAAACCATTCCTGATGATAAATTACTAAGAATTCTTATAACACCTAATCGTTTTCAAACGAAATTAAACCAAACTGCTTCAAATATCATTGTTATTGATAAGACAGATATTGAAAACTCCAATAGTAATTCATTATCCGAAATTTTAGATTCTCAAGCCGGAATAAGTTCTGGCAATCAAGGCGGAGTTGGACAAACTTCTTCATATTTCATTCAAGGATTTGAAAAGAAATATGTTTCCATTTTGATTGATGGTGTTAGTTATGCAGATAACACTGCTACTCAGTCTGAAACATATCTTAATTCTATTTCCTTAGATGAAATTGAAAGAATAGAAATTTTAAAAGGCCCTCAAGGTTCAATTTATGGTTCTTCTGCGGCAGGTGGAGTAATTTCTATAATTACAAAAGGTAATTCCAAAAAAGGAATTAATACATCGTTCCAAACAAATTTTGGATCATATGGCACTATATCTAGTACGCTTAATACTGGATATTCATCAGAAAAATGGGACTTAAATCTTTCTGTAAATGGAATGCATTCAGATGGATTTTCAGCAAAAAACTCTGTTGAAGAGGAAGAGAACGACAGTTTTAATTCTACTAAAACTTCATTAAAAGGATCTATTAAAAATGATGATAACCTTAAAGTTTTTGCAACACTCAGACAAATTGATAGTAAAACTCAATATGATAACTCATGGACTGCAAATGATTTTAATAAGTTAAGACAAACAGCTGGAAGTATTAAATTTGAGAAAAAGATAAACAAAATTGATAGTTTTATTCAGCTTGCAAAACAAAGAACTGTTCGTCAATTTGATACATATCAATATTATGGAGATACATTTAATTTTGATTTTTTAAATCAATATAACATTTCATCTAATCATAATTTAACCATTGGCTTTGAATATGATGATGAAAAGTATAATGATAAAACTTTAAGGGCTGACAAAGATAGACATTCGTTTGTGACTGGAGTTAACGGTAATTTAAATAACAATTTAGGTTATGACTTTTCTTTACGAAAAGAAAACGATTCTACATATGGTTCTCAAAAAAGCACTCGAACAGAAGCTTACTATTTATTTAACCCTAGTTTAAGATTAGCTCTTTCTAATTCAACTGGATTCAGAAATCCATCTCTATATGAGACTTTTGAATCAACATATGGTACGAGAACACTTACTCCAGAAACTACTCAAACAAAAAGGATTACGATTTCTGGTAAAACTAAAATAATCAACGGTGCTTATTCATTAAATGCTTACAAAAGTAAAATTTCTAACTTGATATCTGCAGCTTCTGGGACTTATATTTATTATAATGCCGATGGTGACACTAATATTTCTGGTATAGAAGGTAATATAAAATCAAAATTAGGAAAAAAAGTAGTTTCTAATTTCGGATTTGTAACAACACATAAAAAAACTTCGGACAATAAAAAAAATATATTGCTTCCTAGATATTCAATTTCAGGATCTTTAAATTATATTTTTAACAAAGATTTTAATTTAAATACTAATTTAAGTTATTCTGAAGGATCATACGATACAAGCAAAGTGGAGTTGCCAAGTTATACCCTTGTTGGTTTGAAAGCTAATTACAAAATTAATAATAAAACTAAATTTAATTTATCAGTTGTAAATGTTTTTGAAGAAGATTATGTTGTAAATAGAAATTACAATACTTCAGGTAGAGCAGTTTATTTGGGTTTTAAAACAGATTTCTAGGTAATATTTTATGTATTTTAATAAAACAGTTAATAATTTTCTTATTTTTATAGGATGTGTTGGAATAATGTTTTTATTTCGAGTAATTCCACATCCGCCTAATTTTACTCCTGTAATTGCGCTAAGTCTATATTTACCAATTGTTTTTGGACTATGGTCTATACCTTTTTTTATTTTAGGTTTTGCAGTAACAGATTATTTTATAGAATTTCATAGTTTGTTAATATGGACTTGGAGTAGTTTAGCTCTAGTTGGATTATTGTCACAATTAGCAAAAGGAAAATTAACTAGGTTATTACTTGCTTTTACGGGAGCTTTAATTTTCTTTATAATTTCTAATTTTGGAGTGTGGATAACAAGTTCTTTTTATACTCATGATTTTCAAGGTTTAATGAATTGTTATATTCTAGCTATACCTTTTTTTACTAATACATTAATTAGCACTATGTTATTTGCAGGATTATGTGAGTTTTTGTTTTCATCAAAGTTCTTTTTTTTAAAGTCATACGTAAGAAAAATTAACTAGCTTAATATATTTTTTAGCAATTTATTAATTTAAGAACTTAATTTATATTCTTTTCTTGACCAAAGCTTTTCCAACCTTTATCAAGTATATTCTATAGTATTAAGGGGGTGTAGCTCAGTTGGTTAGAGCGTCGGCCTGTCACGCCGAAGGTCGCGAGTTCGAGTCTCGTCACTCTCGCCATTATAATATAATGGTTGTTTAAATATTAAATAATATAATAGTTACTCCTTTTTATAATAATCTTTAGTTATTTCAAATATTATTTATGAAATTACTTTATTTTAATAATTTTCATTATGAAAAATATATTTTTATATTGCACAATTTTTAACTTGTTAATTATAATGTAATGATATTCAATTACTGTTTATATTAAGTTTAACAATTAAATTTATAGTTTTATTAAATAAGGGATAAATAAATGAAACTTCAGTTACATCATATCAATTTGTCTTCAGATAAAGTTGATCAAATGAATGAATTTTATTTAAAAGTGATGAATTTACAAACTGAAACAGAAGGGTTACCTATTTTAGAAAAGAACAAAGGTTACTCTGGAAATGTAGCTTTTGTTTCGGATGGAAAAATTCAAACACATTTAGCAGAAAAAGATTTAGATGTGTGCTTTAATACTGGGCATAGTATCAATCCTCTTGAAAAAGGACATATTGCTTATAGAACAGATGATTTGAATGCTTTTAAAAAACATCTAGATAAATTAAAAGTAAAATACTCTGATTGGGGAGAGACAGCTGTAGCTGGATGGAAACAAATTTTCTTTTACGATCCGGATGGAAACGTAATTGAGGTCCATGAAGTAACAAATTAGTCAAAAATAATACTTTTTATAATTTAAAAACACAGATTGGTGGCAAAATTGGTTAAGCCTAATATTAATTTATTGGCTGTTATAGTAGCAATTCCAGTAATAGGAATGACTATAATATCCCCAGCATTAACTCTTATAAAAGATGAATTAAATATATCTTTCTCAGATACGCAGTTAGTACTCACACTTTATTTTTTATTCCTAGCCATAGGTCAAATAATTGCAGGTCCTTTTTCAGATAGATATGGTAGAAAGCCGATTTTGTTATTAGGTGCCTTCATATATTCTTCCTCAGCCTTTGTTGCATGTTTTTCTAATAGTATTGAATTTTTATTGCTCTTAAGATGCATTCAAGGTTTTGGAGCGGCTGCCTGTTTATCGGTAGGAAGAACTGTTGTTAGTGATTGTTTTGAAAGAGCAGAAGCAGCAAAACAAATGTCAAAAATTACTGCTGTAATGGCAATAATACCAATTCTATGTTTTATATTTGGAGGCCTTTTAGCAGAATTTTTTGGCTGGCGTTATAACTTAGCTGCTTTAGGATCTATAAGCTTTATATTGATAATATTTATGCTTTGGGTGCTTGAAGAAACGTTGATTAACAAAGCAGAGACTATAGGTTTTTTAAATATGTTCCAAGTCTATAAAAATCTTATAAAAAACTCTTTGTTTAGATTGTTTACAATAACAACAGCAATGCAGACATCTATGTTTTTTGCAATGAATGGATTTATGCCATATGAATTTTCTAGACAAGGAGTAAGCGTTTCTGAGTTTGGAATGTGGTTTTCGTTGACTTCAATGGGCTATATTGTTGGAAATATAATAAATGGAAAGTTTGGATCAAAAATTGGATTAGAAAAAATGTGTTTAATTGGCACTAATTTTTCATTATTCACTGTTTTTCTTATGTTTTTAAATACTTATTTAGGTATCTATGGACCACTTTCATTATCGCTTATATGTGTTTTATTCGGGTGCTCAAATGGCTTTACTGTTGCTAACAGTATGACAGGTGCAATAAATTCTTCTAAGCTTAACAAAGGAGCTGCGAGTGGATTGATGGGAGCATTTCAAGTTGGCCTTGGAGGGTTAGCTGGTTTTTTAATTATTTATTTTGATGGAGCTCAAGATTTCTATGTGTGTTTATTGGCTTTAGTAATCATGTCTTCTATTTCAATAATTTCTGCTTTTTTTATTATTGGCAACAAAGATTAATTTATATGAATAATGATATTGAAATATTAGATTCTCACCATCATTTCTGGGATCTTAATAAAAACTACTATCCTTTTTTATCTGATAAAGTAGATAAAGATTTTTTTTTAGGAGATTACAGTAAAATTAGAAAAAATTATCTTCCGATTAACTATCTTGAAGATTCAATAAATCATACCATCATTGGTACTATTCATTGTGAGGCTGAATGGGATAGAAATGACCAAATTGGTGAAACAAAGTGGTTAAATGAATTATCAAAAATAAATAAATTTCCAAATGCAATAGTTGGTCACGCTTGGTTTCATAAAAAAAACTCAGAAGAAGTTATTGCTAAACAAGCAAGCTTTGATTTAGTTAAAGGAATAAGATCGAAGCCAAATATTAAATTTTCTCCAACTTCCAATGAAGTTTTGAAAGAAGGTTCTATGCAAGACCCAAAATGGAGAGAAGGTTTAAAATTGTTAGAAAAATATAACCTTAATTATGACCTTAGAATTCCATGTTGGCATTTAGAAGAAGCTGTTCAAATAGTTAGATTGATACCAAACACAAAAGTCATTATTAATCATGCAGGATTTCCTTGGGATAGAAGTAAGGAAGGTATGGATTTATGGAGATCAGGCATTAAAGCTATGTCAAAAGAACCTAATACTTTCATAAAATTATCTGAATTTGGTGTGAAAGATAAAAATTGGGATTTATTACAAAATAGAGATATTATTGTTGAATTAATAGATTTGTTTGGACCAAAGAGATGTATGTTTGCAAGTAATTTTCCTGTTTCTAGCATTAAAATTTCTTTTAATGACTTGTTTACTAATTTTAAAAACATAGTAAAAAATTATTCAGAAGAGGATAAAAAATATCTTTTTGCAGAAACTGCAATACAAACTTATAATATTGATAGAAAAAATTTATATAAATAAAAAAATATACTTTTTTTATTTATAATTCTTCATTGTTAAAAAAATATTAAATATGTTAATTATCTATTTTGTCAAATTATGGAGGAGATATTTTGAATATTAAATACACTAGAGTAGTAGACAAACTTCCATCTTTAGTCCCGTTTGTTGGTCCTGAAGCTCAGGAAAGAAGCATGGAAAAGATTTTTAATGCACGAATAGGCGCAAATGAAAGTGTTTTTGGCCCTTCGTTAAAAGCAATATCTGCAATGGAAAAAGAAATAAATCATACTTGGAAATACGCTGATCCAGAAAATTATGATTTAAAACTAGCTTTGGCTAATAAGCATAACGTAAACTTTGATAATATAATTGTAGGCGAGGGGATTGATGGTTTATTAGGATATCTAGTAAGATTGCTTGTTGAAAAAGGTGATAACGTAGTAACTACTGATGGTGCTTATCCAACTTTTAATTATCATGTTGAAGGTTTTGGCGGGGTTCTTCATAAAATTCCTTTTAAAAATGATACTGAAGATTTGGAAAAATTATTATCAAAAGCTAAAGAAACATCGGCAAAAATACTATATGTGTCTAATCCCAATAACCCTATGGGGACTATTAACTCAACTCTTTCTATTAAAAAATTAATTGATAATTTACCTAAAAAAACTTTGTTATGTTTGGATGAAGCTTATGCAGACTTTGTTTCTTTGGATTTAATTCCAGAAATTTCAACGAACACTCCAAATGTCATTAGGATGAGGACATTTTCTAAAGCATATGGAATGGCTGGGGCTAGAGTTGGCTATGGAATCGGTGCTAAGGAATTAATTCTAAATTTTGAAAAAATAAGAAATCATTTTGGAATGTCACGAATTTCACAAGTAGGTGCTTTAGCTTCATTAGAAGACTTCGAATTTATTAATAATGTTGTTCTTAAAGTAAGATTATCTCTTGAAAAAATAGCTAAAATTGCTGTTTATAATAATTGTAGAGTTCTTCCTTCACATACTAATTTTATTGCTATAGATTGCTGTAAAGATGTTGATTTTGCAAAAAGGGTTTTAGATAATTTAATACTTCAAGGTGTCTTCGTTAGGATGCCATATTCAAATCCACAAAATAGATGTATAAGAGTTACTGCTGGATTAGACGAAGATATAAAATTATTTGAACAAGCTTTTCCAATAGCATTAAAGAAAAGTGAATAAATAACTATTTAAGTATAAAATTTATATATTATAAACTAAATTTAGGGGATTAATAAATGTTACAAGAATATCCAAACACACAGCTTTTTCTCAATGGAGAATGGAGGGATTCTTTATCGAAAGAAACTCTTGAGATCATCAATCCAGCCACTGAAGAAATCATAGGAAAACTTGCGCATGCAAGAAAAGATGATCTAGATATAGCCTTGAATGCTGCAGATACGGCATTTAAAGATTGGAAGAATGTTTCAGCTTATGATCGTTCAAAGATACTTCGTAAAGCGGCTGAAATTATTCGTAGTAGAGTTGATAAGATTGCTACTCTTATGACTTTAGAGCAAGGCAAACCTCTAGCAGAAGCTAAAGGAGAGACTTTAGGGGCAGCTGATTCAATTGATTGGTATGCCGAAGAAGGAAGAAGGGCATATGGAAGAATTATACCAGCAAGGGCTCAAGGCGTTTATCAGTTTGTATTCAAAGAGCCAGTTGGAGTTGTAGCAGCTTTCACTCCATGGAATTTTCCACTTAATCAAGTTGTTAAAAAAGTAGCCGCAGCTTTTGCCGCAGGATGTACTGTAATTATAAAAGGACCTGAAGAAACTCCAGCAAGTGTTGCTGAATTAATTAAGGCTTTTGATGAAGCTGGCATGCCTAAAGGCTCAATAAATCTTGTTTTTGGAATTCCTGCAGAAATTTCTGAGTATTTAATTTCACATCCAATAGTTAGAAAAGTTACTTTTACAGGATCTACTGCGGTTGGCAAACAATTAGCTTCACTAGCAGGAACGCATATGAAAAGAGCAACAATGGAGCTTGGAGGTCATTCTCCTGCTATTGTTTGTGCAGATGCAGATGTAAATGTTGCAGTTAAAATTTTAAGCGCAAATAAGTTTAGAAATGCTGGCCAGGTTTGTATATCTCCAACAAGGTTCTTAGTTCATGAATCTGTATATGATCAATTCGTAGAAGGTTTTGTCAAAAGCGCAGAAAGCTTGAACGTAGGCAATGGACTTGATGAAGGTATAAATATGGGGCCATTAGCTCATGATAGACGATTAACAGCAATAGAAGGATTTGTTGCTGATGCAGTTGAAAAAGGAGCAAAGATTTTAACTGGTGGCAAAAGAAAAGGTAATAAAGGTTATTTTTTTGAACCAACTGTTATGACAGATGTTAGTAAAGATTCAAGAATAATGAATGAAGAGCCCTTTGGACCATTAGCTCCAATAAACTCTTTTAGCAGTATAGATGAAGTGGTAGAAGAAGCTAATCGCCTTAATTATGGTTTAGCTGCTTATGCATATACTAATTCTGCTAAAACTGCTCAACATTTAGGTGCAGCAATAGAAAGTGGTCAAGTTTCTATCAATCATCACGGCTTGGGTCTTGTTGACACGCCTTTTGGCGGTGTTAAAGATTCTGGATATGGATCAGAGGGTGGACCTGAAGGCTTAGATGCTTATTTAACAACTAAGTTGGTATCTCAAACAGGGCTTTAAATTTTGAATAAAAAATATTATAAAAGCAGCATTTAAATGCTGCTTTTATTATTTAAAGCAAATTAAATGAATAATGTTAAATTAAATTTAAATTATGAATTCTTGAAAATTTAAGAACCATGAATAAATTAAGAAATATCCTAATTTAAATTTTTAATTTGTCTCTTTTAATTATTTATTTAAAATATTAATTGTTTTATTATTTTCATAAAGGTTTAAATATGGATCCTTGGATTGCCGTTGATTGGGGAACCAGTTCTTTTAGAGCATATTTAATTACTAATGATAAAGTGTTAGACCAGATTCATTCCAAAGACGGTATGAAATTTGTTCAACATGATAATTTTGAAATAACATTTGTAAAATTAATTGAAAAATGGCTTGTTACAAATAAAAAAATTCTAATTTTAGCTAGCGGTATGCTTGGTTCGCGTCAAGGATGGGCTGAAGCCTCTTATCAAAAAGCCCCTTGTAACTTAGAAAAACTAAAATATATGTCACCATTAATTAAAGATAATAGATTTGAATTAAAAATATATTCAGGTGTTTCACAATCAAATCCACCTGATGTAATGAGAGGTGAAGAAACTCAAGTTTCTGGTTTTTTTTCTGACAATACTAATTTTGCAGGTTCTATATGTTTACCTGGAACTCATAGCAAATGGATAAATGCAAAACAATCTAGAATAGAAAATTTTAAAACCTATATGACAGGAGAATTATTCGAAGTTATTTCTCAAAACACAGTTTTAATTCATAGTTTAAATTGTAAGGAAATAGATAAAATAGAATTCATAAAATCAGTTGATTTAATTGTTGAAAAACCTGAAATATTTAGTGGTTTGCTTTTTCAATTAAGAGCTGATGATCTTTTAAACAAACAGATGTCTATTATTTCAAGATCTAGGTTGTCCGGATATCTTTTAGGGATAGAGCTTGCTGATAGTATTAAATACTGGAATAACAAAGATGTTGTTATAATTGGCGATGAAACTTTAATCGAATTGTATGGC
This sequence comes from Pseudomonadota bacterium, assembly GCA_027625145.1. GTDB lineage: Bacteria > Pseudomonadota > Alphaproteobacteria > Puniceispirillales > Marisalimonadaceae > CAJJBL01. The sequence continues at coordinate 43,881 of JAQBXK010000001.1, forward strand.
GATGCTTTAATGAACAAAGTATCATCATTAAGGCAATTCAAATCAGAAGAAATGGTACTTAAAGGACTGACAAATTTTAAAAAATTTTTATAAAAATAAGAATTATTATTATTGTTAAATTAACAAAAGGAAGAAAATTGTTTAATAAAATTAATGTGCTTAATCCTTGGCGTCCAATAATTGCTATTTTAAGAGGTATAACTCCTTTAGAAGCTGAAAGTGTATCGGATGTTTTAATTGAGGCTGGAATAAATATCATTGAAGTACCTTTGAATTCTCCTGAACCATATGAAACAATCAGTAGAATGGTCAAGTTTCATGGAGATAGTGCTTTATTTGGTGCTGGCACAGTTTTAAATGAAATTGAAGTATCTAGAATTTCAGATATTGGTGGAAAAATTATAGTTTCACCAAATACAAATGATAAAGTCATTAATAAAACTAAAGAATTAAATTTATTAAGTTTTCCTGGTGTCTTTACGGCATCTGAATCTTTTCAAGCCTTAAATTCTGGTGCAGATGGATTGAAGTTTTTTCCTGCATCACAACTTATGCCTAATAACTTTAAATCTCTATCTTCTGTTCTGCCAATTAATACTTTTTCATTAGCTGTAGGTGGAGTTGATGTTCCTAATTTTAAGGAATGGTTAGATGTTGGTATTTCAGGCTTTGGTTTAGGGTCTAATTTATATAAACAAGGAATGATGCTTGATGAAGTAAAAGAAAATGCTGAATTAATTGTGAAATCATATGATAACGCAATTTTAGAATATTAATTATAAGTTAATAAAGTATGAAACAAAAAACAAATAATAAAGTTCAAAAAGAAGTTAATATTAATAACTTTGCACAAATTAAATTATTATTAACGTCTCTTGAATTAAGGAGAGATTTATTAATAGAACATCTCCATATAATTCAAGATCATTTCGGTTATATTTCTGAAGATAGCCTGATGTCATTATCTACTTTGTTAAATTTAAGTATGATAGAAGTTTATGAAGTTGCTACATTTTATGCACATTTTGATGTCATTAAAGAAGGTGATAAAATTCCACCAAAAATTACTATTCGTGTTTGTGATTCTTTAACATGCGAAATGTCAGGATCAAATGAATTAAAAAAAATATTAGAAAATGAGTTTAAAAAAGATGAAGTTAGAGTTTTAAGAGCCCCTTGTATGGGAAGATGTTTCGCAGCACCCACCATAGAAATAGGTCATAATCATATTGACTACGCTAATTTAAATAAAGTGCAAGTTGCGATTAAAAATAACGATATTTTTCCTAAAATTCCAAATTATCAAGATTATAATTCACACTTAACTTTAGGTGGATACAAAATCTTAAAAGAAATTAGAAGATCAAGTAAATCTAATGATTGGTACAATGATTTAATAAAAGCTGATCTTAGAGGATTAGGTGGAGCAGGATTTAATACAGCAAAAAAATGGAATTTAGTTTCCTCTGAAAAAGGGTTTAAATACTTAGCAGTTAACGCAGACGAAGGTGAGCCTGGCACTTTTAAGGACAGACATTATTTAGAAACTGAACCACATGTTTTTTTAGAAGGAATGTTATTAGCTGCTTACGCAATTAAAGCAAAAAAGTGTTTTATATACTTAAGAGATGAGTATCCAGTTATTTTAGAAATTTTAAAAAAAGAAATTTTAACGTTAGAAAAAAATAATATCATTACTAAAAACTATATTGATTTAAGACGAGGAGCTGGGGCTTATATTTGTGGTGAAGAAAGTGCTATGATTGAAAGTATTGAGGGTAAAAGAGGATTGCCTCGTCATCGCCCTCCTTATGTAAGTCAATCAGGGATTTTTGGAAGGCCTACTTTAGTACACAATGTTGAGACATTGTATTGGGTATCTAAAATTTTAACAAATGGACCCAATATTTTTACTAACATTGTTAAAAATAATAGAGTTGGGATAAGAAGTTATTCAGTATCAGGTAGAGTTAATAACCCTGGTCTGTATCTCTTGCCATCTGGTTCAACTGTTACTGATATAATAGAAAATGCTGGAGGAATGCTAGATGGGCATATCTTTAAAGCATATCAACCTGGAGGGGCATCGTCTGGCCTTTTGCCTGCATCTCTTAATAATATCCCATTAGATTTTGATACTTTAAATGATTATAATACATTTATAGGATCGGCAGCGGTTGTTATCGTATCAGATCAAGATAATATAAAAGACGTAGCCCTTAATATGATTAAATTCTTTAAATCAGAGAGTTGTGGTCAATGTACTCCGTGTAGAGTTGGATGTGCTAAAGCAGAAATAATAATGAGTAAAAAAGAATGGGATATCCCTTTGCTTGAAGATTTATGTGAAGTTATGGGGTCTAGTTCAATTTGTGGATTGGGGCAGGCTGCTGTAAATCCAATTTTATCATCTATTAAATATTTTTCAGAAGAACTAAAATAAAATGACTGATCTAATTAGTTTTTATATTAATGATAAAGCAGTTGAAGCTTCTGAAAATGAAACAATATGGGAAGTTGCTAAACGAGAAGGACACTTTATTCCGCACTTATGTCATAATGATAAGATAGGTTATCAACCTGATGGAAATTGTAGAACTTGTGTTGTTGAAGTGATAGGAGAGAGGGTTCTATCAGCTTCTTGTATTAGAAAACCTCTAAATGGAATGAGAGTTATAACGAATAATAATAAAGTAGAAAAATCTCAAAAACTAATTTTAGAACTGTTGTTATCGGACCAACCGAACAAAGAAGAATCTCATAATAAATTCAGTCCTTTTTGGGAAATGATTAATAAAAGAGAAGTGTTTGAAAGTAGATTTCCTGAAAAAAATACAAATAAAGCTTTAGTTGTAGATCAAAGTCATCCAGCAATGACGGTTTCTTTAGATTCATGCATACAATGTGGATTATGTGTAAGGGCATGTCGTGACGTTCAAGTTAATGACGTTTTAGGAATGTCAAGTAGAGGAGAAGATACGTTCCCTGTTTTTGATTTTAACTATGAAATGGGATTAAGTAGTTGTGTAGGTTGCGGTGAATGCGTCCAAGCTTGTCCAACAGGTGCCATAATGGAAACTAACTTATTAGATATTAATCAAGTTCATACTATTTTTCCAGATACTAAAATAAAAAGCTTATGTCCTTTTTGTGGTGTTGGGTGTCAAACAGAAGTCAGTGTCAAAGATAATGAAATTATTGCAGTTAATGGCTGGAATGGTCCAGCAAATGAAAGTCGATTATGTGTAAAAGGTAGGTTTGGTTATGATTACATCAACAGTAAATCAAGGCTTAAAGAACCTTTAATAAGGATTAATAAAGCTACAAAGTCTTGGGACTTATCTATAAATGATGTTGATGTTTATAAATATTTTAAAAAAGTTTCTTGGCAAGAGGCAATTGAATATGCATCAAGTGGGTTTAAAAATATTTTAAAAAACTATCAACCAAACACCTTAGCTGGATTTGGTTCAGCTAAAGGATCTAATGAAGAAGCTTATTTATTTCAAAAATTAATTAGAACAGCTTTTAAAACTAATAATGTTGATCATTGCACTCGATTATGTCATGCCTCTTCAGTTGCAGCATTGCTCCAGTCAATTGGATCTGCAGCTGTTACGGCTCCATTTACTGCAGTCAAAGATGCGGATTGTATTATAGTTATTGGCGCTCGACCTGAACAAAACCATCCTGTTGCTGCTTCTTATATAAAGCAGGCTGTAAAGAATGGATCTCAATTAATAATAATTGATCCAAGAAAACAAAATTTATCTAGATATGCAATTCATCATCTACAATTTAATCCAGGGCAAGACTTAGCTTTATTAAATGCTATTATATATACAATTATAGATGAAGGATTGGTAAATAAAGACTATATCAAGAACTATACAGATGGTTATGATTTATTAAGAAAACAAATTATAAATTTTGATCCATTGGAGATGGAAAAAATATGCGGAATCAAAGCTGATATTATAAGAAAAGTTGCAAGAGCTTATGCCCAATCAAAATCTTCAATTATATTTTGGGGGATGGGAATTTCTCAACATATACATGGAACTCAAAATGCTTTTTGTCTTATAAATTTAGCACTAATAACAGGGCAAATTGGAAAAAAAGGTAGCGGCCTGCATCCATTAAGAGGTCAAAACAATGTTCAAGGAGCATCTGATGCGGGTCTTATCCCAATGTCATTTCCAGATTATAATAAAGTTGATATTAAAGAAAACAGAATTGAAATGGAAAATTTTTGGGATGCTGCTTTAGATCCAAATGAAGGTAAAACTGTTGTCGAAATTATAGAAGATATTTATTCCGACAAAATTAAAGGCTTGTATGTACAAGGAGAGAACCCTGCAATGTCTGATCCAGATCAGATTCACACTCGTAAAGCTCTTGCAAAATTAGAACATTTAGTTGTTCAAGATATTTTTCTTACGGAAACAGCATGGAATGCAGATGTTATCTTTCCTGCATCTGCGCACGCAGAAAAAGATGGTACATATACTAATACGAACAGACAGATTCAATTAGGAAGATCATTGGTGGATTTGCCAGGTAATGTAAAGCAAGACTGGTGGATTATAAAAGAAATAGCTAATAGTATGGGGTTGAATTGGAAATATAACTCTCCAAAAGAAGTGTTTAATGAAATGAAATTGGTTATGCCTTCATTACAAAATATTTCATGGGAAAGACTTGAAAAAGAAGGGTTTGTTACATATCCAGTTAAAAATGAATATGAATTAGGTCAGGACATATTGTTTAATGAAGGTTTTCCAACAGACAATAAACGCGCTAAAATTATTCCAACTAATTTAATAATGCCTAATGAAAAACCTGATCAAGACTATCCTCTAATTTTGTCAACTGGAAGGCTATTAGAACATTGGCATACTGGATCAATGACAAGGAGGTCTATAAATTTAGATAAACTGGAGCCAAAGCCAATTATCTTTATAAGTTCTCATGACTTAAAAAGATTTAATATTAATATAGATAAAAAAATCAGTGTTCAAACTAGACGAGGAAAAATTAATATTCAACCCAGGTTAGATAATGATCTTCTTCCTGGGATGCTATTTTTGCCATTCTGTTTTAATGAAGCCGCTGCAAATATATTAACTAATGCTGCTTTGGACCCAATAGGAAAAATTCCTGAATTAAAATTTAGTGCTGCGAAAATTTATCAATCTTAACAATAATATTTATTTATATTTTTAAATATTATATGATTTTTATAGAGATATTTAAATTTTTTAAAAATAAAGTATTAGAATAATTTTTATTAATTACGCTGATAGATTTATTTTAAAAGAAGAAATAATAATGCATTTTATAATATGGATTAATTATGATTAATTTAGATGAAAGTTGGCAGAACCAATTATATGATTCACTAAGAGAAAGTGATGTCTCTATATTTAGTTATGTTCCTGATGCAGGGCATAAAGTATTGATTGATAGAGCAATAAAAGATAATTCAGTTACTGCTATCCCTTTATCATCAGAGCAAGAGGGTATAGGTATTGCCGCTGGATCATATTTAGGAGGTTCTAGGTCCGTTTTATTAATGCAAAGTAGTGGTGTAGGCAACTGTATTAACCAACTTTCACTAATAAAACATGGCCAATTTCCTTTTCTTACTATTGTAACTATGAGGGGTGAATATGGTGAAGGTAATCCATGGCAATTTGCTATGGGGGAAGCTGTTGAGCCAACCTTAAATTCTATGGGTGTTAAATGTTTGAGAGTAGAATATCCAAGTGAAGTTATTCCTACTATTCAAGCTGGGCTAACCATGGCTTTTAAGGCTGAAAGATCTGTAGCAATTTTGTTGTCTCAAAAATTACTTGGTGCAAAATCTTTTTAGGAAATATTTATGGAAAATAAAATTTTACTCGACCGAAAATCAGCTATTCCAAAATTATTAGGTGATACAAATAAGTATTTAATTGTTTCTGGTCTTGCTGGTCCAGCTAAAGATATTGGTTTTCTTACAAAAGAAAGCCCTAACACTTTTCTTTTTGGTGGTGCAATGGGAGGAGCAATTCCTACAGCATTAGGCTTAGCTTTATCTAGGCCAAAAAATAAAGTCCTATGTGTAACTGGAGATGGTGATCTCTTAATGTCGTTGGGTTCTTTAGCTACTGTTGGTGTAGTTAAACCGTCAAATTTAATTATTATATGCGTTGATAATTCATTATATCAAGAAACAGGAGGTCAAAAATCTCATACTGGTTTAGGGGTTGATCTTTCAATTATAGCTCAAGGTTGCGGATTTTCTGTCATTAAAAATATTTATAATGAGAAAGAATTAATTGAAGGCTCAGTTCTAGTTGATCAACCCATTGAAGGTCCTGCCTTTATTTTGCTTAAAGTTTCCGAAGCTAAGCCTCCTCAATATTCTAGAAATTGGTCAGCATCTGAAGCAAAAGTTAATTTTAGAAAAAAAATATTAAATTAATAAAAATTAGTTTACTTAATTAGTAAATATGTTAACTACATAGTTTACTAGGTAACTATATTTTTATATTAATTGAGTTCTATTTAAATGACAGAAAATTTTGAAGAAAATATTGGTTTTCTTATAAATGACGTTGCTCGTTTTCTAAGAGTTTCATATGACAGAAAGATGGCGACGATTGGCTTAACAAGATCGCAGTGGTTGGTACTAAGTTATCTATATTTTAATGAGGGGATTAACCAATCTGAATTTGCTTTAATTTTAGATATTGAAAAAGCTCCTTTAAGTAGGTTGTTGTATCGTATGGAAATGAAAGGTTTTATTAACAGAAAATCTGAAGGAGAAGATCGAAGAATAAAAAATATTTATTTATCAGATTCTATCAAACCATTTATTATTTCTATGAGAGATAAAGCAGCTATTTATAGAAAAGAATCTTTTTCTATTTTAGATGTTAAAGAACAAAAAAATCTTAGAGATTTATTACAAAAACTTAAAAAAGATCTATCTACAAAAGCATTAGATAATATTAAATAGGATTTAACTATTAATGGAAAATATAAAAGAAAAGCCGATTGTGAAAAGTGTAAAGTTATCTTTAGTTAGATTTATAACGTTAATAGTAATTCCTTTAGTAGTTATTTTATTTTCAATTGGGTTTTATTATAATTCAGGTCGTTATATTAAAACAGAAAACGCTTATGTTAAAGCTCCTATTATATCTATTCAATCTCAAGTATCTGGAATAGTTGAAAGAATTTACATTAAAAATAACGAAGAGGTCAAAGCTGGTCAAAAACTATTTAAAATTGATACAAAAGCATTAGAGCTGGATCTAGAAGAACAAAAAGAAAATCTAAATACAATTAAGCAAGAAATTCAAAATAGAAAAGCCAAATTAAATGAAGCGAAAGCAGAAGTCAAAATTGCAGATGAAAGACTAAGATTTTATAAATCTGAGTATAAAAGAATTAAGAACCTTGTTGAAAAAGGAGTTGGACTGAGAAGTAAACTTGAAGAAGCTGAATATCAATTAAACTCTTCTAGACAGCAATTAAGATTAGCTGAACAAAAAAAGAAAACTATTCTTACAACCTTATTTGATGATGAAAATATTAACATTTCTAAACATCCACTTTTTTTACAAAACCTTACAAAATTCAATAGGATAAAATTAGATATAGCTAGATCTGTTATTTATGCAAATCAGGACGGATTTATTGCCAAGTTGAATATGGAAGTTGGTGAATATATGGATGTTGGCGATACTCTTTTTTCTATAGTTGATAAAGAAAGAGCTTGGGTTGAAGTTAATTTAAAAGAAACAGATTTGACAAACATAAAGGTTGGTCAAACAGCTACTTTTATTGCTGACTCTTATCCAAGTTTAAAATGGAACGCAAAAATAGAAAGCCTTAGCCCTGCAACTGGAGCAGAGTTTTCAATTTTGCCTCCGCAAAATTCTTCAGGTAATTGGGTTAAAGTTGTTCAAAGAATTCCTGTAAAATTAACTATTGGAGTTTTTGAGCAAAAAATTAATACAATAAAAGAAAATTTGGATAGTAAAAAATTAAGAGTTGGAATGTCTGTTGCAGTAAGTATAGACACTAATTTTAAAAAAAATATTCCATCTGTATTTAAACCTTTTGTTTACATAATTAATTTATTTTAGAGAAAAAATTGAACCTTATTGTTTCATCTTCAGATAAATCATTTAAATGGATGATACTGGGTACGGCTACATTTGTTACAATGCTTTATGCAATGGCTGTAACAATTGCCTCTATTGCTCTCCCAGATATGAGAGGAGCAATGTCAGCTACTCAAGATCAAATTACTTGGACTATAACTGGTAATATCGTTGCAACTGCAGTTTTTACTCCTTTTGCTGGTTGGTTAACTACTAGATATCAAATTCGACATATTTTAATTTTTAGTGTTGTAGGTTTTATAATTGCATCTTTGCTCTGTGGGTTTTCCCGGTCATTAGAAGAAATAGTAATTGCAAGGGTAGCACAAGGAGCTTTCGGTGCTCCTTTACCTCCGTTATGTCAAGCTTTAGTCTTAGCTGCATTTCCAATTAAACAAAGATCGATGGCGATGGCTATTTGGGGAATGGGAACAATTTTAGGTCCTGTAATCGCTCCTACTATAGGAGGTTATTTAAGTGAAGCACTTAACTGGCGTTGGATATTTTTTACACTTGTACCTTTTGGTGTTTGCGCTCTATTAGCTGTTATTGCAGTTGTTCCTAAAAAACCAATTTCCAAAGGGTTTTCATTGGATTGGATAGGGTTTATTGCTCTTGCTTGTTGTATTGCTGCTTTACAAATCATGTTTGATCGTGGAGAGAGAAATAGTTGGTTTGATAGCACAGAGACAATCATAGAGTTTGGAGTTATAATCTTAGGCTTTTATATCTTTATAATTCACAGTTTAACTACAAATAAACCTTTTATAAAATTGATTATTTTTAAAGATAGAAATTATACGATAGGCTTGCTTTTAATATTCTTTTTTGGAATGTTAAATTTTGTTCCTATGGTTCTTTTTCCTACATTACTTCAAGAATTAAGAGGTTATCCTCAAGGTGTTATAGGAATGTTAATGGGAACTAGAGGATTAGGAACATTCATAGGGTTTGCTATAATAGCTTTGACAGGTAAGGTCGATCCTAGAATATTAATTTTTTTAGGCTTTAGTATTCAAGGTATTTCAGGGTTATATATGTCTACATTTGATATTAATATGACTTTTTCTAATGTAGCTTGGGCTAGCACTATACAAGGTTTAGGAGTGGGACTTACTTGGCCACCTATAAGTGTAATTTGTTTTGCAACCTTATCTGAAAAATATTTTGGTGAGGCCACAGCAATGTTTCATCTTGTCAGAAATATTGCTTCTAGTTTTTTTATTTCAGTAAGTGTCGCCGTTGTTTTACATATGGGACAAGTTAATTTTGCAGATATCAGTAGTTTAGTTACGTCTTGGAGTGAAGGTATAAATTTACAAAATTTAAATAATTTAGAATTGATAGATATAGCTAAATTAACTAAAGAGACACATAGACAAAGTTTAATGATTGGATATATAAACTCATTTAAGTTGTTTTTTTGGGTTAGCTTTGTTGCTATTCCATTACTTTTTTTTGTTAAGCTTAAAAGTACGGAAAGTAATTAATATTATGGTTAAAAAAATATTTTTATTAGATGGAGGTATGGGGCAAGAATTAATTCATAGATCCAAAAAAAAACCTAACAGCCTATGGTCTGCTAATGTTTTATTAGATGAATATGATTTAGTTGTTGAACTTCATAAAGACTTTATTAAAGCTGGTGCAAATGCAGTTACTTTAAATTCTTATGCTATTACACCCTATAGATTAAAAAAACATAATTTAGAAAACATGTTTTTGACGCTTCAACAAAAAGCTATTGCAGCTGCAAAAGATGCATTAAATCAAATTGAAACTGATGTAAAAATTAAAATTTTAGGATCACTTCCACCATTAATAGCAAGTTATCAAAAGACAATTGGTTTAGATAAGAATGAAGCTTTGGAAGCTTATAAAAAAATAGTTGATATCCAAGAAAGACATATAGATGTATTTCTTTGTGAAACGGTTTGTTCAATTGAAGAAGCGTTAATTGTAAGTGAGGTGGCACTTCAATCTCAAAAACCAGTTTGGTTAAGTTTTTCAGTTGATGAAGATAACGGAGAACTTTTAAGATCTGGAGAAAAATTAAATGATGCGCTTAAAGAGTTTGATAAATCAAAAATAGATGCGTTTTTAATCAATTGCTCTCCTCCAGAAGCTATTGAAAAAGCAATCAATATCATGAAATCGTATTCTAAACCTTTTGGTGCATTAGCTAATGGTTTTGAAACAACTAAACCCCTGTTTCCTGGAGAAAACGTGTCTGTTCTTAAGAAAAGAGATGATTTCAATGAAATAAAATTTGTTGATTCTGTTATTTCTAACATTGAGAATAATGCATCAATAGTTGGAGGATGCTGTGAAGTAAGTCCAGATTATATTTCTGCTATTCATAAAAGAATTTCAAATTTAAATTATACAATAACTAACGAAATTGGAGGTTGTTAATTAATGCAATTTAACGGAACAAAAGATTATATTTCAACTGATGATTTAACTGTTGCTGTAAACGCATCCATTGCATTGGAAAAGCCTTTATTAGTAAAAGGAGAGCCTGGAACAGGTAAAACAGAATTAGCTAGGCAAATATCAGAAAGTTTAGGTTTAGAAATAATTGAGTGGAATATAAAATCTACAACAAAAGCACAACAGGGTCTTTATGAATATGATGCGGTTAGTCGTTTAAGAGACAGCCAACTTGGAGATAAAAAAATTGAAAACGTGGCTCACTATATTAAAAAAGGTAAAATATGGAAGGCATTCGAAACAAATGAAAGATCAGTGCTTTTAATAGATGAAATTGATAAGGCTGATATTGAATTTCCTAATGATCTTTTGCAAGAGTTGGATAAAATGGAATTCTATGTTTATGAAACAAACGAAATCATTAAAGCTATAAAGAGGCCAATTGTAATTATTACATCAAACAATGAAAAAGAATTGCCAGAAGCTTTTTTAAGAAGATGTTTTTTTCATTACATTCAATTTCCTGATTTGGACACTTTAAAAAAAATAGTAGAGGTTCATTTTCCAAAAATTAAAAAAACTTTATTAGATGCAGCATTAAATAGATTTTTTGAAATTAGAGACGTTCCAGGAATGAAAAAAAAACCATCAACATCTGAGGCTCTTGATTGGATTAAACTTTTATTAATTGAAGATATTAATCCAATAGAACTAAAAAGTGATGGTAAAGATTTATTGCCTAAACTTCATGGAGCTTTAATTAAAAATGAACAAGATATTCATCTTTTTGAACGTTTAGCATTTATGGCTAGAGGTAATAGATAGTAGTATGTTTTTAAATTTTTTTTTAAAATTAAAAGACGCTAGAATACCAGTATCATTAAATGAATTTTTAACATTTATACAAGCTTTAAGTTTAGAGTTCATTCAATATGATATGAATAAATTTTATTATTTAGCTCGCACGAGTTTAGTGAAAGATGAGAGATTAATTGATAGATTTGATCTTGTATTTAGTCAATATTTTAAAGGAATAGAAGCTATTGAACTAGATGATATTTTGAAATCATTTGATGTTCCTAAGGAATGGCTTCAAAAGCTTTTAGACAAAAGTTTTTCTAAAGAAGAAATGGAAGAGATCAAATCTTTAGGTGGTTTTGATAAATTAATTGAGACACTTAAGCAAAGGTTACAAGAGCAAGAAAAACGTCATCAAGGTGGAAGTAAATGGATAGGTACAGCTGGAAAATCTCCCTTTGGAGCTTATGGATATAATCCAGAAGGAATTAGAATAGGTCAACACGCAAGAGGTCAGGGGAAAGCTGTAAAAGTCTGGGATAAACGTACTTTTAGAGATTTTGATGACACTAGAGAGCTTGATACAAGAGGACTTCAAGTTGCATTAAAACGACTAAGGCAATGGGCAAGAACAGGTGCTGATGAAGAGTTGGATATTGATGAAACTATTGAACAAACTGCTAAAAATGGATATTTAGATATAAAAACAAGGCATGAACGTGAAAATACCATAAAAATATTATTGTTTTTAGATGTTGGTGGTTCAATGGATGATTATATAAATAAAGTAGAAAACTTATTTTCAGCTGCCAAAAATGTCTTTAAAAACTTAAATTTTTTTTATTTTCATAATTGTCTTTATGAAGGTGTATGGAAAAATAATTCAAGGAGGTGGAAAGAACAATTTTCTACTTTAGAAATATTTAGAACTTATGGAAAAGAGTACAAATGCATTTTTGTAGGTGATGCTTCTATGAGCCCATATGAAATATTAGTTCCAGGTGGTGCTAATGAACATTTTAACCAAGAATCTGGACAAGTTTGGCTTGAAAAAGCCATAACTCAATGGCCGTCAAATTTATGGATTAACCCAATTTTAGAAGAGCATTGGAATTATTCACAATCGACAAATATAATTAAAGATATTTTTTCTAATAGAATGGTTCCACTAAGCTTAAAAGGGATTGATGAAGGTACAAAACTTTTATCAAAAAAATAAAATCAGAAAGAATTTAATAATTGCCAAAAATTGATAAAAATATAATACGTTATGATGAACCTTATCAAACGCCAATTATTCTTCCAGAAAAGAAAGTAATTGCAGACTGGATAGATTATAATGGTCATATGAATGTTGCTTATTATACTCTAGTTTTTGATAAATCTTTGGATATCTTTTTAGAAAAAATTCTTGGTATAGGAGAAACTTATGCATATGAAAGCAAGCAAGGTCCTTTTGTACTTCAAGCTCATTATCATTATTTAAACGAAATGACTTTAGATGAAAGGTTTAATGTTAGGTTGTTAGTTGTTGATCATGATCAAAAACGTATGCACTTATGTCTAGATATTTTTTCTAAAGATAAAAAAAAGGTAATAGCTGTTTCTGAAAAAATTTTAATAAATGTTAATTTAGATATTCGTAAATCTGAACCTTATCCATTATCTGCATATAAGAAGCTTCAAAAACTAAAAAACACTCATGCTGCATTTGATTTCCCCGAAGTTTTAGGTAAATCTATTGGATTAAAGAAAAAATAAATTATGCTTCTAAAACTAATTTTAACATCGTTTTGTTGGATTGCTGTATTGCCAATTGTATACGGGTTCCATTTTGGAAACTATTACAATTACTTTATAATTGGCTGTTATATAATTTTATTAATTTTAATGTTAGTTCTATCAAGGCGTGTTACCAAATTAGTTATATGTCTTTTGTTAATATCAACTTGGTTAATTCTTCCAGAACTTCCTAATGAAGAAGCTTTATGGAAAGCTGGTAATTTTTTTATAATTTTTTCAGCCTTTCTTCCTTCTCTTTGGTTATTAAGATCTACAGCCATTACAATGCCTTCTGTAGCAAAGACACAAAAGCTTTTATCTGAATTAACATCAACTAAAATTCTCTCTGGGTTACAAGTTACATCTCATATTTTAGGTGGTGTTTTAAATATAGGTACATTCCCACTTTTATCTTCAGTAATGCCTAAAAATACAAAAATGAAAATGAGACAAGCTGCTGGAGAAGCATCTATCAGAGGCATGAATACCGCTGTTTTATGGTCTCCTTTTTTTGTTAGTTTTGCGGTTGGTCAACTTTATCTTCCTATTAACTCGGCTTGGATTGGTATTTCCTTCGGCTTGATAGTTGCAATTTTATTTAATTTGATAAGCATGAAGTTATTTATTGGAAATCTAACTTTTCAATATCTATTGCAATCTTTGACTTGTGTTAAACCAATATTCTCTAGGTTGTTAATACTGGCAGGATCAGTTTTATTTGTTGGGTATATTTTTAATAAAACAGCTTTAAGTGCAATTGTTATTGTAATTCCTATTCTAGTGATAATACAAATTATAAGACGACCAGAAACTAGAAATTCAATATTTAAAAACCTTGCTAATTTAATGAAAAATTCAGGCGATGAAATGCTTTTAATTTCAGTATCTATGTTTATAGGGTCTTTGTTAAGCGGATCAATAGAAATACAACACTTTATTACAACAAATATTGGAGATGATTTTCCTTTTTGGTTAATGATAATATTTTTACCCATAGTTGTTTGGGTTTTTTCACTATTAGGAGTTCATCCTATTATTACTTCTGCTCCAATTTTATCATTATTTGGGCCTCTTTTATCTCCGTGGGAAGCAGCATTTTTAATGCAAGCTCATTTAATAGGATGGTGTGCAGGTACAGCTAGTAGCTTTACTTCTCTTTCAGTTTTAACTACATCTGAAAACTTTAAAATTCCAATTTTAAAGTTGGTGATTGGTCCAAATTTAATAGCTACGGCTGGGTTAGCAATTTTTGGTTCTGTTTTTTTAATTGTTTTAAATTACTTTTTGTAACGCATCGTTTGTTATTACTTTTCCAAGTTTATGTTCTCTATAAGCAACATAGCAAACGCATATCATGATAATTGTTCCCCCTATTATTACAAAAGGATCAACATTTTCATCAAACAAAAAGAAACCAACCATAGAAGCCCATACAAGCTGAAGAAATAAAATAGGTTGGGTTGTTACCATTGGAGCTAATTTTATAGCTTTAGTCATCGTAATATGGCCAATAGTTGCAATTACAGCTGTAAAAGTTAGAACTAAAAACGCTTTTATTGACAATGGTTCCCAAACGTATATTGCTGATGGGAGTAAAAAGATAGTTGTAAATATTGAGAGCATTGCCACTATTTCAGAAGATGATCTTTCTTTTGATACAATTTTAGCAATTAAATATGAGGCAGTAAAAACAATACTAGCAATTAACATTCCTATTTGACCATTTCCTATTTCTTTGAAGCCAGGTCTTAAAATAATTAAGGCGCCAATAAATGATATGAAAATGGCACTTAATCTATGCTTATGTAATTTTTCTTTTAAAAAGAGAGATGCCCCAACAGATACAAAAATGTAAGTTAAAAAACCAATTGCAGTTACTTCTGCAACAGGCATTACCGACATTGCATAAAACCACATAGTTACTCCTAAAGAATGAACTAATCCTCGTAATATAAATTTATTCATCAAAGTTTTTTCTGGTTTAACTTTAATTAATGTTATTAATGCTGGAGTTAATAGTAATGTACCAATTAGGTATCTTAGAAATGCCGCTTGAGGAGCAGGCACTTCTCCTTCTAGAAATCTTACAGTAGCTGTAACGCCTACAAAAAGCACCGTTGTTAGAACCATCCATAATATACCAACAATAGATTGGTTCAATTTTGTATATCCTTTAAATAATTAGTTATCATGTTAAATTAACTAATCAATCATTAACACTTAATTTAATAAATGGATATTTTTTTTAATAAAAAATCACATACCTTGATAATTAGGTCCACCACCTCCTTGAGGGGTTACCCAATTAATATTTTGAGTTGGATCTTTAATATCACAAGTTTTACAATGAACACAATTTTGTGCATTAATTTGAAGTTCAGGTTTGTTATCATTAATTACTATTTCATATACTCCAGCTGGACAATAACGGGTCTCAGGACTGTCATATTTTGCAAGATTAACATCTATAGGAATTTTTTTATCCTTCAATGTAAGATGACAAGGTTGATTTTCTTCATGATTAGTTCCAGAAAAAGATACATTTGTTAATCTGTCAAAACTGATAATTCCATCAGGTTTTGGGTATTCAATTTTTTTATGATCTTTTTTGTTTTCAACACTAGTATGGTCTGTTCCATGATGATTAAGTGTCCAAGGTGCTCTTCCTCTAAATACAAAAGTATCAATAGCGCTATAAAACAATGCTCTCCAGAAACCCCACTTAAATGAAGGTCTTATGTTTCTAACTTTATATAACTCAGTCCATAACCAACTATTTTTTATGGCATCAGAAAAGTCAGTAATTTCAATTTTATTATCAATATGTTCAAAGATAGAATTTGCAGCTAAAATTCCAGATTTCATTGCTAGATGTGTCCCTTTTATTTTAGGTACATTCAAAAATCCTGCTTCACACCCAACAAACATTCCACCAGGGAAAGTTAGTTTTGGTAAAGATTGAATGCCACCTTCATTTAAAGCTCTAGCTCCATAGTTTATTCTTCTTCCACCCTCTAAGTGTTTCTTTATATCTGGATGATGCTTAAATCTTTGAAACTCCATATATGGAGACAAATAAGGGTTTTTGTAATCTAGCCCGACAACAAACCCAATAGAAACTTTATTATCGTCAAGATGATATAGAAAAGATCCTCCGTAAGTATCAGGTTTAAGCGGCCATCCAGTTGTATGAATGATGCTTCCTGGTTTACTCAATTTAGGATCTATTTCCCAAAGTTCTTTAATACCTATTCCATAAGTTTGTGGAGCGTTATCTTTATTTAAATTAAATTTTTTCATTAAAGTTTTTCCAAGATGTCCGCGACAACCCTCTGAAAAAACTGTTTGTTTAGCTCTTAACTCTATACCTTGTTCAAAATTAGGCCCCTTGCTTCCATCTTTTAATATTCCCATATCGCATGTCGCAACGCCTACGACGTTTGAATTTTCATCATATAAAATTTCGGACGCTGAAAAGCCTGGATAAATTTCTACTTCAAGTGCTTCAGCTTCTTCTGCCAGCCATTTGCAAAAATCACCTAAACTAATTATATAATTGCCATCATTATGCATTTGTGGAGGAGTAGGTAGTTGAAAAGACTTGTTTTCTGTTAAGTACATAAATTTATCAGATGTTGCTTTCGTTTTTATGGGAGAGTTTTTGGTTTGCCAATCTGGGATTAGTTCATCAAGAGCTTTAGTTTCAATAACTGCACCTGATAAAATATGAGCACCAACTTCAGATCCTTTTTCAATAATGCAAACGGATATTTCTTTATTATTTTTAGAGCTTAATTGCTTTAATTTAATGGCTGTAGAGAGTCCTGCTGGCCCGGCGCCAACAATAACAACGTCATATTCCATAATTTCTCTATCAGACATATATAATTCCTCAAATTTTTGTTAATATTTAGCAAAAAAAAACATAGAGTTACTAGTATTTTTTTTAATTTTATTTATATATTAAATAATGATTTATAAATTATTAACATAAAAGGTAAAAAAATGAATCCTGACATAGGAATTATATTATTAATTGCGTATCCTATTATTTTAGTTGGAGCTTTAATATTATTTGGAAAATACTCTGTATCTCCTGACTAATTAGATATATTAATTTAATTTATAACACATTGCATGTCATTATAACAAAATAAAATGATAAAAACTCTAATTGTAGTAGACGATAATGTTTTAGATTTAGCTCACTTCGGAGCTAATGTAATTACTTTTAATGCCTATTTAAAAGATTATCCTCTAAAAAACGAGCCCAAAACTAGAATAATAAATTTATGTGATACTGAATATTACTTAAGTAAGGGATACTATTGTTCTCTTTTAGCCGAAGCTAGAAATCATATTGCTTTTCCAACGGTTAAAACAATAAACGAGTTACGTTTTAGCAATGAAGAAACAGACACAACAATATTGATATTCAAAGAATTGAAAGATTTTAAGATCAATAATGATTTTGAAGAATATTTCATATATTTTGGAAAAATTAATGAGCCTAAATTAAAAAAAATTGCAGAAAAATTATTTTTAAGACATCCCGCACCTTTGCTTAAAATAACTGTTTTAAAAGATAATAACATAACTAGATTTACTTTAAAGAGGGTTTCATTTTCTACGCTTTCTATAAAAAATAAAGAAATTTTTCTAACTTGTTTGAAAGAATTCATCAATACAGTCTGGAGAATAGGAGGAGCTAAAAAACAACATCGATGGGAAATGGCAATATTAGTAAATCCTTTAGAAAAGAACCCTCCTAGTAATAAAGAGGCTATTTCTAAATTAATAAAAGCAGCAGCAAAACTAGGTATAAATGCCGATGTATTAACTATTGAGCAATTACAGAATATTTCTCATTATGATGCTTTGTTTATTCGAGAGACTACATCTATTGACCATCATACTTATCGACTTGCAGTAAATGCTGAAAACACTGGATTAGTTGTATTAGACGATCCTACTTCTATATTAAGATGTTGTAATAAAGTGTATCTTCATGATGCTTTTAGTTATCAAAACATATCTTGCCTAAAAACTAAAGTAATAGCAGACAAATCTTCTGAAACAATATCTAACCTTGAAAAAACATTTACTTATCCCATGGTTTTAAAAATGCCTGAAGGTTCTTTTTCTGATGGAGTATTTAAAGTTGATAACAAAAAAGATTTAATTGTCCGTTTAATTGAAATATTTAAAACTAGTGCATTAGTTTTAGTGCAAGAATATTTATTTACTGATTATGATTGGAGAATTGGGGTGTTAAATGGAAGAGCAATTTTTGCTTGTAAATATAAAATGGCAAATAACCATTGGCAAATTTATAACCATAATGCCAAACGTTTTTTTTCAGGTGGCTTTGAAACATTGCCTACATTTGAAGTTCCAAAAATTGTTTTAGAAACGGCTTTAAAATCGTGTAAAATTATTGGGAATGGCCTTTATGGTGTTGATATAAAACAAGTATCAAACCAAGCTTACGTACTTGAGGTAAATGATAATCCAAATTTAGATAACAAAGTTGAAGATGCTTATCTAGGAGATGAATTATATATGCAAATAATGGCTGAATTTTGTCGTCGTCTAGAGCTTAGAGGACGTTAGGAGAATGACTGTAAAAATAAGAAATGCCTCAACTAAAGACATTTCTTCAATATTATTTATTGAAAATAATTGTTTTTTAAGTGAAAAAATATCCCAAAGACAATTAATTTATTTGTTAACAAAAGGTAAATGTATTGTGCTTGTTGGTGAAAAGTATTCGAAAATTGTGAGCTATTGTATATACTTAAAACCTACGCTTCCGAAACCTGCTAGATTATATTCAATTGCTGTATTGGAAAATTTTAGAGGTAAGGGCATTGCTAAGCAATTAATTACTTATGGTTTAAAAAACATAATTTTACTTGGTTATAATCGTATACGTTTGGAAGTTAGATCATCTGAATTGAATGTTCAAAAAATTTATACTCAAATGGGATTTGAAGTTATTTGTAAATTACCAAGTTATTATGAAAACAGTAAAGAAGGCCTGAGAATGGAGCTAAATTTAAAAAAATAATTTTTTTAACATATTTTAATACAATTTAATTTGATTGTTGATTAGATGTTTTTTCATTTTTATATTTATTGATTGCTTTGTTAAATGCATCAAATGGCATGGTAACACATGTATGTCTGTTCGTAATTTCTCTAATTGGTTCAAATACATCTATTTCTATCGGAAATTTTTCTGGTATTTTTTGATCTAAATTATTTAACCAATGCCTAAATATTTCTAAAAAGTTTGTATCAGGCAAATCCTTATTTGAAAAAGTTTGTACAACTAAACCAGCTGATGCTTCACATAAAGCACATCCTCTAACTATAGCTGAAATTGTTTCTATTTTATTTTGTAAAATCTTTATTCTTACTTTTACCTCATCACCGCACATCGGATTTTTCATGTCGTAAGAGCAATTAAAATCTTTAATAGGGGTAGTGATTTTATTTTGATTTGCAAGAGCTAAAATTTTTTCTTGGTATATAGATAGATTGTTCAACTATTGATTTACCAATAAAAGAATAACACTTCCAACAGCAATAGCGTAAAAAACATAAATCATTATATGAGTATTATCATAAACGTTTTCTTCCGGTATTCCATCAGGTAAATTTCTTTTTTCTTTTTTCATTTTATTATCCTTTTTTATTAATAAATTAAATTTTTTCTTCAATTTTTTCAAATATTTTTACAAAATTATCAAAAAACTTTCCTGCTAATTTTTTAGAAGTTGAATCAATTAACCTTGATCCAAGTTGAGCTAACTTGCCACCTATCTTTGCATCTACTTCATAACGTAATACTGTATTATTTTCGTCTATTTCTTCTAGCTTTACGTTTGCGCCACCTTTTGCAAAACCTGCTGCACCATCTTTCCCTTCTCCGTAAATCCTATAGCTTTGAGGTTCTATAATATCACTTAACTCAACCTCACCTTTAAATTTAGCAGATACAGGCCCAATTTTAAGGGCTATAGTTGCTTTTAAATGTTGAGAATCTATAGCTTCTAATTCAGTACAACCAGGGATACACTTTTTAAGTATGTCTGGGTTATTTAATGCTTTCCAAACTTCAGATATTTTTGCAGGAATTTGATGTTCTCCAGTCATCTCCATTTAATTTATATCTCCATTTAATAAATTATCTTGTAAAGCTAGTATAATGCAAAAAAAACAAAAATATTAAAAAAATAGCAAAAACTTGGATGATAATCAAAGTGTCCTGACCAACTTCTCTATCAAAAACTTTATTCTTAATCATATAGTTCGCAAAAAATATTTTTATTCTTAATAAAACTAAGTAAAAAAATATTTTTATTTCATTAGTTATTTTTTTACTAAAATTTATACAAGGTATTATAAAAAGTGGGATCATTCTTCTATATATCCAGTCACTATTTAAAACAGTAGAATTTAGTTCTGGTGGATATATCTTAAAATGCCATAAACAAATAAAAGCCAAGGCTGCAAACATTAATAACTGAAGTTGTCCTACGACATGGCTAAAATCATATGGTTGATAAGATATCTCGTATGGTAGAATTTGATAAAAAACAGAAGGAAAAATTCCAATAGCTATACAAAGTATTGAAGCTATAACCATTGCTATTATCATGTTTATAGGTGCTTCTTTAGTTTTAATTTTACTTTCATGAGCAAAAAATGCAAAAAATGGTATCTTGATTCCAGAGTGATGTAAAACGCCAGCTGATGCAAATAAAAGCATAAAGTAGATAAATACTAAACCTTCTTTACCTAATGCTGACATAATTAATGACTTTGCTACAAATCCACTAAATAACGGAAAGGCAGAGATAGATATTGCTCCAATGATTGTACAAACAGCCGTAATAGGCATGTATTTAAACAAACCACCTAGTTCAGATGCCTTGCATGTTCCAACTCTATATAAAACGGCTCCCATTCCCATAAAAAGTAATCCTTTATATAAAATATGAGCAAAAGCATGAGCTACAGCGCCATTTATAGCTAACTCACTTCCTATTCCAATTGCAACTATCATGAAACCTAATTGGTTGTTAAGACTATATGTTAGCACTCTTCTCAAGTCATTTTCTATAACCGCAAAGAAAATTGGATAAAACGTCATTAAGGCACCAATGAAAATTAGAATTTCAACACCTGCAAAGCATTTAGCAAAGCAGAAAATAGATAATTTAGTTGTAAAAGTGGATAATGCTACTGTTCCAATTGCAGTTGATTCAGGGTAGGCATCTTGTAACCATCCATTTAACAGAGGAAATGCCGCTTTAATACCAAATGCAATAAAAATTAATTGCCCATATAACGAGTTAATATCAAATTTAGTAAGGATAGCGCTTCCATCATTTACTAATAAAATAATGGCACCTGCTAATAAAAACATTCCTGAAGTAACTTGAATTAAAATGTATCTAATTGCAGCTTTATAAGATCTATTTGTATTGCCAGCGAGAATTAAAAAAACAGATGTGAATGCTGTAGCTTCCCACCAAACAAATAATGTAAGAAGGTCTCCAGCGTGAATTGCAGCAATTGCTGCTCCACTATAACTCATTATTGCAACATGTTGTTTCCAATCTTTTTCATGAGCTCCATAGATAACATTTAAAGCTGCAGCTATATGGAATATGATAGCAAATGGAAAAGTTAGATTGTCAGCTTGAAATAAAATAAATTCAAATTCCATTATATTAATAACTGAGTGAATTCCAAATCCTAGAGTTAATCCATATGCTGATATTAAAATTAAAATCATCATATAAATTTGTTTAATAATGTGTGGTAAAAATGGAATTAATAAAGCACCTAAAACCATTACAAAGCCTGGAGGAAAATTATCTATCATAATAATCCTCATCCTTCATAAGAAATGATCTCAGGCTAACACCTATTTTAAAAATTATTATACAAGATAAAAAGCCAAAAAATGCAGGAAAAAACATTAAATCTTCTATATCAGTTTCACCATGTCTATGTCCTATTAGCTCTAGAACTAAAAGCAGAAAGCATAAAAAAAGAACAAAAGAATTAATTTTCCCAAATTTTTTTATAATTGATGTCATTATTTACCTACCATCAACAAAGTTAAATTTTTAAAAGGCTCAATATAAAAAAATAAAATTATTGTAAAAAGACATGTAATCATTGTTGGTATAATCATTAAGTTAGGTATTTTTACATCTATATTTTTAATTTTTTTTGTAAAGAATGCTCTGGCAGGTATCTCCATTAAGTAATACACATTCATTATAGTTGAAATACATAAAACAATTATAACGAATAAATAATCGCTCTCAACTGCACCCATCATTAAAAAAAGTTTGCTCCAAGAACCACCCATTGGAGGAACTCCAATAATAGATAAAGAAGCAATAAAAAATGCCAGAAAAATAAAAGGCATTGATTTACCTTGTCCATTTAATTCTGATATTTTAGAAATGTTTGCTCCAACATAAATAGCACCGGCTACAAAAAACAATGTAATTTTCCCCGCTGCATGAGTTACTATATGAAGTGCCGCTCCTTGTGCAGCATATGATGATGCTAAAGCTCCGCCTAACGTAATATATGAAAGTTGACTTATAGTTGAGTATGCAAGTCTAGCTTTTAAATCATCTTTATATATTGCTATGATACTAGTTGATATTAGAGTAATGCACGCCAACCCAATTAACCATTTAGAAGATCCTGTATCTGCTAGGTATTGAATGCCAAAGACATTTGTTAATATAATCAACATTGTAAACACACCTGCCTTAACAACAGCTACTGCGTGTAATAGTGCTGACACAGGTGTGGGTGCAACCATTGCAGCTGGCAGCCAACTGTGAAGAGGAATTAACGCAGCTTTACCTATTCCAAAAACAAACATCATAAGTAAATATGGAGCATATTTCGGATCAAGCTTTCCACTTAAAATACCATTTTGAGACATTTCAAGCGTCCCTGTTGTAACCCAAACCCATATAATAGCAGGTAATAGGAATAATATTGATGAACCAACTAAAATGGTCATGTATATACGACCAGATTTTTTAGCAACTTCATCTTGTTTATGAGTTATAAGTGGATATGTAGAAAAAGTTAAAATCTCATAGAAAATAAATAATGTTAACAAATTTCCTGAGTAAGCTATACATAAAGCTGCGTGTATAGCTGCTGCATAAAAAGCGAAAAACCTAGTTTGGTTTTTTTCTTTCTTACCTCTCATATACCCAACAGAATAGATAGCAGCAAAAACCCATAGAAATGAAGCAACTATCCCAAATATTGCTCCCAAAGGACTAATGTTGAAACTAATTGTTAAACCTTCAGCAATTTCAAAAATTTCAATTGTTGGCTGTTCTCCATTTAGAACAGATCTTGTAATTTCTATAGCTCCCCAAGAGCTAAAAACACCACCTACGGGACCGATTGTATCTCTTAAAAATATATTATTTGATAAAAAGGGAGTTAGAATACAAACCAATAAAGGGCTAATAATTGTTAATAAAATGTAATTTTCTATAGAGATCATTTATTTATCCCCAAGAGCAAATTAGATGCATTAAAACTACTATTAACTATCAGGCTGGCATCTAATCCAAAATAAATATTTAAAAAAGTTATCAATAATAATGAGCTATATATAACTGGCTTTTCTTTAATTTTAATATCTTTTTTATTTAATGGACTTAACCACAAAGTCTCAATCATTTTCCATAAGTATATTAAAGATAAAGCGGAACTAAATAATATCATGAAACTTAACCACAAGCCTTCAGAAGATATTGCTGATTTAATTAGGTACAACTTTGAA
Source organism: Pseudomonadota bacterium (assembly GCA_027625145.1). GTDB lineage: Bacteria > Pseudomonadota > Alphaproteobacteria > Puniceispirillales > Marisalimonadaceae > CAJJBL01. The sequence continues at coordinate 67,905 of JAQBXK010000001.1, forward strand.
ATAAAACCTGCAGTTAAGGGAAGTCCTGCCAAACTAAGAGAACAAATAATAAAGCAACAAAAAGTAATTGGCATTGCTTTTCCTAGTCCTGATAAATTTTCAATAGTAACTCTCTTTTGGATATAATAACTAATTGAGGTTATGGCCATAAACAAACCACCTTTAATTAAAGCATGATTTGACATATGAATAAAACCAGCCGCAACACTTGATTTCGTGCCTATGGAAAATGCAAGGGTAATATAACCAATTTGAGCTATTGATGAATGAGCTAATAATCTTTTTATATCTTTTTCGTAAATTGCCATTATTGTTCCCCCAAACATAGCAAATACTGATAAAGGTAGTATTATATATGTAAGGGTAAAACTGACTATATTTTCTGAGGGTAAAAAAACAGAAAACAAAATACGAGCAAGAATGTAAAGAGAGGCTTTAGTTGCTGTTGCTGCAAGAAGTATAGACACAGCCGAAGGGGCATAAGCATATGCCCTGGGAAGCCAAATATGCAAAGGAAATACTGCAGCCTTTACCATTATGCCAACAACCATAAAGCCAAAACCGGCAATTAGAGCTCTATTATCTTCCATTAGAGCTAGTTTGCTGGTGATGTCAGCCAAATTTAATGTACCTGTTATTGCGTATATTAAACCAACACCAATTACATAAAAAGTTGCTCCAACTGCACCAATTATCAAATAATTATAAGCAGCTATTAATGCTTGCCTATCTTGTTTAGCTCCCATTGCCACTAGGGCAACTGAAGCTAATGAAGATATTTCTAAGAATACAAAAAGATTAAATGCATCACCGGTTGTGACTAATCCAATAAGACCAGAAATAGCTAGAAGCCATAAACCATAAGTTTTAGAAATTGAACTATCACTTAACTCTGAAGGCATAATTTTATAAGCAAACAAAGTAGCTAAAAAGCCAATTCCACTAATAATTATAATTGGGATGATAGAAACGTGATCAATAATATACTCAATTCCTAATGGTGGCAACCAATTACCTAATGCATAGGATATTGAAGAATAACTTTGAACCTCTTGATAAAGAAGAATAGCAATTAAAAAGGTGATAAAAGTTGTAGCTAGCGTTAACAAAAAGCTTAGATAGCTATTTGTAACAAGAACAACAAATAAAGACATCATTAAAGGTACAGTAACAATTAAAATAGGTAGATTGTTTATAAAAATATCTATCATTTACTATTCTGCAATATTGATTTTTTGAGAGTATTATTTTGATCATGATAGTCAATTAAATCATGCGCAGATATATCATCCTCTTCAATACTTCCATAGATTGAATTAATTCTGACAACAAGAGCCAAAGCAAGTGCCGTTGTTGCAACTCCTACAACAATAGCAGTAAGTATTAAAACATGAGGCAATGGGTTAGAATAAATAGTTGAAGAGTTTTCAGTCAATATTGGAGCTGTCCCTCCTGTAATTTTTCCCAATGTTATATAAAGTAAAAACACAGAAGTTTGAAAGATTGTTAATCCAACTATTTTCTTAAGAAGGTTTTTTCTACCTATAACAATGAATAGTCCTATCATCATTAATATAAAAACAATCCAATAATTCCAAATACCCATGGCTGAAGTAATCATTTCATGAACCTTGATTCGGCTGATAGCCAGAAAATGAATTAAAAAGTGCAATCATTACGTTACACACCGTTAAGCCAACTCCAAACTCTATAATTAAAATTCCAAGATGTTGTCCAGCTTGATAGTTTTCTCCTAGTACATTATACGATAAAAAAGGTTCACCCATTAACATTGTTATAAAACCAACTGCGCCATATAGAAATGCTCCAAAGGCTAAAAGAACCAAATTAACTTTAGGTGGCAGAAGCTTTTGACCTTCATTTAATCCAAAAACTATCGAGTAAAGAATAAAAGCACTAGCTACGATTACACCTGCCTGAAAACCTCCTCCTGGACCATAATCACCATGAAATTGAACGTATAAACCAAAGAGAATAATTGGGGCAAATAGTATTTTTGTACAAACTCTTAGGATTGGATTTTTATACATTTTTAATAACTTTTTTCTTTATTTTCTTTTTGTCTTTTTTTACGTTTTGTAACAAAGTGAGCACAGCTATTCCAGCAGTAAATATGACAATGACTTCACCGAAAGTATCGTACCCTCTATAACTAGCTAATATTGAAGTTACAACATTGGGAATACCAATGTCATTCTTTGATCCAATTATATAATCAGGTGCTAGATGAAGATGAATTGGCGATGATGCTAACCCTATTTCAGGTAAATCAAAGCTACACCAAATTAATATTGCTCCTAAAACAATGCATGATAATGCAGGTATAAGCTGACTATTTATTCTTTTTTCTTCTTCTCTTGGTAAATATGCCATTGCTGCTAAAAATAATATTGTAGATATTCCAGCTCCTACAGCAGCTTCTGTAAAGGCAACATCAACGGCATCAAGAGTTATAAACATTAGAGCAGCTATAAGAGAATACGCGCTTGTTAAAATAACAGTAAAAATAACACTTCTAGTCCTTAGAAGAGACATTGCAATGCCTAACATTAAAGTTACTAAAAAAGCATTTATTATTAATTCTATATTCATAGAAGCTTTCCAATCTTTCTTCCAAAAGGAATTATTTTTTTTTGACGAGCTAAGTTGACGATTACGTGACTTGAAACAGGGCTAGTAAAAAAAATGAAAACGCCCACTAACAATAATTTAACTGTAATGAGAGACCATCCAGTTTGAATAATCATGCCAAGTAAGAAGAATGCTGTTCCGCCTGTATCAATCATTCCAGCAGCATGAACTCTTGAAAAAACGTCAGGAAATTTTATTAATCCACATGCTCCAATAATAATGGATAAAGATCCAATAAAAAAACAAATGCCTGTTATTATATCTTTAATTAAGTCCATTATTTTTTAAAACTCCCTAATGAACCTGAACTAAAAAGCTTTAATACAGCAATAGTTCCTATGAAATTTATTAATGCGTAAACGATAGCTATATCAATAAATTCTGGTCTATCCATATAAAAACCATGCAACGCAATCCCTATAACAATTATAGTGCCTAAGCTATTTAAAGCTAGCACCCTATCAAAAGTCGTTTTTCCTAAAATAGCTCTTATTAGAATTAAAATACTTGAAAATGCACAAGCTATAAGGGCTGCCAAAAACATTATTTTTTACCCTCTAGCCATAAAACTTTTTTATCCATTTCTCCATTTCTTACATCATCGCCAAAATCTGAATTTAGAGCATGAACTTCAAATATGTCATCTTTTATTTGAGTTGCAACTGTTCCTGGAGTTAATGTAATTGAGTTTGCATAAGTAACTTTTCCTACCTCACTTTTTTGCGAAGATTTAATAGTAAATATTTCAGGATCAATTTTGCCATTTATTATAGTTTTAGCGGTACTATAATTTGAGATAATTATTTCTTTAAATAGCCACAGTAAGTAACTTATTATTCTTGGAAAAAAAGATACAGGAAGGCCCTCATCATCAATAAGATTAGCTCTTTTGGCTAAAAAAACACATAAAAGGCAAGAAGCAATCCCAAGGCTAGTAATAAGAAAAGTATAGTGACCAGACATTAAAAGCCAAAGAATAAACAATATAATAAACAGTGCCAATGATTTCATTATATTTAAACCTAACTTAATATTTAAAATATAATAATTTTTAACTAAAGTTAGGTTTAATATCAATAGAAGTTTTCAAAACTATTTAAGGCTTTGCATATGTATCAACTTTTATACTTTTTTTAATGATACCTTTATCTTTTAAAAAGCTTGCAAATTCCTTATATGTTTTTAAATCATGAGCTTGAGGCCTAAGGGCAAAACGGCTTATGGTATCTTTAAAAGCTCTTTTGTTTAGCTCATCGTCAAGTCCTTTTCTATATGAAGAAAAGTCCTGCCAAGAAGAAATTGGATCATTAATCATTGTTAAAGTTGCTTTTTGAATAGCTTTAAAGAATTTATCAAAAATAGGATTGTTCCTATTATTTATGTTTGAAATATAAATTAGCTCTTCATATATTGGAACACCATGCTCTTCAGGGTAGAATGCTCTTCCAGGATGCCCAACTATATCCATTTGATTAAGTTCAAAATTTCTGAATGCACCAATAACAGCATCTACTTTTTTTGCAATTAAAGCAGGTGATAATGAAAAGTTAATATTTATTAACTCTATATCAGACATTTTTAAATTATATTTTTCAAGCATTCCAGAGAGTAAGGCTTCTTCAAATCCGCCGACTGAGAACCCTACTTTTTTACCCTTTAGATCAGCTATTGATTTAATTGGTCCATTTTTTAAAACAACTAAGGCATTGAGGGGGACGCTTACAAGGGTACCAACTCTTACCACTGGTAAACCTTGATCAACTTGAATATGAAGTTGAGGCTGATAAGATATTGCTAAATCTAACTTTCCTGCGGCAACTAATTTTGGAGGGTCATTTGGGTCTGCTGGTTCTATCATTTCAACCTCTAGACCCATTTCTTTAAAATATCCTCTTTTTTCAGCTATTATAAGAGGAGCGTGGTCTGGGTTAATAAACCAATCAAGTCCAATTGTTAATTGTTCAGTTTTTGCATAAGCAAAATTTAGTGAAAATGTTAAGAAAGTTGTTAGTATTAATTGAAATATTATATGCATATTGCATCTCCCTACGCTGGTTCTAGCCAGATCAGGTTATAAGGGTTAAATTCTCAGCAAGACGACCGTCGTGCACCCCCGGCAAAGGCCATTTTTAACAATATAAAAAAAAAATCAACAATTATTTTAAATTATTTCCACCAAACGTACTTACTAAGTATTTTATCTGTAATTCTATAAAGGGTTATAGTTATAAAAATTAAAATTAATAAAGCAGCAAACATATTATCAGTTTGAAGTCTTGCATTACTATAAATCATAAATGAACCTAAGCCTGTGCTTCCTCCAATCCATTCACCTACTACTGCTCCTATAGGAGCAAAGCACGCTCCAACTCTTATGCCGGAACATAAACCTGGCAAAGAAGCAGGTATTTTAATTTTCCAAAAAATCTTAGATTTATTAAATCCTATAGTCTTGCCTGCATCAATTAATTCTTGAGGCACTTTGTTTAATGCGTCAGTAAAGTTAGATGTTATTGGAAAAAATACAATTAAAACACCAATGACTATTTTGCTAATCATTCCATAACCAAGCCATAATATTAATAAAGGAGCTAACGCAAAAACAGGGATAGATTGACTTGCTAACAATATTGGCATTATCCATAGCTTTAGTTTAGCAGAAGAGGATATTATTAACGCAGTGGCTATACCAATAAATGAACCTATGAAAAGAGATGCTAAAATTTCAATTAATGTGTAGGAAGCATGCTTTAGCAATTCTTCCCAATTATTATATATTGAGAGCATCACCTTTGAAGGTGGAGGTAGCATGAAAGGAGGGATTTTAAATATTGAACAGCTTATTTCCCAAATAAGAAAGATAATTGCCGTTATAAATAAACCTCTTAACATATTAATCCGTAAATAATTAAGTTGATATTATAAATATATATATTAGAAAAAAGTACAATGCAGAATTATATATTTACTAGTGATATTTTTAAAGGTTCTCGATATGAAAAAGGTCATCCTTTGGATATGGATAGAGTTTGGCCAAGTGTAGAGCTTTTAAAGCTAACGGGTTGGGTGAATGATAATCAAATCATTAAAAATGGAGCTGCTAGTATTGAAGAGCTAATCCTTTATCATGATAAAGACTACGTTGAAGCTTTGCAAGAAGCAGAGATAAATCAATATCTTCCTGATATTTATAAAAAAAAATATAATATTGGTGTTGGAAATAACCCTATATTTAAAGAGGTTTTTTCTAGGCCAGCTTCTGCAGCTAAAGCTAGTATTAAGGCTATAGAAATGTTGGCAAACAATGATGCAAAGAGAATATTGAACTTTTCAGGGGGAACACATCATGGAAGAAAATCTGAAGCTTATGGATTTTGTTTCTTAAATGACTGTGTTCTGGCTATTTTAAAGGCGATAGAGCTAGGTTTTTCAAATATTTTATATGTAGATATTGACGCTCATCATTGTGATGGTGTTCAAGATGTATTTGTTGAACATGAAAATGTCACAGTGGTTTCTATTCATGAGAAAGATAGATGGCCTAAAACTGGTTTGGTTGAAGATTGTAAAACACATAATATAATGTGTTTTCCTGTTCCTGAAGGTTTCAATGATGATGAAATAAGTATTATTATTAAAAATGCTATTCTTCCATTAGGAAATTCTATTAAACCTGATCTTTTAATTATTCAGGCAGGTGCGGATATGCTTGACGGGGATCCGCAGTCTAGATTGTCTCTGACCAATAACGGTTATTGGAAAACTATAAGTGATTTATTAACCATCTGTAATACGTCTCTTACTTTAGGTGGAGGAGGGTATAATCCTTATTTAACAGCTAAAGCTTGGGCTGGGAATTGGGCTTTGTTAAATAACCATATTGAATGGCTTGATGATGAGATGCCTTTATCTTGTCAGAACTTATTAAAAAACCTTAAATGGAATAATAGCAGAGTTAGAGATGGCATCCCGGATCATTGGCTTAAGTCATGGAGAGACCCTGTTTCTAAATTTATTGTTAGAGATGAAGTTTTATTTCTTCTGGATGAAGTTTTGAAAATTAAAAAAATATAATGTTTAAATATCAAATACAAAAAATCAAATATTTATTAGGAGTTTTCCTAATATTATACAGTTTTGAATCTTTAGCAGATATTGATGGATCAAATTTAAAAAATATAGTCTGTAAAATGCATGTAAAAAATAATAAAAATATTACATTAAGTTTAGATATCGCTGATACCAAAGAAAAAAAATCAATTGGACTAATGCATAGAAATAAAATTAAGAATAATCATGGAATGCTTTTTTTATGGCCAGATAGTCAAACTAGAATTTTTTGGATGCATAATACTTTTATTAATCTTGATTTATTTTTTATGAATCAAGAAGGAGTAATTATTGAAATATATAGGAATGCTATAGCTTTAGATAAATTTAATATTCAAAGTAAAGTTAAAGCTAGATCAGTTTTAGAATTAAATGCTGGAGAATTTAAAGGAAATCTTGGAGATAAGTTAGTTTGTCCTTCCCTTTAATTATAAATTAAATATCTAAGAAAATATATTTTGATCTAAGTTAAACATTTGCTTGCTTTTACTAAATTCTAAAGTATAAATCGTATTGTTCGGGGCGTAGCGCAGCCTGGTAGCGCATCTGGTTTGGGACCAGAGGGTCGGGAGTTCGAATCTCTCCGCCCCGACCAATTTAAGTGTTTGTTTTCATTAAACATTTATAGTTCTTATCTTTCTACTTCATATCAAATGTAACCACTTGATCCACTATTGATCCAGTGAGGTTTAACTATGGCGTCTATAATTAAGCGCAATGACAAGTGGTTTGTTCGAGTTAGAAAGCATGGACAGCCATCTCAATCTAAAACATTTACCATAAAGACGCTCAAAGATGGACTGTTATGCAAGAGCGGCAAATAGATCAAGGCCTTGTTGGGTGCGTTGATAAGTCTGTAACCTTAGTTGATTTACTTAAACGATACTTAAAAGAGGTAACCCCTCATAAAAAGAGCTGTGATAAAGAGACTTGGAGGATTAAGGCTTTGCTTAAGAGGTCTATATCAGGAGTTGGACTATCTAATTTAACCTCCACAATCATATTGAATTTTAAAACCTTAAGGCTTGTTGATGGCGCAAGAACCACAAGGTATCACTTGGCTTTAATAAGACATTGCCTTGAGTTTGCACGATTGGAGTGGGGTATTATCTACCTACTAACCCAGTAGATATGGTAGCCAAGCCAAAGCTTAATAAACCAAGAGATAGAAGGGTATCTGCAGACGATATTGACACATTAATGCATGCCCTTAGAGAAACTAAAGTTAGTTACTTAAAGCCGTTGATCTTAATTGCATTAGAAACAGGTCTTAGGCAGGGTGAGTTGATAAAGTTGTTGTGGGAAGATGTCGATTTAGATAGTAGGTTACTAAAGGTTAGAGACACTAAGAATGGAGAGGATAGGGTCATTCCCTTGTCAAACAAGTCTCTATCAATTCTTCAATCATTACCAAGGTTAAGAGAATCTGTGTTTAACGCAAGTCACTCGTCACTTCAAAACGCATGGAAGAGGCTAATAAAGAGATCGGATTTAGACGACCTCTACTTCCACGACCTAAGGCATGAGGCAATATCAAGGTTTATTGAGCGAGGATTAACCATACCAGAATCTGCATCTATTAGCGGACATAAGGCTCAGTCTATGTTGCTTAGGTATGCACATCCTAATTTAGATATAGTTAAGCAAAAGGTAGGTAATTTTTAGGTACCATATTCTGGAATTTGATACCCCATGGGATTGATGAAATAGATCATTTCAAAAAATGGTTAAAGACTTGTTGTTATTGTTGTTATTTTAGGTTTTAAAAAGCTTTTCAGTTAGGTCGGGAAGTTGTTCATTCCAAAATGCATGCTTTCTCATATAATTGAAATCAACATCGAAACATGCCGCCATAGCAGAGCAGTAGACTGCTCTAGCGTCGATTGTAGCGTTGAGATACTGCCCTTCAAACAAAGCCTTTTTGGACAGACCAGGCCAGTCAGTATAAACCTGTGATTTCTTTACAAGGCCACCCGCCATTAAGATAGCAGTACCATACCCATGCTCGGTTCCATACCCACCGTTTTCTTCAACTTTTCTTCCAAACTCAGTTAGAGTAACGATTAAAGTATCATCAAAGGTTTTACCTAAATTGTCTTTAAGCACCTTAACAATACCATCATACTTACTTAGTTTCTCACCATGTTCGCCATCAGTTCCTCCTTGAGCCGAGTGAGTGTCAAACCCATCCAAATCAAAAACTGCAATACGAGGGCCATCATTTGCCTTAAGTTGTTCAGCCGCAGTCTTTGCTAGTTTTAGAGGCTCTCTATCTTTCCAATTCGCTCTCAGCATTTCACGTGGTCGTGCATTAATTGACATCATTGCTTCATGAAGCGGAGTGCCTTCAACAAATGAGGATGTAACTTTTTCAAAAATCTTAGACGAAGGAAGACCCAAGGTCGTTGGAAAATAGTTGTCTGCCGTGATTTTACCACGCAATAGAAGTGGCATTTGCAACGAAATTGCTAAACCATTAAGTTCAGCAGTATCAATGCCTCTTCCTAACCATCCGGTAGCCTCTGTGTAAGGGGTTGTGGCACCGGTTTCCATTTGATTTTGTCCTTCAAAATGGGATCTTTTTGTGTAAGGAATGTTGCTGCCATGGACAACAGTAGCTTGTCCAGTCTTCCATAATGAAGCAAAAGTTTTAAGCCTCGGGTGAAGAGAAAAATTCCCATCAAGATCGATGGTCTTATTCACAAGGATGTTTGGTCTCAAAGAATTTAAAAGTCTATCTTTTACTGGTACAGCAGTTAATCCATCCATGCCTCCGCGGAGCATGATGATAACAAGGTTCTTCTTTTTTTGAGTTGCTGCACGTGCATTCCAAATTGGATGACCAAGAAGACTAAGACTTGTCCCACCAAGGATGAAGAAACGTCTGGATAAAATCATGCTGACACCATCCAATTACTTGGGAAAAGAGTTTGGATTACGTTATATGGATGAAGTTCTTTGGCTTTAGGATCTTGTTGCCATCTATCTTTATCTAATGACAAATAATCGAGGACACGGTCCAGGTTATCAAAATTTGATTGGAGCATATGTACAGGGGACCAATTTTGTGGGCCATGGCCACTACCACTCGATGAGAATTTCTTTGCAAAAACTATTCTCCTCAAAAGCAGTTCAGGTGATATCCAGTCAGCTGACAAATCTGACCAGCCATTAGGTTGAGTAGGGCGATAAGGGGACAGACCAATTTCCTTCAAATCCCATTTGACCCTATTCATATGTTTTCTAGGCTTGGTAGAGAAATCGTGAATCATGTCCACGCTGGACAATGGCCAGTTTAGGTCGGCCATGGTTGCCATTTGCATAAGCCAAACTTCTGGATTTTGAAACTTATCAAACATACCTGTATATTCATAAGTCACTTCAAGCAAAGCTTTGTGGATTGTTGGCAAATCACCACCACTCTCATTCCAAGCTTTTAGAATTGGCTTCATCATTTCTTCAGTTGGGTGATCACAAATGAAGTGACGACAAAGCTTATGCGTGATGAAATTACTACAGGATGGATGTTCTGCAAGGTCATTAATAACATCAATAAGCTTGTTCTTTGGGGTTACCCCTTTCTGTTTATAAGCTTTGCCAAAAACTTTGTGTTCGCCTGGCTCGTGCTTATTTTGGTTGAACTTAACTTGGTTAGCATCGTGTCGCTTTTTTGTCCAAGGACATTCCCAGCCAGCCATAATATAAGACAATTCAATAACGTCTTTTTGAGAATAACCAGCAGCAGGCCCTACGCTATGAAGTTCTAGTAATTCGCGAGCATGATTTTCATTTACCGATACTGGTTTCCCTTTTTTCTTTCGCCATTGACCATTTTTAGAATTCGGCCCAACACTGTCACTGTTATCAAGGTTCTTTATCATTGCAAAAGAGATTGTAGCGGACTTAAGTAAATTAGTGAAGTTTCCACAAAGATTCTCACGAATTATTTCTCGTTGAAAAGCGCCTGTATTGAATGACGGCAATGAGCTCTTATCCAAAATTGCAAAGTGATTGGACCAAAACCACCAAAGCCTCTCAAACACTGGCGTTCCGCTATTTCGTGCTGCATGATGACGTATGTTGAGTTCAAGGCTCTCAAAATACTGCTCTCCTGTTGTGTATCTGAGTTTTTTTTCAGCCTGTTTTAAAGCTTGCCTATCATTCTTATAACGCTCTCGGATTTCATCTTCACCAAATCTATATTCTGCTCGCTTGTCTAATAAAAATTTTTCAGAAAACAAAGGGCCATCCCATGCCAATTTTGGCACAGAGTTGACCTGAGCTTGTGCCCAAGCAACAGGATCGCTGGGAACATCAGTATTAGGGCCTAGGCCAAAAGCAATTTTCCTGAAGTAATTTTTCTTGATCAAATTGGCACTCACTATAATTTAACTCTAGCAATAAAATTAAATATCATTTTTTTTAAAAAGATTCAATTTTCTTATACTGGATAATGGTTAGGTTGAGAAAAACTTTTATTCATACAATATGCATCATTTGCAACTGAATTTTAGCAATAGCAACATTTAATGTACCCCATCAAGGTTTGTTGAGAGAGGATTAACCATACCGGAAGCTGCTTCTATTAGCGGACATAAGGCTCAGTCTATGTTGCTTAGGTATGCACATCCTAATTTAGATATAGTTAAGCAAAAGGTAGGTAATTTTTAGGTACCATATTCTGGAATTTGATACCCCATGGGATTGATGAAATAGATCATTTCAAAAAAAGGGTTAAAGAGTTGTTGTTATTGACGTTATTTTATTTTAACATTTAATTAACACATTAAAGATATTGTTCAGGCTTTATATGAAATGGAATAATATAAATCGTAATTTGTTACCTATCGAATTAGAGTACGTGAATTTTTATGACAATAATCTATTGAAGGAATAAGAAGTATGAGTATTTTGGGCGTCGAATTATTTAAAGGAGAACGGGCACTGGTTACCGGTGCTGCATCAAATATTGGGCGCTCGATTGCTGTAAGGCTTGCAGGCGAGGGGGCGGAAGTGACAATTACCGACGTTGATAGTAGACGTCTTTCGCAGGTTGCTGATGAGGTGGCTAAAGTTGGTATGGTACCCCGCACACTTGTTGCAGACCTTTCGGACAAAGTGGGCTGGCGCACAGTTTGGGAGTTTGTAGAAGCCAATCCGCCTGCAATTTTTGTTCACTCTGCATGTCCACCACGACATGAAAAAGATACTCCGTTAAGTGTTTCTGAAGATACCTTTGATGCCATGTTGAATACTAACTTACGATCTGGCTTTCTTTTAGGGCGTGAAGTTGCATCCGCCATGCGCCAAGATAAAGTAGCTGGACGAATTCTTTATGTAACATCGTTGCATGCGACTGAACCGAGAAATCTACCACACTACTCCGCGTCAAAAGCTGGTATGACAATGATGCTGAAAGAGCTTGCACGTGAACTTGGGCCGTCAGGTGTTCGGGTAAATGGAATAGCGCCGGGCGCAATTCCAGGTGGAGGATTCTCCACTAGCGAGGATACGTTTCAGCCAAAACGGAAAATTCCATTAGGAAGGTTTGGAAACGCAGATGATATTGCACGCTCAGCAATGGCAATTCTTTCAAATGATTTGATGGGCTATGTGACAGGGACAACATTAGTCGTCGATGGCGGGTTGCAGTTGTTTAACTGGATTGATTTGCCAAGTACCTAAAGTGCTAGATTTTTTTTAGTCAAAGTATTGATTTTCAACCTAAGTCTTATGACTTCTGCAAATAAAACAAGACTGGCGATAGGCCAGATTACTACAAATAGACATACATTTATCTCCTCGTAAGTAATACCTATTAATCCGCCAACATCGTATAAAAGCCTTACGCAAAAGTTAAATGTAATATCAATCCACTCTATTCCGCTATTAGCCATTTATTTTTCTCCAAATTTGATTTAAGTTTGTATTATAATTATGACTAAATCTTGTTATGATTTAGTTTAAACAGATTATTGTTCTTATTACTCGTCTATATCAGGGAAAGCATTACTTCACCATTAATGAATAGGGCTAAAATAGCTTGCTTTAGAGCAAAAAAATCTTGTAAAAGTCTTGTAAATTTTTTGACAGCTTCTCCTCACAATAAAAACAACCTTCTGGTTGCAATCTGGTTGGAAAAGTACTTTTTTATTTTTTCACCATCAAGGCACTAGATTAGCTCTTTTCAAGAAGGTCAATTAATTTTCTGACTTTCAGGGGCATAAACTTTTTGTCTGGGTAAACGACATAAACACCGCGCTCAGGGGCTGCAGGATATCCGGGCAAGATATGTATTAGATCGCCATCTTTGATCTCAGTTCTACAGCAGAATTGAGGCAGAAGGGAAAGGCCGACCCCTTTTATACAGGCTTCTTTCATCATGCTGGCGCTATTTGCGTAGAGAGCTGGAGAAAGATTCAGCGATGCTCCTTTGCCATCCTGATCTGTGTATGACCATAGAGATGGGTTGGCAGCATTCGAATAACAGATAAAAGGCCAATTAGACAGGTCTTTTGGGTTAGATGGTTCACCTAATTTCTCAATTAGCCTTGGCGATGCGCACATCAGTAAGGGAAAATCAGAAATACGTTTGGCTATAAGCCCTGAGTCTTCGAGTATGCCAATCCTAACTACCAGATCATAACCTTCTTCGATTAGGTGAACACGCTTATCGTCAAAATCGACATCGAGAATTACATCTGGATAGAGCGCAGCAAATTTTGCCATCGGTTTAGCCAGAAACAACTCGCCATAGGACATCGGGACATTGATCTTTAATCTACCTTTCGGCGTGGACTGTTCATTATCTAGTTCCTCGAGCACTTCATTGAGATGCTCCTCACTTTGTTTCACTTCAGCATTTATCTTTAGTGCAGCATTTGTAGGGGTGACCGTCCTCGTTGTGCGATGAAATAGGCGCAGTTTCATCTTTCTTTCAAGCATCTTGACATGCTTACCCACTGCAGCGCCTGACATATCTAATTTTCGTGCAGCCTTAGTGAAACTGCCCTCCTGAATAATTACTTTAAGGACATGAAAGGATGGATGAACAAACATATTATAAACTAAAAATTTATTATCATTAAACTTAAGTGATCTTTATAAAAATATTAATTACATTATATTCTCTATTAGTCAACACACTAATGGAGAAACCAATGTCAAATTCAACATCATATTCAATTGAGCAATCATGGGGGCTTAGCCTCTTGCGTATTCATCTTGGTGTCATTCTGCTTGCTCATGGATGGCTAAAAATTTCTGTTTTCACAATAGCTGGAACTGTTGGATATTTTGCTAGCCTCGGCCTACCCAGCATTTTTGCTTATCTCATTATTTTTGGAGAAGTTGCAGGCGGCATCGCCCTGATCCTTGGAATACAGACACGCCTTGCCGCGTTCTTTTCAGTGCCGGTCTTACTTGGAGCAACTTTTTTTCACTTGGATAATGGCTGGCTATTTTCTGCTGATGGAGGTGGCTGGGAGTTTCCAGCATCGCTGACCATCATTGCAATTGCTGTTGCTTTAATGGGCTCGGGGAAAAGGCTTCAAGTAAATTTCAATCCCTTAGATACTTATCTGCCTAAGCAAATGCGGGGCTGAGCCTTAACACATAATTTGGGACGGGTTTCGTTCATATCCCTCCATATCCAGTCATTCTAAATAGGAGTATAAAACAATGACCAATCTACTTATTCTTGAAACATCTGCACGCAGTTCTTCAATCTCAACAGCGCTCGCTCATGAATTTATTGAAAAACTTGCCTTGAATGCTGTTGAGCTAAATCTCAAGACTCGTAATCTTAATTCTGATCAATTACAAAACCTTGATGAAGAGATGACAACTGCCCTCCGTGCTGGTGTAAAAAATCCGACATAATTACAAGCTAAAACCATAGCGCAATCTGATGCAATGATTGGTGAGATTGACGCTGCAGACATAGTCCTCATAGCTGCTCCCATGCATAATTTTACCATTTCCGCCCAGTTGCGTACATATATCGACTACATCACCCGACCCGGAAAAACTTTTGGTTACACAGAAGCAGGCCCGAAAGGTCTTCTTGTTGATAGGCCTGTTTATATCATCTCGACGCGTGGCGGCCAGTATGGTGATGGGGCACCTGACAAACCTAACCCTTACGATTTTCAGTCTAGTTATCTTCGCCACATCCTTAGTTTCATCGGCCTCACATCGGTTGAAGTCATTGCCGCTAATGGGATGGATATGGGAGATAAGCCTCAGGCTGAAGGTCTTGCTGCGGCCCGCACAAAGATTGATGCTATTGTTAAAGCCAAAGTAACTGAACTAGCAGCTTAATTTAAGATTATAGGAGATAAATCATGATTACACGTTACGCATTTGCAGACCTTGGTGGTGCTAATCACGGATGGCTTAATGCCAAGCATCATTTTAGCTTTGCTAATTACTATGATCCACAGAAGCTCAGCTATGGTGAATTAATGGTTATAAATGATGATATAATCGCACCTCATACAGGTTTTGATACACACTCTCATAGTGATATGGAAATCATAACTTATGTGCGTAAAGGAGCAATTACACATAAAGATAATAAAGGGAATGAAGGTAGAACTACTGCTGGAAATATTCAGGTTATGAGTGCTGGGACTGGAATATTACATTCTGAATATAATTTAGAAGATGAAGAAACAAATATTTACCAAATTTGGATAAAACCAAAAACAACAGGCATTAAACCTGACTGGGATATGGCTGAATTTCCAAAAAAACCAGTTACAAAATATTTGCCACTACTAGTATCTGGAGATAAAAAAGCGCCATTAAATATCAATCAAGATGCTAGAATTTATGCTGGACGAATTAATAAAGGAGATGAGATAACTCACAATATTATTGGTAAAGCATATTTATTAATTGCTGAGGGAGAAGCAATGGTCAATCACCTTCATGCAAAAAAGGGTGACGGCATAGCAATAACTGATGAGGTCGCTATAACTTTAAAGGCAAAGACTGAGGCTGAATTACTGATTATTGAAGTTCCAGGCATTTCAGATGCCAGATAAATCTCAATTCAAGGAATTCAGACAATTAGCCATGACCTAAGGATGGCTCTTTCATCCTTTTTATTATTTTTTGATAATTGACCCTTCTTGGATAGATACCTTAGCCATTGCTTGCTCACTAAGTCCTTGCATGGCTTTCATAGTTTCTATTTTTTTCCCTGCAATTGTTATATTGTCAAAAAATTCAATAATGAAACTACTATTATCGCCTGTTTTAAATAATGTTCTTTTGTCTTTTTCTTCATCAACATTCGAGCCAATAGCCTCAACTACAGCCCATAGAGAGGGCGCTAACAAAGTAAAAGTATATTTCTTCCATACAAAATTATTCCTCCTGTGCTTTTTGTTTTGCGGATATGTAAGTTGCCATATTGTCAGAGGCTAATTGAAAAACATCTTTCCATTCTTCTGCCTCAAATGCTCTAAACCAATTAAAACTAGAAAAAGCACCACTTGCATAAATTAAATTTGTAATAGCCGCCATATCTTTGTCATTTTTAGCTTTTACAATACACATAAAGTCAAAATCAGAATGATTTAGATATAAAAATTCAATAAACTTTGCTCCAAAAGCTTCAGCTAATGGTTCGGTTATGATTCTTCTATTTTGAGGTTTATTTAGCATTGAAGCAGCAGTTTCTTGAGAAGTCTTCCCAAAAATTATGTATTTCTACATATCATTATCCTTTGATTGATTAATTTATAGAAAATCATAAATAAATTAAATTTTATTAAAACTTAAATTTTAATATTTTTAGCTAAATATTAAAAATTTTTATTATTCCCAGTTTGGTTTTCTTTTTTCTAAAAAAGCTTTAAGTCCTTCTTGTGCATCTGGTGTCATTGCTACATTGCAAAAATCTTCGACTGCATTTGCAACTCCTCTTCTATAATCAAGATCGTTAGTGCGCATAAAGGCAGCTCTTCCTAATCTAATAGCAGTAGGAGATTTTTTAGAAAATACACCAGCGACTTTTCTTGCTTCGTCTAACACATTAGCTTTTGGAACCTTCTTATTAATTAAACCCATTGATAATGCTTCATCTGCATCAAATGTACGACCACTAAAAAGTAAATCAAAAGCACGATAGCGACCAATGATTTTTGGTAAATGATTAAAATGAATTGCAGGTAGTAAGCCTAAATCAATTTCAGGATATCCAAATGAAGCTTTGTCAGAAGCAATAATAATATCGCATGAAATTGCTAATGTCATTCCTCCACCACGTGCAGCGCCATCTATAACAGCAATTGTAGGTTTATCCATCTTATATTGCGTGTCCCAAAGTTCTATATATAGCAATTCAAGAAATTTTCTAACTTCTAATATTGGTTTGTTTATCAAAATATCTAGATCCAGACCGGCACAAAATATATTTGGTATAGAGCTACTTATCATTACAGCTAGCACATCTTTTTTATTATTTACTTCTTTTAAAGTAATTAAAATTTCATTGAGAAAATCTACGCTGAAAGCATTTATTGGTGAACGTTTTAAACGAATATCAGCTATTGAATTTTCAATGGCAAGATCTATGTATTTCTTTTTATTCATTTTAATCTCATTTATGTTTATTTTGTTATAATAATATTATAGTTGATTCCAAAGGTCTTGATTTAAAATAAACATCTCAGTTACAGTCTTATTAGTGACTTCAGCTTGAAGTTTATTACTAAAACATTCAAGAGAAAAATGTTGATTTTAGCCTGTTAATTTTACTTCTTTAAAAGAGTTTTAAGATCAAAATTTTCCATACTTCAAATAAGCTTGCTCTGGATCCATACCGTCTAATATTGCTGAACGCATTTCATTTTCTGTTAACATTACCTTTTCTGTTTTATCCACTACTTCTTTAATAACTTCTTGAGGCACAATTACTGCGCCATCCATATCGGCAATAATATAATCTCCAGAACGAATTGTAACTGTACCAATAGTTATTGGATTTCCAAGTGAGTTATATTTCCACCTTTCAACAATATCAGCTGCTGTAGTAAGTCTGCAAAAAACTGGAAAACCAGCATTGATTATTTCTTCAACATCTCTACAGTGCCCATCCATTAAATACCCTTTTGTACCTTTAACCATTAAGGCACGTGCAGATAATTCTCCCATAAGAGCAACAGCATGTGTATTGGGTTGACATACAAGAACCTTCCCACCTGGAACTTTTGATAAAACTTGAGACCATAAAAGCAAAGAATCATGGCGAGATAGAGTTTGGTCAATACAACCAGAAATAGTGTATATTTCACCAGCTAATTTTTGACCTCGCTCAAGCGCTTGGATCTCTGGAGGAAGTACACAGTTTCCATACCCCATTTCCCTAAGAACATCGTGAACAGCGCTAGCGTAACACTTTGAAAGACGAACACTTAGATCAATCATTAAAATCCTCCTAATATATAAATATTATAAGGTTATGTAATTATCAAAAAAACTCAAATACAAATATTTTTTATATTAAAATCATAATTATTTTAATCTTATAAAAAAAATTTAATTCTCTTGCTACTTTCTCATCTCTTCCATAATTTTTGTTTATGCCTTGTGAAATGGATGTTCTAAATCCTTGTTTAACTAGAAATATTTTACAACATAAATAATCATATTTTTTTACAACATAATATAGATATTCCTTGTTTTTATATCTAACGTATTAAATGAGAAAACTATGTTTAATATAAAAATAAAGTTCCTAAGTATGCTTAGATTTTTTTAAAGTATGGGAGGATAAAAAATGGATGAAACAAGAATACCAATATTGGTAGGAACCGGACAGGTAACTCAACGTGAACCAGATCCAGCCTTGGCTCTTTCCCCAATGGATTTGACTGCCGCATCGGGACGAAAGGCAGCTGAAGATAGCGGTGCAGGAGCCGCTCTTTTAAAGTCTTTAGATACTATCGTTTTACTCCGTTCCTTTTCTGATACGAGTTGGAGGTTTATCTGCCCATTTGGAAAATATGCTAATCCACCGCGTTCGTTAGCTAATCGTCTTGGCTTAGAAAACTCTACCCGTCTTATTTATACACACCCTGGTGGAAATATGCCTCAGTGGTGTGTCAATCGTATGTTTGAGATGATAACGCGTGGAGAAATGGAAGCTGGAATGATTGCAGGCGGGGAAGCATTAGCAACCCAGAAGAATGCCCAACGAGGGGGCCTTAAACTTGACTGGAATGAAGATCCTGGAGGCAGCTTTGAAGAATGGGGTGTAGATAAACGAGGATGGTCAGATATTGAAGATCGCCATCGTATGGCAGGTGCTATATTTGCCTATCCAATGTTTGAGAATTCTATTCGCGGCGATAAAGGTCGTTCAATATCAGAGCATTCTCTTGAAATGGGCAGGCTGTTTTCTAATTTTGCTTCAGTTGCGGCTAATAACCCACTAGCAGATAGGAGACAAGGTTTTACAGCAAAGCAGATTGCAACAGTTAGCTCCTATAACCCGTATATAGGGTTCCCTTATACTAAGCTCATGAACTCCAATGCGTTTATTGATCAGTCTGCTGCAATTATTTTAACATCAGTTGCCAAAGCAAAAGAATTAGGTATCCTCAAGGAAAAATGGGTTTATCTGCATGGGTGTGCTGATGCCTATGATCACTGGTATTTAAGTGATCGTATAAACTTTCATTCGTCGCCTGCAATGTCAAAAGTTGCTCAGGAGGCATTTGTAATGGCTGATTGCACATTAGCTGATATCGACGCGCTTGATTTATATAGTTGTTTTCCTTCGGCAGTGCAGATTGCGTGCGATGAAATGGGTGTGTCTCTAGATGATCCAAGAGGTCTTACAATTACTGGAGGGTTGCCTTATTTTGGTGGGCCAGGCAATAATTATGTTACGCACTCAATTGCTGAGATGATTAATAAGGTAAGAGCTCAGCCTGGTATTAAAGGACTAGTTACGGCTAATGGAAATTATGTAACGAAGCAGTCAGCTGGTATTTACTCTGCCGAACCAGCAGAGAAACCATTCGCTCCAAAAGATCCGAGTATTTATCAGGCTGAAATTAATTCTCAAAAGGGGCCGTCTGTAACAGAGTTTGCAAATGGTGATGCGTCAATAGAAACCTATACAATTATGCATGATCGTAAAGGACCTTCATTTGGAATTTTGTTTGGACGGCTTTCTGATGGAAGTCGCTTTATAGCAAATACGCCTGATGATGTTGAGTTAATGTTGAGTATGACATTGGAAGATTATTTGGGTGTCTCAGGGAAAGTAAAATGCGTTGAAGGTGTAAACGTCTTCAAGCCAAATTAAGATTCTGTTATTTTAATGTAATGTCAAATTTAATTCTTTGATCCAATATTGATATAGTGAATTTTAACTATAGAATAGATAATGTTCACAATCTTTACTTATGATAAAGGCCCTCTGATTATCAAATATATAAGCATTAGTATTAGTAATATAACTTAAAAGTTGACGGTTAGTATAGCAAATAATAGATTGTTACACATAATCTTCAAATAATTTTAGTTTAAACGCTTATGGAGGATCTGGTGGCTAAAAATCTAGGTAACCTCCTTAGACATTCGCTTGTTAAACACACTCAAAGACATGCATTAATTGGTTTAATTGATGATGTTACCTACAAAAAATTGTATCTAAAGGTGCTGGAAATTGCCGAGAAGTTAATAAAACATGGATCTAAACCTCATGACCCTATTCTTGTATTAGTTTCAAATCAACCATCGGATATTGCAGCAATACTTGGCATATGGCAAGCTGAAGGAGTTATTGTTCCAATCAGCAGGACTTCTCCAAAGGAAGTGTATCTCAAAATTCAGAAAAAAACTAATGCTAAGCTTTTGATAGATTATCAATCTTTTGATAAAGAAATTAAGATAGTAAATCTTTCTTCAAATCAGTTTTCTGATTTAGAAATTATCAGAGGCGCTGCATTTATTATTTTTACTTCTGGAAGTACTGGTGAGCCCAAGGGGGTTGTAGTTTCTCATCAAGCTTTTATTGATAAGATTTATGAAATAGATAAGATATTGCAATTTAATGAACAAGATCGTGTTCTTCTAGTTCTTAATATTAATTTTGTATTTGGCCTTTGGCTTGCATTGTTAACTCTACTTAGAGGTGGAGCGATTTATATACATGAAAAATTTAATGCTGAAGAATTTATTTCTACATTAGCTAAAAACGAAATAACACGTGTTGGTGTTGTGCCAACAATGATGAGAGTTATTTTCTCCAAGCTTGAATTAATAGATCAAATCGAGAAAAAGGTTAATACTGGATGTTTGAAGCAAATTTTGATTGGTGGAGAATCTTTAGGAAGATCTTTGGCGGTGACAGTTAGAAAAGAATTTTCTAAAACTGATTTAATTGACATTTATGGTTCAACTGAAACCGCTAGTTGCGATTTTTTCTCATTTCCTGATACTTTTTCTAAGTATCCAGGGTCTATTGGCAAGCCATCTGGAGGTGTAACTTACAGAATTGTTGATTTAAACAACAAGCCAGTTCGATTAGGTGAAGAAGGAGAGTTGCAGATTTTTAGTCCATATTTAATGAATGGTTATTTGAATGAGGCTGAATTAACCCAAAAATCATTTTCTGGAAAATGGTTTAAAACCGGTGACATTGTAAAGGAAGTTGGTCCATTAGTTTTAGAATTAATGGGACGTAGTAAAGAATTGATTAGCCGTGGTGGAAATAAGATTTCTCCTGGTGAAATTGAGCAGGCTATTTGTTCACATCGATCTGTTATTGCTGCAATGGCAGTGGGGATTGCAGATGATATCCTTGGAGAACGTATACACGTACTAATTATTCCCAACTCTTTAAATAAAATTAGTGTATTTGAAGTAAAAACACACTTAAAAAAATGTTTAGAAAAATACAAAATACCAGATGTGTTTTATTTTGGAATTGCTTTGCCTGTTGGGGGAACGGGCAAAGCTGACAGATCTTATTTTAAGAGACAAATTCTTTCTGGAGAATTAACTCCATCCTCTCAACAAACCTAGTAAGGATAAAAAATGACTTTTAATTCAATTTTATATGAAGTAGACGGGAATGTAGCGCAAATTATTCTTAATAAACCAGATAGACTTAATGCTCTTGATAAGCAGACATTGATCGAAATAAATGAGGCGATGGACTCTGCAGAATCTAACTCTATGGTTAGAGCAATTGTGATTAGTGGGGCAGGTCGAGCATTTTCTTCAGGATTTGATCTGAAGGCGCAGATGGAAACTAATCCATCGGGGAAAAAGATTTGGCGTGAAATTCTAGATTTAGATTTTGATAGTACAATGCGTTTTTGGAATAGTCCAAAGCCAACTATTGCAGCAGTACATGGCGCCTGTATGGCGGGTGCTTTTGAAATTGCATTGGCTTGCGATATTACAGTAGCTGCAGAGGATGCAATATTTGGTGAGCCTGAACTTAAGTTTGGAGCAGGGATTGTAACGCTTTTATTGCCTTGGGTTACAAGCCCTAAACGCGCTAAAGACATTATATTGACTGGCCAAGATAGAATTGATGCAAATACAGCTTTAAGCGCAGGAATAGTTAGTCGAGTAGTTGAAACGGGTAAGCACTTAGAAGTGGCATTAAGTATCGCCAAGGGAATAGCCTTGGTTGATCCAGTAGTTGTTACCTCTACTAAAAGGGCTTTGAATGAGACTTATAAAATTCAAGGGATGAAAAAGGCGTTAAAAAATGCCCTTGATATAGATCATGCAATTGAGTCTGTAGGATCGCCTGATAAAAAAGCATTTATGGATATTGCTCGTGAACATGGAATGCGAGATGCTATTGCTTGGAGAGACGCTCGCTTTGCTAAGGCGCAAGAGTAATTCAGAACAATTTTTTGAAGTTGATTTCTTGAAAAATAAATTATAATTAGCTTTCTTAATCACATATTATCATTTATTTTAATTAAATTAATTAAGTTTCAAGTAATTTGTAGAAGAGGTATATTATGAATTTCGCAGCTATCAATGGAATTTCTGTTCATTATAGATACATTAATAATAGCATCACCCTTAAACCTTAAACTTGTACCCACCCATGACGATCAAATTCCTCCACACTGCAGATTGGCATTTAGGTCGAGTTTTCTTCCAGATGTCACTTTTGGAGGAGCAGCGGCATGCTTTGAAGCAAATTATTGCCATCGCTGTTGAACAGCAGGTGCAAGCTGTGCTCATTGCGGGTGATGTATTTGACAGGTCAATTGCGCCGGTGGAAGCGGTTCAATTGCTTGATGAAATTATGACCTCGCTTATCTGCGAGCACGGCATAGCGGTTGTCATGGTGGCTGGCAATCACGACAGTGAGCAGAGGCTCGCTTATGGTGGGCGCATCACTGAGCTCAATGGGCTGCATGTGCGCGGCCCGCTTGGGCGTTTTACCCCAATTCCTTTTGAACATGGCGGCGTGCGCGTGCTGCTTCACCCCTTGCCCTACCTGGAGCCAGCCATGCTGCGCAACTTGCCAGGCGGCGATTCGATCAACACACATGAAGAGGCCATGCGATATGCGTTGTCGCAACTCGGTCCATTGCAGTCAGGTGCGCAGCGCCATATATTGCTTGGTCACGCCTTTGTTGCTGGGTCTGCTGAGTGCGAATCTGAACGATCTATTTCTGTAGGTGGCACAGGCGCTGTTCCCAGCAGCGTGTTTGATGGTTTTGATGTAGTGGCCCTTGGACATCTTCACAGGCCGCAAACTGCTGGCGCTGAGCACATTCGTTATTCGGGTTCCTTGCTCAAGTATTCATTCAGTGAAGAAGCGCATACCAAGAGCGTGAATATCATTACTCTGGCCGCAAAGGGTGCGCCGCAGTTTGAGCAGATTCCGCTCCAAGCTTTGCATGATGTGCGCAGTATTTCAGGCTGCTTTGTCGAACTCTTGCAAGCCCAAGTGGACGTTGATGCTTCGATGGACTACATACAAATCAGTAACAAAAAGGTTATATACCCTTCCTAATCATACAAGGGTGTTTGTTGGTCACGATTACTTACCAAAAGAAAGAGAAGTTAAATATGAAACTACAATTGGTAAAGAAAAAAAACTGAACCCACAATTAAATGAAAATACCTCAAAAGAAGAATTTATAAAAAATAGAGACGCTCGAGATAAAATACTAAAATCTCCAAAGTTATTATTACAGAGTTTACAAGTAAATATTGATGCAGGATTTTTGCCTAAAAAAGAAGATAATGATCAACAGTATTTAAAAATACCCATTAGAAGAGGTTAATTTTAGGTAAGCTAAATAATAATTTCAGGATCTTAATTGATTGACTTAAGATGACTTGTTATTTCAATTTAAATAAAATTACTATCATATCCTACCTCTTCATTATGGATAAGCTATAGCGTTAATATCTCTGAATAGAGTGTTAGAATTAGTATAACTAATTACAAATGGTCTTCTAAGAGATTTAAATGCAATAGATATTTATGGTATTAACTGGAATCAGTTATAATTCCAGAAGATAGACTTTCTATATTGAAAGGATCTAAATATCATATAAATAAAAAAGAAAAACATTTAATTGACCTTGCTTAAAAACCAGACTTTAATATTAAAAAAGATAATAATGAAGAATAGAAGGGAAAATAATGTTTGATATTCACCCTGAAATTAGAAGATTAACAAGCAAAGAAAAGCAGCAGTATTCAAAAGAAGGCTATGTTACTGGTTTGCCAGTTTTTTCAGAAAATGCAGTTAAAGATCTTCATAATTGGTATGATGAGCTAAGTTCAAAGTTACCAAATGATATTGATATAAATAAAACTAATATGTGGCATAAAGCTAGCAAAAATTTTTATGATCTTTGCCGAACGCCAGTTATTTTAGATTATGTCGAAGATCTTTTAGGTCCAAACTTTGTTCAGTGGGGAGGTCAATTTTTTAGCAAAGAGCCTAAAGATGGATCTGTTGTGCCGTGGCATCAAGACGCACAATATTGGCCATTAAGCCCTGCAAATGCTGTTACTGTTTGGTTAGCTGTTTTTGATACCGACGAAGATAATGGTGCTATGAAAGTTGTTTCAGGAAGTCATAAATTAGGAAAATTTATACATAAAAAAAATAATGCTAAAAATTTAGTTTTAGATCAAGAAGTCTCTTTTGATCAAATTGATGAAGATAAAGTTGTATCTTTAAACTTAAAAGCAGGAGAAATATCATTGCACAATGATGCTTTACTTCATGGCTCAGGATCTAATAATTCCAACAGAAGAAGATGTGGTGTTACAATGAGGTTTTCTCCAACAAACGTTAAGGGTGATTTAACAGTTTGGCCTTTTTTTGAAACTCAATTAGCTAGAGGTAAAGACGAATTTAGACTAAATCCAACTGCCGAAATACCAAGAGGAGAATCTACTCCTTTAAAAATGTTTTCTTTTTCAAAAGACTTTGTCAAAGATTGGTAATTCAAGACATGCTCTTAGTTTTATTTCATAGAATTTAAAAAAAGAATGTTTTGCTATAATCTTTATTTAATATATTTTAATGTAATTACTTTCAATTAACTTAAGAAATAAAAACTCTATGAATGTAATCAAAAAGAACTTTTTTGGAATTTTTTTTCTTACTTCTATAGTAATTATTTCAATCATAATTAATAAATTTTTATCTATAAACAATATACTTATTTCTTCAGCTTTCATATGTATAGTAATAGGTTTGTTGATTGGTAACAGCTTTAAGCTAAATAAGGAAGTTCAGTGGTTTACTAATTTTTCTTTAAAAAAAATATTAAGAATTGGAATTGCTTTACTGGGTTTTAGTCTAAGTCTTACAGAGCTATTTAATTATGGCTCAATTTCTTTTCTTTTAGTTATCTTTAATATTATGATTGCTTTTATAATTTTATACTATTTATGTAAGGTTTTTCGAATACCTAATAGTCTAGGATATTTAATAACAATGGGAACTTGCATATGCGGTGTTACAGCTGTGATAGCGACATCTTCAATTATTAAATCTAGCAAGGATGAAACTAGCTATGCAGTTGGCATAGTTACATTATTTGGAATGATAGCTGTGTTTACATATCCTTATCTAGCTCATTATCTTTTTGGATCAACTCCAGAATTAGCAGGTATCTTTTTGGGTACATCTATTCATGATACGGCTCAAGTAAGTGCTTCTGGTGTCATTTATTCAGAAATGTACAATAGTGAGATAGCTCTTAATTCTGCAATGACAACAAAGTTATTAAGAAACTCATTTTTAATATTGTTAATTCCATTAATTTCTTACCTTTATAGTAAAAATGAAAATGTTGAAATTAAAAGTTCAATAAAAAGCTTTTTCCCTTTTTTCGTTGTAGGATTTATTGTTTTTTCCTTCTTTAGAACAATTGGTGATGAGTTAATTGTAAATTCAAATATAATTTATTATTGGGATTATTTTTTAATATTTATTAAAGATATTTCAAAATATTGTATCTTACTTGCGATGGTTGCATTAGGTCTGCAAACTAATCTTAAAAGCATGTCAAAGCTTGGATTAAAGCCTTTAGCGATAGGTTTTATAGCTTCTGTTTCAGTTGGAATGTTCAGTATCTTATTTTTACAATATTTTTATAGCTATTAGTTATAAAATAAAAATTTAAACACTTATTTATTTTTTAAAATTAATAACAATATTGCTGGCAAAGCTAAAATTAATGCAGTTATATTGATTTCAAAATTTGAATAACCAACTATTTCACCACCTGGGAGAGCCATTAGAATACCAGACAATCCTAGCATTGCTCTTAAAGGCCATTCCATATGTTTAAGTTTATTTAAATTTCCTAATCCAATCAAGTATCCTTGAAGAGAGCTCGCAATTAAAACAATGCCTATGACTGCTGATATAAAAACTATTATTATATCGGTTAATTCACCTCTTCCAATTAAAGCAGGGTTTAGAACAAAGAAAAATGGAATGAAGTATATGACGCTTCCTAATTTCATAGCCTGTAAACCAGTCTTAATTCCATTTGCACCTGCAATTGACGCCGCAGCAAAAGCCCCAATGGCAACAGGTGGCGTAATAAATGATATCATGCCCCAATATAGCATAAAAAGGTGCACAGCAACCTTATCTAACCCACTACTCGTTAACGCAGGGGCAAGTGTTACTGCCAAAAATAAATAAGCAGCTGTAACTGTCATGCCTATTCCAAGAACAAAACTAGTAAGGGCTCCCATAACCAAAAGTATTAGAACATTATCTCCTGCAAAATTTACCAATTCATAGGTTATTGTTCCAACTTTTCCTGTAAATGTTAGTGATCCAATTATTAAACCTATGGCAGCTAAAATTCCTGCTAGTTCAGCAAAAAGGGATCCCACACCTTGGATAAACTCTAATAATCTTTTAAAATCCCATCGATGTATTTTTACAATTTGATTTATAATTAAAAGAGTGCCAGTTGCATAATAAGGTGCTTGAGCTTCTCTTTGCATATATAGTAACATAACTATCAACATCGTAAATACAAAGATAAAATACCATCCTTCTTTGATGACTTTTCCTATTTTAGGTATTTCATTATCAGGTAACCCTTTTAAATTATTTCTAGCTGCATAAGAATCTATTTGAATAAATAAACCAAAATAATAAAGGATTGATGGAAAAGCCGCTGCAATAACAATTTCTGAATAAGGTAGTTCTAAAAAAGTAGCCATAACAAAAGCTGTTGCTCCCATTACAGGAGGCATTAAAACTCCACCTGTTGATGCACAAGCTTCTACGCCTCCAGCATAACTTGGTGAAAATCCAGTTTTTTTCATTGCTGGTATGGACATGACCCCAGTAGTTAAAACATTTGTAATAACGCTGCCACTCATTGATCCCATTAAACCAGAAGCAAAAATGGCTACTTTAGCTGGACCACCACGTTTTTTTCCTAAAAGAGCAAAGGCTAAATTTAGAAAGAAAGAACCTCCACCAGTATATTGAAGAGCTACGCCAAAGATTAAAAACCCAACCACTAAATTTGAAAAGGCAGTCATAGGAATGCCCATTATGCTCTCTGTTCCAAATATATGAAAAGTAGCTGTTGTATCCCAGGCTTGAGATGGAGCATTTAAAAAACCAGGAGCAAAGGTTGAAATTGCTGGGTAAGCAGAAATTAATAAGCAAATTAAAAATATAGCATTACCTCCAGCTCTTCTGCTGGCTTCAAGAATTAATGCCCAAAGTACAAAAGCCATTACCTTTGCATAGTAAGGCGCCATATATTCCCAACCTTCAGTGAGAATTAAAGATCCACTAAAACAGAAATATCCAGCAATAACAAAAGTTAATAGAGAGAGAATTAAGTCGTACCATGGAATTTTTGATCCAGATCTTGGAGTAGGATGATATAAAAGAAAAGGAAGTGGTAAAAGGAGTGCAATCATTGCATACATATATTCAGTATCTAATAAAACATAGGAATTTAAAAAATTCCCTACTCCAAATAACATATAAATAGATAGTAATGTTGAAAGTATTGCAGAGATGCTAATAATTGTTTTTGATAATGAAGTAGCTGTTCTATTTCGAATTTCTACAATATTATTTTTTTCTAAATTTTCCATTAAATCCCTTACTAAATATTTAAGTAGGGCCGTTAAGCCCTACTATTTTTTTAATAAATTAATTAAATGGCACAGCCATTCCAGCTGCTTTTAGAGCTGAAGCTCTGTTTTTTAACCATTTAGAATTAAATCCATCATCAGAAAGATTTTCCTTTAAAGTATTAGCCCAAGCGTTAGCTAAAACATCTTGTCTTTTTAGTAATCCTTTATTATGTGCATCTTGTTTTGCAGTCCAAACACCTTTTTCTTTATATAGTTTTACTGCTCCAGGATGATATGGAAAAACCCAATTAAGGTTTTGATTAGATAATTGATAACCATCCATTCCAGGTCCAGCATCTTTAAAATTATCATAGTTGTTCATCACAGCTTTTGTTAATTCGTATGTTAAGCTACTTGATGTTTTCTCTAATGTTACAAAAATAGGATATGGATAGTTGTTTCCTTCAAATGATTTCTTTTTGTCATTTGATCCAATAAAATTTGTAATTTTTGTTTTATTAAAATGCGGAGCTGTAGCTAAAGCTCTTGTCCAGCTTTTATCATCACTATGCGGCATAGATGGAAAAAAAAGACCTCTTGGAGATGCATTTAATTTATTATAAATACTTCCTACTGTTGATCCCATAGTAGCGTCGGCTTGACCATTTATAACGGCGTTAGCAGAGGCTCCCCAACCAGATGTTTCTACTTTTTTTACATCATTCCATGTTAGTCCTCCAAAAGCTAGAAAACCAGCAGTGTTTCCATTAAGAGCTGGAGATCCTTTTACCCAAGTTACTCTTTTGCCTTTAAGATCAGCCATGGTTTTAATATTAGCATCAGCTGCTGTAGCTAACATTTGACCATTTCTTCCAATATTATTGAAAATATTATAAAGCTTCATAGGTCCCCATTTTTTTTCTCCAAACATATATATGCCTTCTTGTGCAAAATAACTTGCTATGCCGCATGAACATATTTCAGCTTGTCCAGCTTTGAGAGGAACCATTCTGGAAACGTCATTTTTTCCAGGAATTATTCTTAAATCAACATCATAGTGTTTTTTTAGCATTTGACCAAGACCAACAGATTGCGCATATCCAGATGATGTTGTTCCGTAAGCAGTCCATGCTATATTTTTAGGTAGTTTATCAGCTAATGTATTTGTTATGTTTATAGAAAGAACAAACATTAAAGATAAAAAAGATATAAAGATTTTTTTCATTAATTTTCCCCATTTGATTAATTATAATTATAATTAATCATGATACAGTATAATTAACATATCAATCGTTATTTTCTTATTATCAATATGAGATCAATTTCATTTTTCTAATTATATAAGTTGTTAATATAGGTATTATTAAAGTTAAAAGAGTTACAATAATTAATAGAGTGCCAAGATCAGAATAATCAGCTTGTATTTTAATTTCACCTATTTCATTTCTAACTTCACGAGTAACTATAAAAAACTGATTTAAATACTTTGTTCCTAAATTACTCGCCGATAAAGCTAGATTTGTAAAACTGGCTAGTACAGCAAAAAAAGTTGCCTTTAAATGGTTTGGAGCAGATTGAGCTATCCAAGCTAGTATAGGTATCATAGAGACTTGGCCTAAAGGGCTTTCTATAGCTGTATTAAAAACAGCTATAAATCTGGCATCTATTAATCCATTTGTTAATGTAGAAGTGTAATTGTGAAATCCATAAAACATAGCTATGGAAGGCAAAATAAAGAGAGCACCAGTTATAGACAAAATAATGATTAATTTTGTCATTGACGCTTTTTCCATTAATGGCCTTAATACAAAAATACCTATAATTGTTAAAGTAGAAGCAATAAGGCCTAGTAATGATAAAAACTCTTGATCAAATTTTAAAATGTCTATTTCAAACCAACTCCCACTTTGCCCAACACCAGGAATTGCTCTAAAAACAAAAATAACAATGGCTGTTCCAATTAACATTTTTTTTGAGTTTATGTCTAATTCGTTAGACAATTTAAATAACAAAAATAATATTATTAAAAAAGATCCTAAAAATACAATTTCTTGTGAAAATTTTAAATTAGATGTTCCAATTGTTAATGTAAAAAATACAAAAATTATTGAACCTATTATTATTAATAAATTTGGTTTTATAATTTCAGGAATTGGAAAAACTATTTTTTTTGCTTTTTCAATATTAACTCCATTCTTAATAAGAGATTTGTATTTGTTTTTTTTATTTAAATAAGCAATAAAAATTCCAGAAATTGATATTAAAGGTACAATTAATGAATACAGATATATTTTACTATAGGCTTGAATTTTATCTAATTCATTCATTTCTGATGAATCTGAAAATACTATTAAATTCACAAATGAAACTAATAATGTTCCTAATATAATAGCAATTCTTCCAAGCATTTGCATTGAAATATTCATAGCTTTAAGAAGTTTTAAATCAACATAATTTCCTTTTTCATCAACGCTTGGAACAGCCTCAACAGTCATCGCGTCTGCAACTACATCTTGTAAGACAAACCCAATTGGTGCCAATAATGAAGATAAAACAAACCATTGTTCAGCATTTAAAATATTTAGCATTCCAGATTTATGTTGAATCAAGCAATACATGATTATACTACTTGAAGCCATAACAAGGGCTCCTAACAAGACAATTACTGATTTAAATTTCCATAAGATATCTACTAAATGTCCTAAAGGTATTTTAAGCACCCAAGGAAGTCCTGCCCAAAAACCTAATCCAGCAAGAAAAACTGCAGATAAATCTAGATATTCTTTAACAAAAAATAATCCAACTATATTAGTAATCCCAGATATACCTGCAGCAAGATAAATCATTAATGGTGGAATAAAAGAAAGTTTAAAAGATCCAAAAATTTTCATAATATTAATTATAGATTAAGAATTAGTTTGGTAAAAATAAAATCTTTGTGTAACTGGTTTTAAATTTTAAAATTTATTGATCTAATTACCAATAGCTATACCTTCACGCCTATGGTCTGAGCCTCCATATAATTTATTATTAATTTCAATTATATTTAATCCAGAAAAAAATTTTTTTAAATTAACTTTATAACCCATCTGTTCAAGAGGAATTTTCAGCTCAGCTATTGACGTACCTAATTCCAAATCATAAGTTCCAAACCTATTTATAGCATGAGGCATTGAACTTGCTGCTTGAACATTCATTTTCCAGTCAATTAAAGCAATAATTGTATTAACTACGTAGCCTATTATTTGACTTCCTCCTGGACTACCAATTATATATATAGGTTTATTATCTTTAAATATTATAGTTGGAGACATAGACGATCGAGGTCTTTTTCCTGGTTCTATACTATTAGCTATTTTCTTTCCTTCATTATGAGTTTTAAAAGAAAAATCAGTCAGCTGATTATTTAGTAAAAAACCACTTTTTGTCATTAATCTTGAGCCAAATCCATTTTCAATTGTTGTTGTCATAGATAAGGCGTTTCCATAGATGTCAACTATAGAAATATGAGAAGTAGATGGAAGTTCAATAGAAATATCTTTGGCATAATTTAAAGAGTTTTTGTTATATAGTTTACCTGCTTCTATCACTTCAATTTTTTTCTTGGTTTCAAGTTGTTTAGCTCTTTTAAGTAGATATTTTTTATTTATTAATTGATCAATTGGAACATTAACAAAATCTTTGTCTGCCATATATAATGATCTGTCGGCAAAGGCTAATCTTGAAGCATCTCCTATTATCCTCCAAGTTTCAGGATTTTTGGGACCAAGTTTAGAGAGATCATATTTTTCAATCATGCCAAGTATTTGACTAATGGTTAATGCGCCTGAAGAAGGTGGCCCCATACCACAAACTTTAAAATCTCTATATAATGAACAAACTGGTTTTCTTTCTATTACTTTATAGAAAAGCAAATCTTCTATCGATAACACACCAGGATTATGAGATGATTTTTGAACTGTATAAATTATATCTTTAGCAATTTTACCAGAGTAAAAAACTTTAGACCCGTGCTGAGAAAATTGTTTTAGTGTTTTTGCATATTCTTTATTTAATAATATTTGATCAGGTTCAATTGGTATATTTTGCGGAAAAAAATATTCTTTATTTTTTTTAAATTTAATAAGTGACTCCTTATTTTTTTTAACTGATGAACTTAATTTTTTAGAAACTACAAAACCGTCATCAGCTAATTTAATACCATCTTCAAAAAGCAAAGACCATTTAGTTTTCCCCCATTTTAGGTAAGATTTTTCAAGTAAAGCAGGCACTCCAGGCACCCCAACTGACTTTCCACCAATTACAGCGTCAAAAAATTTAATGGGGTTACCCTTATTATCTTGGAACATAACAGGAGAAACCTTTTTTGGAGCTGTTTCTCTGCCATCGAGCGTAGTAACCTCTTTTTTTACATTATCATAATATACTAAAAATGCTCCTCCACCCAGCCCCGAAGATTCTGGTTCAACTAAACCTAAAACTATTTGTGCTGAAATCATTGCGTCGACAGCTGTACCTCCTTTCTCTAGGATTTTTGCAGCAGCTTTGGAGGCTTGAAAATTTGCTGTTACCACCATCCAATCATCTGAAATAACAGGTTTCCCTTCTTTTTTTATATTTAGAAATCCATCTAAATATAAAGACTTATATTTTTGATTGTTGATTGAGTATTTCTCAGGGTTTTTTATATCTGATTGTTGTTGGCCTATGGAAACGAATGAAAAAGTAGACATTAGGATTATGAGAACTAAATTTATTTTCATATAAAATTTTCTCCAATTCCGATAATATCTCTATAAAGTTGTTTAATCATATTTTATTCAATTTTCCTTTATCCTGATAGTATTTCTGGTTTAAAGTCCATCCCATGGCCTGGACGATCTGGAGGCGTCATCATACCATTAATGGGTATAATAGGTTCAATCCATAGATGATCAAACCATCCCATATATTCTAACCATGAAGAATTTGTAATTGAAGCTAATAAATGTATAGATAATTCAGGAAATAAGTGAGGTGCAATTTTTATATTAGATGCTTCTGCCAGTTTAGACGTTTGCATTAAGTTTGTGAAACCACCCCTCATTATATCAGGTTGAAGTATTGGAATTTTTTTACTTTTAAAGAAATGTTTAAAGTCGTGATGAGTAAAGTTATTTTCTCCTGTAACAACAGGTATTGAAATTGAATCACAAATTTTATCATATCCTTCAAAATCATCAGCCATTATAGGTTCCTCTAACCATTCAGGATTATATTTTTCAATAGCAAGACCTACCTTTATTGCTTCATCTATTTCCCAACCTTGGTTTACATCAATCATAATTCCAATTTCATCTTTTAGAGTTTCACGCATATCTCTAACATTTGCTATATCTTCATCATTAGTAAAACAATGAGATACTTGCATTTTTATAGATTTAAAGCCTTGTTTTACATATTTTTCAGCTTTTTCAATCATTCCGTCATGACCTAAGCCTCTCCAGCAACCTGAGCCATATGTTTGAATGGGATTATTATTTCCATTCCACATTTTCCATAATGGTTGATTTAATGTTCTACCTAAGCAATCCCATAATGCAATATCAATAGCGGACATGGCCATTACAGTTATTCCCATTCTTCCTTGAATAAAGGTAGATTTCCACATTTTTAACCAAAGATACTCTATGTTTTTTATTGTTTCTCCGATTAACAAAGGTTTCAACATTTCATTAATGCACATTTCAATAGTCAAAAGTCCACCTGCTATTGGTTGCAGATGTCCTGTGCCAATAAAACCTTCAGTAGTTTCTATTTCAACTATTAGCAAATCTATTGTTTGAAGAGGTAAAAATGATATTTTTGGAGGATCTAGGAATGGCACTGAAATTATTTTGGTTCTTATTTCTTTAATTTTCATAATATAATCCTCTAAAGTTAATTATAGCTTATTTCTAATTGTATTAGAAAAAGGGCCTGCAACAGGCTCCTTTCCTTCAACTGTTCCTCTTATCATTGCTCTTCTATATCTACTATAATCATATGGAATAACTCGATGGAGCAAAACTCTGTTGTCCCACATAACTAAATCATTTAAATCCCAATAATGTGTATAACAAAACTCTGGATTACTAATGTAATCTACTAACCATTTATGAAGATCTCTTCCTTCATCAAGACTCATTCCACCAATTTCTAGGCTAGTATTAGAAGTAAAAAAGAGAGATTTTTTATAGTTTCTATCTGGATGAACTCTAATAAGAGGATGTGTTACTGGAGGAAAATTAGATTTTTCACTTTGGGTTAATTCGGGTAAGCCAGGCTCTAATCTTCTTATATCATTATATGAGTGAACTTGGTGAAGTGGCTCTAAAAGTAATTTTTTATCATCAGAAAGTTTTTCATAAGCCATTAACATATTTGAAAATTGAGTTTGCCCGCCAATGGCTTCTGGAGGCAATGTTTCTTGACCATATAGCATTGAAAAAACAGCTGGATAATATCTATACGAACTATCAGTATGCCATCTTGAATTATTTTTTTGAAGGAGAACTCTTTGATCATCTGCTGGTAAGTGTTCACCATCCTCTGAAACATTTGAAACATTAAAAATTTCAATTTTACCTTTTGTTTTATCTTTCTCTGGATAAGCTTCTAATTCACCAAAATTTTTTGTGAATTGAGCTAATGTTTCTCCATTTAATTTTTGATTTTTAAAACATATAAAATGATTTTCTTGTATAGAATTTCTAATAAACTCAACTTCAGAAGTATCTAATTTCTTAGAGCAATCAAAATCATCAATTTGAACTCCTATATGTGATAATAATTTTTTAGAACTTAACCCCATTTTATTCTCCATAATTTTTATTATTAGATCTTATGAATTAAAAAACATTTTGTAAATATTTACGATGTTAACTATTTGTTGACTGAAGATATTTTTGATCCTTATAATTATTTTTTATCCATTATTGAGGCCTTAAATGTTAAAAAAAAATAAAACTGTATGCATTACTGGAGCTGGGAACGGAATTGGTCGTGCTATTTCAATAGCAATGGGTAATGAAGGTTATAATGTAGTTTGCGCAGATATAAATAGTGATCATGCAAATGAAACGCTAAATATCATTAAAAAAAATGATGGTTTAGGAATAGTAATAAAAACAGATGTAACTAATTTGTTAGATATTAAAGAAATGGTTAGTAATACTATTGACAGTTTTGGTAGTATAGATGTCCTGGTTAATAATGCAGGCGTTACTAGAACATCTGGTATAATGGATCTAACAGAAGAAGATTGGCATTGGATAAATAATGTAAATGCAAAAGGCACTTTTTTTTGTTTGCAAGAAACGGCAAGGCAAATGATTAAACAAAAAAAGGGTGGTAGAATAATTAATATGGCTTCTATTGGTGGCAAAGGTTTTGTAGATGTATCAAATGCAATTTATGCTGCTAGTAAGGGAGCTGTAATTAGTTTAACTAAAACAGCGGCTCAAGAGCTTGGCAAATATGAAATTACTGTAAATTCTATATGTCCAGGTATCACACATACAAATATTTTATCTAATATAGTTAAAAGTAGAGCTCTTGAGCAAAATAAAACTAAAGAAGAAATTATGAAGCATTATGCTAGAGATATTCCATTGGGAAGACCTAATCAACCTGAAGATATAGCTGCAATGGTTGTATTCTTATCTTCTGATGGTGCAAAAAACATATCTGGCCAATCATATAATATAGATGGCGGGTTAATACCAAGTTAAGTAATTTAAATTAAATTTATTAATAATTTTATAATTAAAGGAAATAAATTGAAAAGGTGGCGTCACTTTATTGTAGTTATTGGAACTATTCCTTCTTTGCTGGTCTATATAATTCTATGTATGGTTTTATTTGAATATGTAACTGGATTTTATTGGTTATTAGATTGGCTGATTTATATAATCTCAGGACTTGTATGGATTTATCCTGCTGCAAAAATCATTAAATGGCTTGCGGACAATGAAGCTCATTAATCATAATTAAAATGCTAATAAAAGGAGGGGGTATTATGAAAATAACTGGTGTAGAGGTTTACGAATTACAAATACCTTTTAGCAGAGGTGTATCAAAACAATCACCTTCTAGTTTTTTAAAAGCAGATGCTTTAGATTTTTGTATTATTAAAATAGAAACTGATGAAGGAATAGTTGGTTGGGGTGACGCATTTTCTTTCCATTGCAGAAAATCTGTTGCAGAAGCCATAAAGCATATGATCAAACCTAGATTACTTGGAAAAAATCCATTAGATGTAAAAAAAATTAATTTTGATCTTCAAAAAGAATTACATCTTTTTGGTCGTTATGGAATTACTATGTTCGCTATTAGTGGAGTGGATATAGCTTTGTGGGATATAGTAAGTAAGTATAGTAATTTACCTTTATACAGTCTTTTAGGTTCTTCAGGGAACAAAGAGATGCCAGCTTATGCTAGCTTATGGCGATATGAAGACGTAGATTCAGTTAAAGATAGGTGTGCTCAGGCAATAAATCTTGGTTATAAATATATAAAGCTTCATGAAATTTATACCTCTGAAGTCAAAGCTGCCAGAGAAGTTGTAGGTGAAAAAATTCCTATTATGTTAGATACTAATTGTCCTTGGACAAGACAAGAAGCAAAAAGAATGTTGATGGAATTAAAAGAGTTTAATTTATATTGGGTAGAAGAGCCTATTAATCCTCCTGAAGATTTTGAGGGACTTTCAAATTTAAGAAAAGAGACTCAAACTCCAATTGCAGCAGGTGAGAACGCTTGTACATCTTTTGAATTCAAAAAAATGTTTGAAGCTCAAGCTGTGGACTATGCACAACCAAGTGTGACAAAAGTTGGAGGAATTACAGAGTTTAATAAAGTGGTAAGTTTAGCTGAGTCTTACGGTGTTCAAATCATGCCACATTCACCTTATTTTGGTCCAGGGTTTCTTGCAACACTTCATTTAGCTCAATCTATTCCAAACGCTGGTTTGTTGGAAAGGTTTTTTATAGATTTTGATGCTTACCTATACCCTGAAGAAATATTTAATCCTAAAAATGGTGTGTTTCAAGCTCCGACTAATCCTGGGTTAGGGTTTGATCCAGATTTAAATGTTATAAAAGATTATAGAGTTTAAAATAATAGTTCTTAGTATCCAGCGCCGCTAATTCTAGACTTATTGCTCTCAGGTACATAAGTTTTAAAAGCCATAGCTTTCAATTTTTCCCAACATTTTTTATTAACCATTGGAATTATGGGGATATTTGAAATGTCTATTTTAATAAGATTTTTATAACTTTTATTTTTATTAAAACTTAAATAAACAAAACCTGATAATGGAATATTACTTTTAAAATCAAAAAATAATTCTTTATTTTGAGTGTAAGCAATTAATTTATGATTTTTATCTTTTAATTCTAATTCAACTTGTTGCTCATATGAAATGATGCCCATAGCAGCAACTAGATATATAGGATTATCTATATAACCTTTCCATATTAATTGATTTTCACATACATATTCAACTAATAAGATACCCATTAAAGTTGTCGACAAAGGTTTTTTATTATTATTAGAAAGTATATTTAGTGATAGTTGTTTATTAGAAATCAACTCTAATGATTTTAGAAGTGATCCAAGAAAAGAAATCTCATGATGGGCTAACCACCTAGATAATATGGCGGTATCATGAGCTGTTCCCCAGTCAATATTTACACTTCTTACTGCTTTTTTAGTTTCAGAAAAAATTTCATTAAGCGATATTGGGATCATTTCTCATCTAACTTTAAAATTGGGAAAAGCCAGTCACAGGATCTTTTTTTATTGATTTGATGAGGTAATGGAGCTCCTTGAAACAAAGTAATTCTTGTCCATAAATTAGATTTTGGGTCGTATTTTGATGCTCCAAAAAAACTTAATTTACATCTTAACATGTCTTTTGGTTTAGTGAGTGATCCAATTAAATTATCTTGAATTTCACTATAAGGGTAGTTCTCCTTTATAAGGATTCTTCTTATAATTAACCTTATTTCTGGATGATTAATAATCGCCTCAGAGACGCTCATTTCTTTAGGCAAAGTAATTAATATTTTTAAACATTTTTGAATTTGATGAGGAATGTCAAATGGCAATTCTTTTTCAACACCTTCATCGACAAACCTATTACCTAATCTGGGTTCTGATTTTGTTTCAGAAGTATACCAAAAGAAAAAATTTTCACTATCCTTAGTTAAATCAAGTCTAAGAGCCCAACTGTATTTTAGTTTAATAATTTTTATAATATTATGAATACTTGTATTGATAGGAAGGGTAATTGTTTCTTCACAATTCATATCATCTACTAAGTCGTCAACAATTTTAGAAAATGGTTCAATTAATATTGAATTAAGTAATTCTTGTGTTTCAATACTGATTTTTTTTTCATTATATTTAATTAATTTTTTTAGAGGATAAGTATCTTTTAATATTAAATTTGTGTCTTTGTTTTTAATAATTTTTTTAAGATTAAGTCTTATTTCATTAATTCTTTTCATCTGAATTTTATTGTCAACTTTCCATTGAAGAGAATATTCATGTGCTTGTTTTATTAATGTAATAATTTTTAATTGTTCAGATGGTTTTAATTTTTTTAATGAGATAACCTTTGCTATGGCTTTTTCTCTAGCATTAATCCATTTATGTAAAAGTTCTTGATGGTTTATAATAAAGGGAGCCATCCCTAAGCCAGTTGCATTACCTACACCAATGTGTCTGGAAAGTGTATTATTGAGTTTTACTGCTTTAGATCCACCTTTTATCTTGGCAAGGTAATTGATGATTTCAATTGAGAAATATCTTATTAAATAAACAGTCAACATCTCTGCTTGGAAAGGTTTTTTTAAAAATGATTTATTTTGTATTTCAGAATAGTCACCTATGCCAAATTTACCATTGCCATAAACTGCTGTAGTTCTAATTAAATATCCAATATCATTAATTAAATTATGATCAGGCTGTTTCCCATTAGAAAGGCATTCTAAAACAGTTGCAAAAATTCTAACTGATTTATTAGCTCTGCTTAAGGTAAGTTGTTTGTTTAAGTGACGTCCTAATTCTTGGATTTTTAAATTCTTAGACATGTATGATATTTCATCTTCAGTTGGCTCACCATCAAATAATGAAAAAGTCATATCCCATTTTTCTGCTATTACTCTATCACTTCTTTCTTCATCTTTTATAGAATGACAAAATACAATTAATGAAAAAACATTTATATCAGTAATTGCTTTTATTACAGCATTACCTACTCCTTCTTCGTTGAAGTTCCATTC
Organism: Pseudomonadota bacterium; assembly: GCA_027625145.1. Taxonomy (GTDB): domain Bacteria; phylum Pseudomonadota; class Alphaproteobacteria; order Puniceispirillales; family Marisalimonadaceae; genus CAJJBL01. Next base: position 107,580 of record JAQBXK010000001.1, read on the forward strand.
TGATATATTAAAGGTCCATTTTTTTTTATACATTTCATTGATTAACTGTCTATTGAAGGATAGACGGGTCTGATGAAAGCTACCTAAACGATTTAAACGCATTACTTTTGATGGAAGTCTCATTGGAAGTGAGTTTGATGCATTTAATTGGATGGAATTTTTTAAATGCATGCAATTACATTTTTTTAATTAGGTTTAAAAGATTTTTGAAAAAAATTTAACCAATTTTGACCTTTTATTTTATTAATCTCATCTTGAGAAAAGCCGAAGTCATTTAATCCAGTCAAAATTTTATTCCAATCACGATTGTCTCTAAACCATTCAGGCATATCAGGAAAGCCAGGATTAGAAGCAGAGCCTTCTCCATAATCTATTTGCTTTGTCCATTTGCCAACCCTCATCCATTCCACTATACTATCAGGCTGATCTTGACAAAGATCGGAGCCAAATCCGATGTTATCAACTCCTATTAAGTCAGCTGTTTTAGCTATCATTTCACAGAAATCTTCGATAGAGCAATTACTTCCATTTTTTAAATGATGAGGATAAAGAGAAAATCCTAACATGCCTTTGTTTTTAGACAATTTTTTTAAGATATCATTTGATTTATTTCGTTTAGCTGAATGCCAAAAAACCGGATTAGCGTGACTTATAACAATTGGTCTTGATGAAATTTCAATGGCTTCAAATGTAGATTTTTCTGATGAATGAGACATGTCTACTACCATACCAACTCTATTCATTTCTTTTATTACTTCTTTTCCCATTCTAGTTATACCAGGGTCATTTTCTTCATAACAGCCTGTAGCTAATAATGATTGATTATTATAAGAAAGCTGCATAAACCTTCCACCTAGTCTATGTAAAATTTCGACAAGTCCTATATCATCTTCAATTGGTGAAGGGTTTTGAAAACCAAATATTACTGCTGTTTTATTTTCTTTTTTTGCTAATTCAACATCTTCAGAAAAATAGGCTGGCATAATTAAAGATGGATACTGCTCAAACCAAGAGTTCCATTGTTAAAAGTTAGAGACAGTTTCTCTAAATTGTTTATGGTATGATATTGTAACGTGCACTGCTGTTAGATTGGCTTCACGCCATTGTTTAAAAATTTTTTCAGACCAATTACAATATTGTAGGCAATCTATAAACATAAATAATAACCATTATATATTTGTTAGCATATAAATATTAACTATATTTAAAATTTTAGTCATCAATTTTATTTCTATATTTTTCAGGAGGCCTAGTTCTAATGATTAAACAAGCTAAAGCTACTAAAACAATCGCCCCGGCTTCATATAGAAGATCACTTGGCTCTTTACCTTGTAATATTATCATTCTAGACAAAGCAGTAATGGCAATGAATAATGGTAACGTTACAGGAATACGATTACTTCTATAAAAGGCAGCAACCATTCCCAATACCTCTGTGTATATAAATAATAATAGCAAATCAGCTAATAGAACTCTTTGTATTTTAATTAATTCAATAATTTCTTGAATTGTGGCACATAATGTTGCGAAAGCTATAAAAATTAATAATGCTTTTTCAGCAATATGAATACACTTACTAATAAGTTTATCATTCATCAATTAAACTCCAATTTATAAGATTAATACTTTGACGTAATAATTTTTTAATACAATGGAAAATTATTAACTGGTTAATTAGTTAAAGTATTGCTAATTTAAAAATTAATATTAAATTTATTTATATCTATTATTAAATATAACATGGGGGTGTTATTATGAAATTAAATATAAAGCCATTATCAAAGGTAATGGGAGCTGAAATTATAGGAATCGACTTAAAGGATAAGCTAGATGAAGCTACAAAAAAAGAGCTTTGTAAGGCCGTAACAGATTATTTAGTTGTATGCATTAGAAATCAAGACTTAAAACCTAAAGAACTTGCTAATGTTTCAAGAATTTTTGGAACTCCTAAAAAGTACTTCATAAAAGATGCAACTGTTGACAATGTTCCTGAAGTTATTGTCGTCTCAAATAGATCTAAAGAAGCAAATAATAAACCTAAAGTTAAAGCTAGTCATTGGCATACTGATGATTCTTATATGGCAAAACCAGCCACTTTAACATTTATATATCCAGAGACACTTCCAGAAAATGGAGGAGCAACAGATTTTATAAATTGTTATAATGTTTTCCAAGATCTTCCAGAGACTTTAAAAAATAAAATTTGTGATCTTAAAGCTGTACATAAATGGTTAAGTAGACGCAATGTTTCTGAAGTATTAACTTTATCAGAAGATGAAGAAAAACTTACCCCAGATGTTGAACATACTTTTATAAGAACACATCCAATCTCTAAACAAAAATCTCTTTATATAAACCCTAATAGGATAGATCATATTGCAGGTTTTGATGAACAAGAAAGTGATAGACTTCTTGATGAACTTTACAATTTCTCATTCCAATCAAAATTTCAATATAGTCATAATTACCAAAAAGGTGATTTAGTTATTTGGGATAATCGCTGCACAATGCATAGAGCTAATTCTGAATATGATATAAATCAATTACGAATTATGCACAGGGTAATGCTCGAAGGTGAAGCCGTGAGTTAAAATAGTTATAGTTTTTTTTAGAAAAAATATTATTTCTAAAATAATTTATCAATAACTTACTAATTCAAAATTTCTTGAGATACTTATGACTAGTAAAATAAATGTTAATAATCAATTTTCTGTTGAACGCCTTGCTCAACAATGGACAGAAAAATTTAATGCGGCAATAGAAAAACAGGATGTTAGAGAACTAGGAGATATATTTATAGAAGATTGCCATTGGCGGGATCTTTTGGCATTGACGTGGAGAATTGAAACACATAGTGGATGGGAATCGTTGAAAGAAAAAATTATTATCTCAGCAAAAATCCATGGTATGAAAAATTTTAAGCTTGATAAACGTCGAAGTGCTCCGAAACTTATTGAACGTGCAGGACAAAGTTGTATAGAGGCGTTTGGATGTTTTGACACGAATATAGGCAAATGCGTCTCTGTTTTTCGACTTTCAACTGATGGAAATTCAGCTTGGACTTTTATGTCTGCCTTAGAAGAAGTTTTTGATAGCAAGAAAAATGAAAACGATGATATTCCAGATGTAGGAACGGATATCTCTGCACCAAATTGGTTAGACCTTCGTATTGCAACTAAAGATTTTTCAAATAGAGACCCTAAGGTTTTAATAGTGGGTGGAGGTCATGCTGGTTGCACATCAGCTGCTGAGCTTGGAAGGCTTGGAGTAGACACGCTAGTTGTGGATAATGAAAAACGTATAGGTGATAATTGGAGACTACGTTATCATAGTTTAAAACTTCATAACCGAACTCCAATCAATCATTTTCCTCATATGCCATTTCCAGATACTTTCCCCGGTTATATTCCAAAGGATAAATTAGCTAACTGGATAGAAACTTATGTTGATGCTATGGAAATTAATTTCTGGACAGAAACAAAATTTGAGGGTGCTAAATATGATCCTGTCTCAGGACATTGGTTAGCTGAATTGACACTTGATGATGGATCAAAACTAACTCTAAAACCGAAACATATTATCATGGCAACAAGTGTAAGTGGCACTCCCAATATACCTCGTATACCAACTTTAGATAATTTTTTGGGGAAAGTTATTCATTCTAGTAAATACAAAAATGGTAAAGAATGGCAAGGTAAAGAAACATTAGTTATTGGAACTGGAACAAGCGCTCATGATATCTGTCAAAATTTGCATGCTAATGGCGCTAAAGTTACTATGATACAAAGAAGTCCAACTATGGTTGTCAACGTTGATCCTAGCGCTCAATTATATGATGGTTTGTATCTTCAAGCTGATGGAAAAACAAAAGCAGAAGATTCTTTGTTGGAATTAGACCAAATAAATTCTTCATTTCCTATGGCTTTAACTAGACGTGCTCATCAAATTATAACTCGTAAAGTAAAAGAAATAGATGCCCCACTATTAAGTGCTCTTGAAGAAGCCGGTTTCAGATTAGAGTTTGGTGAAGACGATACAGGTTGGCCTCTGAAATATAGACAAAGAGGAGGTGGGTATTATTTTAATGCTGGGTGTTCAGATCTTATCGCAGCTCGTGAAATAGATCTTCTTCAATATGATGATATTCAAACTTTTAAAGAAGATGGATTGCTTAACAAAAATGGTGATACTTTAACAGCACAGCTGATAGTGTTAGCTACCGGCTATAAAGGTCAAGATTATCTCACAAAACAATTATTTGGAGAAAAAGTTGCTACCAAAGTAGGTAAAGTTTGGGGAGTTAATCCTGATACACAAGAACTCAATAATATGTGGAGTTCAACAGGTCAAGAAGGCTTATGGTATACAGCAGGATCACTTTCTCAATGCCGTATTTATTCCAAATATTTGGCGATGCAAATTAAAGCTTTAGAAATTGGATATAAACTTAATAAACCTTATTAAATTGTAAAACAATCTTTAAAATTAACATACCTTTAAAGTGGAATATTCTTGAATTATAAAAAAACCTTATTTATAAAAGCATAGAAAACGTACAAATAAAATTTCCATAATAAAAAATAACAATTGTATTCTTTATTTAATATCAATATCGTTAATTAATATGAAATTAATGAGACTTTAGTTGGATAATTTTTTAAATAATGATCTTAAGTTTGGTATTCAAACTAATGGAATTAAACATACACATTTAGACCAAATGCCAAGTGTTAATAGTAGATTTCAGATGGCACATGATGCTATGGTTTTTGACTATGTTGATAAAACCCCTGAATTTAGTGAGATAGAAGAATTTAAAGCATCTAGTTTAAAATATGGTCTTCCTATTAGAGCAGGTGGATGGTTTTATCAAATTGGAAATCATAAAGATTTACTAATAAAAAACTTGAAAATAGCAAGAGATCTTGGCTCTATAGTTCACAATACTCAAATTCAATCACACAAAGAAAATGGTCAACTAGTCACTGACGAAGAGGTTAGAGACCTTTATCTAGAATCATATGATATCGGATTAAAGTATGGCGTAACTCCATGTTTTGAAATTCATGTTAATATGTGGAGCGAAGACTTTTTAAGGGTATCACATGTTGGTAAGTTAGTTGAAGACAAAGGAGTCGAATTCAATATTACTTTAGACCATAGTCATGTTATTTTTAAAATAAACAATCCTAAAGAACAAAATATTTTTAATATTGATAAACAAATTATTTCAGGTGAGCTAATCTTAGATCCTTTTATTACAGGAAATGTAGTTGAGGAATGGATTAATTTTGGATGGGTTAAACATTGTCATGCGAGAGCAGTTATTCCAAATAACCCATTAAATATTAATGGAAAGCATCCAGATGGATCTATAGGAAGAGGGATTCAATATCCATTTAAAAAACCCAAAAAAGATCAATACCATGTTGAATGGAAAGAAGATCTTTTAGAGCCCTGGAAAGAATGTATTAGAATTTTAATGAGATATCATAAAGCAGATCAAAAGTCTAAATTAGGTCAGATTTCTACTGAATTTATACCTAATACAGATTATGGTGAGGGATGTAAATATTCTCTTTTTGAACAAGCTGTAGAATGTACTAAATGGATGAGAAGAACATGGGAAGATATTAAAAATGAAAATATATAATTATTAAACAATTTTATTGGGGGAAAGAAATGTTAACGGAATCTCAAATTAATGAATATAAACAAAATGGTTTTGTAATACCCGACTTTGTTATGCCTGAAAACATCTTACTTAAAATTGAAGAAAGACATAATAAACTATTAAAAACTCATCCTGAATTTAAAAATTATTGTCCTGCAGTATTATCGTATGATGAAGGTTTTTTAGATTTCTGTAAAAATGAAATTATACTAAATTTTGTTGAACAACTTATTGGACCTAATTTTGCTTTATGGAACTCTAGTTTTTTTGCAAAACCAGCAATTGATGGTCATGCAACGCCTTGGCACCAAGATGGACAATATTGGCCTATAAGACCTTTAGCTACTTGCACAGTTTGGTTGGCTATAGATGACGCTACTATTGAAAACGGATGTTTACGTTTTATTAAAGGCTCGCATATTGATCAAAAATTAAAAGCTCATAATATTAATAATGATAAAAATTTAACATTAAATCAAGAGCTCGTAAAAGAAGAATATGATGAAAAAAAAGCAGTTAATTTAATTCTAAAAAGAGGACAAATTTCACTTCATGATGTTTATTTGGTCCATGGTTCAGAAGCCAATAATTCTCCAAAAGCAAGACGTGCTATAACAATGAGATTTATGCCTACTTCTAGTCAATTTGATCATAAATTAGCTAGAGATAATCAGCTTTTCAGCAAATTAAATGTTAATAAATATTCTGATAGAAAAGTTTATCATATCAGAGGAGTAGATGTTTCAAAAAAAAATAACCTGACTTACTAGTGATATTAATTCATTTGTTTATTCAAAGGTTGTTTTATGGGAGGAAAAAATGTTTAAGACTAGCAGTAATGTAAGAAGACTTTCAGAAAATGAAAAAACACAATATAAAAGCGATGGATACATAACTGGGTTACCAGTTTTTGCTAATGAAGCGAGAGATGATTTAAACGAATTTTTTACTTCTCTTAATTCTCGTTTGAGCAGTGATATAGATATTAATCAAACTAATATGTGGCACAAAGCAAGTTTAAATTTTTATAATCTATGTAGAACACCAGCTATACTTGACTATGTTGAGGACTTATTAGGACCTAACTTTTTTCAATGGGGGGGACAATTTTTTCTTAAAGAACCAAATGATGGATCAGTTGTTCCATGGCATCAAGACTCACAGTATTGGCCTTTATCGCCAGCAAAATCAGTTACAGTTTGGTTAGCGTTATACGATACAGATGAAGAAAATGCAGCAATGAAGATTGTAAAAAAAAGTCATAACCAAGGTATGTTTAATCATATAACGAATAAAGCTACTAACCTTGTTTTGGATCAAGAAGTATCAAAGGATCAGATTAAAGAAGAGAATATTGTATCTTTAAATTTAAAGGCTGGTGAAATGTCACTGCATGATGACGGATTACTTCATGGATCAGAAGCAAATTTTTCAAGTAGACGAAGATGCGGTGTTACAATGAGATTTGCACCTGTCAATGTGAAAGCTGATTTATCAATATGGCCTCATTTTGAAACGCAATTGGCTAGAGGTACAGATAATTTTAAAAACAATCCTACAGCGGAAATTCCAAGAGGTGAGGGGACACCAATAAAAAAATTTCAATACTCTAAGGAGTTTGTAAATCAATGGTAATTTTATTATATTAAATAGGAGATATATTTAAATTTATTAGTTTTATTATTCATAATATTTATTATTGCATCTCTTTAAAATAATAGAATTTGGATTACCTTGGATAGTTTGTATTTTTTTTGCTCTTTTACATTCCCAATTATCAATTGGATCTTCTTTATCCCATTTGATAATTAGTGTTTTTAATTTATTATTAAATTTTATATATTTAGGGTAATTAAGCTCCATATACATATAAGTTCTAGCAATATCTCCCCGAATTTTTTCATTAGGTTCAACTTTATTATTTTTAATTTCTATATCACATTCCCCAAACTCTCTATTCTCACCATTAATAATAGCGATCTGGTAATTACTCCTAAGCAAATTTACTTCACCAATAACCGGTTGCAAGTTATACAAGTCAGCTTGCATTTTCCTGAATTTAATATTTACTTTTTCTGTACATTTTCTACCTTTATATTTTTTACCTTTTTTACTTGTGCAAGAAGGATGACCTAAATTCCAGGAGTCAAATTTGGTTCCAAAATATGAAGCAGGTAATACATGTTCCCATTCTATTCTTGATGCTCTTTTTTTATTATTTTTAGGAGCAAACCCGCAACTTTCCCAAATGGGTTTATTGTTATCATATTTACATTGGCAATAAAGTGTTACGGGATTTTCTTTATGTATTTCTCTTAAAATTTGTTTTGATTTATAAAAATGCTGAATAGTAATATTTCCTGTATTTGCTGACGCATTATTAAATAAAAATATCGTAATAAGGATTATATAAAAAATATTTAAAAAACTCATAAATTTAATACTTAAAAATTATTAATATATTTAAATTACAAAAATTTCACTATCTTTTCCATTATTAATTTGAAGTTAATTAATGATGAGTAACAAAATGAAAAAAATAATCTTTGCGACAATAATATTTGTAATTACAAATATATCAATTTCTTTTGCTGAACAATTCAGATCTAAATGGGGTGTTGTCATGAGTGTAACGCCTGTAACAGTAACATCAAACTATTCTGAACCTTATACTAAAGTGTATTGTAAAAAATCTTATCGTAAACAAACCACTAATTTTACTGATATTGCAGTTGGAGGTCTGATTGGAAGCGTTATTGGTAACACATTAAGTGATGCACATGGTGCTGGGACAGTAGGAGCCTTGTTTGGTTCTATGCTTGCTGTTGATAATTCAAATAGGAGTCTATCTGAAACTTGTTATGAAAAAACATATTATTCAAATAAGAAAATTTCAAAATTTTCTCATTATAACATTCAAGTAAGGACTAAAAGAAGGATTACAAATATCCAGTCTACAACTCCTTATAATGTTCATGATGTAATTTATTTAAATTAATTAAAAGAGAGTATAAAATGAATATAAAATATAAAAACCTAATGTTAATAACGCTTTCAAGCTTAGCTTTAGTAAGTTGTAATATTTTAAGTGATAATAAGAGTGCGAGGATTGAAACAACTATTAAAAATGTAAAAATAAGTAGTTCTCTTAGATCATATAATAATTGCATAGAAGATGGAAAAAGTTTTGATACTCTTGCTGCAACTAAAGGAGAAGAGGCAGACAGTTTATATAATAAAAGTGCTAAAATTTTAGCTGACTGTGATTATTTAATTATAGATAATCCCTATATGGTTAATGAAAATGAGAGAATGAAAAACTCTGCTTTAAGTATTCAAAATTATATTAAAGCAGGAAATTTGATCAAAGCATCTATAAATTTTAAAGATTTTCAAAATACTTTCAATAAAGATTTAATTTATATTAGCTATTGCTCATATATTTCATGATAATAATTTTTTAAGTTTTTCTACTAATGAAAACTTAGTTTATAATAATAAACACACTATAATTTGGGCTAGTGGCACTATTAACTCAAATTTAGATGTAAAAGCTATCAGTTATCTTGATCAAAAAATCAAAAACTCAATTAATTTCTTCAAACAATGTATAGAAAAAAACATTACAGTTGAAATTGTTTTAAGTTATGAAAACAAGATTCATTTTAACAATATACTTGAAACGAATAAATTTTTAAAAGAAGCTATTACTAAAAAACAAATTAAACTTATTTTTATTAAAAATTTAAAAGATTTTTTTGATAACATTTCCTTAAAAAATGTTTTTAATTTAAAAAAAAAGTCACCATTTTTATTATTAAAAATTAAAAAATATATAATGCCAATTATTTTTTCTTGTATAATTTTGTTAATTGTTTTTTCAACTTATAATATCTGGCAAGTTATTACTCCTCTGAATAAGCTTAAAAGTAATAACAATTACAGAGTCTTACTTACTAGTTTAAGTTCCTACAGACAAGGTGGCTTTTCACAAAGAGTAAGCGCATATCTTTTTGATTACTTTCAGAGTGTTGAAACTAGTAAATTAAATAAACAGATTACATTAAATTTTTTGCCATACTCTAACCAAAAGAAATCACAAGAAATATGTGTAAAAATAGAAAAAACATATAATATTATGTGTAAATTAAATATTGAAGCGACTAATGTTGGAGATACTAGGATTTTTCTGTGGATGTTGAGTATATCAGATGATGGTTTATTAAAATCAAAAAAGAAAACAAATATAAACGGTAATTCAAAAATAATAAATGGTATGATTTCAAGTAAAGAGACTATATCAATTGATATTAAAGAAAGTGCGAAGCCAACAATTTTATTGTTTGTTTATGGTAAAAGTTTTGATATTAAGATTAGGAATTGGCTTGTGAATTTGAGTAAAAGAAACTCACTTTTAAAATCTACCGTTAAAAGAATAAAGTCCCTTGGTTATGGATATATAATAAAGAAAATAAATAATGTTAGTGTTATTGAAGATGTTTTATGAATTAGGATAAAAATTATGCTGTTGCCTAAATCTAAATTTATTATAGGAGTATGTTTGTGAATGAAATTAAAAGTCTAGATAATAAAATAATTGTTAAACCACACTCTCCAAATTTAGGAGCTGTAGTTACTGGTATAAATTTATCACACCCATTATCAAGTAATGATCTTATTTGTATTAAAAATATGTTTAATAAATTTCAGGTTTTATTTTTTCAAGAACAATCAGAAATTTCTCCAGAAAACCATGTTGCGCTAGGTAAAGATTTTGGTCCATTGCATGTTCATCCTGCTGCTCCAAAAATGAAAGGTTATCCTGAGATTTTTGAAATACACACTGACAAAAACAGTAAATTTTCTAATGGAGCTGAAGATTTTCATTCTGATGTATCGTGTGATTTAGAACCACCTTTAGGAACAATGCTTCAACTTCATATTCTTCCTGAATATGGAGGTGATACAATGTTTGCCAATATGTATATGGCTTATGAAGCATTGAGTAAACCAATGCAAATTTTTCTAGAGGGTTTAAATGCCTTTCATGAATCCGAGCATTTTTACAAAGGAAGATATACTGATGGAGATAAAGTTGATAAAAATTTACAATATCCGTCTGCGCTTCACCCTATTATTAGAACGCATCCTGAAACAAAAAAGAAAGCAATATATGTAAATCGTTTCTTTACGACTAGAATTGATGGTCTTAATCAACAAGAAAGTAAATTAATTTTAGACTACCTATTTAATCATTGTGAAAATATTGATTTTCAAATTCGTTATAGATGGAATAAAAATGACATGGCTTTTTGGGATAATAGATGCACACTACATAAAGCAATATGGGATTATCATCCAATGGAAAGAAAAGGAAGAAGAGTTACAATAAAGGGAACTAAGCCTTATTAACTTTTTTCTTAAAGAGTTACCAATTTTTATAAACAACTAAAAATCCAATTATAATTAACATAAATAAGATTATTTTTTTGAATGTTTCCTGAGGTATAATTTTTCTAACTTTAAACCCCAAAAATTGCATTGTAATAGCAGGAATTGCAAAAAGAGCACTTATTATAAAATCATTAAAAGTAATAGGTTGATAAATAAAAAACATTCCATATATTGGTATAAGACATGAAAAAATAGTTAATGAAATTAATTCACTGAACTCTTCTTTCTTTAAATTTAAACTAACTAAATATATAGCAATTAATGGCCCTACAAGAGTTGTTATTCCTCCAATAAAACCAGAACATAGTCCATAAAAAAAAGAGAAAAATTTATTTAATAATAAATTAGAACTGATTTTGAAACCAGTATAGTTAATCAATGCCGACAATATTATTGTCATACCAATAATTTGACTAATGAATTCATTTTCAATTTTATGAAAAATTATACTACCCATTAAAACACCTAAAAAAAGACCTGTTGATAATGGAATAGTTTTGCTGTAATTTTTAATGTTTTTAATTTTTATTTCTCTAATATTTACTGCTATTACAGAAAAAAATAATAATAAAATAGCCTGTTTAGGATTTAATGTTAATGATAAGATTGGAAGTGCTATAAGAGGAAGACCAAAACTAATAACACCTTTTAAAAAGCCACCAACTGACAATGCGAATAACATTATTAATATTGAATATAAATCTAGATTTTGTAACATTTAAAGAATGTTTCATAAAACTTAAATTATTACAATAATGTATTTAATCTGTTAAATATAATTTACAAATTAAGCTTAATAAAATATTTTTAGGATATGAATAATTATTTTTATTTCATTAAATTTTTAATCTTTAAAATTTTCTAAAACATTTTTTTGAGTGCTAAATGTAACCATAGACAATCAATCATATAAAAAGGTAAAATAAATAATGATTAATTGGTTTTTTGAAATTTCATGGAATTGTATACATACTTGGAAAAAATCAAGTGTAAATACTCTTTGGTGTTTGATTGGTTGCTCGATTGGTGATTTTGGTACTATAGGGTTTTTTCAATATTTTAATATTGATTTTCCTGTTTTGTATATAATGATACTTGCGATTTTAAATGGTTTAATTACTTCGATAATTCTTGAAACTATCATTTTATTAAAAGATATGAGTTTAAACTCAGCATTAAAAACTGCATTAGGGATGTCTTTGATTTCCATGATTTCAATGGAAGTTGCAATGAATATTGTTGATTACTTATATACTGGTGGCGCCAAATTGAATTTAATCGTCTTACCATTAATGTTAATAGCAGGGTTTTTAACTCCTCTACCTTATAATTATTGGAGATTAAAAAAGTACGGCAAAGCTTGTCATTAAAAATAATATTTGATTTTTGATTATTTTAAATCAATGATTAGAAATGATTATAATTTTTGTGGGGGATAAAAATTATGAGAATTGACATTCTTAATAAAAAAATAGTTTTTGGCGGCATTGTTTCTAACATTGATCTTACTAAAGATCTTGATCAAAATATTATCAAAAAAATAGATGATGAGTTAAATAATCTATGTGTTTTAGTATTTAAGAACCAAAAAGTTAATGATGAACAACAGCTTAAATTTTCTAAATATTTTGGTGAAATTGAAGGAGCAGGTAAAAATACAACTATTAGAAAGTCAAATGAACGACGTTTATCAGATTCATTTGGAGATGTTTCAAACCTGGATGTAAATAATAAACCTTTTAAAAAAACAGATAACAAACGTTATTTTGCCCTGGGCAATAGATTATGGCATACAGATGCTTCCTTTAAAAAAGTGCCTGCTAAATATTCATTACTATCAGGTAGAAAAGTAGCTAAAGTTGGTGGGGAAACTCAATTTTCAGATATGCGATCGGCTTATGACAAACTTCCTGAAAGCAAAAAGAAACAAATTGAAACAATGGTGTGTTACCATTCATTGATTTACTCTAGACATAGACTTGGCATAGATATGCATAAAATGATGTCGAAAGAAGAAATTAAAAACTTTGAACCAGTGAAACAGCCTTTGGTTAGAGAGAATAGTTTAACAAAAAGAAAATCTATTTTTTTAGCATCACATATTGGTGAAATTGAAGGTATGGAAAAACCTGACACTATTTTATTTGTAAATGATTTAATGGAACACTGCACAAAAGATATGTTCTTATACACTCATCAGTGGGATGAAAATGATCTTGTTATTTGGGATAACAGACAATCTATGCATAGAGGTCTTTATTATGATGATCAAAATGAAATTCGTGATGTACGAAGAACCACTATTTCAGGTTCAGAAATGCTTATAGCCCAATAATATTTTTTATTAGAATAATCCATGCAATTACCTGATTTTATTCTTAGATTTAAACCTTCTCCTATTCCAATTATTCATCCAGTTCTAGAATATTTGTCTATAGAAGAATTAACTACTGCTTAGATCAAATTAAAAACGTTTTTTGTCTTTTTAATTGGTTTTTACCAGGTTAGTTATGTAAGTAGCATTCTTTAGAGCTCAATTGAATAATATAGAAAAATAATAAAATATAATAACTGAATTATTCATTACACGTATAACTAAACCCATTATAGTTTATATCTCACTTAAAATTGATATATTGCTTAGTTTCAATATAAAGATATAAGACTAATAAAGTTTTTATTAATTAAACTTTCTCATAGAAAGATACCATTGTGACTAATCTACGTTTTGAAGATTTAAATATCAAAGCTCCTTTTTTAAAAGCCTTAAATGAAGAAGGTTATACGTCTCCAACACCTATTCAACATGAGACAATACCTTTGGTTTTAAAAGGTTTAGATGTTTTAGGAATGGCACAGACGGGAACTGGTAAAACTGCTGCCTTTACTTTGCCAATATTGCAAAAGTTAAATTCCTCTCAGTCAACTGAGAAAGCTCGTGATCCAAGGGCTCTTATTCTTGCTCCGACCAGAGAGCTGGCTATACAGATCAATGAATCAATAAGAAAATATGGTCAATATATAGCTATTAAACATACTGTTATTTTTGGTGGTGTTAAACAAGGACCTCAAGTTAAATCATTAGAACGCGGAATGGATATAATTGTAGCCACTCCTGGTAGATTGTTAGACCTTATAAATCAAGGGTTTTGTTCATTAGATAAGATCGAGTTTTTTGTTTTAGATGAAGCTGACAGAATGTTAGATATGGGTTTTATTCGAGATGTAGTTAAGATTGTTAAAATGCTTCCTAAAAAAAGACAAACCTTATTTTTTTCTGCAACTATGCCTGATTCAGTTATTAAATTAGCCAACACTATTTTAACATCACCTAAGCAGGTTAAAGTTAAATCTACATTGACACCTGTTGAGAGAATTGCCCAATCTGTGATTGTGGTAGAGCCTAAAGATAAAGTTCTTCAATTGATTACTTTATTAAAAGATAAAGTATTTAAATCAGTTATAGTTTTTACTAAAACGAAACATAAAGCAAATCGTATATCTCAAAAATTAACTGCTGTTGGCATAGATTCTGAAGCTATTCATAGTAACAAATCTCAAGCAGCTAGGCAGAAAGCTTTGAATGGGTTTAAAGATGGAACTATTAAAATTTTAATTGCAACTGATATAGCTGCTAGAGGAATTGATGTTGAAGCTGTTTCTCATATTATTAACTTTGATATGCCTTCAACCCCAGAAGATTACGTCCATAGAATTGGAAGAACTGCAAGAGCAGGAGCTTCTGGTATAGCGGTGTCTTTTTGTGAACCAAGTGAAAGATTAAAATTATTTAGAATAGAAAAACTAATAGATTTAAAGTTAGAGGTAGTTCAAAGTAATCTTCTTAATCCAGACAATCTTATTGGCTATAATGAAGAAGCTAGCAGTTCTTTGCAAAATAAAAAACGTGATTATAATCAATTTGAAAATACAAAATATAACTCTAAAAAGATGGCAACTACAAAGGGTAAATCTGGCCTTAAAAGAAATGCCAAAAAGACCAAATTATTACAAAACAAGAAAAAAGAGAATAAGAGTTAATTTTTTATTTTTCATATAAATTTTAATCCTTATGATTATAATCATATTTTAAATATTAACTTTACTGGATATTGGATTTTTTATGAGTTTGCTTGGTAGTGCTGTTTTAGTTAATTGGGGTGGAATAGTAGAATCTAAAGAAGCTGAATATAATTCATGGCATAGTAAAGAACATATGCCAGAAAGAATTGCTCTTCCTGGTTTTTTAAGAGGTTGTAGAGCAATAGGGATTCCTGAAACTAATGTAAACCATAAATATTTTATGATGTATGAGGCAGAAAGAAAAGACGTTTTTGTTTCAAGAAAATATTTAGAAAGATTAAACAATCCTTCTAAATGGACTAAAAATATTTTATCTAATTATATTTCTCCTTCTAGGACGATTTGCAGTGTTATAACAAGTAAATCAGTTGGCTTTGGAGGATGGATTGGTACTGTCAGATTTTTAAACAAAGATATAGAACCTGAAAATCATGTAGAAAAGTTGAAATTATCCGTTCCCCAGACAATTAAACTAGAAGGCATTACAGGTATGCATGTTCTTTTAGGAGAGAAGGCTTATGGACAAATGGAGACACAAGAAAAATCATTTAGATCTAATCAAGGTTTACACGATCAAATTATTACGCAAGCTATCATAATTGAAGGTTTAAACTATTTTTCGCTTGAAAAAGCTATGTTGGCATTAAAACAAGAATATTCACTAGAAGAAAGTGATCATTTGATAATTAATTATTATCAAACCCAACATATTTTAACAAAACAAGATTTAATAGGTATATGAAAGATATTTTAGTTATTGGTTCTGGTATTGTGGGTATATGTACAGGAATTGAATTAATTGAAAGAGGGCATTTGGTAACTTTGATTGATCCCAATGATCCAGGATCACAAACATCATATGGAAATGCTGGTGTTATAACAGATTCATCTCTTATAATTATAAATAATCCTCAGCTTTTGAAGTCTTTATTTTCTCTTGTGTTCAAAAAAAAAACTGCATTTAGATATTCAAAATTATTTGTCATTTTACGATTTTTTTGGATTATACGATTTTTATTATTCAGTAATCAAAAACATATGGAAAAAGCTGCAAAAGCTTATAAAGATTTACAAACTTTATCATTAAATTCACATAAGGAATTAATCAAAAAAACTCATTCAAAAAGTAATGTTTTAAAACCTGGTTGGTTAAAGTTATTTAAAACAGAAGAAAGCTTTAAAAAACATTCTTCTGAAATTGAAATATTAAATAAAAATAATGTTGAATATACAGTTTTAAATACATTTGAAATTGCTGAATTAGTGCCTGAATTAAATGTAAAATTTTCGAAAGGTATTTTATTTAAAAATTCAATAAGAGTTAATTCACCACTTGAATTATCAAAGAAGTATTTCGAATATTTTATTAAAAAAAAAGGTACATTTATTAATGATAAATGTCACAATTTAAAATATATTTCTAGTCAATGGAATGTTTTGACAGAAAAAAATAAAGAATATAAATTTGATGAGATTGTTGTTTCAACTGGCCCTTGGTCTAAAAGCTTTTTATCTAATTTGGGTTATAATATTCCTCTTGCTTGGGAAAGAGGTTATCATCATCATTTTTCAACAAAAAATAAGATTTCTATTATTCCAGTTATTCATGATGTTGAAGGTGGTTTTGTATATAGCTCTATTGGAAACGAGATAAGAATTACTTCTGGTGTTGAATTAAATTTTTTTGAGGCGTCTCCAAATGAAAACCAAATTGATGAAGCTGCAAAAAAATTATCTAAGATATTGCCTTTAGATAAAAAGTTAACACCTAAAGCTTGGTTAGGTTCAAGGCCAACTATTGTTGATAGTATGCCTATGATTGGTATGGCTTCAAAGCATAAACAACTATGGTTTAACTTTGGTCATAACCATATTGGTCTTTCTACTTCTGCTGGCTCAGCTAAAATAATAGCTGACTTAATCGAAAAGAAGAAAATGACAATTAATATATTACCTTTTTGTCCAAGTAGATTTGATTTTAAAATATTTAAATAAGAGATAATCCACCATCTATTTTAATTATTTGTCCAGTAATATAAGAAGCTTCATCGGATAATAAAAAGGAAATTAAATTAGCAGAGTCTTCAGGTTTAGCAAGTCTGTTTAAAGGTATTTTTTTTATAATTTCTTCCCATTCTTGATCGGTTAATGCAGAATGTTTCCCATCCTTTTTTGTGTAGCCTGGAGACACAGAATTAACTGTAACTTGATATTCAGCCAGTTGAAATGCTAATGTTTTAGTTAAGGCTTCTAACGCACTTTTTGCAGCAGCAGTTGTTGGAAATATATTGTTATTTAATCCTATATTTTTATTTACAAAAGAACTTACACTTACAATTCTTCCACAACTAGAATTTTTAAAATCATCTATGCATATATTTATAATCTCAGAAAATGATAGAGCCATTGTTTCAATAGATTTTATTAAATCAGAACAAGTAAATTCTCCAAATTTTTTTTTCTCAGCATATCCTGCATTTGATACAAATTGATCAATTGAACCAGTATGTTTTCTTGCTAAAATAATTAAATCTTTAATGAATTCTTTATTAGATAAATCTCCACTAAGAAAACTTACTATTGATCCTTTTTGTTTGGCATATTCAACAACTTCTTCAAGTCCTTTATTATTAGATTTAGTTGTTAAAGTTAAATACATATTTTGCGAAGCTATTTTTTTAACTATTGCCGCACCTATACCTGATGCAGCACCAGTAATAAGTATTGATTTCATTTAACTTTTTTCATAATGTTTACCTTTAATTTATAATAACATTATTATTAAATTATAAATTAATTTCAATCATTTTTATATATTTATGCTTCTATTCTATTATAGAGAGCCTCCATAATATTATTGTAAACCTGAAGCGTCATATTGTTTTTTGGTTGCTTTCTTGTGGCAAGGTAAACATCAGATCTAACCCATCCAGGTAATTGTATTTCTTTAAAAGTAACATTTTTCGGAGCATGTTTTTTTGTGGTGCTTGCTAAGAGCGCTACTCCCATAGAAGCTCTGACTAGTCCTAAAAAAACTAAAGGTTGACTAACATATTGAACAAAATTAGGCTTTACACCAGCATTTAAAAATAATGAAGAAAGTAATTCAAAACTATATCGTCCTATAACGGCATCATACATAATAAAATCAATATTATGTAAATCATAAACTGTAATATTTTCTTTTTTAGATAACTCATGATCATCGTTAATAACTAGGAAATATGGTTCACTTACTACTCTTGAATAATTAAAAGATTCGAGATCCTTAGGTAATCTTGTTAGGCCTATATCTAAACTTCCAGTATTCAAGCCTTCCACTTGTTCAAAACTCATAGACTCTTTAAAAATTAATTTAACTTGAGGAAGGTTTTCCTTCAAATGAGTTGCTATTAAGGGCAAAATTTCATTAGCCATTGATGGAACAAAGCCTAAAGATACAGTTCCTATCATTGAATCTTTATTCTTTGTAATGATTTTAGATGCATCTTCTATTCTTGAAATAATTTCAGTTGCGTGAGTTAAAAATAAAGTACCTTCTTTGGTAAGTTTGACTGACCGAGTGTTTCTTTCATATAACTTTGCTTTAAGATTATGTTCTAGATTAGCAATATGTCTTGTTACAGGTGGTTGAGACATATTTAGGTTTTTAGCTGCTTTTCTAAAGTTCATTTCTTTTGATACAGCAATAAAACATTTTAATTGTTCAATTGTTATTGATGTAGACATGTTTACCTTTTAAATAATCGCAATTGATATTAATAAAGTATCAATAAATAATCAATAAATTTAAATTATTATGTATAATGTTTTTAATTTAAAATTAATTTACTGTAATTTAGTCAGGTTTTGAAATTGTCAAAATCACCAATATTTATTGCAACCGCTATAGTGGTTTTTATATCATTTTTAAATGCAGTTGATGGTATTATTGTACGAATACTTACTAATGATTTGCATCCTTTTTTAATTGTGTTTTATAGAAGTGTTTTTGGATTAATTATAATTATTCCATTATTAGTAAATAATAAAAAAGTGTTTGTTTCTTCATATAAATATCTTCACTTTGTTAGAGCTTTTTTAAAAATTTGTGCTTTAACATCATTTTTTTTAGCTATTAAATCTATTGTTTTGGCTGATGTAACTGCAATATCATTTATAACTCCTATATTGATAATTTTAGGGTCAGTAATTTTTTTAAAAGAAAAACCTAATAAAAGTCATTTAATACTTGCGTTTATTGGATTTTTAGGAGTTTTGTTTATTTTAAAGCCAGGTCAAAACTCTGTTTCAATGGCTATTTATTGGGCTGTTTTAGGAGCTATATTAGGAGCTACTATTCAGCTTATGTTAAAAAAAATGTCTTCAAAAGATAGTTCTCATACATTGATAGTTTGGAATTTACTATGTACTGTGCCTCTCGCATTCATTCCAGCCTGTTTTTTTTTGGTTACCCCTTCTTTTGGAATGTTTTTATTATTGTCTCTTCAAGGTTTGATAGGTGTATTAAATATGATTTTAATGACTAAAGCTATGACAATATCTGATGTTAGTTATTTAGCTCCATATGATTTTTTAAGGTTGCCTATAATTTCTGTATTTGCTTTCTTGTTTTTTGATGAAATTCCTGAATTATCAACTTTAATTGGAGCACTTATTATATTCTTATCTAGTTTTTTAATTTCTAATTTAGCAAGAAAAACTAAATAATATAAACTTTAATACTTATGATTGATTTTAATTTAGTATCAATAAATAAAATTAAACCCTAGACAAACAGTTTGTTTAACATGATAATTTATTATTATTGTAATGATATTTTTTATTCTGGGGGAGTAATTTTTTGTCTACTATACTTGGGTCAGGTGATTACAGATATAAAGTAATAGATAATTGGGCTCAACTTCCTGGCGGTTGGTCATTTATGGATGTCGCTGGCGTAGCGGTTAATAGCAAAGATGAAGTGTTTGTTTTTAATCGAGGTGAACACCCTATGATAATTTTTGATATTAATGGGAATTTTCTTAGATCTTGGGGAGAAGATCTTTTTAAAAGGCCTCATGGTATTCATATTGGCCCTGATGATAATTTATATTGTACAGATGATGGAGATCATACTGTAAAAAAGATTACCCCTGACGGAAAACTGTTATTGCAGATTGGTGTCCCTGGTAACCCTTCTAAATTTATGTCTAATTTACCTTTTCATAGGTGTACTCATACAGCTTTATGTCCTGATAATAACATTTTTGTTTCTGATGGTTATGGTAATGCTTGTGTTCATAAATATTCACCTGATGGAAAGCTAATTAAAACTTTTGGAGAACCTGGTTCAGGGCCTGGTCAATTTAATTTAGTTCATAATATTGTAGCCGACGATAATGGTTGGATTTATGTAGCTGATAGAGAAAACCATAGAATTCAGGTCTTTAATACAGATGGCAAATATGAAACTCAATGGAATAATCTTCATCGACCATGCGGGTTATTTATGCCTAGAGGAAAATGTCCAGTATGTATTGTAGGTGAATTAGGGCCTGGAATGTTAGTAAATCGTCAATATCAAAACCTAGGACCTAGACTTAGCATTGTAGATAATAATGGTAATTTAATTACCCGTTTAGGAGGTGAAAGTGGACCAGGTCATAAATTAGGTCAATTTTTAGCACCACATGGTTTGTCTGCAGATAGTTTAGGTAACATTTATGTAGGCGAAGTTTCTTATACGAACTGGCCATCTAGTTTTGGAGATGATCCAAAACCAAAGTTTTTAAAGACACTTCAAAAATTAGAGAGAGTGATTAATTGATATTATTTTTTAATTTAACCAATTGATGAAAGGAGGCTTTAAAAAACAATTATTTAAAACTTTAAACTTAATAATTTATAAGAGGTATTTATAATCATGAAAATTAAAACTTTTTCAATTGCTATTTCAGCCGCTTCAATTATGGCTTTTGCTAGTATATGTTCACCTGCTTATTCTGCAGGAAAAACACTTACCATTGTTCTTTCAGAGGAACCTGATATTGTTGATCCATGTGAAGCAACACGTTCTAATATTGGAAGAATTATTAAACAAAATGTTTCAGAAACATTAGTTGAGATAGATCCAAAAGATGGCTCTATTAAAGCTAGATTAGCTACTTCATGGAAACAAAAAGATAACTTAACTTGGGAATTTAAAATTCGTAAAGGTGTAAAATTTCACGATGGAGAGGATTTAAATGCAAAAGCTGTTGTTAAATCAATAAACCGAGCACTAAATCCAAAATATGATTGTGAAATAAGAACTAAGTTTTTTGGAAACATGTCCGTTTCTGTTGCTGCAGTTGGTAGTCATACAATTTCTGTTAAAACCAAAGCTCCTCAACCTATTATGCCAGCATTAATGGGAACTATGACTGTAGTTAGTCCTAATACACAAGAGGCTAAAGGAGTGCGTAATCCTCAAGGAACGGGTCCGTATGTTTTTGACAAGTGGACACCAGGTCAATCTGTTACTTTAAAAAGATTTTCTGGATATTGGGGAAGCAAACCAGTTGTAGAAGATGTTAAATATGTCTTTAGAAAAGAATCAGCTGTTCGTTCTGCGATGGTTAAAACTGGAGAAGCTGACATTGCTCCAAATATAGCGGTTCAAGACGCAACTGACTCAAAAATGGATTTTAGTTATTTTAATTCTGAAACAGCAAGATTAAGAATTGATACTTCTATAGCTCCTCTAAATGACATTCGTGTTAGAAAAGCGATGAACTTGGCAATTGATTTGGAAGCTTTAAGGGGGTCTATTTTTGCTGAAGGTGTTATGCCTCAAACACAGATTGTTGTCCCAAGCATTAATGGTCATAACCCAAGTTTAAAGCCTTGGCCTTATAACTTAAAGGAAGCAAAGAAGCTTGTTGCTGCGGCTAAAGCTGATGGAGTTCCTGTAGGAAAAGAAATTATTTTGATTGGTAGATTAGGAATTTATCCAAATTCTACTGAAGCAATGGAAGCTATGCATGCGATGTTAACAGAAGCTGGCTTTAACATTAAAATTAAAATGATGGAAACTGCTGGTTGGTTAAACTTTCTAAGTAGGCCTTATGCTGAGGATCGTGGTCCTATGTTACTTCAAGGTCAACACGATAATAATAATGGTGATGCTGTCTTTTCAATGTATAACAAATATGCATGTAAAGGAGCTCAATCCACCACTTGTGATGCTAAAGTTGATGCTGGTATTCAAGCAGCGACTGCTGCTACTGGTGATAACAGACGTAAGATATGGCAGGAAGTTCAAAGAAGGTTACATCAGGATATAGTCCCAGACGTTCAAATGTTTCATATGGTTGGCTTCTCTCGTGTAAATCCACGTATTAATTTTACTCCTTCAATTTCTACTAATAGTGAATTGCAAGTATCTCAAGTAAAATTTAATTAAAATACATTTAATATATTCCAACCAGATTAATTTCTGGTTGGAATTATACATTTAACTTACTGTTATTTATATGAAAAAATATTTATCCAAACGAATTCTTTCTAGTCTTTTAGCTGTTATTGGTCTTTTTATAATGGTTTTTTTTCTTGCGCGTCTTACAGGTGACCCAGGTCATCTTTATTTGCCAATTGATGCTCCGCTTGAGGTTAGAAAAGAATTTTCTGAAAAACATGGATTTAATGATCCCATATATGTTCAATTTGGTCGTTTTGTTGGTGATTTAGTTAATGGTGATCTTGGATATTCACTTAGGAAAGAAAGACCTGCAATAGATGTTGTCTTAGAAGCAATGCCTATAACACTATCATTGGCAGCAGTTGCAATGACAATTGCATTGTTTGGAGCCATTATAATTGGTTCATTAGCTGCTTATAGACCAAACGGTGTTTTTGATAGAATTTCTAGAGTTGTTTCCCTTACTGCTGCAAGTGCACCTGATTTTTGGTTGGCTATAACGGCTATCTTACTATTTTCCGTTTCATTGAGATGGCTGCCAACTTCTGGAATGGGAGGTTTTCCTTATTGGATCATGCCCGTTAGTATTTTAGTAATAAGACCTCTTGGACTGTTAGTACAAGTTGTAAGAGGATCTATGATTACTGCTCTTAGTTCTGATTTTGTTAAAACAGCAAGAGCAAAAGGCGTAAAAGAAAAATCTGTAATTTTTAAACATGCTCTTCGTAATGGTTTATTGCCTGTTATAACTGTCGCAGGAGACCAAGCCGCCGCAATTGCGAATGGTGCGGTTATTGTAGAGACTATATTTGGTTGGCCTGGAATTGGTAAGCTTATGATAGATTCTATTTTACAAAGAGATTTTGCTGTAGTTCAAGCTTCAATTTTAATTACTGCAATAGTTATTCTTTCAATTAATATTATTATAGATATAGCATACGCAACACTAGATCCAAGAATAAGGCATAAATAATATGCAAAAAATTCAAAGGAGCAAAGCATCTTCAAATAACTTTAAAAAAATATTATCTATGTTTTTAAATGACAAGCTTGCTTTCATTTCTATAATTTTTTTAATATTAATAATTATAATTGCAGTTTTTGGACCAAGTTTAACAAGTGCTTCTTTTACAAAAATGAACTTACGATTACGTAACTTAGCTCCCTTTTCTTTTGAGCATGATATCATGTATTTTTTTGGAGCTGATGCGTTAGGCCGAAGTATGATTGCAAGACTAATTGTGGCCACTCAAAATACTATGTTTATAGCAGCTACGGCAGTGTTTTTTTCAATGACATTGGGTGGCATTTTAGGTTTAGTATCTGGATACTTTGGAGGAAAGATTGGTAATATAATAATGAGATTAGCTGATATTATTATGAGTTTTCCTTCGTTGTTATTAGCCGTAATTGTATTATATATGTTTGACCCAAGCTTGTTGAATTTAGTCATAGTTTTAGCCTTTACAAGGATGCCTATTTATATGAGAACGGCTAGGGCTGAAGTCCTTGAAATTAGAGAACGTTTATTTGTTTCTGCAGCTATTTCAATGGGGGCTTCTCATTTTAGAATTATTTTTAAGCATATAGCGCCTCTTACTATTCCTACTTTGATAACTATAGCTACTTTAGATTTTGCTTTTGTTATGTTAGGTGAGTCTGCTTTAAGTTTTTTAGGTGTTGGAATTCAACCTCCAGAAGTAACATGGGGTTTAATGGTTGCGCAAGGTAGAAATTATCTTCAGATTGCTTGGTGGTTAGCTTTTTTTCCAGGTTTAATGATTATGCTAGTGGCCTTATCTTTAAATTTATTATCTTCTTGGCTTAGGATTGTCCTTGATCCAATTCAAAGATGGCGTCTTGAGGATATTGGAGAGAAGAATGAATAAACTAAAGGATACATTATTAAAAGTTTCTAACTTAGCTGTGTCCTTTGATACAGTGGATGGTCCTATAGATGCTGTTCAAGGTATTAATTTTGAATTAAAAAAAGGACAAACCCTTGCAATAATAGGAGAAAGTGGTTCTGGAAAAAGCGTGACAGCCTCTGTTATTATGGGCATTTTAAGTTGCCCTCCAGGAAGAATTAAGAGTGGAGAAGTTTTTTTAAACAATCAAGATATTTTAAAATTATCTATTGAAAAGAGAAGAAAATTAATGGGCAATAAAATTGCTATTATTTTTCAAGATACCCTTGCTCATCTTAACCCAGTTTTTAACGTTGGTTCGCAAATAGCTGAATGTTTCCAAGTTCACAAAAATTTAAATAAAAAAGAAAGTTGGAACAAAGCGATTGCTTTATTAGAGAGAGTAAATATTCCTAATGCTCGAACTCGAGCGAAAGATTTTCCACATCAATTTTCTGGAGGACAGAGACAAAGAGTTATGATTGCAATGGCTCTAGCATTAGAACCTGATATAATAATTGCTGATGAGCCTACTACAGCGCTAGATGTAACTATTCAGGCAAAAATTTTAGATTTGCTTGCAGAACTTCGTGATGAACGTAAAATGGGTTTGATTTTAATAACTCATGATTTAGGAGTTGCTGCAGAAACAGCAGATAATGTAGTTGTTCTAAAAAATGGAAAAATTGTAGAAAGCGGAACTCTTAAAACTGTTTTTACAACTCCTAAACATCCTTATACAAAACAATTAATGAGTTCAATTCCAGGACGAACAATAAAATCAAAGAAAAATAAATTAAATAATAATTCAGATCCAATATTAGAAGTAAAAAATTTAACAAAGCATTATGATACTATTGCCTGTGATGACGTTAATTTTAAACTTTACGCAAATGAAATATTGGGGGTTGTTGGTGAGTCAGGTTCAGGAAAAACTACTGTTTCTAACTTAATATTAAGGTTAATAAACCCTTCAAGTGGGAATGTTTTTTATCATGGTAAAAATATTTTTGATTTTGATAAAAAAGAGTTGTTTTCTTTTAGAAGAAGAGTGCAGGTTGTTTTTCAAGATCCTTTTGCATCCTTAAACCCAACTATGAATGTTTACAACCTAATTTCTGAACCATGGATAATTCATTCAAACTTTCTTGATAAGAGTTTATATGCTAAAAGAGTTTCAGAACTCTTGATTAGTGTAGGGCTTGATCCAGATGATGCAAGTAGATATCCTCATCAATTTTCAGGTGGTCAAAGACAAAGAATTGCAATAGCAAGAGCTTTGGCATTAAATCCAGAAATTATAATATGTGACGAGGCTGTATCTGCATTAGATGTATCGATTCAGGCTCAAATAATTAATTTACTTTCTGATCTTAGAGATAAATTTTCTTTGTCATATATATTTATAGCTCATGATCTGCCAGTTGTACGGGATTTAGTTGATAGAGTGATTGTAATGAAATCAGGAAAAATAGTTGAACAAGGGTTTGTTGAAGACATTTTTAATCATCCCAATCATCCTTACACCCAAGATTTATTGAAAGCTAGTCCATCAGTTTTTAATTTGATTAATAGATGACTTTACATTGATGGATTTTATTTTAGATATTTCACAAATCATATTAGCTGACGTAATTCTCTCAGGTGATAATGCTTTAGTAATAGGGATGGCGGCATCTCAATTTGAAATTAAATTAAGAAAGAAAATTATATTTTATGGTTTATTAATAGCTGCCATTTTAAGAATTTTATTAGCTTCAATTGCTTCATATTTAATATCTATTCCTGGAATTCTTATTCTAGGAGGGTTCCTTCTTTTTTGGGTCTCCTGGGTTTTTTATAAAGATATTAAAAATTTTACCGAAGAAGATATATCAAACAATGAATTAAACAATATTAAATCAGATAAAAAAAATTTTAAAAAAGCACTCATAACTATTGCTATTGCTGATTTATCTATGTCTTTAGATAATATTGTGGCGATAACCGCTATAGCTAGAGACAATACTGCATTATTAATATTTGGTTTAGTTTTATCTATTTTGATTATGGCTGTTTTTGCAACGGCTATAATTAAATTACTAATAAAGTATAAATGGATTTCATATATAGGACTTATATTTCTAGTTTATTTATCATTTGATATGACCATAGACGGTTTTTTAAATTTCTATTCATGGTCATTAACATTATAGTTAAAGATGGTTATTTTTTTAAAATTGGTATTAATTTTATAATGAAGTATAAGAATATTGATTTAATGCGCTCTTAGCTCAACTGGATAGAGCATTTGACTTCGAATCAAAAGGTTGGGGGTTCAAGTCCCTCAGAGCGCACCATACACCACCGCTAACCAATTGAACTGTAAGCTTATTATATGTAACAGCCAACTGGTGTGAAAGATTGTGAGAAATAAATGTGTAACAAATCATGTGATGAAACGTGATAATAAATATTATTATGTTCGTCATATCCCATGCGATTTAACTCAACATTATTCAGTTCAAAGATTATGTTTTAGTTTGAAGACTAATTCAGATTCAACTGCAATTAGATATTCTAAATCAATTACTCAAAGGTTAGATGATTATTGGTTTGGTATTCGTCTGAAGAATATGAATGTACCTGCAGTAGATAAGGTTAAATTAGATAATGTAATTAATGATGATACTCCAAAGATTTCTGATGCATTAGAGTTATACCTAAAACTGAAAGATCTTGGTAAGGACAAAACCTTCATAAGAACAGCCAATAGAAATATTCAATATGTAATTAAAGCTATAGGGAATAAATCATTGAAATCATATTGATCATCTAATGACATAAACTAAAAAATGCTTCTGTACCTATTGTGCTAGAATTGTCTCAGCTAAATTTGACCAATATTGTGCGCCAATAGGAAGTAATTCATCATTAAAATCATAATGTGCACTGTGCAGTTTTTCAGAATTTATACCCGCACCTAACCAAATATATGCACCTGGTTTTTCTTGAAGCATATATGAAAAGTCTTCAGATCCCATAGTAGGTGTTTCTTCTGTATTAATTGAATTTTTTCCAAAAGTATTCTGAAAAACTTTAGCTGCAAGTTGGGCGCTTTTTATGTCGTTAATAGTAGGAGGATATCCAGGTCTTATTTCAACATTAACTTTACAGTTGTTAATAGCGCAAGCGTTAGTCACAACATTCTTAATTTTACTTAACATTATTTCTCTTGTAAAATTATTTGTAGATCTTAACGTACCCCCAATTTGAACAGTATCTGGAATAACATTAAAAGCAGAGCCACCTTCAATTTTAGTTAGCGAAAGAACTGCTTTTTCAAAAGGATCTAACTGCCTTGAAATCAAAGTTTGAAGGCCTATTATAGTGAGCCCAGCTGAAACAATTGGATCATTAGAAAATTGAGGTTGAGCTGCATGTCCTCCTTTACCCTCAATTGTTATAACTAAAATATCTCCACCTGCCATTGCAAACCCTTTATGAACAACAGCTTCCCCTAAAGGAACACCAGGCCAATTATGTATTCCCCAGACGCTATCAATTTTAAATTTATTGAATAAACCATCATTGATCATAGATTTTGCACCTGCGTTACCTCCTTCTTCAGCTGGTTGAAAAATACAATAAACTTTTCCATAAAAATTCTTTGTTTCTGATAAATATTTAGCTGCACCCATTAACATTGTTGTATGCCCATCATGGCCACAAGCATGCATTCTTCCTTCATTTTTAGATGAATAAGCCAGGTTAGTTTTTTCCGTCATTGGAAGAGCATCCATATCTGCTCTAATTCCAATAGATTTATTGCTTGTGCCATTATCCTTTCCATAAATAACTCCTATTAACCCGGTTCCGCCAAATCCTCGATGTACCTCAATGCCAAATTCATTAAGTTTACTAGCAATAAAATCAGAAGTACCTTTTTCTTCATAAGCTATTTCTGGGTTTTGATGAATATGATGTCTCCATTTCTTCATCTGGGGTAACAAATTATTAATTGTTTTGTTGATATTCATTTTTATTCCATACAATAATTATTTTGGTTTTAAATTCTTAATGCGTCCTTAATTATCTATAGTTAAGCAAGTCAATTTATTTAATTAAAATTTGTATTAACTTGACTGTAATAAATTTTATCTAAATGATTTAAATCATCAAGGTT
This sequence comes from Pseudomonadota bacterium, assembly GCA_027625145.1. Lineage (GTDB taxonomy): Bacteria > Pseudomonadota > Alphaproteobacteria > Puniceispirillales > Marisalimonadaceae > CAJJBL01. The sequence continues at coordinate 136,304 of JAQBXK010000001.1, forward strand.
TAATTTAAATCAAAAGATTTTAAAAATAATTAACAATTGATATTTTAGACTTTGAAAACTTTAGTAGAACAAAATAAGGTTAATAAATGGCTGATATTAGATTAGACTATGAAAATGAATTTCCAATACAAATTGAAGCACCTGACATAAGTGCATACAAGTCAGGCAATATTGGAGTTGATTATATTCACACTTTTGATTCTGGTAAAGAAGGCCCACATATATTTATTTCCGCAGTAGTTCATGGAAATGAACCTTGTGGAGCAATAGCTTTAGATTGGTTGTTTAAAAAAGATGTAAGACCAGTTAAAGGAAAATTATCTTTAGGTTTTATGAATGTTGAAGCTTATTTAGCATATGATCCTAATAATCCCAATAGAACTAGATGGATTGACGAAGATTTTAATAGACTATGGGGGCCAGGTATTCTGGATGATTTTTCTAGATTAAAAACAAGTGAGTTTGAAAGAGCTAGAATTGTAAGACCAATAATAAATGATGCAGATTTTTTATTAGACATTCATTCAATGCAAAAACCTTGTGTTCCTTTAATGATGGCTGGAATGAAAGCTAAAGGATTGACCTTTGCTAAATTAGTTGGAATGAATATAGCTACTATTTCAGATAGTGGTCATAAAGAGGGCATGAGAATGAGGGACTTTAGCGACTTTTCTGATCCTAATAGTAAAAAAAACGCTTTATTAGTAGAATGTGGACAGCATTGGGAAAAATCATCTGAAACAATAGCAATTGAGACGGCTATTAGGTTTATAAAAAGTGCTGGTATTATGAATGATGAGTTTGGAATGGAGTATTTGTCTAATTCAAAAAATGACGATCAAATAAGTTTTTACAAAGTTGGAGAAATAATAACAATTAAAACTGAAAAATTTAAATTTAGTAAAGATTGGCAAGGGTTTGATAATTTAGATAAAGGAACAATTATTGCCTATGATGATGAAGAACCTATATATGCCCCTTTTGAAAAAACAATTCTCATAATGCCAACAAAGAGATTATTAGTTGGAAAAACAGCAGTCAGACTTGCTTATCAAATAAAACAAAATGGATTATAAAAATTATTCAGATATTTCATTTATTGAAAAAGGTATAAATGAACTAGCAAAATTAACAGAACCAAATAGACCATACACTAGGTTAGTTTTTAGTAATGAATTTTACCAAGCCAGAGAATGGTTACATAAAGAATATCTATCTTTAGGTTTATCAATATCAACTGATGAAGCTGGCAATTTAATAGGTCTTTTAGAATCAAAGTTAAATACAGATAATGTTGTAATAATTGGTTCTCATTTAGATACTGTTCCGGCAGGAGGTCGGTATGATGGAATTGTAGGCGTTGTTTCAGGGCTAAATGTAATTAAATACATAATAGAAAAAAACATTGAATTACCATTCAATTTGGCTGTTTACGATTATTTAGGTGAAGAACTGAATAGTTGGGGTGTTTCTTGTATAGGAACGAGAGGAATTGGAGGTTTTTTAAATAAAGATATTTTGAATAGAGTAGATTCATATGGAAGAGTTTTATGTCAAGAAATTGATAAAATAGGAGGTAATTCAAATTTATTGAGCGGTCCACTTTCAAAAATAAAAAATATAGTTGCCTGTTTAGAATTACACATAGAACAAGGTAAAGTCTTAGAGAAAAATCATTTAGAAATTGGAATTGTTAGATCAATTCCAAATATATCTCGACATCATGTAATTATTAAAGGTCAGGCTGGGCATAGTGGAACTGTTCTTATGAATGAAAGGGTAGATGCATTAGTTGTCGCATCTGAATTGATTATTTATGTGAACTCAATAGCATTAGAAATATCTATGGAAAGTAATTCCCATTTTGTAGCCACAGTTGGCAAGATTAATGTATATCCAAATTCAGCTACAATTATTCCTGGTGCTATAGATTTAACAATTGATTTAAGATCGGTTAGTGATATTGCCAGAGAAAAATTTTTAGATGGTATAAAAAATAAATTAATATTTTTAGAAAAGAAATATGAATGTGAACTTCATATTAATGATTTAGCTTTTGCACCATACGTTGAAATGGATAAAAAGATAAATTTACTATTTAAAAAATCATGCGATTATTTTAATTTATCAAGTAAATTAATTGATAGCGGAGCAGGACATGATACTGCACATCTGGCTCGTGTTGCACCTGCTTCAATGATCTTTATACCCTGCAAAGGCGGTTTAAGTCATTGTCCTGAAGAGTTAGCAAAGTTTGATGATATTGCAAAAGGAACAGCAGTTATAACTAAGTTAGTTTTAGGCTTAGCAAAGATAAATTAAATTTATTACTAATTTTTTAACTATTAAGATGACATGCAGAAAAATGGTTTGGAGACACTTCTTTATAACTCGGTTTATCTGTAATGCATTTATTAGTAGAAAATTTACAACGAGGATGAAAATAACAGCCACTTGGAGGATTTATTGGGGATGGTATTTCACCTTTTATAGGAGTATAAATTTTTTTCTTTGTATCTAAAGTTGGAACGCCTTGAAGTAGAGCTTTAGTATATGGGTGATTAGGATGGCTAAAAATTTCATCAGATGATGCTGTTTCAACTATTTGTCCTAAATACATTACTACAACTCTATCTGCAATATGTTGAATTACTCCAATGTCATGGCTAATAAACAAATAAGTTAAGTTTAAATCTTGTCTTAATTTTAAAAATAAATTTATAACTTGAGCTTGAATAGAGACGTCTAAAGCAGCTATTGATTCATCACAAACAATAAATTCAGGAGAAACAGCTAGAGCTCTAGCTATTCCAATTCTTTGTCTTTGACCACCTGAGAATTGATGAGGAAATCTATCCATAGCATCAGTGCCAAGTCCAACTTTATTAAGAATATCTTTAACAAAGTATTTTTTATCTTTTTTAGATATAAGTTTGTGGTGAATTGGAGCTTCAGAAATTATATCAATAATTTTCTGTCTTGGATTTAATGAAGAAAAAGGATCTTGAAAAATCATTTGTATTTTTAAGTCAATATGACTGTTGTGTTTATAATTTCCTTCATCAAAACCAGAATAATGTTGGTCATGAAAATCTAATTTTCCAGAAGTAAGAGGTAAAATTCCAGCTATCATTCTGCCCAAAGTAGATTTTCCACATCCAGATTCCCCTACAACACCAACCACCTCTCCAGAGGTGACATTAAATGAGACATTGTCAACGGCATGAACAACTTCTTGATTATAAAAATTTCCAAACATATTTACTACTTTAGAAGCTATGTCTATAGGTTTAACAAAATTTTTTGAAACTTGAAGAACTTTTAATATATCAGTCATTTTCTAATATCCTTAAAGTTAAAGCATCTAATCACTCTAGAATCTGATTGATTTGTCTCAATAGGTTTTTCAATTTTACAGTTTTCAATAGTTTCAGTACATCTGTCATGAAAAGCACAGCCAATTGGAAGTTCTAACATTGAAGGAACCATTCCTTCAATTTGATGCAGAGGTTCCCCTCTTTTATTTTGACTTGGGACACTTTTTATCAAACCAATAGTATATGGATGCATTGGTTTATTAATAATATCATCAACTGATCCTTGTTCTACGATTCTACCTGCATACATTACACATATTTTAGAAGCTATCCCTGCAACCACAGCAAGATCGTGGGTAATCCAAAGTAGAGCCGTCCCTGTTTTTTTACAAAGTTCTTGCATTTCATATATAACTTGTCCTTGTATTGTAACGTCTAGGGCAGTAGTTGGTTCGTCCGCAATAATCAAATCTGGCTTATTAAGCATAGCTATAGCAATACAAACTCTTTGTCGCATTCCTCCTGAGAATTGATGGGGATAAGCTTTCATTCTTTCTTCAGGAGACGAAATGCCAACTAATCCGAGAGTATCTCTACATCTTCTAAAAGCTTCCTGGTTTGATATGTTTTTATCATGTGCTTTAATGGTTTCTATCATTTGTGTATCAATTCTTAAAACAGGATTTAATGTCATCATTGGATCTTGAAAGATCATAGCTAACCTATTTCCTCTTAAGCTTTGCATTCGATTTGAAGAAGCATTTAATAGAGGTTCATTTTTAAAGTTAATACTTCCTGAAACTATTCTACCTGGAGCATCAATTAAACCTATAATAGAAAAACCAGTTATAGATTTTCCAGAACCAGATTCTCCAACTAAACCTACAATTTCTCCTTTTTTAATTTTAAAACTAATATCATCTACAGCTTTTATAAGTCCTGCCTTAGTAAAAAAATGAGTTTTTAGATTTTTAATTTCAAGAATTGTTTCCATGGTTTTACTTTTTAAGACGAGGGTTATACATATCTCTTAATTGATCGCCAACTAAATTAATGGAAACAATTGTAATCAAAAGAGCAACACCAGGAAAAATACTTATCCAAAAATCACCTGTATGCATATATTGAAATCCATTTCCTATTAATAAACCTAGAGAAGGTTCAGTGATAGGAAGCCCGAGGCCAAGAAAACTTAGAGTTGCTTCAAGTGAAATCGCGTGAGCTGTCTGTAAAGTTCCTACAACAATTAAGGACGGCATACAGTTTGGTAAAATATGATTAAACATGATTTTTTTATTGCCTAACGCTAAGCACTGAGCTGCTTCAACGTATTCTTTACTTCTTTCAACTAATGCAGCTGCTCTAGCTGTTCTAGCATAATACGCCCATTGGACAAGAACAAGAGCGATAATAGTCTTTTCAATACCTTTGCCAAATGCAGCTAGAATAATTAATGCCATTAATATAGATGGAAAGCTTAGTTGAATATCAACAATTCTCATTATAAAAGTTTCATACTTCCCTCCAAAAAATGCTGCAGAAATTCCAAAAATTGTTCCAATAATGAGAGCAAATATAGCTGACATGACTCCAACACCAAGGCTTACTCTTAGACCGTAAAAAATGGCAGATAGCATATCTCTTCCTGCACCATCTGTTCCAAGAATAAAAATATCTCCTGCAAAATTTTTAGCCATGGGTGGCAATCTACTATCCATTATACTTACTTTAGATAAGTCATAAGGATCAGACAGTGATATTAATGGGGCAAAAATTGCTATAAGAACAATAGCAATTAAAATTAATAAAGAAATTACAGCAACTTTACTTTCTGAAAAATCAGACCAAAATTTATACATAAATACATTTATATTTTTTGAATTACTGTCTGTATTTAACATTTAATTTGATCCTTGAATTCTAACTCGAGGGTCCAGAAGAGTATAAAGTATATCTACTAGAAGATTAAGAAAGACAAAGAAAATAACAATTATCATTAAGTAAGCAACTATTACAGGCCTATCTAAATTATAAATAGAATCAATTATTAATTTCCCCATTCCTGGCCAAGCAAAAACAGTTTCTGTAACAGTTGAAAATGCTATTAATGATCCAAATTCAAGTCCAATGATTGTAACAATTGGGATTAAAATATTTTTTAAAAGATGTACATTGATTACTCTACTTTCAGCAACTCCTTTAGCTCTCGCAAATTTAATATAATCTTGATGAATAATTTCTCTAGTTCCAGCTCTAGTTAGTCGAATTACTGAAGAAAGCTTAAATAATGCAAGGTTTAGGGCTGGTAAAAAAATATGAGACAAACCATCTAAAGTGAATAAAGAACTTTTAACACCTAAAAATGAACCTATTTCACCTCTACCAGTTGATGGAAGCCATCCTAAATAAACAGCAAAAAACATAATAAAAAGTATTCCTACCCAGAAAGTTGGCATAGAAAAACCTAAAATCGAACCAGCCATTATTGTTTTACTTATTTTACTCTCTGGTTTTAGCCCAGCATAAATTCCAAGTGGAATAGCAAATATTAGTGATATAAATAAAGAAAACAATGCTAATTCTATTGTTGCGGGCATCCGCTGAACAATTAATTTAAGAGCAGGTTCTCCAAAAATAAAAGATGTGCCTAAATCACCTTTAAATGCATTCATTAAAAAGTACCAATATTGTTCAGTAATTGGTTTATCAAGACCTAATTCTTTTATTACTCTTTCAACTTCTGCTTGATCAGCTTCGGGGTTTATTAACATTTCTACAGGGTCACCCACAAGGTTTACCCCACTAAAAACTAATAGAGACATTATAAATAAAACTATAATACTTTGTGAAGATCTTCTTAATATAAATGCTGTCATATGATGAACTTTAAACTATATTTAGGTTTTAAAAACCCAGAACACTTAAGCTCTGGGTTTTATTACTTATTTAAAATTTTAGTTATTACTTATCCCCATGACTAGGGTGTATTCATCAGTTCTAGGTTGGTAACTAAGGCTTGATTTTGCTGCCCAAGTATTCATTTGATAATGAATTGGGATAACGCCATAGTTCTTGCCAACAGCTATTTCTGTAGCTTCGGCAAGTAATTTTCCTCTTGCATCTGCATTTACTGTTGATAATGCTTGTTGTATTATTTTATCAACAGCAGGGTCAGAATGTCTTCCTCTATTTGCTCTTCCCATACCAATAGATTTGTCATAGGTATGCAACAAAGCTCTTAAAGGTGATGATGCTTCACCTGAACCAGCACCCCATCCTAAAAGCATAAAGCTAAATTCAGGACTCTTATTTGGACCACCAGCAGAGGCTCTTTTAAAATAAACAGATTTAGGCATTGTCTCTACTTTTGTTTTAATGCCAATTCTTGAAAGCATTTGAGCTAAAGCTTCAACAATTTTTGCATCATTAATATATCTATCATTAGGTCCATGGATTGTCATTTCAAATCCATTTCCATAACCTGCATCAGCCATAAGTTTTTTTGCTGCTTTAGTATCATATGGATCAGGTTTCATATTTGGAGAAACACCATGGAAACCTGCTGGTAATAACTGTCCAGCTTTTAAAGCTATTCCTTCCATTACTTTTGCTACCATAGCATCACGATTTATGGCAAGTGAAATAGCTTTTCTTATCCTTACATCCATCAAAGGATTTTTTATTTCGCCGCCACCAATAGCTTTGATATAAGGAGAATTTTCTCTAAATTGATCTAGATGTATATATATCACTCTGTTAGAAGGGCCGCTTGTAAGTGTTAAAGAAGCGTTCTTTTTTAATCTTGCTACATCTAACGGTGGAACACTGTCAATAAGGTCAACGTCTCCTGCTAATAACGCTGCAATTCTTGCTGGGCCAGTTTTAATAGGCTTAAATAACACTTTATTAAATGCTGGTTTTCCTTTTAGTGCGCCATGATAATTTGGATTTGCTTTAAGGACAATTTTATCTCCTGGAACCCATTCAACAAACTTGTAAGGACCAGTTCCTATTGCCGCCTTACCACTATTATAATCAGAAGTTGATGCACCTTCACCGTATTTTTTTGAGATTATTTTAACAGTAGATAAATCATTTGGCATTAATGGGTAGGGTTTTTCAGTTTTTATATGAATAGTATGACTATCAATTTTTACAAAAGTTTTGCCTTTAAGATATGTTCCAAATCCTGAAGGTGACTTAGGCACATTTGCTGCGCGTTTCGATGTAAATACTACATCGTCTGCAGTGAAATCACTTCCATCATGCCATTTAACACCTTTACGAAGTTTAAATTCCCAAGTAGTATCATTAATTGGTTTCCAAGTAACTGCAAGATTTGGGTAGTGTTGTTGATTTTCATTTGATCCTACTAAAGTATCAAATATATGAGCTGATAAACTATTATTAGGCCCAAGATTATGATAATGAGGGTCTATTGAGCTAGGCTCTGATTTTAGTCCAACAGTTAGATCTTTTGCTAAAGCCATATTAGACAAAAGACATCCAATCATTATTATTAAAATTCTATTTAAAATATTCATTATATCCTCCCTGAGTAATTACAATCAATATTGTTTATCAATTTAAATAAAAGTCTAGTTTTATTTTTTAAAAACTATTTTTAGAATGAGCTTGACATTAATTTGATATTTAATTTGAATTTTTAAAAAATATTTAATATGTTAATTATTCTAAAAGGAGCTTAATATGCATTATACAAAAGTTTTAGAACAATTACCTGAATTAGAACTCTTTCAAGATACAGAGCTTAATTTAACTATGTCCTATAGATATAGAAAAGAAGACAATAATATACCAATTTTATTTTTACATGGCTTTAATGGAAATAGTAAAAGTTGGGGATATCAATTTAACTTTTTTAAAAACAAGAAATCTGTAATAGCTGTTGACGCTCCTGGATTTGGAAAGTCAGATCCAGCAGATTTAGATATGAAAATTATTGCAGATTTAGTGAAAAGATTGTTGAAAAGTATTAACATATCTGAATGTCATGTTGTAGGTCATTCAATGGGAGGAATGCTGGCACAAGTGATCGCTTGTAATCATACTGAATTGGTTAAAAAAATAATTCTTTCATGCACTCATACAGGTTATGCTTTTCCTAAAGGAACCTCTTTAAGAGAAGTTTACACTAGAAGACTTGAAGAAAGAAAAAAGCTATCAGATTTAGAGTATGGAAAACTTCGTGTTAGAGAGATGTTACCTAGTTTAAAAGAAGAAGAGATATTCCTTTTTTTAGCTAGCATTAGTGGAGAAATATCAGAAGGATCAATTAAATCTGGAGGTATGGCAATGCAACTTTTAGATACAACTAAATATCTATCAAATCTTAAACAACAATGTTTAATAATAAAAGCGTCTGACGATAAGGTTGTATCTAAAGAACTTTCTTTGTCTTTAGAAAAAAAAATCCCTCATGCTGAAATTAAAGAATTATCAAATGTTGGACATGCTCCATATTGCGAAGATATATTTGCATTTAATAATACATTAGAGAAGTTTTTATAAATAATGAATGCTTTTTTAAGTTGAACAATTTTATATTACTTTTTGATTAATAAATTGGCTCTTCACCACATTTTTAAAGTTTATATTTTTTATTTAATTATCATTTGATATCAGTTTAAAAGGATTTTTTAGCATTTACTTCACGTAATTAAGATGATATTTTTTCTTATATTTTTTAGAAAGGTTTAAGTTAATGAATAATGAAGAAGATATATGGAACCTGGTAGAATTAAAAAAAAATGATTATATTAAATTCTCTGATCTTGTGTTTGATATGCCTGAAACTTTATATAAAGAATTTAAATCTGTTTCTGAACATACAAAAGTTTTAAAAAAAGAAGGCTTTAAAGTTACAGAAGGTATATGTAATATGCCAACGGCAGTTTTAGGGGAATATGGTGACAAAGGTCCAATAATAGCAATTATTGGAGAATTTGACGCGTTGCCAGGACTTAGTCAAGTAGCAGGCATTGCAGAATACAAACCTATTTTAAATGAAGAAAATGGTCATGGGTGCGGTCATAATTTACTTGGGGCTGCTTCTTTATTAGCTGCTACAGCAGTAAAGGATTGGATAATAAAAAATAATATAAATGCTAGAGTTCGTTATTATGGATGTCCAGCTGAAGAAGGTGGAGCAGCTAAAACTTATATGGCCCGTGATGGTTTATTTAATGATGTTGATACTGCTATTTGCTGGCATCCAGCTACCTTTAATTCCGTAAACAAACCAATGTCCTTAGCTAACACTAGAGTTGATTTTACTTTTCATGGGAAAGCTGCTCATGCAGCAACCGCACCTCATCTTGGTAGAAGTGCTTTAGACGCAATAGAGTTAATGAACGTAGGTGTAAATTATATGAGAGAGCATATGCCAGATTCAGCTAGAGTTCATTATGCTTATCTAGACGTGGGAGGCAACGCGCCTAATGTTGTTCAAGCTAAAGCAACCATAAGACATTTAATCCGAGCTTCAGACTTAGTTCAGCTCAGGAGCTTAGTTGACAGAGTTTATAAAATTGCCGATGGTGCGGCATTAATGACTGAGACTGTCGTAGAGAAAAACGTTTATAGTGGAGTTTCTAACTTGTTAGGTAACAAGCCATTAGAAGAGATTATGCAAAATGAATTTGATAAATTAGGACCTGTTCTATTTGATGCTAACGATAGAGTTTTTGCAAATAAAATTCGTTTAACTTTAACTCAAGCTGATATTTTAGACAGCTTTCAACGTATAGGGTTAAAAACACCATTAGATATGCCTTTGTGTAACTTTGTTGCACCTCTGGAAACTGTTGGAAATGGAGGAATAGGTTCAACTGACGTTGGTGACGTAAGTTGGGTTGTGCCAACAGTTCAGGCAAGAGTTGCAACTTGTGCGGTTGGAACTCCATTCCACACATGGCAAACGGTAGCTCAAGGAAAATCTTCTGCAGCACATAAGGGAATGATACATGCAGCAAAGGTTATGGCTTCAACTGCTAGTGCTTTGATTAAGGACCCAAATAAATTAATAGAAGCTAAAGAGGCTTTTAATTTACAAGTTTCTATCAATCCGTATATTTGTCCAATTCCTAAGGGTGTTTTGCCTCCAATATTTAAAAAATAATCCAAATATATAATATCTAAATTTCTTTTTTTAAAATTAGTATTTATTTTATTAAAAATTATGAAGTTATTTATTTAAAACGCTTTTACCTCAACTATTACAAGTTAAAAGTTTTTATTTCTAAGTTTGGAGTCCTAGAGCTTTAATTTATCTCATTTATATTAACTTAGTTTAGCTACCAGTAAGGTTTGTCTTTTTACACTTCTCCATCAATTACCTTATCTTTTTCAAAATTGTTGCAATTATCCATTTGAAACTGGATGCAATTTAATTTGAATGTTTTAAGAAAATGATCTTGGATACTTCTATTTAAGGCTTAAAAAACCGGCTCTCAATCGTAATCTATAAGTATTAACCTAATATTTTTTTAGCGGTAAAACCCAAATGAACTTGTCCCTTTAAAGTAATTAAGAATATCCCTCTATGAACTTTCATCATTAATCCTTTTGACCTGGCATGAACTTATGGAATATTGTACATTTATTAGAGTCGTCTATAAGGCGTGTCTTCTGCACCAAGGTCCCACCATAATCCTGTCATCATCCTCAACGCGCTTCGAGATACCGTTTCCAAAATATGCTCGTTTGGTGCATGTTGAGAACATCCAGCATAGGAGTGCGGTATCCAGATTGTAGGTAGGCTTAGAGTGGAAGCGAACACGTCATTTGGCAGTGATCCACCAAGATTTGGCATTACAGCAATATTCATGCCTGTGGTCTTTGAAAGTGATTTTACTATCCATACCGCCCAGGGGTGATCAGGATTTAAGCGAGTAGCCAACATTGGATCGCGTTCTTTAGTTATACTAATATCATTAAAGTTATTTTTATCAAGGTGTGCACGTAGTAGTGGCATTAATTTTTCAACATCAGTACCTACTACGTAGCGCAAATGTCCAAAGGCTACTGCATTTGGTGGAATAGCATTTGCTGGAGATTTTGGGTTGCCAGTTTCAAATGCTCTGATTTCAAAAGTATTACTAGCAAACACTCGTTCTTCTGGGGTCATTTTGGGTTCACCCCAATTTGAATTTATTTGTGGATCATCTTCGTTTCCTCCAACTTTTAATTTACTAATTGCTTCGCGCACTGAATTAGGCATTTCATTGTTACGCCAACCCTCCACTAGAATTTTACCATTGCGATCAACCATGCTTGCTAGCGCATGGGCCATTACTATGCCTGGGTTAGTTAGTAGTCCGCCCCAATTACCAGAATGATGCCCTCCAGAATGAACATCAAGTCGCAATGTGAAATTAAATACACCTCGCGAACCCATAAAAATTGTTGGTTTTTCAGCCTGTATTCTTGGTCCATCTGAGGCTATAAACACATCCGCTTTCATCAATTCCTTGTGTAATGTACAAAATTCTTTTAGGCCAGGTGAGCCCCGTTCTTCTCCCATTTCGATAAGTACTGTTATATTAAACCCAAGGTGACCACGGGTTTCCAAAACTGTTTTAAGTGCTGCTAGATTAATAGTGTGCTGCCCTTTATTATCTGCTGTACCTCGCCCATACCATCGATTATCATTCTTGGTAATATTCCAAGGGGACATTTTGTTTTCCCATTGATCATCGTATCCAGCAACTACATCGCCATGTCCGTAAGTCATCACAGTCGGCAAATCAGCGCCTTCAATTCGGTGGGCAAGAAGGAAAGGGCCAGCATCAGTAATTGGATTTGGATAAATGGTGCATGAAAACCCCATTGCTGATAGATATGGTGCAATTTCTTTGTCAAGATAGCTTTGCAGTGCATTTACACTATTTGGCAAGTTACTTTCAGTTTTAAAAGCAATGCGTCGGTTTAAGTCAGATTCGAATTTACCGGTCTGGAAGTATGTATCAATTCTAGCTAGTGCTTTAACTCGGTCCATATGAGAACCTCCCTTAACTTTAAGTATTGTAATGGCTCTAAAACTATTTTTTTAAAAAATCTATCTCACTGTACGTTTTAAGGCAATGTTATTAGCTTTAAAAGATTTCCTTTTGTTGGTTCTTTTAATTTTAAGTCCCCAAGGATTACTCTCTCTTTAGCTCTAGGCAAGCAAAACAACATCTCACCAACTCCACCAACACATCAATGAAACCTGGTCACTGTTGCATGTACTAAGGTCAACGAGCAGGCCCCCCTTGACCATTGACCTTAGTCCATCTGTCATCAACCTTAAAAAAATCTCACCAAAAAACAAAAATCTTTGGGGATAAATCTAAGTCATTGATTTTAGATACGCCATTTTAAGATTTTTTGTTCAATCATAGTAATAAGAACACTTACTATTATTCCTAAAACAGATAATATTGTTACTCCAGCAAATAATCTTTCTAGATCATATAAAGAACCAGCTTCTAAAATGTATGCACCAATACCATATTCAGCACCAAGCATTTCGGCTGCAACAAGCAAAATTATTGCTATTGCAAGGCTAATTCTTAAACCAGATAAAATTCCAGGCATTGCTCCAGGTAAAACAATTTTATAAACAATTGAGATCCAACTTAGACCAAAACTTTGTCCCATGCGGATTAATGTTCTGTCAACATTATCTACTGCTCCGTATGTAGCAACTACGGTAGGCGTAAAACTTCCTAATGCTATTAGTGCATATTTAGATCCTTCTCCAATTCCAAACCAAATTACAAATAATGGTAGCAATGCTATTTTTGGTATAGGGAAAATAGCTGCAATGACTGGAACTAAGCCAGATCGAATGTAGGAAAACAATCCAATAAGTGTTCCAATGGTAATGCCAAGACTAATACCTATAAGAGCTCCAACAACAAGCCTCAAGGTCGAGGGCATTAAATGTTTAAACAGCAAGCCAGACTCAAAAAGCTCAATAATGGTTCCAAGAACGTCTGATGGCTTTGGCATGGTTAAGGATGATATTACTCCAGTTGTAGTTCCAAGCTCTAGGATGGCAATGATTATAAAAAAAACAAAATAACTCATCCAGCGTCTTGTTTTTGGTTGATAACCTTTCCCAACAAAAGGTACGGGTTTGTTAATATTTATATTGTTAGAAGAATTAGAGTTATGTTTTTTACTAGACATTCAATAGCTCAGCATCAGTTGCCCTGGCTTCATCATGCATTATATCCCAAAGATATTTTTGATATTGATCTAGATCCTTATCTATTGATTTTCGATCTACGATTGGCTTTTCAATATTAATAGTCTCTATGATTTTTCCTGGTCTTCGTGAAAGCACTATAATCTTGTGTCCAAGACGTACTGCTTCTGAAAGATTATGAGTAATGTAAACTGCAGTAAAAGGTTTTCGATGCCATAAATTTATAAAATCTTCCAAAAGCAATTCGCGTGTTTGACTATCTAGTGCTGAAAGAGGTTCATCCATTAAAAGAACTGCTGGATTAACTGCTAATGCTCGGGCAATAGCTACACGTTGTTTCATTCCCCCAGATAGCTGTTTTGGTAATGCATAAGAAAAATCTTTCAGTTTTGTTCTATCTAGGACATCATCTATGACTGAGCGTTTGACTTCACTAGATAAGGAATGATCTTCTAGTACAAGTGAAATATTTTCTTCAACAGTCCTCCATGGTAGTAATGCAAAATCTTGGAAAATATAAGTCATTGCATTTAGACAATCTAAAGGTGGAGAACCAATTTGAGTAATTTCACCTGAAGATGGCTTCTCAAGCCCACCAATTAAGCGCAATAAAGTAGACTTACCACACCCAGAAGGGCCTATAATAGACAATATCTGCCCATCCATTATTTCCAAGTTAATGTCGTTCAGAACTTTTGAATCATCATAAAAATGACTTAGGTTGTTAATTTGTATATTCATATAACATTAGCCCTGCGCATAGATTTTGATCAGAACAAATTTTACTAGCTAATGATCTTTACGTAAGACTGATCTACTAGCATGTCGATGTTAATACTTTTTTTAACTAAACCTTCAGACTTAAACCAATCAAGTTGATCTTTTATCGAAGTAATATTTAAAGATGCTCCATTACTTAATCGCATTGTTCCGTTAATAATAGAGGGCGCAGCTTTTTCCCTTGGAAGACTAGTATATACATATTTATGTATTAAATCGACCATCTCATTTACACCAGCATCTCCATTTTTTCTATCAATCATAGTGGATGCATAATCATCAATACCTTTACTAAAACTAGCCAAAAAGTTTTTAGTCAGAGAACGTTCATTCTTTGCTTTATTGGCAGAAGTAAAAACTGTGGTGATTTGATAGTTAGGAAGATAATCAGCTACATTACCAATAATATGTACAGACCCGCTTCGTGATAATGGCTTTGCAATATGTGGTACAATTGACCAAGCATCAACTTGCCCAGATTTAAGAGCTCCTATAATTGCTCCAACTTTATGCAAAGGTACAAACGATAGTTTGATGTTCTCTGCTGTAGCCATTTTTGATCCCATATAATGAAATGATGAGCCTGACTGTGTTACAGCGTATTTTTTTCCATTAAGATCTTTTGGACTTCGAACTCCTGCCTGATAGGCTTTGTCAGAAACAAGAAATTTTTGTCCATCAATTCCAGACTCTTCACTTAAAGCTCCTCCAATGACCTTAACAGCTCCTTTTTCTGCAAGTGATATCAGCCCTCCAGATATTGCTGTTACCGCATAGTCAATATCTCCTGATGCAATCGCAATTGCCATAGGTTGTGCTGCTTGGAAAAACTCAAACTCGACATCAAGTCCTGCTTGTTTAAAATATCCACGTTCTTTGGCTATAAAACTTGCTGAATGAGAAGCAAATCGTAAAGCTCCTACTTTTATTTTTTTCCCGGATGCAATTGAAGGCATTGATAAAGTCGATGATGCTAGTGCACTTCCACCTAAAACAATTAATTTTCTACGACTAATTTTCATAAAACTTCTCCTCCAACTCGTATTATTATAAGATAAATCATAATTTACTCATAAAATGGGTCATAATGTCAATGAGAAATGCTTATTTAGATATTCTACAAAGTATGGTCTATTATTTAGGTTTAGGAACTTATCCAATATTTTTACTGAACTTTTATGATTGGCTCATTAGTAGGAGCAAAGACTAAGTTAATAATTTGTGGATTAATAGCCTTATTATCATGAGGGGTTACTGCACCATTTCATAATTATCAATGTTCATTGGTCAGGGGTGCTCTGCCCATTGACCTTAGTCCATGGATCATGGATTGGGGTTCAAGGATGGATTGGTAGAATTGATTAAATGTTATTTTGTTTACCTTCAGAAAAAAAATCGTATTAAATTTAGTAATGGAAAAAAATAAAGAACAAAGACAAATAAAATTACTTAAGATACTTGCTAAAGTTGCAAGAAGCATCCTGCTTATAGAGCTATTAGGAAAGCTACTGAACGATGTGAAGAGTGTGTAGTTGTTTGGCAAGTAAGAGTTGAGCTTAATGAAATGGAAACAAAAGGAAATATTTAAAACTAATAAAAGATAACTTTTACCACCCATAGTTCGATAAAGGTGGAGGCTGATCTGTTGTTTTTGGTTTTTTAATAATTTTGTCTTGAATTAATCTTTTTATTTACAAATTCATTAAATTAAATGAAGATTTATTAGAACAAATAATGCCATATTCAATAAATCCATTAAAGTATTAATGATTTATATTGAATTATTTATGTTATTAACTTTTTAGGAAAGACTTTCATGAAAAAACAATACGAAGAAGATGGCTTTATATTTCCAGTTGATGTTATGACGACTGAAAATATTAAAGCTGTTCGTGAAGATTTTGAATTAGCCGAAACAGAACTTTCTGACGACCCTAAACGTCTAGGCCTTCTTCGATCTTATCCAGCACATTTATTGCCATCTTTTGATAAACTTATTCGAAATAAAAACTTGATTGCAAATGTAACAAAAATTCTTGGATCAGATTTAATGGTTTGGAGCTCAGGCATGTTTATAAAAGAAGCAAATTCTGATAAGATAGTAACTTGGCATCAAGATCTGACTTATTGGGGTTTAGATGACGCCGAAGAAGTTACATGTTGGGTTGCGCTATCAAATACAAATATATCAAGCGGATGTATGAAGTTCGTACCAGGTAGCCACAAGAAACAAATTGTTCCCCACAAAGATACTTTTGATGATAATAATTTACTTTCGCGAGGTCAGGAAATTGCTATTGATGTGAACGATTCTGATGCAGTATCTGTTGAATTGAAGCCAGGACAAGCTTCTATGCATCATGGGCATCTTTTTCATGCGTCAGGACCAAATAGAACTGATGATAGGAGAATTGGATGTGCAATACGTTATATTAAGCCATCTATGAGACAATTAACAGGTGATCGTTCGCTTGTTACACTTGTCAATGGGACCGATAATTATGATCATTTCTACATTGTTGATAAACCGAATAGGCGTTTAAACAACAAAGATTTTGAAGTTTGTTATCAGGATGCCCAAATTAAGCGACGCGTTCTTTATGAAGGTGTAGATGCTAACAATGGAAAGCGTTATTAGTTAAATTAATAAAAGACAACTTTCCAATACCCATACTACCGTCATAGATGGGCATTGGTCCGTGGTTCTTGGTTGTATTAAATAGCCTTGCCATTAATTAACCTTTTTATTTACAAATTTAGAACTAAATTTTCCATATTTATTTATAATAAAAGTTTAATCAAAATAATTGTAAGATAAAGTTCATTATTGAATATCTTTTATGTCTAAGGATTAATTAAAAATATTTCCTTTTTTTTTTATATATATGCTTCAATATCTTATAAAAATTGGGAGGATTGTGATAATGTTTGGTTTTGTTTTTGGAAAAGATCGTAAATTATCATTAATTAGAGAATTACTTGAGCAAAGAATGAGAAGAAGTGGATACAATGATCTTGAATATAGGCTTGAAGTTAAAAGAGCTTTGCGTGATGCAGGTATTGTTTTATGTCCAATGTTTTTAGTTCTTTTGATAGTAATTTTCTTTCCTGAAATTATATTAGCGTTGCCAAAACTGTTGATTGCAAAGTTTATATAATGAAAGATAATGAATAAAATTTAAAAATTATAATTATTTAGTAACTAAGGAGTTTTTTATAATGAATTTTAAGGTATTAAAATCAAAAATTGGTTTCGCTGCAGAGGTTTTTGGAATAGATGCAAGGCAAAATGTTTCTCAAGAACACAAAATAGAGTTAACTAGGTTAATTAATGAATATGCTGTAATTATATTTAAAAACCAAAAGATTAATGATGATCAACAAATAAAATTTTCAGAAAATTTTGGAACAATAGAGCCTGCTGGAACAAATACAGAACTTACAAAAATGAAAGATAGACGCCTATCATTAAAAATGAATGATGTGTCAAACCTAGATAAAAATAATAAACCTTTGGCAAAATCTAATCAGAATAGAATTTTTGGTTTAGGTAATAGGCTATGGCATACTGATGCTTCTTTTAAAAAAAAACCTGTGACTTTTTCAATCTTATCTGGAAGAAAAGTTTCTGCTAAGGGAGGAGAAACAGAGTTTTGTGATATGCGTTGTGGTTATAAGGCGCTTTCTAAGGAGATGAAAAATAAAGTAGAAAATTTAATTGGTGAACACTCACTTCAATATTCTAGAGGCAAATTAGGATTTGTTATGAAAGATGTTCTTTCTAAAAAGGAATTAGAAAAGTTTAAACCAGTACTACAACCACTAGTTAGAAAAAACTCTATAACAAATAGAAAATCACTTTATCTTTCTGCTCACTTAGGTTTAATAAAAGGCTGGGAGCTTGCTGATTCAATATTATTTATTAATGACTTAATCGAAATATGTGCTTGTTCAGATTACATATATTCACATAAATGGGAAGAAAACGATCTTGTTATATGGGATAACACGCAAGTTATGCATAGAGGTAGATATTTTAATGATCAAAAAGAAGTTAGAGATGTTCGAAGAACGACCATAGCGGGAACTGAAATGTTAATAGATCAATAATATTTTTTATATCTTTAATTTTAGAAAAGTAAGTTAGAAAGATAATGATTAAATTTATCAAACCTAAGATTCTAATATTCTTTATCCACATTAGTAATACATAGATTTATAGGAGTCCCAGTTTGCAAAGTGGGATGTACCCGGGGGTAGGGGTACTGATACCAGTATTTCAGAAGTAGGTTTAAGAATAATTTAAATGTGGGTAGTGTTGTGGGTAAATATTTATGCTTTTACTTAATCTATTGTTTTTATTTATTATTGTTTATTCAATATAATATAATGAAAAAATCATTTATTTAATTGTTAATTAATATTTTTGAATCTATCTTTTTATATGTTTTAAAACTTAAAGTGTTCAAAATGAAATTATCTCTATCTTGTAGAATTGCTGAATTATCTAACAACAAAGAGAAGTCATTTTTATCAATTCAAAAATTAATTAAAATGGCTTTTGTTAATGGTTTTACAGGTATATCTTTAAGACCTTCAGTTGTTTCAACAAATACTCCAAAACAAAGTGTTTTAAAACTTAAAGATGTTTTTAATTTAAATAAGATGTCTGTTTCAATGATAACAAGTAATATTAATTTAGCTAAAAATGATAAATATGCTGCCCATAATTTAAGAAATATAACACCATGTTTAGATTTAGCAGAGCAACTGGAAACCTCTCTAGTCCGCATAATGATAAAACATCATGACGATATTAAGTTTGCAAAAAAAGCTTTGGATGAAGCTCTAGAAAGAGGTATTATTTTAACGCAACAAACACACTGGGGTACTCTAGCTGAAACAATTGAAGAAACTCTTACCTTAGTTAAGATAATTAAACGTAAAAACTTTGGGATAACTTATGAGCCAGCAAACTTGTTAGCTTGTGGAAGTGATCATAGCCTTAGGGGTTTAGAAAAATTATTACCTTATGTTGTTAACTTTTATTTTCAAAACATCCATATTGATAAAAATGGTTCTCATGAATTTAAAACATTAGGTAATGGAAATATTAAGGTAAAATATCTACCACTAAATGACAAAAAAGGTATTGATATTTATCCGTTAATTAATTTTTTATATAAAAAAAAATATGATAAATGGTTTACTATACATCAACCATTAAGAGAAGGTCAGAAAGTAGAAGAAGCTATAGAAGAGGCTTCAAATTTATTTTTAGCTAATAAAAATTAATAATTAAAACCATGCCCACCATTTACGTTTATAGTTTCCCCTGTGATATAACTACCTGAAACACATAAAAAGAAGATCGTTTCAGCTATTTCCTCTGGTTTAGCTATTCTATTTAGTAAAGTTTGCTTTGCCATTCTTTTTTTATGTTCTTCAGATCTTTGATTAGTCATTGCAGATTCGGTAAAGCCAGGTGATACTGCATTTACTCTAACATTTGGCGCAAATGATTTCGCTAGGGAGACTGTAAGAGTTTTAAGTGCTCCTTTGCTAACTGCATAGGGTATACTAGTTCCTCTTTTACCATTTGAAGATATAGAAGTTACATTAACAATTGTGCCTTTATTCTTAATTAACTCTTTTGAAGCTATCCTTGAACAATAGAAAGCAGACATAAGATTTACATTCATTATTTTTTGCCAAAAATTATCATTTAATTGATCTAAATCGTCAAATGCAATTGGATCTTTGACTAAACCTATACCAACATTATTAATTAAAAAATTTAAACCTTTGAATTTTTCTATAGTTTCAAAAACAATTCTTTTAGCAATTATTTCTTGACTTACATCACCTGGAACTTCGATTATGTTTATGTATTTTTCTTTTAATTCTTTTACTCTATTTTTTGATTCTGTGTCCTCAGGAAGATAGTTAATAGCAATATTTGCATTCATTTTTGCAAATAGCTTAGCAGTTGCATAGCCTATGCCAGACCCGCCTCCAGTAATCAATATGGTATGCCCTTTGAGAGATGCTTTTATTTTATCTATGCCATGCATTTTTAAAACTTTATATGTTTTTAAAATAATAGCTCTAAGTTAATTCATTTTTAAAAAATGATTAATAATATCAACATTTAAGAATTTACTAATTAGATCAAATAATTTAATTTTATAAAATTTAAATAACAAAAATTAATAACAACCGTATTTTATTAAATCATATGATGAATCAAAAGGAAATGTTTAAAGATTTGATTAATTTTAACTTTTCAGAAATTGTCTTTTCGGTATCTTTTATTAGTTTTAAATATTTACTTTTGTTTTTATTTTAGAGTTTTATATACTTATATGAGTTAAATTAAATACCTTCTATAATTCTAAAATCTCTATCCGCACCATCTTTTAGTTCATTCAATGCGTCCTGATATTCTTGTGAATTATAAAATTTAATAGCAACTTCAAAACTCAAAAATTCAACCAAAACAACCCTTTCATCTAAGTCATTTTCATATGCAAATATATTATCATTGCTCGTTAAATTTTCCCTCCAACAGCTAAAATTGCTGGGCTAGCTATTTTTAAATATTTGTCCCTTTTCTTAATATTAGCTTTACTTCTGTGTGCAACAACAAAGTAACCTTTAGCCATAAAAAAACTCCCGTAATATATTTACCTGAAATATTTAAAATAATTATTAAAATATATAATTATATACTACTTTTTACATATCTAAATTTATTGAAACCTACTCTTTCCATTCCAAATTGAACTTTGAGTTCAATAGGTTTAGAATATTCGTTGGATTATTTTTAGTATCATTTTCAATTTTAAAATGAGCAATCATTTCTCCAAATAATCCCATTTAAATTCTCCAATTTTGAATTTATCTAAAAGTAAATCATAAAAAAAAAACAAAAGGAATAACTTATAAGACGCTTTTGCTGTCAACCTATCAGCTATTTAATTAAATAAATTTCTACAAAATAATCCTATGCTTTTTATAGCCTCTTCTGCCTCTTTTAAAATATGTGCGCTTCCATGCCATCCATGAAACATATCTTCCCAAACTTCAATTTGCACATCTACTTTTGCTTCTTTTGCTCTTTCTACAAATCGTTTACTGTCATCCAACATCGTTTCAGCAGAACCAACTTGAACTAGCATAGGTGGTAAACCTGATAAATCACCATAAAGTGGAGATGCCAAAGGTGAGATGTTCGGGGTCTTAGAAAGGTATAGGTTAGCCATTCTATCAAGATATTGTTTACTAATAACAGGATCAATATTTGCATTCGTAATCATTGTTTTACCTGATTGAGAAAGGTCTGTCCAAGGGCTTATGGCAACAGCACCTTTTGGCTGGAAACCATTATTTTCTTTAATTTTCAAGAGTAATGCTAAACATAATCCACCACCAGCAGATTGACCGCTAACAATAATATTTTTAGGATTTATTCCTTCTTTTAAAAGCCAATTATAAGCTGTATAAGTGTCATCAACAGCCGCTGGGAAAGGATGTTCTGGAGCTAATCTATATTCTATTGATAAACATCTTACTTTAGCTTCAGCAGATATCCTTGCAACGGTTGCACGAGTTGCAGCAATTGAGCCTCTATAGTACCCACCACCATGAATAAACATGAATATTTTGTCAGTGTCAACATCTCCACATGTAATCCATTCTGCGTAAACATTTCCAGCTAGTATTCTTTTGAATTTAGTATTGTCAGGTAAAGGAATTAAAGCACCAGCAGTTCCAGTTTCTTTACGTAACTGATCAATAGTTTTGTTTTCTGTATATGGATTATTTCGTTTTGCAGCGATAATATTTTTAAGAATTAAGTTGTCAGTCATTTTTTATAATTACTCCTTAGGTTTCATTTATCTGTAATATAGCATTCCAAACAATAACACATTCTTCAAATCGTTCTGTAGCTATTTCTAATAGCTCTATAAGCAGGGTGGTTCTTAAAACCTTTAGCAAGCATTTTAAGTAATTCTATTTGTTTTTTTTTCTTTATTTTGTTCCATTTTTTACCTTAAACATTAGCTAATGCAGAATTAAGTTTTTACTATGATAATTTCCAGTTTTTTGTCATTTTCCTTTTATCTATAAAATCAATAATTGAAAAAGTTTTGTCTATTAAAGTATAGTCATTGTATTCTAAACGAGCAATTATCTTCATTTTTAAAATATCAACTATTCCCTCATCAGTAATAAATTCGTCTTTAATATGAATGCCAATTACTTGCCCAAATACAACATGATGAAAGCCTGCATTTTTGTTCCCAGGAAGTTGAACTGTCTGATGGTATTTACATTCGAAATGAACTGGAGATTCAGCAACTCTTTTTGGCTTTACGTTAATTGAATCTATAGCCGTTAAACCAGTCTTCTCTAATTCATCTGTTTCTGGCTCCATTATCCAGCTTGTATCATTCATTTGATGACATGTATCCCAAGTGCTCATATTGACTACAAATTAACCTGTTTCTTCAGTATTTAAAACACTATCTTTTTTACTGCCATCTGCACGATTTCCAGCAGAGAACATTACAAATGGAGGATCATAGGAAAGACCATTAAAATAACTATAAGGTGACAGGTTTCCAATGCCATTTTTACTTAATGTACTAATACAACCAATTGGGCGAGGAACGGTTAAGGCTTTGAAAGGATTATGAGGTAATCCATGATTGTTTTCATTAGTATCATAATACATTCAAGACTCCCACCTTGTTAAACTTAAATATAAGTGTGCTTAATATCTAAATATTATTTGTATATGTATCACTTTATCATTCCTGACTTAGACATAGTTATAAAAATTTTTTCACACTTAAGTGTCATTTAGATTATATCTAGCCTGCTTTATAACTTTCTATGAAGCATTTAAATTAATTATAATTTTTTTTAAGGTTTAGTATCGAGATAGTAATTTTTCCAATCATGTTCTGGTTTAAATCCAAGCATGGTTCTAATCTTTTTACTAGACAGTATTGCTTCATATTCATCCATTTTTCTTTTTAATTGTACATTGGGAAAAAATTCTTGAATTATTTCTTTAGTTGTTAAATTAACCGAATTATTGTTATGTGTTACATTAAATACTTCATAACCAAGTCCGTCTTTTTTTATACAAAGCTCTATTGCTTGAGCTAAATCACGGGCATCAATGTAATTAAAAAGGTTTCTTAACCTTACTCTTGGATTTTTACAAAATTCTTTAAATCTTTGATATTCATTAGGTTCAATTATATTTCCTATTCTTAGTGCATATATATCAATACCTGTTCTTTTTTGAAAGGCTTTACCAGTTTGTTCATTTAAAACTTTAGATAACCCATAACTATCTGTAGGACTTGTTTCATAGTCTTCTTCAATGGGAAGCCATTTAGGAATTGGATTACCTTCAGCAAAACAAAAACCATATGTTGTTTCTGAAGAGGCAAATATTATTTTTTTAATACCTAATTTAGTAGCAGCTTCTATAACGTTGTATGTTCCTATTGTATTAATACGAAATGTTTCATTATCTGGTTTAATTAAAATCCTTGGTATTGCTGCTAAATGTATAACTGCTTTAAATTCTTTGATACCATTGCCACTTTTTAATTCTGCGATATTAGAATACCCTGAAAGAGCATTAAAAACTTCACCAGATTTTGTGACATCTAGATTAATGTTATCAACCCCATCTATTAAAAGAGGTGTTAAGTCAGCATTCACTACTGAGTAACCTTTCTTTAAGAGATATGGAATTAAATATTTGCCAGCTTTACCACTTCCTCCAGTTACAAATATTTTAGAATTTTCCATAATTACCTCTTTTTCTGAATTAAAATTCAATATTAGTATCTATTATTGGCTTGTCCAATCTCTTTTTTTTGTTTTATGTGTTTGTTAAAAAATATTTCAATATCATAGTCTTAAGAAATAAATTTTTAATTTATTTTATTCTTTAAGAAATAATTTTGTTTTTTTTTAATAAAAAAATTGATTAATTTTAGTTTGTACAGCAATTTTTTGTTAAAATCTAAAACAGTGTAAATTACTAAAGAGCTTAAACTTTATAAAGGTGTGAGCTTATGAATGATAATATTAATCTTTTTGGTAAATATAGTGGGGTGCCAACAATTAAATTGGGACTTAAAGCCTTTTATAAAGAAGTTTTAAGACAACATTATTTTACAATATTTTTTAAAAATGTTATTATGGATAAATTAATTTTATATCAATTTGAATTAATTGATATTCAAGCCATTAAAGTTAATATGACTAAAAAAAACATCTAATTGTTATGGTTGTCAACAGTATACCTAAAGCAAAAACTAAATTAAAATCTCAAAAAAAATATAGAAAAAAAACAGTTTTTAAAAATAAAACTTATTAAATAAATTATTCTAAATTTTTTTATATCTA
>JAQBXK010000049.1 GCA_027625145.1 Pseudomonadota bacterium
GAAAACCTAAAAATAATTGAAACTACAGTTAGTGATTTAATTATTGAAAAAAAAACAATAACAGGGGTTATGACTGAAGGAGACCAAATTTATAAGTCAAAATCTGTTGTTTTAACTACGGGAACATTTTTAGGTGGTGTTATTCATATTGGAAATGAGAGTTTTTCGGCAGGTAGAATAGGAGATGACGCTTCTAACATACTATCTAATAAAATACGTCAGTTAAATTTGCCTATAGGAAGATTAAAAACTGGTACTCCACCTCGAATAGAGAAAAACAGTATTGAATGGAAAAACATAGAAATGCAAAGTGCAGATAAAGAACCAATACCATTCTCTTATATGACAGATAAAATAAATGTTAAACAAATTCAATGTGGTATAACTAGAACAACAAAAGAAACTCACAAGATAATTTTTGAAAACATAAATCTTTCACCTGTATATTCTGGATCAATATCAGGTTCAGGCCCTAGATATTGCCCTAGTATCGAAGATAAAGTAAATAGATTTTATGACAAAGATTCTCATCAAGTTTTTTTAGAACCAGAAGGTTTAGATAGTAATTTAGTTTATCCAAATGGAATCTCAACTAGCTTGCCAAAACATGTACAAGAAAGTTTTTTAAAAACAATACCTGGTTTAGAAAAATCTGTGATTGTTCAACATGGTTATGCGATAGAATATGATTACATGGATCCAAGAGCTTTAAAAAACACTTTAGAAGTTAAAGATGTAAAGGGTCTTTTTTTTGCTGGTCAGATTAATGGTACAACTGGGTACGAGGAAGCAGCAGCTCAAGGAATTATTGCTGGAATTAACGCTGCTATAAATATAAATTCTTTTCCTAAATGGTTTGTATTAGATCGTTCTGAAGCATATATAGGCGTAATGATTGATGATTTAATTAGTAGAGGAGCTCCTGAACCTTATAGAATGTTTACTTCAAGGGCAGAATATAGGCTCTTATTAAGGTCAGATAATGCCGATCAAAGATTAACACAAAAAGGAATAGATATCGGAGTAGTCAAAAAAGAAAGAGAAATAGCTTGGGGTAAAAAAAATAAAGAATTAGAAAAAGGTTACATACTTTTAGTTGAATTAAATGCTAAAACAAAAATTTTAAGAGAGAATAACCTTCCGTGTACTAGAAATGGAAAGACTAGAACGGCAAAAGAAATATTATCATCTGGAGAAATTAAGATTTTAGATTTATTATCATTATGGCCTGAATTAAAAAAAATACCTCAAAAACTTTATTATCAACTAGAAACTGATTGCAGGTACAGTGTTTACTTAAGAAGGCAACAAGTTGACATAAAAGATTTTAAAAGAGAAGACAAGGTTGAGATTCCATTAGACTTAGACTTTAATAAGGTTAAAGGTTTGTCAAACGAAATTAAGGACATCCTATTTAAAGTTAGGCCTTATTCAATAGCACAAGCTTCAAAATTACCCGGATTCACACCTTCAGCAACTTTGTTGCTACTTAGACATATAAAAAGTCAAAAAAGTTTAAGAGCCTTAAGTGATAATTAATACATACGAAGAATTTTGCTCTTATCAACATGTTTCACGTGAAACATTTAAAAAGTTTGAAATATTTATTGAAGTACTTTTAAAATGGCAAAAATCTGTAAATTTAATTAGTAACTCAACTATAAACACAATATGGAAAAGGCATTTTTTAGACTCAGCACAGCTGTACACTTATAGTCAGGATATTAAAGGAAATATTTTAGATATAGGATCTGGCGCTGGTTTTCCAGGAATGATATTAGCAATGATGGGTAAAAATAATGTAAATCTCATTGAGTCAGATCAAAAAAAATGTATTTTTATGAGGGAGGTTGCCAGATTAACAAATACAAAAGTAAAAATATATAATTGTAGAATAGAAGACTTAGATTATATGAAGCCAGAATTAATTATATCAAGGGCACTCGCTCCATTAAGTAAGCTGATAGAATATGTCGACAATCATATGAATAAAAATATAGAAGAGAACAAAGTAACACCTAAGCTACTGTTTTTAAAAGGTAAAAACTATAATAATGAGATATATGATTTGTTAAAAATAAAAAAACTTGAGATTGATATATTTCCTTCAATTACAGATGACTTTGGTAAGGTTTTATATATAAAAAATATCAATTTGTGTTAAGAAAAAAAAATGAATAAAGTATTAAATAAAATAATAGCTGTGGCTAATCAAAAAGGTGGGGTGGGCAAGACGACAACTGTGGTTAACTTAGCAACGGCAATGGCTGCATGTGATAGAAAAACATTAATAATTGACGCTGACCCTCAAGGAAATGCCAGTACAGGTTTTGGAATAAAATACTCAGAAAGAGATAAAGATTTATATTCCATCATGTGTGGTAAAACTAATATATTAGATGCAATAAAAGATACTATGATCCCCAATCTATCAATAATCCCTACATCTCCAGATCTTTCAGCAATTGAACAAGAGTTAGTTAATTTAAAAGATAGAGAGTATGTTTTAAAAAATTTAATAGAAGATGTTGTGGACATATATGACTATATATTAATAGATTGCCCACCTTCACTAGGTTTGCTGACTTTAAACGCTCTTTGTGCGGTTAAAAGACTTATAATACCATTGCAAACAGAATTTTATGCCCTTGAAGGTTTAACTCAATTACTTAAAACATTAGATTTAGTTCAAAATAACTTTAACAAAGATATTAAATTACAAGGTATTCTTTTAACAATGTATGATTCAAGAAACAAAATATCTGAAATGGTTTCAAATGATGTAAAAGAACATTTTAGAGATAAAGTATTCAAAACTATTATCCCAAGGAATGTAAGAGTATCAGAAGCGCCAAGTTTTGGACAACCTGTATTGATGTACGATATAAACTGCCCTGGTTCACAAGCTTATGCAGCACTTGCGGGTGAAATTATTAATCAAGAGAAAGATTTATAATGGAGAAAAAAAATTATATAAAAAATAAAGGGCTAGGAAGAGGTCTTTCAAGTTTATTAGGCAATGAAAACAAGATTAATTCAAGCTTTATAGACAATAATAATATTAGTAATTATAAAATGATACCAATTGAATTGATTTATCCTGGTCCTTGGCAACCAAGAAAAATATTTGACCAAAAAGATATTGAGAGTTTAGCTGAATCAATAAAGAAGCAAGGTATTATTCAGCCAATAGTTTTAAAAACAAAAAAAGAAAACCCCAAAGAGTATTTTCTAATAGCTGGAGAAAGAAGATGGAGAGCATCTCAATTAGCTAAAATTCATACAATCCCTGCAATAATAAGGGATGATATAGAAGAAGAAAAAATTCCTGAGTTAGCTTTAGTAGAAAACATTCAAAGATCAGAATTAAGTCCTATTGAGGAAGCAGAAGGATATCTTTCATTAATTAATAAATATAATTATACACAAGAAGAAGTGTCTAAAGCTGTTGCAAAATCTCGTTCACATATAGCTAATATGATAAGAGTTCTATCTTTATCTGATTTAGCTAAAAAACTATTAAATGAAAATAAATTAACAGTAGGACAGCTACGTCCATTAATTGGAAATGAAAACTGTGATGAACTAATTAAAGTTATTATTAATAAAAAATTATCTGCTCGAGAAGTAGAAAAATTAGTGAAAAAAGGTATATCAAATACTAATTTAAAAATAAAAACAAAAAAAATTGATATAATAGAACTAGAAAAAAACTTATCAGAAATTTGTGGGATAGATGTTATAATTAATTTTGATTATAACAAAGAAAAAGGATCAATACGTCTAAATTGTCGAAATATTTCTGAATTTGATTATATAATTAAAAAAATTAAGGCTTAATTAAATTTTTAGCCATTACAGAAGTAGACAAAATCAGTTGAGCTACTATTAATTTATCTGAAAAAAGGCCTGATTTGCTTTTAATTTCTATATCAATAAATCTTTTCAAGATTAAGTTAATTTTTTGTAAATTCCAAAATTTTATTTGAAAAATAATGTTTGGTTGGTCTTTAAAGAAAATTGGTGGCTTTATATTTTTCATTATATAATCAATAGGATTTCCATTTTGAACTTCACATTGGATCTTTTCTATTAATTTAAAATGTTTTATTAATGCTCTAATAACGACAATACTAGATACAGATGCATCTAATGTTTTATTGAAGAAAAACAATGCATTTTTTACATCTCCAATAGCACAGTAATTAATAACTTTATTGATATTAGTAGTTGAGTTATCCGTAATCAATTCTAATAATTGAGTTTCATTAGCTGTTTCATTGTTAGTTAAAAAATTTCTAAGCTTTTCAAGTTCCATAGTATTTATGGAGGAATCATTACTAAATTTTGAAGATAGATTTAATAAAAAACTATCATCAAAAATAAGGTTAAATTCTCTTAAAATATTGATAAGTCTAGCTTTTATTTGATTAATCTCTTCTTCATAACAAGGAACTAAAATCCCTTGATTTGAATTATTGGTAAACTTAACAAGTTCATTTTGACCTCCTAAATTATCTGCTTTTATAATTAAAAGAGTTTCATTAGTTTGACTTTTAGTACATAAAATTATGGAATCAATTATTTTTTTATTAAATGAGATATTACTTAAATCTAATAAAACAATTCTTTTATTTTTCATTAGACTATATGTAGACAATTCTTCTGAAAGAATAGAGGGATCATCTAGCATTTTTTGAGTATTTATTTTAGTGACATTAAATGGATCATTAATATCTATAGACAATGTACTTAACACATTATTATATAGTAAATTTACTAAACCATAATTTGGACCATGTATTAATATAAATTTATAGCTATTTAAGTTAAATTTAATAAATTCTAAAAAATTAGTAGATTTAATCTTCAAGACATTCTTCGCAAAATCATATTTAAATAGTTTTTTAATTTTATAGATGCATTAAGATTTAAACGTTCTTTAACAAACTTTAAATTAATATCATTCGTATATAATGAACTTGATGTTGAGCCAAATGAAGTAAAACTATTAAGAGATCCAGATTTGATTAATTTATTAGTTTCTTTTGAATATAATTGATAATTAACAATAGCTGTAGTCTTATCCAAAGAATCTAAACCACTTTTAAAGAGAGCATTTGTTACTGAATAGCTTATTGTAGCTTTAAGTAAAAATTTATGTGATACATCACTTATAGGCTTAAAAGCTCTTTTTAAATATTCATTAAAGAGTATATTATCTCTATCATTTGGCGTCTCTATAGTAATTAGATTTATATTCGAATTAACGGGCAAGTTTTTATTTGATAAACTACAACTAATAATGAAGAAAAAAGAACAAATTAATAAAATTTTTTTAATGTTAAAAAACATATAGATACCAAATTTAAAGAACAAAATTTATAATTCGATTAGGTATTATTATAACCTTTTTAGGAGCAGTATTCAAAAACTTTTTAACATTCTGTTCCATTAAAGCAAGCTTTTCTAATGTTTCTTTATCTGTATCGATGGGAACATTAATTAAAGCCCTCATTTTTCCATTAATTTGAATAGGTATTTCAACATTCGTTTCTAATAAAAAATCATTATTAATAGAAGGCCATAACTCGTTGCATATCATATCTTTATTCTTAAGAATAGCCCATAACTCTTCAGCTAAATGAGGAACCATAGGGTTTATAAGTATTAAAAACTTCCTTGTTGTATGTAATATAACAATTTCATCATTTGTATTTAAAATCTTATAAGATAGAAGTGAGTTAAATAAAGATCTAATAGATGCAATTGCATTATTAAAATGAAAATTATCTATAGCATCAGACACATCTTTTATTGTTAAATTTAATACTCTTAATATAGCTAGATTATTATTTGATAAATCTTTTGGTAGTATAGATATGTTGTGATCAAAATTTATATTTTCAACAAACCGCCATAGTCTATTTAGAAACCTCCAAGAACCATCAATTCCAGAATCTGACCACTCCATATCTCTATCAGGTGGAGAGTCAGATAACATAAAAAAACGAGCGGTGTCCGCACCGTAATTATCAATTATTTGTTGAGGGTCAACGACATTTTTCTTTGATTTACTCATTTTTTCTGTTCTACCAGAAATAACTTTTTCATTAGTATTAATATGAACATACTGATTATTTTCTTTTCGAACCTCATTTGGAAATAACCATTGATTACTTGTATTTTTAAACGTTTGATGACACACCATTCCCTGAGTTTGAAGGGCTGTAAATGGTTCTTTAATGCCTATAGTGTTTACAGATTTTAAGGCACGCATAAAAAATCTAGAATATAATAAGTGCATGACAGCGTGTTCAATTCCACCAATATATTGATCAACGGGTAGCCAATAATCTGAAGCTTCTTTACTAAATGGTAACGTTGGATTTAAATCAGTAAATCTAGCGAAATACCAACTAGATTCAAAAAAAGTATCAAAAGTATCAGTTTCTCTAATAGCTAATTGATTACATTTAGGACAGTTTGTATTTTTCCAAGTAGGATGATTTTCAAGAGGATTTCCTGGTTTATTAAAGGAAATATCAGTAGGTAGTTCAATTGGTAATTGTTTTTCAGGAACAGGCACTTCTCCACAATCAGGACAAAAAACTATCGGAATAGGACAACCCCAATATCGTTGGCGTGATACTCCCCAATCACGTATTTTATATGTAGTTGTTTTTTCTCCAAGCTTTAATTCTTGTAATTTATTTGTACATTCCTTAATGGCATCTAAATTATTTAAACCATTTAAAAAATCTGAGTTAATATGAATGCCGTCACCGATATAAGGCAGTTTTTCATTATTTAAACTTGTTTCATCGTGCAGAACTGGAATAATATCAATATTATATTTATTAGCAAAATCAAAATCCCTTTGATCATGAGCTGGACAGCCAAAAATAGCCCCAGACCCATAATCCATAAGAACAAAATTAGCTATGAATATTGGTAATTCTTTACCATTAATAAATGGATGCCCTGAAGTTAATTGAGTTTTATATCCAAACTTTTCACCTTTTTCAATTTCAACTTCTGAAGTTGATTGTTTTTCACAAAAATTAATAAATTTCTGTGCATCTTTATCATTTTTAGCTAATTCTTTTGCTATAGGATGTTGAGGTGAAATAGCTAAGAAAGACGCTCCAAAAATTGTATCAGGTCTAGTAGTAAAAATACTTATATCTTTACTTATGCTGGCAACTTTAAAGTTAATTGTAGCTCCTTCACTTTTACCTATCCAATTTTTTTGCATAGTTTTAACTCTATCAGGCCACTGTGTTAAGCCGTCAATATCGTCAAGTAAGTCACTAGCAAAATCTGATATTTTTAAAAACCAGCCTTTCATTTTCTTTCGTTCAACAGGCGCACCTGAACGCCAACCACATCCGTCTACAACTTGTTCGTTGGCTAACACTGTATTTTCTATTGGATCCCAATTAACCCATGTCTCCTTTTTATAGGCAATTCCTGATTTAAAAAAATCAATGAACATTTTTTGTTCATATTTAAAGTAATTAGGGTCACAAGTAGCCAGTTCCCTACTCCAGTCATATGATAGCCCCATTGTTTTTAGTTGGACTTTCATGCTTTCAATGTTTGAGTAAGTCCATTCAGCTGGATGGGTTTTATTATCTATTGCCGCGTTTTCAGCAGGAAGTCCAAATGCGTCCCAGCCCATTGGGTGAAGAACGTTAAAACCTTTGGCTCTTTTGTATCTTGCAACCAGATCACCAAGAGTATAATTCCTAACATGACCCATATGAATGGCACCTGAAGGATAGGGAAACATCTCTAGAACATAATATTTAGGCTTATTGTAATCAATTTCAGCTTTAAAAATGTTTTTTTCATTCCATTTTTGTTGCCATTTTTTTTCAATAATGGATGGATTATATTTCATAATTTATATTGTTATTTTGAGTTTAATGAATTAACACGTAAATTTCGTGCTTCATTTAAAATATTTTCTTCAATTCTATTAGCCAAATTAATATCGCTATAAGTTTCAGACCAATTATTATTTTTAAAATTTTGAATATGAACTTTTACCCTGATTCCATCAGATCTTAGTTCAGATCCTATAATAAAAGCTGTTATTTTTAATCTTTGGTTTTTTATATCTTTGTTAACATACCAATCAGATATAATTGTCCCACCAAGCGCATCAGTTGAAATTAAAGGTGCAATAGATAATATATTTAGAGATGCACGCCATAGATATGCATTTACGTTTATATTGCCAGCTTTATTATTTTCTCCAGAAAGGATATCACTAAGGCTAACTCCTTTACTACTGTCTTTAGAAAACAGCCCTGGCGTACCTTTCTTTTCTTCAACAGGATCACCATTAAAAAAATCACCGCTTGAACAACTTGTAAATAATAAAGTAGAGATAAATATCAAAACGTGTTTTTTCATTAAAAAGCCTCTAAATAAAGTAATATTTAAGTTTTAGCAGTATTTAATAATACATCAATGAAATTTTTGTAATTAAAAATATCAATAAAAAAAGGGTGACCTAAGCCACCCTTTAATTAATAAATTAAAACTTTTAGAATGAAGCTTTAATAGTAAATTTAGATATTGTACCTGAATCAGCTGTTGCGCTGCCAGTAGTATCTATTTTATAGTCGTAGTCACTTACGTTTACTACTGCTGTTAAACCAGCTGCAATAGTGTATTGAACTTCAACACCAGAAGTTGAGTACTCTTCACCAGCATCTAAATCATCTTCAGATTTCATAGTATAAGCACCTAAAACCATACCATTACCCATTTTATAAGATAGTGCAGCACCCACGCTATTTATATCTTCATCTACAGCTTCTTTAGAAGCTTGTGCAGCAATGAAAGTTAAGTTTCCAGAAACAACTTTAACACCAAGGTTTTGATGGTCAGTATCCGTAGTTGTTGCTTCCTGAGTTGCTGTACCACCACCGATAGTTATAGTGTTGCCTGCAGCTTGCATTGTATAATTAAAACCAACTGCAGTTATATCAGTACTTCCTACATTACCTGAATCTTCATAAGATATACCTGCTGTTAAACCGCCCATTTTTGGAAGATGATAAGCAACTTTATTGTTGTCATTTGAAGAAATATGCATGTCAGTATTTTGACGAATAGTAGCACCTGTTAATGTTGGAGAATGTTCTTCAGCAATAGCATCTTCAGCTGAAATTCCGTAATTGTCGCCAACGCCGTCATTTTGTCCTAGTACGATTTTACCAAAGCCACCTGAGATAGAAAATGAACTTTCATCAACAGGAGTAGCTGTAGAAGCATCAGTATCTAATTCAACAGTGTAACCAATAGTTAAACCACTGTCTGTTTTGTTAGAAAAATTGAAAGCTATTTCTGAATCATGATCGAACTTTGTACCATCTTGAGCTGTTACGTTAGAACTTGTTGAAACATATTTCCATTCAGTTGTTGCTGAAATAGAAACGTCAGCAACTGCAATATTTGCAGTTAATACTGCTGCAGAAGCAAGAGCAGTTGTGCTTAAAAGTAATTTACGCATTGCGTATCCCCTTTATTTTATTACGTCTTTTAAAATAAAAAACGTCTAGTTAAATATCGATTCCCACAATAGAAAAAGATTTATAAGTTGTTATTAATTAAAAATTTACATTAATACTAGTGTTAATGATATAATAATCACATTTTAATTTTTTTGTGTTGTATTAATGCAACATATTAAGTGAACAATGTTTTTATTTTTTATTAAATATTGATAAAGATAAAAATTATTCAATGGAGAAGAATATGGAAAATATTAAGGAAAATAGAGATGTTATTTTAACTAAAATCAAAGATATTCATAAAAAAAGTTTTTTTAAGAATTCTGTCCCTCCTAGGTTAATAGCTGTTTCAAAAAAACAAGAAGAATATAAAATTGATGATGCTATCAAAATAGGTCATAGATTTTTTGGAGAAAACAGAGTTCAAGAAGCAATACAAAGATGGGAAAATAGAATTAAAGATTATAATAATATAGAATTAAGGTTAATAGGACCCCTGCAAACGAATAAAGTCAAACAAGCCTTACAAATATTTAATGTTATAGAAACCATAGACAGAGAAAAGTTAGCAAAATCAATATCCGATAATATTGATGATAACATCAAAACAAAGAGTTTTTATATACAGGTAAACACAGGTAATGAGGCCCAAAAAGCAGGAATCTCTGCATTAGAGGCAGATAGTTTTATAGAATTTTGTAAAAACGACTTAAGCCTTCCTATTATAGGGCTAATGTGTATACCACCGGAAAATGAAGAGCCAGCCATGCATTTTAGTCTATTAAGAAAATTAGCATTAAAAAACAATTTAGCAGAATTATCTATGGGCATGAGTAACGATTTTGAAGAGGCAATTAAGTTTGGAGCTACATCGGTTAGAATAGGGTCAAAGTTTTTTGGAAATAGAAATTATTAACCTTATAAAATATGTCCTGATTTATTTAACTTAGTTTTAAGATATTTTTTGTTATGTTTGTTGGAAGGTATTTTAATAGAAATTCTCTCAACTACCTTTATTCCCAGATTAGTTAAATGATCTATTTTTTTTGGGTTATTTGTAATTAGTTTAATGGATTGAATATTAAACTGTTTTAATATTTCTTTTACTGGGAAATACAATCTTTCATCATCGTTAAACCCAAGAGCTAAATTAGCTTCAACTGTATCCATTCCCTGCTCTTGAAGGGAATATGCACGAAGTTTATTTAATAAACCTATGTCTCGACCTTCTTGTGCCAAATAAATTAAAATACCTTCATCAGCTTTTGCCATTAATTTTATTGACTGTTTAAGTTGTTGGCCACAATCACATTTTAAACTATCAAGAATATCACCTGTAATGCACTGACTATGAACTCTTACCATTGGAGTATGATTAGTTGGTTTGTCATCTAAGATGGTTCTTGATTTTCCTATAAGTAAACAAAAATGTTCATTCCCACCATCTTTAGGTCTAAATATAACAATTTCACATTTATCTGTTTCAGCAATAGGAACTTTTGCTCTTACAGCTATAGTTAGTCTTTCAGCATTATTTTTCTCAAATGATTTAACATCATTGCCTTGGACATAAATAATATTATTTTTAGATGACCATTCATTTATCTTTTCTATTGGAACATTTGAAATTATAGAAATTAAACCTGCTGGAAGAAGTCTTGCCTGCCTTAATATTAATAGACAAACCGAAGTGACATTCTCACCTTTTTCATAAATTACCCCATTTAATAAAGGTATAGGATAATTTTGCATTGGCATGCATAGAGACATAATATCATTTAAGGTCCAATTTTTATCAATTGAAACAGAGCATGGATAATCATTTGAATTTAATCCTAAGGCAAAAGCACGATTAGAAGATAAAATAATATTAGGTCTTGATAACGTAAGTTGACTTAGATTAGAAACTGTATCTTTTTCAATTAATTCTGCTGCGGTTAGTAATACAGATATACCTGTATTAATATCGGAAACAACAATTTTTCCTCCTCTTCTTAGTTCAGAGATTGCTCTTTCTATTTTTACTGCTAGATTTGTATTATTCATGTGTACCAAATTTTTAATTTTAAATTATTACTATGTCTAAATATTATAGGTTTAAATTATTATGGAAAAAAATACATCAATATTAATATTCGAAAAAGAAAATATTTTAAATTCTATTTTAAAAGAACAGCTAACTAAAATAAATAATTATCAGATAACTCTAGTAGATGATAATGAAAACTTATTCAAAATAATAAAAGAAAATGTTTTTGATGTAGGTATTATAAATTTAGATGATTTAAAAGATGATACTTTAAATTTGATTAAAATTTTTAAAGACAAAAGTAATCACAAAAATTTAATAATTTATCACGATGAATTAACAGAATACAGTGCTTATATAAATGAAAATAATATTATTTATTTAAAAAAACCTTTTAAA
>JAQBXK010000002.1 GCA_027625145.1 Pseudomonadota bacterium
GGCTATCAATTATATGAGTTTTGCCAAAAGCAATTTCTAAAATATCCTCGAATGTTAAATCAGGCCAAGTTGGTTCTGGGATTTCACCTTGGGCAACCATTACTTCATAACTACCTGTTGCCCTATTAGGGGAAAGTCTCACCCAGTTTTTTTCGGCCATTACTGCAATTTGGCGTTGACTTTGGTTCCAACTGTTCTCGTTTCCATCTTCAGGCGCAGGAGGTACTGGCCATAAAAATACATTGCCCTGCCTATCTATTGAAAGTTTTAGGGTAACCAGTTTAAGGTCTTGCGCTACTGCACTTCCAATATGCGGAGCTATCAAATAGAACCTTTCATCGCCTTCCAGCTTCAAAGTTGCACATTCCAGCCTAAAATTGTTATCGGTATGGACTCTGACATATCTCTGCCTGCCAGGCTTATCTACGGGAACATGCATCAAGACCTTTTGCGCAACAGGTAATCCTGAATTGTTTGCAGAAATGCGGAACTTAGAAAAATCAGTTTTACCATTTTTCTTTTCATCATCGTTACTCATGACTGATCTCCTAGACATTTAGTTATCCAAGCATCAATAACAGCCTCTTGCCACCCGGCAGCACGTCCACCTGGTGTTAGCTTGTAAGGTTTGGGAAATTTACCTTGTGCAATCAAACCGTAAATTGTCGAAGGCTGAAATCCTACTTTTGAAGGAAGATCCTTCATGCGTAATGTTCTTACAGTTTTAGTATCGTACATAACTTATTAACTCCTTTAAAATTGATTTGTATTCGGTATAAAGGAGTTATTTTTGAAAGTGCTTAACTCTGCATTTTTTTTAACTGATCCATCCACCATCTCACGCTATGATGGCCTTCTTCTAGATAAGACATACCCATATCTTTAGCCAATTGGTGTGCCTTTGTATGTGGAGTATTTAATTCTTTTTTTATCCAAAAACAAAAATTTGTTTTTAAAAATTTCTGATAACTTCTTAAATTTGATCTATAGATATCGTCTAATAGAGGTACAATTAGTCTTGCTTCTTGCCGTGCTAGATTTCTGTGTGTTTGATCTTTACCAGACCTTTTCTTTTTTAAAGTTAAAAAGTTATATTTGATTGTTTTTTGGGCTTTAACCAAAGGCAATAAACTTGCGATACCTTTTTTGTCATTAAGCAAATATGCGTGAGTTCCTAAGGCCAACAACCAATCATGAGAGGACGCAACTTTTCCTGTTTTTCTATTTATAAGCGTTAGTCTTTGGTAATGATTTTTCAATATATTTATTCCATTCATTCATGAGTTCTCTTCGTCTTTCCAGTTGATCGCCTCGTCGATAAGCGGCTTCTACTTTATTTTTGATTGTATGAGAAAGAGCTAATTCAACTGTTTCATTTGAAAACTGATAAGCCTCTTCTGCAACCCAATCTGTGAATGTGCTTCTAAAACCATGAACTGTGTATGGGCCTATATTCATTTTCTTTAAAAGAACAAGCATAGCGCCATTACTTAAGCCCTTACCTATTTTCCCACCTAGAAAGATAAAATCATCAGGTTTTCTATTAGACTTTAAATTATTTATAATTTGTTCTGCACGATTACAGAGCGGTACTCGATGCTCTTTCCCTGCTTTCATTCGGTATGACGGAATTGTCCAAACTCTGTTGCTAAGATCAATCTCCTGCCACTTTGCACCCCGTACTTCGCCTGTTCGTGTGGCAGTTAAAATCATAAACTCCAATGCTAGAACTGAGATTCCTTTTTGATCTCTTAGCTTTTTTATGAATAAATTTATCTCTTTATAAGGTAGTGCTGCATGGTGCTTTACACGCTTTATTTTATCAGTGTTAGCTAGAATTTTATCCAGATGACCACGTAAACGAGCAGGGTTCTCACCTTCAACATATTCCCGAGCACGCGCCCAATCCCATACAGTTTCAATACGCTGTCTAACTCGGCTAGCAGTTGTAGCCTTGGAAGTCCATATTGGTTCAATAGCTTTTAAAACGAGATCTGTATTTAAATCAGAAAGAGATAAGCTCCCAAAAACAGGGTATGCATAAGTCTTGAGCGTGTTAGACCATTGCTGGGCATGCTTAACACTTTTCCATTCGGGCTTCTTACTAGCAATGCAACGTTCTGCAGCTTCTTCGAAAGTTATGAATCGAGCTTGTTTCAGAAGCCTTTCTCGTTTAATTCGTGTGCGCTCTTCTAGAGGGTCTAATTTTTTGAGTAATTGCTGACGGCATTCCAAAGCCATATTGCGTGCCATAGCTAGTGTCACAAGATTAAGCGACCCAAGGCCCATCTCACGTTGTTTGGCAGTGACAGGTGATTTATATCGAAATATCCAAGACTTTGTTCCACTTCTTGCAACTTGAAGATAAAGACCACTATCACAACGATGGTAGCCAATTTTAGTTTCAGTTTCTACGCTACGTGCTGATTTCAAAAAAGCCATTATAATATATTCCTACCCACAACTATACCCACAACAAAGTAGCAGATTACAGTAAGTATGTACAGATCTATTAAGATACTTTTCCTTAAAAATCATTACTATAGCTATTTAAATAAGATGTTATCGTAATTCTTCAGATATCACTATGGGGGACTTACCATCCGCACCACCATAATTTTCAATGAATTGCTCTCGATTGCCATTAAGCAGCCTTCCGCCAAGCTTATAACGAAATGGATCCCACATAATAGGATCCATACCAACTAGCCGAGGAGCAAGGTGACCTATAGGAAAAAATTGAACAAATTCCATGTCAATTAACTCAGCCCCTGCACGAAGAGCAAGAGCATAAGCATCTCCGCCCATGTTCAATGATGCAGAATTTCTTGAAAAAATTCTTGTAAGTCCACCAGCGGCTAATACTACAGCATTTGTATCTATGGTGATATATGAGCCAGTCTCAATATCCAACCCAATTGCACCTTTTACTATATTATTATCTACAATAATATCTATAATGTTAAGGCCGCTTGCACGTTTAATATTAGGTTGTTTAGCAACTTCTCCACGTAAGGTTCGAGATATAGCAGGGCCTGTATTAAGAAAATCAACATAACAACAACGTTTAACGCTGTGTCCTGGAGCCATAACCTGTGACATTCTATTATCTTTGCCAGCCCAATCAGTTTTCCAATCACTCATTTCAAGTATACGGTCTACTGCCTCTTCACAAAGAATTGAACTCAACTCTTCATTACACAGTCCTTGACCCGACTTAATAGTATCATCAAGGTGATGGGTCCAATGATCAGCTTCTTCATGGCCAATTGCTGCAGCTACAGTCATTTGTGCCATAACTGTAGCGCCCCCTCTGCTAATTAAGCTTTTATCAGCTAAAAGAATATTCTTACCTGATTGAGCTGCCGCAATACTGGCATACATACCAGCTCCTCCAGCTCCAATGATAAGAACATCAGTTTTTAATAATTTCATTAATTATTCCAATAATTTGCAGAAGAAAAATATTGTATTAAAAAACACCTAAACATAAAACTGACTAATAGAATAAAAGGAATAAAATTTAAATCACTTGCCTTCAAAAATTCTAATATCTCTGTCTGCACCTCCGTCTAATGCTTTTAGAGCAGCTTGGTAATCAGGACTATTAAAGGCAGCTATGGCTATCTCTAAACTTTCAAATTCAACTAAAACGGTTTGTTCTGAAACGCCATTTTCATGAGCTTCAACATTGTTAGTGCTAGCTAAAGTTCTTCCACCAGCTTTAGAAAGTGCTGGGCCAGCCAATTGTAAATAAGCTTTTCGCTTAAGTGGATCTGCGGGAGAACGATGAGCGCTTAGAAAATAACCTTTAGGCATAAGAAACTCCTACATAAATAATTAGAATATAAATAAAACCTACAATAAAAAAAATAAAAAAGAAATAATAGTTATAAATTAAAATTAGATTAATATAAAAAAATATGTTGAATCAAATCAAGGAAAGAATAATTGGAAAATAAAAATATAGATAAATCAATGGAAAGAGCAAAAACTGGAGGAACATTTAAATTTTTAAAAACAAAATATTTAGGTTTAGAAAAAGATACATATAAGTATGAATTAACATTTTCAGATGAATGCCTTAATCCATTTAAGACAGTTCAAGGTGGTATGATAGCAAGCGCCCTTGATGAAATAACATCAATTAGTGTTAACATTTTTACAAAAGATAAAATGCTACCAAACTCTACTGATATTCACGTTACATTTCATAGGCCAGTATTGCCAGGAAAAGTAATTGGAACAGCCAAAATTATTAAGTTAGGTAAAACAATTGTTTCAGTTGAAGGTAAGTTGTATTCAGTTGAAGGAAAGCTTGCAGCTTCTGCTTTGCATACAGCAATTTTAACTGATACATCTATAATAAAGTAATAATTATATAAAAATTAACTTAATGATAAAAAAACAAAACCTACCTTCTAAATTATGCTTGATTTGCAACAGACCTTTTGTTTGGAGAAAAAAGTGGCAAAAAACATGGGATGAAGTTTTATTTTGTAGCGAAAAATGTAGACGTAATAAAAAGAGGAAAACTATTGAAAAGTAATCAAGATTTAATAGATGTAAATGCCATAATTGAAATGGCATGGTGTGATAAAACTAGCTTTGATACTATGAAAAAACAAACTGGTTTATTAGAAAAAGATGTAATAAAAATTATGAGATCTAATTTGAAACATTCAAGTTTTAAAGTTTGGCGAGAAAGGGTATATGGAAGAAAAGCAAAGCATGAAAAAAAATAAAATCCAGGTTGTATGGTTTAAGCGTGATTTAAGAATAACAGATCATAAACCCTTGTTTGAAGCATCAAAAGACCCTTTGCCTTTATTGTCTATATACATTGTAGAGCCTAACTACTGGCAACAGCCATTTGCTTCAAAAAGGCATTGGAGCTTTGTTCATGACAGTTTAATTGAATTAAGAGAAGAATTACAAAAAATAGGACAAGACCTTATAATTAGGATTGGAAATGCTCAAGATATTTTCCATGAACTATCTAAAAATTATACTATACAAAAAATTCATGCACATGAAGAATGTGGAAATAATTGGACTTTTCAAAGAGATAAATTTGTTCAACATTGGTGTAAAGATCATAATGTTAAGTTAAATGAATACCCAACTAATGGAGTAGTAAGGCGACTAAAAAACCGAGATGAATGGTCTAAAATTAGAAATAGTAGGATGAAAGAGCAAATCATTCCAAGCCTTCAAAACTTGCAGCCTACTATTGGCATTGAAAATGGTTCTATTCCAGGAAAAGATGATTTAATTTTTCAAAATCCTTTTATAGGAAAAGTACAACAGGGTGGAAGATCTAAGGCTTTAGAAATAATAGATAGCTTTCTTAAAGTAAGAGGCAAAAATTATGTATATAATATATCTGCTCCAGGAAAATCAGAATTATATTGTTCGCGTATTTCGCCGCATTTAACATGGGGAACAATTTCGGTAAAAGAACTTTTACAGTTTGTAAATATAAAAAAAAATAGTTTGATAGAGCACGAAAAAAAAATATGGAAAAAAAATTTAACGGCTTTAAGTGCTCGTTTATCATGGAGATGTCATTTTATTCAAAAGTTAGAATCTCAGCCATCTATTGAATATAAGTGTATGCACTCTTTTTATGAAAATTTAAGGAAGGATTGTTTTAATATAGAACACTATACGGCTTGGAAAAATGGCTCAACAGGTTACCCTTTTATAGATGCTTGTATGCGTAACTTAAATTATGAAGGTTGGATAACATTTAGAATGAGAGCAATGTTAGTAAGTTTTGCAAGTTATGATCTTTGGCTTGATTGGAGAAAAACAGGATATCATCTTGCTCAGGTTTTTACTGATTACGAACCAGGAATTCATTATAGTCAATTACAAATGC
The DNA here is from genome assembly GCA_027625145.1 of Pseudomonadota bacterium. Taxonomy (GTDB): domain Bacteria; phylum Pseudomonadota; class Alphaproteobacteria; order Puniceispirillales; family Marisalimonadaceae; genus CAJJBL01. The sequence goes on from JAQBXK010000002.1 coordinate 5,885, forward strand.
AGTCGGGAGTAACAGGGATTAATACTTTAAGAATATATAATCCAATAAAGCAATCACAAGATCACGATCCTAAAGGAATGTTTATACGTAAATGGGTTCCTGAACTCAAAAATATTCCAGATATGTGGATACATGAACCTTGGAAAATGACAGATTCAATACAAAAAAAAAGTGAATGTATAATCGGTCATGACTATCCCTTCCCAATTGTTAATCATATTGTGGCTATTAAAGAGGCCAGATTTAAAATAGGAGAGGTTTATAAAAAAGCAGGGTTTCGTGAAAACTCAAAAATTGTTTTTAATAAGTTAGGAAGCAGAAAAAAAAGAAAAGGAGTTAACAAAACTGATCTTCAGTTAAAATTGTTATAGTTTTAACAGTTAATTAATTAACTTTTTTTTGTAATAAACGGCTTTAATCGATTAGGATAACAAGTCTTACAAATTTCACATACTGTGCCATCGCATCCCCATGCAGAACAAAATTCACGACCATAAAAAATAATTTGTAAATGTAACTTATTCCATTTTTCAGATGGAAAAATTTTCTTTAAATCTTTTTCCGTTACCTTAACGTTTTTACCTTTAGTTAGCCCCCACCTTTGAGCCAATCTGTGTATATGAGTATCTACAGGAAAAGCAGGATGTCCAAAACATTGAGAAACAACCACGCCGGCAGTCTTATGGCCAACGCCTGGAAGTTTTTCAAGTTCATACATGTCATCAGGAACCTCTCCGTTAAATTTTTCAACAAGTATTTTAGAAAGATTAGAAATAGCCTTTGATTTTTGAGGGGCTAAACCACAAGGTCTAATAATATTATAAATACTATCAATGTCGACTTTTTGCATTTCAAATGGATTATTAGCAATTGCAAATAACGAAGGAGTAACTTTATTTACTCGTTCGTCTGTGCATTGAGCACTCAATAAGACAGCTACTAATAATTCAAAATTATTATTATTATTTAAAGGAACTGGTGTATTGGGATAAAGAGTTTCAAGTCGATTAATTATGAATTCTGCTCGTTCTTGTTTAAGCATCATAGTTACTCTAAAATTAAAAAATCAATTATATATTAATATATTCAAATTTTCAAAAAATTAAGTCTTTTGTTAATGTTATATTCAAGATAAAAAATAATTTTAAGATTGGTGGATATATTTAATGGAAAAATTAAAAATGTTTAAGCAAGGCATTTTAGAAGAATTACCATTGCAATTAGGAGTTTTCCCTTTTGGTATAGTTTACGGAGTAATGGCTATTGAGGGTGGTTTAAATTTTCTTCAATCATTTCTTTTATCATCAATAATTTTTGGAGGGGCAAGTCAAATTGTTTTTATTCAACTAATATCTAGTTTCACTCCTGCAGGAATAATAATATCATCGGTTGGGGCAATTAACTCAAGGCATTTTTTATACGGCATGTCCATAATGCCTTATTTACGGGAGTTATCATTAACTTGGCGGGTTGTTTTGGCATATTTATTAACTGATGAAGCATATGCTATTTCAATAAAAAAATTTACAAATGACCCTAATAATAGTTTTTTACATTATCATCTATTGGGTACTGGGATTACTTTGTTTATTACATGGCAGATATCAACCCTTACAGGCATCCTCTTAGGAAAACATTTGCCAGAATTTATAGATTTACAGTTTATAATTCCTCTAACATTTATCGCAATTGTAATGCCAATGATCTCATCAATTTCAATTTTAATGGCTGCGTTAAGTTCAGGATTTTCGGCATTAATTTTTAATAATTTAGATTTAAATTTATGGATTATACTATCGGCATTAATTGGTTTAATTGTAGGAATAGCTACGTCAAGGTTTGATAAGTAATGACAATGTGGATAATCATAATATTATGTGGTGCGATTACTTTTTTAATTAGATTTATTCCCTTATCAGGGCTTCTTCCAAATGAACTTCCAACGTCGATTAATAAATCACTAAAGTATATTCCTATAGTAATTTTAATACCTATGATTATAAATAGTTTATCAATAGTTGAAGGCACAGAAGTTTATTTGTTTAATAATTACAAACTTTACGCAGCTCTAATTGCTGTTATAGCGACTATTTTTTTTAAAAATGTATTTGCTACTATTATGATAGGAATGTTCAGTTTTATTTTTATGTCTAACTTTTTGTAAACATACTTTTCTAATGATGGGAGAATTTGATGGAAAAAAATATTATAGCAATTAATGAATGCGCAAAAGAATGTCATATGGCAGCCGTTAATGGCGGATGGTGGCATGATGATAATGGAGTAAAAAAAGATAGAAATGTAGGTGAATTATTGTGTTTAATTCATTCGGAAATTAGTGAGGCTATGGAGGGAGCTAGAAAAGACTTAATGGACACACATCTAAAACATAAGACTATGATGGAAGTAGAGCTGGCTGATGCTATGATAAGAATTTTTGATTTAGCAGAATCAAGAGGGTTTAATCTTGGTGAAACTATATATGAGAAACTTGCGTATAATAAAACTAGAGCCGATCATAAAATAGAAAACAGATTAAAGAAGGGTGGTAAAAAGTTTTAAGTAAAATACGTTGCAATATATTTATGATAAACTATTTATATATAAGGTTATGGAGTAAAGTATGAGAGAAGTTATTGAAAAAAATTTAGAAAAAGGTTTGTTTGCAAGCCGTTGGTTTATAGCTCCAATATATGTAATTCTTGCAATATCTCTAGGGATTGTGACTTTAAAAGTAATACAGGAATTCATACATGTAGTTCCCAATATGTTGTCGATGAGCGTTCAAGAGGTAATGCTATTCGTATTGCATGTTGTTGATTTGGCTTTGGTAGGAAACCTTGTTTTAATGATAATATTTGCAGGATATGAAAATTTTGTTTCTAAAATAAGCGCAGCAGAAGATAGTGAAGATAAACCTAGTTGGATGGGTAAAGTAGATTTTAGTGATCTAAAATTAAAATTAATAGCTTCAATTGTTGCAATTTCTGGTATTAATTTATTAGAAAATTTTATGGATATTGAAAGAGTGTCTGATAGAGATATACAATGGATGATTATAGTTCACTTGGTGTTTATAATATCAGGAGTTTTATTGGCTGTTATGGATTTTATTGCTTCTAAAACTGCAAAACACTAGCATATATATTTTATAATTATTAATTATACATAGAAAATAATAAAAATTCAAACTGAATATGGATGTTTTAATGCGTTTAAGTATGTCTAATACTATGTCTCTTGAAGAGCATGTTGAAAAAATAAATAAAGCTAGAGATAAAGTTCAGGCAGGGATATTTGAAATGGCTGAAAATATTACTGAAGCAGTAAGACAATTGGGTGGAAAACAGGTGGAATTAGCCATCAGATTAGGAATGTCTAAAGGAACACTTTCCAAATGGATTTCTATTGGATCAAATACTATTATAATGACTATGAAGGAAGATGCTCCTTCCTCTTTTAATTCTCTTTATCAATTAAGCTCATTAGATAACCAATATTCTAAATATTATGGTGAAGAAGAAGGAAAAGAAAAATTTACCAATCTTTTTAAAAATAAAAAAATAACAAATTTTTCAGATAGAAATGACATAGCACGACTTATTAAAAGTCATAAAGAAATTATAAAAGAAGATGAAGTTAAAGAAATTAAACATTTGGTTTCTAATAATATAGAAAGCGAAAATAAAATAATTAAATCTGAAATTAGACTAAAGGTTTTAGTAAAATCGAACCTTTTCTTTAATACAATAATTGTAATTCCATCATTAGATCAAATTGAAATGTGGAAAAATTGTGAAGGCGATGAATTTATTAATGAAGATTATCCAATTGGTAATCTTGAAAACTCAGATCAAAATATTTTTCAACAATGTTTAATTAAAATAAAAGCTAAAGATATAGAAGTGGGTTTAAAATGCCTTAAAAGTTGGGGCTATGTATATAGTGATATATTAATGCCTAATCAGCCCAAAAAAGGCTTAGTGAGCAAATCTTTGGAATATTTAGTCCTCAAAGGAGAAAGGGGGGAACCTAACGAGGTTAGTTCATTTATTAAGTCTCATAGCACTTCTGATTTAATGGCTTATGCAGAGAAAATAGGTCAAAAACCATTTTTATTAGTAGGGGATGTAACCGTTCTAAAAGAATGGGTTTATTGCGTAGGTTAATTCAAAATAAGTTTCTCATGAGAAACTTATTTTTCTTAAGTTAAGAGTATTATTTTCGCTTTTATTATTACATTATGAATTTAGATTAATATCATCTAGCCATTTTAAAATTATTTTGTTTGTTTTATCAGGCTCTTCAATTGTTATATAGTGTCCTGTGTTTTCAAACTTTTCGACATTAACTTTCTTGCTTAATGAGCAAATAAAATCAATATAAGGTATAGCCTCATTCTTTTTGATAGGGACTCTTCCCGTTTTACTATTTAAATTAGTGCTATGAAGAATTAGTATAGGGATATTTAAGTTTTTCAAATTATTATCAACACAATGACTATCGTACCATATAGCATTCCTTCTAAGTGGGAGAGAGTATTTTTCTGGTATATTTATAGCTCTTTGAATTATTCTTTTTTTATCATTTTCAAATTTTTTAGAAAAAAACATAGAAGAAAACATTTCTTCTAATACTGTAATATAACTGTTATTTAATATGGAAGTTTCAAATTCTTTAATTGTGTTTCCATATAAATCAATATCAGAAAATCTACTTCCATCTATAAGAATTATACCTTTAGCATTATTTATTTTATTAGCGATATCAATGGCTATTCTAGTTCCCATGCTATGACCAATTAATATAACCTTTTCAAAATTATTTTTATTGAGAATAGATACGCAGTCATTAGATAGTTGTTCAATGCTCATCGGTCTTTCAAAATTATTTTTACCATCGTGACCTCTTAAAGTAGGCGAAATTACTGTGAATTGATTTTTAAAAAAATTAATCTGTGCGTCCCAGTCCTCTGATCCACTGCAAAATCCATGAATGAGAAAAAGACAATTTTTACTATTACCTTCTTGTATATATTTAATTTCGTTCATTATTGAGCCTTTAACATTTTATATAACAATTATTAAGCTTACTGGTGCCATTAAAGCAAGATACTATTGTTAACTATGACTGTTTATTTTTTATAAAGAAAAGCTATTATATTATAAATTAAACAATTGAGGTGTATCTATGACTAGATCAAGATTTTATCTATTAATATCTATTTTATTAACATTATTTTTTTCAAACAATCTATTGGCAGCATCACATGAATTAGAAATGCTAAATAAACTTGGAAATGAAAAAATGTTATTTTCCAAGAAAATTATAAAAATTGATTTAAATGATGACGTGTCATGGAAGGCTGTTGATAAAGGACATAATGTTGAATTTATTGCTATGCCAGATGGTGCTTTAAAATATAAATCAAAGATTAGCAAAGATGCTTTTTATAAATTTTTAAAAGCTGGAATTTATTTATATCAATGCACCCCTCATAAAGCTATGGGTATGATTGGGATTGTTATAGTTGGAAATGATACAAGTAATCTTGAAGTGGTTAAAAAAGCTAAAGTTTATGGGAAATCTAAAAAAATATTAAAATCTTTGCTCGCTGATTTGTAATTTATGATTAATAAAATTAAGTTTTAAAATAAAAAAACAACACAAATTTTGACATTAATTTTTATATTGAGTATAAATTAAATCACTATTATTTATTTAAAATAATTAGTAATAAATTTAAAATATCTATTAGGAGTAATTATGACGAACTGTTTTCATTTAGCAATACCTGCTGGTAATATAAAAACAGCCCTTGGGTTTTATTGTGATATATTGGGTTGTAAAACAGGTAATCAAGAAGAAGGACATTGGATAGATATTAATTTTTGGGGAAATGAATTAACTCTTCATGAAACAAAAACAAAACAAGTAAGAGAACGGCATGCTGTAGATATGGGGGATGTTTGTGTTCCTCATTTCGGAGTTCATCTCGAGCCTAATGACTTTGAAGAAGTAAAAAAACGAATTGAATCCAGTGATATAGATTATATGGATAATCCTTATAGAAGATTTAAGGGATCAAAATTTGAACAGGAAACTTTTTTTATAGAAGATCCAAATGGTAATGTTTTAGAAATAAAAACTATGTCTCATCCAGAAGTGTTGTTTGAAGTAGCTAGTTAAAAATAAACTTTATTTAAACTAACATAAATTTATCTGATTGATTGTCATAATACATCAATTCACCTGAACCTATGTCATGCCATAAGCCATGCAAGCTAAGAGTTTCATTTTGTATGCATTGATTGATAAAAGGAAATGTCATTAAATTTTCTATTGAAACTAGAACAGATTGTTTTTCCAATGATTTAATCTTATCCTTTTTATCTAAATTTGGAGGAATTTTTTTAAAGCTAGGTCTTAAAATTTCTAGCCATGATGCAACGAAGTTACTGTCTTTATACAAATCAGGCTCATTCCCAGAAAAGTACTCAAAACTAGAATTCACACCTCCACATGTTGAATGACCTAAAACAATTATATGAGGTATTTTTAATGTTTTTACAGCATATTCAATAGCGGCGGATGTCCCATGATAATCTTGATCTACTTTAAAAGGTGGGACAAGGTTAGCAATATTTCTATGTATAAAGAATTCACCAGCATCAGAGCCAAAAATAGATGTAACATGAACTCTACTGTCACAGCATGATATTATCATAGCTCTTGGATGTTGCCCATCTTCAGCAAGTTTAAAATACCAGCTTTTATTATTTTCAAATGTGGTGGCTTTCCATCCATGATAGCGTTGCACAAGATAATCTGGCAAAGGTTTAAGAAAAGATAATGACAAGGCTAATCTCCATTTATATTAAAAAATTTTTAACATAAAAAAAATGGTATAAATACAATATCTATTATAATATTTTAGCATAATTTAGCTGTATTTAAAAAAAAAGATATAAATTTATGAACATTTTAAAAAATATAATTAGATACCCAATTAAAGGATTGTCCGGGGAATATTTGAATGAAATTTTTTTAAAAAAAGATGCTGTCATTCCAGGTGATAGAGAGTTTGCCTTAGCAAGGCATGATGTTGAGTATAATTATAAAGAACCAGTGTATCTTAGAAAAATAAATTTTTTAGCTTTAGTTAAAGATGAGAAATTAGCAAAACTACAAACCAAGTTTAATCCTAAAACTATGCATTTACTAATAGCACTTGATAAGGAGATTTTAATAGATAATTTTCTTAGTGATAGTAAAAGCATTAATGAAATAGAAATCTTTTTTCAAGAATATTTAAATTTACCAATCAATGAAAAACCCAATTTAGTACAGGGGTTTGAAGTAGAAAAAAACAATTGGTTAACACATTCTTTTTCTGACATTCCAGATAAAGCTATTTCAATTATCAATATGGCAACGGTAATTGACTTGGAAGCAAAAACTAAGAAAAAAATAGATGCTATAAGATTTAGAGGTAACTTCATAATAGAAGGAGGATCTGCTTGGGAAGAGTTTAATTGGATTGGTAAAAAGGTTAAAATTGGAAATTCAATTTTAGAAATTTTTAAAAAAACTCAAAGATGTGCAGCTACTACTGTAAATCCAGATACTGGTATAAGAGATATAAACGTTCCGAAAGAAATTAGTTCCCATTATGGTCATGTTGATTTAGGTGTTTATGCTAAAGTAATTAAAAGTGGATCAGTTTCTCTTTTGGATAAAATATCAATTGTTAGTTAATTTTTAAATTAATTAATTGTATGGATGAATATCATATTGTTGGAAAAAAATTGTTTTTAGAAAAAAATGAAGATAATCCATTTAAAAAAATGAACTTTATTAAGTTTTGGTTTGTGTCTTTTTTATTTTTTCTTACTTTTCCTATATCACTACTACTATGCTATGTTTTTATAGGACATAAGCTTACAAAGCAGCTGATAGTTGCCTTAATAAATGATTTTCTTCAAACTGTATTTATAATTATTATCTTGTTATCAATAATCATATACATTGCTATACATTATTTAAGTATATATTTTGGCTAAAATTAATAGATAAAACATTGTATAAAAATAACGAAATAAAAAAAGCATCATATATTTTAATAATAAAAGTAATGTTTTTATTATTAATTTCATATAATAAAAATTTATTAGCAGAGAATTTATATGTTGGCGTAGCATCAAATTTTTTAGAGCCAATAAATATAATTAAAGAAGATTTTAAAAAAGAAACGGGCCATAATCTTATAATAATAAATGGCTCTAGTGGAAGCCTATATTCCCAAATTATGAATGGAGGTCCTATTGATATCTTTCTTTCTGCAGAGCAAAACCTTCCGAAAAAATTAGAAAAAAATAAGAAAAGTGTAATAGGAACACGTTTTACCTATGCTAGAGGTGAGTTAAAGTTATGGTCTTTAAATAAAGTGTTATTTGATAAACAATTTCCAGAAATATTAAATTCTCATTTAGTAAAATATATTGGCATAGGGAATCCTTTATTTGTTCCATATGGTTATGCATCTAAAGAAGTTTTAGAAAAGTTAGACGTTTATACAAAAATATCAGATAAACTGATATTAGGAAAAAATATAAATCAAGTTTTTTTAATGGGTTACTCTCGAAATTTAGATTTAGCATTCGTGGCTAAATCTAATATTATTAGTAATAAAAATAATAAAAAAGGTAAAATATGGAATATCCCTCAAAATCTATATTCTCCCATTAATCAAGATGTGATTATGCTTTTATCAGGGAAGAAAAAGAGTGGAGCCTTTAAATTCCTTGAATTTCTTGTTTCAGATAATATTAAAAAGAAAATCAGAGATTTTGGATATATTGTTGAATAATAATTCAATATTAATAGCTACTTAATTTTATAATTTTTTGAATTATAGATTGTTCATTTTCACCCCAAGCAATTGTTCCTCTATAATTACCATTTTTATCAACCATAAAGACAGTAGCTGTATGATTTAAAGTATATTCATCTTTATCAGTTGAAATTTTTTCATAAAAAACTCCCCAATTTTTAGATAATTTTTTAATATCTTTAATAGAGCCAGTTATAGCTATTATATTTTTGCTGAAATAATTGATATATTCTTTTAAATGATATTGAGTATCTCGTTCAGGGTCTAAAGTAATAAAAACAATATTAGTTTGGATAATTTTATTGTTTAAATCTTGAAGAATTTTATCCAGGGTGGTTATGGTTGTTGGACAAACTTCTGGACAATGAGTGAACCCAAAAAAGATCAGCGAGGGTTGGTTTTTAAAGCTTTGGGAAGTAACAGGTCCTCCATTATGATCTATTAAATTAAGTGAATTAATTATGTCCGTAATTTTCTTGGGAGCATTTTGGCGAGCTAAATATTCCGATAAAAAAAAGGTTGAAAGTAACAAAGCTAGAAATGATACAATAATAGCAAATAATAAAATTCTTTTTTTAGTTTTTTTCATCTTATGATTTTCTAGTTATTTAATGTTTCAACTTATTATATTATAACTATTTTAGGCAATTAACTTCTGTAATAAATTATTATTTAATAAAAGAAACACAAAATGATAAAAAGCTATCAAGAAAGGCATATTGCATTGCCATTAAAGGAAGAAGCCATGCAATAATTAAGAAAGCAAATATCCAAAAAGTTATTAGTAATATGGAGCCTTTTTTCATCAAATAATTCACTAAATATTTTTTTAACAATATGATAAGTTGTTTTTATAAATTATAAATACATTTATTTATTATATAAATATTTGTCTAAGATTAAATTAAGGAAAGCTAATGAAATTTTTTTATTTTTTTATATTTTGTTTTTTCTATTCATTTAATTCTTTTGCTATTGAATATTCTTGTATTGATAAAAAATATAAACGTTTATCAAAAATCAATGTTGAAGATAAATTTATTAAATATCAAGATGAAAAAGGTAAATCATCAGAATATCAAGTAGTTGAAGACACAGATTCTGTTTTAATGGGGATAGCCAAAGGTTCAAAAGATGGAAATCCAATTCTCAATTATATTTTGATTATAAAAAATGATGCCTTAGCATATAATTCTACTTTAAGGTCAATTAAAGTTAGTTATAATGAAATATACTCTGAAGATATTATTTTAAAATGCATAGGAAAAATAAATTAATTTTATGAATTATTAAAGTTAAATATTCTTGATTTTTTATGTTAAATAGAACAAAATCTAAAAAACTAGTTGGAATTAGTTAATTGAAAAATGTAATTAAGATTAAAGAAGATTCACAATTTAAAGGTGTGTATTCTGGTTCAAATGATATGGATCTTTATGGGCATTTTGATGGAGTATTACAAATAAATACTCTTTATGTTAAATCAACAGGGGTATTTACTGGTAAGGTATCTGCTCAAACCGTGATTGTTGAAGGGGAGGTTTCTGCCGATATAGAAACCGAAAATCTTAATTTAAAAGCCACAGGTGTTATTGATGGGGATGTTGTCTATCGTAACCTATTAATTGAATCCGGTGGAGTAATTAAATCATCTAATGTTCACAATGTATCAAAGCCTAAGATAATTTATAAGAAACTAAATAGTACGAGTTAATTCTATGAATAGTCTTAAAAAAGAAGATGCAAATATTCAAGATTTTACAAAATTAAATATTGTTTTAGGAACTATATTAACCGCATCTTTCAATGAAAAAGCAAAAATACCAGCTTATATTCTGACAATAGATTTTGGTATAAAGGTTGGTATTAAAAATACATCTGCTCAAATTACTAATTATTCTTTAGATGAATTAATAGGAAAACAAGTTGTAGGTATTTGCAATTTACCTTCAAAAAACGTTGCAGGATTTGTTTCTGAAGTCCTTGTGCTTGGAGCAATGTCAGGTAAAAAAATAAACTTATTACAAGCTGATGAAATTTTAGAAAATGGAACTGTTATTGGATAAAAATAAAAAAATTGTGTCTGGCTTAAGGGGGATTATACCAAGTTTACATACACCTTTTTTAGAAGATAATAGTCTTGATTTAAATAGTCTTAGAAAACTTGTTGATCATACAATTGAAACTGGTTGCTCAGGTATGCTTGTGGGAGCCGTTGCGGGGGAAACATCTAGTTTGTCAATTGATGAAAAGCAAGAAGTTATGAATTGTTGTGTTAATCATAATAATAATAGAATACCTCTAATTGTTGGTTGTAGCGCTGATAATCAAAAAGATAGAGTTGCTTTGTCACAATCAGCCAAAGAAGCCGGAGCTGATTGGATATTATGTCAAGCACCGAGTAATCTTAAAGGTAATGACTTATTAAATTGTTTTAATGAAATTGCTGATGCAGGACCAGACAATTTAATGATTCAAGATTTATCCTGGTTTGATAATGGCATGGATGATGATGATATATTACTTTTATTTAATAATATAAAAAATTTTAAGGGATTTAAAATCGAAGTTTTAAATTCTGGCCTAAAATATTCTAGAATTTTAAAATCCACAAATAATCAATTACATATGAGTGGCGGCTGGGCAATTATGGGAATGATGGAGGCTTTAAATAGAGGCGTTCATGCTTTCATTCCTTCAACTCTAGAAGTTTTATACAATAAAATATATCAATTATTTATTCATGATAATTCAGAACAGGCCAGAGATTTATTTTCTAAAATATTGCCTGTTTTATCTTTTACGCATCAGCATATAGATATTGCTATAAAATTTTCAAAAATGTTACGTGTAAAAGAAGGAATATTTGAAACAGATTTTTGTAGATATCCTATAAAAGATTTTGATAAGTATCAACTTGAAGAAACAAATTTACATATAGAGAAGATCTTAAATTTACAAAACAAATATAACCAATAAAATTTAGCAATCATAATATATTAAGTTTTCAATATATAAGTTATTTTTTACATTTTTATAAAATTATATTTTTATATTATAAAAAATATGCACGATGCCTTGTGCGAGAGTTTTATCTATAAATTTTAATAATTAAGGGATAATTTTAAAGGACGCTTTATGTTATAAAAATTAAAAACTAAACTTTTTATTAATAGGTCGTAATTTATATTGAAAGTAATTGATTAAAATATTCCTCCCCCTTATATTTATTAGAGGCCTTTTGGCCTCTATTTTTTTATCTTTTTTCTAGAGTTTTTATTTATGCAAAACAATGTCCTTTTAGGAATTGGCTTAATGGTTGTGACAACTTTTATGTTTTCTGCCATGGACGGAGTTTCGAGATATCTTGCTGAAAATAATAATGTTTTTACGTTAGTTACTATGCGTTATTTATTCATATTTTGTGTAATGTTAGTAACCTGTATCTTTGTTAAAGATAGTTATAGAAAAATTATATACACGAAGCAGCCATACTTACAGTTAACTAGAGGTTTAATTTTATCTTTAAATAACTGCTTAGTAGTTTATACTTTTACTTTATTAGGATTAGTAGAGACACATGCTATTATAGCTTGTTATCCTCTTATTGTTGCGGGTTTGTCTGTTCCTTTTTTAGGAGAAAAATTTGGATGGCGTAGATGGGTAGCTATTTTTATAGGATTTATAGGTGTAATCATCATTTTAAGGCCTAATACAAATATTATATCCGAAGGATCAATTTTTGCGTTAATTGGTGCTATAATGTTTGCCGTTTATTTAATTTTAACTCGTTATGCTTCTAGACAAGATTCAGCAATTACCAGTTTTTTTTGGACTGGGGTTGGCGGGTTAATTACAATGAGTATCATTAGTTGCTTTATCTGGGAAAGTATCCCTCAGAAAGACTTTCTCTGGCTTCTTATAATGTGTTGCCTCAGTGGAACCTCTCATTTCTTAATGATGAAAACTCTTCAAGTTGCAGAAGCCTCTGTGATCCAACCTTTTTCTTATTTACAATTAGTTTTTGGATCAATAATTGGAGTAACGATATTTTCTGAAAGTATAGATCAAATGATTGTTATAGGTGTAATTATAGTTATAGGATCGGGGTTATTTACTGCTTGGCGAGAGCACAAACAAAATCGAATAAAGGCCATCAAATAAACTGATTTGACAGAAGCTTCAAAAAATAAGCTAATTATCTTTAAAAAAGGGTTTTAATAATGAAGAATGATTTTCAGGGTATAACTTCAAAAAAATTTCCAATTCCTAAAGCAATGAAGGCTTGGGTTTTAGGAGACCCTGATCAGTTGTCATTAGTAGAAAAGCCTATTCAGATGCCTGGAAAAGCAGAAGTATTATTAAGAATTGATGCTGTTGCAATATGTGCTACTGATTTAGATGTAATTAGTCATGGTCCACCTGCAATGATAGAAGGTGGATTGCCTTTTAATAAAAACTTTACACCAGGTCATGAATATATGGGTACTGTTGTAGCTCTAGGACCATCTGTGGATGAGTTTGAAATTGGTGATAGGGTAACCGTAGAAATTCATTCTGGGTGTGGTCAGTGCAAAAGATGTCGAATGGGAATGTATACTTCCTGTCATAATTACGGACTTAATTATGGAAATGTTAACAAAGGTCATAGAGCAAATGGGTTTACAACCGATGGCGGATTTAAACAATACGCAGTTAATAATATAAATACACTTATAAAAGTTTCTGATAAAATGTCGGACGAAGAGGCTACTTTGGTAGTTACGGCTGGAACTACTATGTATGGGCTAACAGAATTAGGCGGGTTAATTGCTGGAGAAAGCTTAGTCGTCATTGGCCCTGGTCCTATAGGATTATTAGGCGTTGCTGTTGCAAAAGCTTTAGGAGCAGGTCCTGTAATTCTTGTTGGAACCAGAGATAGCAGACTTGAAATTGGTAAAAAACTTGGTGCTGATTATATTTTAAATATTAATAATGAAAAGGATATTGTTCAGTCCGTTAAATCAATAGCTGGAGATAAAGGTGTGGATTATGTAGTTGAATGCGCCGGCACTGAACAAGCATTGAATGATGCAATAATGATGACAAATAGAGGTGGTAAAATTTGTTTGGCGGCATTCCCTCATGAACCAGTAAAAATAAATATTCCACATATGGTGATTAATAATATCTATATGTATGGCATTCGAGGTGAAGGTAGAAGTGCTACTCATAGGGCAATGGCTTTTATGAATGAAGGTAGGTTTGATGCTAAAATAGTTCATACACATACCTTTAATATGAATGAACTTCCTACAGCGTTAAAATACGCTAGAGAAAGAATAGACGGAGCAATTAAGGTAGTGATAAAGCCATGGAGTTAATTATAAAATTATAAGACCTTAAAGCGCACCAAAACTATCCTTAAAAATATATTTATGGCACAGCCCAAGATTAATAGTTTTGAAGGACAATAGTTCGCAGAAAAATTTCTTTATTAATGCAACCGGCGAAAATCATTTCAACTAAGAATTACTTCTAAATTGTAGATCTGCATTTAAGGTAGCAAGATAGTGGAACCGGACGTCTTGCCTGCTTCCAGATCAAGATGGGCCTGAACCACATCTAACAATGCATATCGCTGCCCTATTTTTGTTTTGACAGCACCACTGGCAATCATTTTAAACAAGCGGGCAGCAGATGATTCTAAATCAACGCGCGCAGCACAATAATTGGCCAAAGTCGGCCGGGTAAAATAAAGCGATCCTTTGTGTTGTAGCATGGCCGCATCAATCGGTGGCACGGAACCAGAAGTCGTACCAAAGGAAATAAAATATCCGCGAGGAGATAAGCACTCGATGGACTGTTCGAATGTGTCTTTACCAACAGAATCATAAACCACTGGCACCCCAGCGCCCCCAGTCAATTCTTTAACCCGAGCGACAACATTTTCGCTTTTACGATCAATCACTTCTGCATAGCCATGTCCTTTTGCAAGAGCGCATTTTTCTGGTCCACCAGCAACGCCAATCATTCTTGCACCAATTGCTTTACCCCATTGCCCAGCAATCAAACCAACGCCGCCCGCAGCCGCATGAAACAAGACCGTTTGTCCGGCTTCAATCTGGAAAGCACGCTCAAGTAAATACTCAACAGTTGTTCCTTTCAGAAAAATAGCCGCCGCTTGCTCGTTTTCAACACCCTCAGGAATAAGCACAACCCTAGAAGCCATTACATTGCGCAAATTTGCGTATGATCCCGGAGGGCCGCCAGAATAAACAACTCGGTCTCCTTCATTCAAAAAATCAACGCCAGGGCCAATGGATTCAATTATGCCGCATGCTTCGAGCCCTATCCCACTGGGCAGATCCATTGGGTAATAGCCTGACCGCTGATAAATATCCATATAGTTCACGCCAATGGCAGATTGACGAATGAGAACCTCTCCTTCTTTGGGAGCTGTAATATCTAATTCTGATACTTTCATAACAGAAGGCGCACCCTGGTCTTCAATGGTCACAGAAATTGATTTCATATAAGTGCCCTCTATTAAGGTTTGATTATTTAAAAATATAACAGCAGGAAAATGAACAAGGCAAGAATCTATTATCATAATTTAGAAAAAAACAATTTTTTCTCTTAAATAATTAAATAAAAAAGGATTAATATTTTATCGAAAAGTTAGAAAATGTACAAAGCATGAGTGTTAGGTGATCAGGGCAAAAAGTATCTTAAAGAGAATCCGATTCCATTTCCAGAACGTACATAAACCCTTGAATGGATTAAAACGACTTTTCTTGCTTAAAAAAAGTAGCCACGGAATAAGCAGAATATAAGTATACAGGAATAGTCAGTCTCAGTAAGCAGGATTCAATAAGTTGACCTATAAAAAAAAAGCTCGTACGCTAAAAAAACCTTTTATATAATCAAATGAAATAAATTGGGGGATTTATTATGTTGAGAGTAAAGAATTTAAAATCTACGGCCATCGCTGCTGGATTAATTTTAGCTGGAACTGTTGGGTTTATATCCAGTTCTTTGGCTAAAGAAATCACCATTCGAATTGCATCGGGGCATCCGCCTACCGTTGTTTATGCAGGCTTGATGAAAAACTATTTTCAGCCTGAAGTTATAAAGGCCGTAAAAGAAAAAACCGGACACACAATTAAATTTATCGAAGGATATAGTGGATCTATCGTTAAAGTGTTTGATACCTTTGAAGGTGTTCAGAACGGTGTTGTCGACATTGGTGGATTCTGCTTCTGCTTCGAAGCATCTAAGTTGCCAATGCATGCATTCCAAATTATGTTGCCATTCGGCACTATGGACCCTGTGCAAAGTGTAGCCATTGCTAACTCCGTTTATAAGCAGTTTCCAAGCCTTGAAAAAAGTTTCGAAAAATATAACCAAACATTGCTCGCTCGGGTTGGCGACGGTGGATATAACCTTGGCACCAATTTTCCATGGAAAGATCTTTCTGATCTTAAGGGGCACAAAATTCTTGGTGCCGGCCTTAACTTAAATTGGATGAAGCAAGCAGGCATTGGTATTATACCTGTTACTGATGGATTACCTGGTTGGTATGAGAAAATCAAGACTGGCCTTGCTGAGGGTGGAATTATGTTCCCAAGCGCTTGGGGTAAAACTTTTGGTCTTTGGGAAGTAGGTGAATATTATACTGAAATAGGATTTGGTTCTATAACATGGCATGCTCTAACAGTTAACAATCGTTTCTGGGCAAAATTACCTCCTGAAGTTCGTCCTGTCATCCAAGAAGTTGCAGCACGGTTTGAGCTTAAAACCGGTTCTGCAAACAAAGTAGGTTACAAAAAAGATATGGCTTGGTTGCGCTCAAACATTAATGTTAGAGACTTACCTGAATCTTTACGCCTTCAATGGGCACAAGGACTTAAAGATTGGCCACAGAAGCACGCTAATGAGCTTGAGAAAAAAGGTTATCCAGCCAAAGCTATTCTTAACGCAACTTTAGATGCTGCTGAAAAAGTTGGATACAAATGGCCTGTTCGTTACGTGGTAAAATAATCGACTTGAGCGATTAGCATCCGCCAGCCGCTCACTTTATATATTAATGGTCAACCGAAAGAAATTAAGATTTCTTTTGGTTGACAACTTAATCGGCTATTTACATTTATCAGTTTAACTAAACTGTAGGAGAGTTATTTTGTCGCTCATTAGATTAATTGATCGTATGTCCAAATTTATGATGGTTTTTGCGGCAACTTGGGCTTTTGGATTAGCGTTTCTCATTCTTGCTAATATCATAGGGCGTTCTGTTTTTGATTCACCTGTTTATGGAACTGCAGAAATAGTTTCCACTTCAATTGTAATTATTGTTTTTTTGCAAGTTGGTTACGCCATTCGAAGCCGATCCATGCTACGAGCAGATTTTCTGATAATCCATTTGCCAGAATCGGTTCAGCGTATTTTTTTGGCAATTGGTTACTTGCTTGGTGCTGCATTTTTTTTGATGATCATTACCGGGGGATGGGAAGAAAGTGTTCTTTCATATATTGAGGATGAATTTGAAGGTGAAGGTGCTTTGCGTGTTCCTTCGTGGCCGGCACGATGGACTGTATTGATTGGAAGCGCGTTGGCCTTAATCAATTATATTGTTTTAGCTTATATTGACCTTTTTAAACCTAAATCATTAGATTTAGAAATAGAATGATGAAATATCTATCTTTAACAAGTAGTAACGAACTGGATTAATATCGTGTTTGAAGTTAATATCGCTGTCATGCTCGTTGTTTGTCTCATCGTTTTGGTTGCGATGGGCGTACATATAGCCATCTCTTTAGGAATGACAAGTGCACTGGGTATTTTTTTTACAACAGGTGCCGACAGTTATGCATTTGAAACAGTTCAGCGGATGTTGGCCGCGACAGCTTATGAAGCCATCCGCGCGTATGTCTTTGCGGTTATTCCATTATTTATGTTGATGGGCGAATTTATTGGGAAATCAGGAGTTGTTACTGACGTTTACCGTGGCATTAACAAGTTATTGCACCGTATTCCTGGCCGATTAGCTCTGGCAACAATTATTGGCAATGCATTATTCTCATTTGTAACTGGTGTTAGCATTGCTTCCGCAGCCGCATTTTCACGCATTGCATATCCAGAGATGAAGCGCTTTGGTTATCATAAAGGCTTTGCCCTTGGATCAATAGCTGGATCTAGTTGTTTAGGAATGTTAATTCCACCTAGTGTTTTAATGATTGTTTGGGGTATTTTGACAGAGCAGTCCATTGGCCGAATTTTTGCTGCGGGGGTTTTTCCGGGTGCTTTATTAATGTCGTTATTTCTTATCTATGTTATTTTCATGGCGCTTTGGAAGCCTGAGATTGTAGGTGAAGGTAAGTATTCAGAAATGGAAATTGATAAGCAATTAAATAGGGATAAAGAGGATGAAGTTTCTATACCCCAGTTCCTTATAAGTCTGGCTGGTATATTTCTTGTTATTTTTGCCGTTCTTGGTGGAATTGTAACTGGGTTCTTTACGCCGACAGAAGGTGCTGGTGCTGGTGCTATTATTGGGCTGGCTCTTGGTATCATTAAAGGAATGCGATTTCGTGATGTTATCGATGCGATTTTATCTGTCGGGCGTACATCAGCACCAATTCTTTTGTTGCTTGTAACAGCGGCTCTTTATTCACGAACTTTAGCTATGACAGGTATGGCAAATGCGATTGAAGGAGTGTTCCTAAATTCAGGAATGGAGCCTTGGATGATCATCAGCGTTATGGTGTTGATTTGGTTTTTGCTAGGCATGATCATAGATTCAATTTCAATTATGCTTTTGACGGCAGCTATTTTTGCACCGATTGCAATAAAAATTGGATATGATCCCATTGCTTTTGCTATAATTGCAATCATTGCTATCGAAGCAGGATTGCTCACTCCACCATTTGGTTTGCTTGTTTATACAGTAAAAGCTGCAATTGGCGGGGAGAGTGAAAACGTGCCAGTTATGTCAATTTTCAAAAGTTCTACCCCTTATTGGATGATAATGCTTGTTTGCATGGTGGCCATTGTTGTTTTTCCAGAAATAGCAACATTTCTTCCCAACGCTTTATTCTAGCAAGCCAAACTGCCGTATACAATTAAACTCATTTAAACGATAATATCCAGAAGAACAATTTTAATGTTTCTTAATTATAAAAATATTTAAACTTGATTCAGATTATTTTAAAGGGGCAGGAAAAAATATTTACAACTTTAATAACAATAAAATTTCAGAATAAATTATTAAGGGAGGCAATTCTCACGTCTTAAAAAGTAAAAGCACTTATATGTCTGAGGATGATGGTTTGTTACCTTGACCAATACACAAGTGGAAATAGACCATATTTTTAAAAATAAAGAATTTGTAGTAAAAGAAAGAAGCGCTTGGACTGATCAATTTTGGCAAGATATTAAAGAAATGGTTGGAACAGTTTCAAGAGTCACGTGTGATTGTGAAGTAGAATATTCGCCTAAGCTGAATCTTAATGATTTCAGAAAAGTAGAAAGCAGATAATTTTAAAATATGAATATTTGGTATGTTATTTGCAAATAACACGTAATGGGAATGATTATTTGCGGATCTCCACGATTTAAATAACCTAATAGTTAATCAAATCATCATTCCCATATTCATATAATACTACGACAATAATTATCGTATTTTTAGTTAAAATTAATAATATTAAATTATAACTTTTCCTATATATGGCAAATGTCTATTGTCTTGAGCAAAATCTATTCCGTAACCAACAACAAATTCATCAGGAATATCAAATCCTATCCATTTAGAGTTAATGGGTGTTTCACGTCTAGAATATTTATTCAACAAACAACAAACTTCTAAGCTATTTGGTTTACGATTTTTTAGAAGTTTAATAACCTGGTTAAGTGTATGACCAGTATCAATGATGTCTTCAACTAATAAAACATCTACATTTTTAATATCAGTATTAAGATCTGTTAAAATTCTTACATTATTTGATGATTGCATAGCATTTCCATAACTAGAAACTGTCATAAAATCAATTTCAACTGGTATTTTAAATTCTCGAACTAGATCCGCAATAAATATAAAGGAACCTCTTAATAATCCCACTACTAATAGTTTAGATGTGTTTTTATAAAAGTTATTAATTTCTTTTCCTAATTCAGAAATACGAGTTTTAATTTCTTTTTCAGAAATTAATGTGTCAATTTTATACTGGGGTGAGATTGTGTTCATGTGATATTATCTTATGTATTATTTAAAAAATGTGAATCTACATACTTTATAATCACTATTTATAGTAAAATACATAATATTTATTTATATATAGTATATTCAAAGCCTAAAAGGAGAAGAAATTGTTAATTTTGATTACCTCAGGAATTTTAAGCTTTATGATATTTTTTCCTACGGTTGTAGCTACCTCAGTTTTTAAGGTATTAGATGAAGTTCAATCATCAAAGTTTTTAAGAATATTTTTTCCTAAATATTATTTTTTTGGATCAACTCTGAGTGGCTTGGGGATAGGTGCTTCAATTATAGATAACAATGTATTAGCTCTATCCGTTTTTATTTTCTTGATAACAACTTTTCTGTTTTCAAGACAAATTTTAACTCCAATTATAAATAAAGTTAAAGATGAACAAAACGAAGAGAAGTTTAAAAAACTTCATAGATTTTCAGTTATCATAAATTTTATTCAAATGATTTTTTGTATTGGCCTTTTAGTAAATTTATTAAGATAAAAATTATAGGAAATTTAGATGAACACTAGAGTTGTTATAATAGGAGGAGGACCTTCAGGACTTTTACTATCTAAATTACTTTTATCAGAAGGTATAGATAATATAGTACTTGAAAAACAATCAAAGCAACATGTGATTGGTAGAGTAAGGGCGGGAGTTTTAGAAAATGGTACTATTGAAATGCTTAGATTAGCAGGTGTTTCAGAAAGATTGGATAAAGAAGGGTTTATGCATGATGGTGTTTTTTTATCATTTAAAAACCATGGATTTAGAATTGATCTTAAAAAACTAACCAATAAAAATGTTACTGTCTATGGTCAAACTGAGGTAACAAAAGATTTGTATGATGCAATAGAAAAATCTAATGGTATTATTTTTAATAATGCAAAAGAAGTTATCCCCCACGAAATTAATAGTAAAAATCCATTTGTGACATTTAAATACAATGGATTAGAAAAAAAAATAAGCTGTAATTTTGTTGTAGGTTGTGATGGTTACCATGGAATTAGTAGAAAGATAATACCTAAAGAAGTAATAACTACTTATGAAAGAGTTTATCCATTTGGTTGGCTAGGTATTTTATCAGAAACACCTCCTGTTAGCGAAGAATTAATATATGCTAATCATGGTAATGGTTTTGCTTTAGCATCAATGCGTAATAAAAATTTAAGTAGGTATTACATTCAAACCAATTTAAAAGATGATATTGAAAACTGGACCGATAAAAAATTTTGGGAGGAGCTTAAAAAAAGATTACCATCTGATGCTGCTGATAGAATTATTACAGGCCCGTCAATTGAAAAGTCTATTGCTCCACTTAGGTCCTTTGTATGTGAACCAATGAATTGGAAAAACTTGTATCTTGTTGGAGACGCAGCTCATATTGTGCCTCCTACTGGTGCAAAAGGATTAAATTTAGCTGTTTCAGATGTTTTTTACTTATATAATGCAATGAAAGAATTTTACTTATCAGGAAATAAAGGCAGTTTGAATACATATTCTCAAAAGGCGCTATCAAGAGTTTGGAAGGCGACTAGGTTTAGTTGGTGGATGACGACTACATTTCATAAATTTCCTGAGCAATCATCTTTTGATCAACATATTCAAGATTCAGAACTTGAATATTTAGAAAATTCTATTGCATCACAAACCGTTTTAGCAGAAAATTATGTAGGTCTCCCTTTTTAGATAACCTTTTTCAAGGAAACTTAAGTATATGAAATCTTTAATCAGAAGAAACTTTGATAAGCAACCAATAGCTAATTATCCTGATTATAAATCAAGTTCGCTTAGGGCTCCTAAAAATAAAAAAATATATATACCTTCATCTATTTCAGAAATCTCTGGTCCTAAATTTAATAAAAATATAATAGGAAAGCTAGATAATGATTTAACTTTAAATTATTCTCATAATAATAAAGTTCCAATTGGACAGAAAATAATTGTCCACGGAAAGATTGTTGATCAATATTATAAACCTATAGAAGGTGCTCTAATAGAAATATGGCAGGCGAATGCTTCGGGAAAATATCTGCATCCTAATGATCAAAATGATGTGCCTATAGACCCTAATTTTTGTGGATCTGGAAGATATATAACGTCATCCAATGGCTACTATGAATTTAGAACAATTCAACCAGGAGCTTATCCTTATCCTAATAGAGGAATTGAATGGCGACCAATGCATATTCATTTTTCAATTTTTGGAAAAAGCTTTGGCCAAAGACTTATAACTCAAATGTATTTTCAAGGAGATCCATTAATAAAATTATGTCCTATGATAAATTCTATTCCAAATAAAAAAGCAAAAAAAAGTTTAATAGGATCTTTAGATTTATCTCTATCAGAAACAGATAAGTTATTAGCTTATAAGTTTGATATAATTCTTAGAGGTTATAACCAAACTTTTTTTGAGAATAGAAAAGAAGGTTTGTAACATGAAACATTCTGATAATTTTTTTGATGAAACTCCATTTCAGACAGCGGGTCCTTTTCTACATATTGGTTGTAGTCCAAATTTAATAGGAATTAATAATATTTTTAAAAATGACCTTGGAGTTTTCCCATTTGAAAAAGAAAAACATTCTAATATTATATCAATATCAGGATCAGTTTTTGATGGTAATAGTGAAGCATTAAATGATGTTATGATAGAAACTTGGCAATGTAACGATAAAGGTGAGTATCTAGACGGTCAAGGTTTTGCTAGATTTGTACCTAATGAGGAAACTAAAAAATTTACATTAAAAACTATTAAACCTGGAGCAGTTATAGGGTTAGATGGAAAATTTCAAAGTCCTCATATATTAATGTCTATATCTTCTCGTGGCATTAATATGAATTTAAATACAAGAATTTACTTTGAAGATGATGATTTAAGTAATGACACTACTTTATCAATCATTAATCAAAAAGATAAAATTAATACTTTAATTGCAAAAAAAATAGATAAATTTAATTATATTTTTGATGTTTATCTTCAGGGAAATAAAGAGACCGTTTTTTTAGACATATAATTTTTAATATTAAAAAAAGGAAAAAAAGATGGGCAGATCTAATTTTATGATACGTCATTATAAAAATTATAAAGAACAATTAGAAACTGATAATAAAGATAATCAGATGTTTAAGTCAACAAAATTATGGGCTTATTGTTTGTTCTATGGCTATTTATTATTTTGGGGATATATCTTTTGGATGGAGCCTTTGACAGTTTCATAATAAACATTTAATCTTTTTTAATGGATAATATTAAATATGTTAGATAATAAAACTTCAGTTATATGGGAGCCGGGTGAGCTTATTTACGAAGCTGGAAGTTTGTCTAAAGAGGCTTATTTAATTATGGAGGGATATGTTAATATTGAAACTAAAGATGGCTTAAAGCTTAACAGGTTAGGTATGGGAGAGGTATTTGGAGAAACATCAATATTACTTGATATGCCTAGAACTGTCACTGCTAAAGCTTGTTCTCAAAAAGTAGTAGCAAAAAAAATACCTAAATCGTATTTTACAAAAATGAAAAGTTCAGATTTAATTATGAATGCTATTATTAGAAAAACACAAATACGTCTAATGGACTCAAATCAACAAAGTAATAATTTAGCTAATCAAATGTCTCAATTACTAGATCAGATTAATTCTAAAACGCCGCCTAAAACAAATGAATTAGCAAAAAGAATTAAAAAAATTAGAGATAATATTAATGAAATTCAATTGTCTTCTCAAAATTAATATCTTAACTTAAATTAAATCCTAAATAATCATTATTTTTTACATCATTGCAAATGTCATTATATTTAGGCAGACCTCCTGCATAAGGCATAAAAACTTGAGGTTTACCCGGTATATTGGCACCTAAATACCATGAGTGTTTAACCTTAGGTAACAAAGTTTTATTTGCAACTTTATTAACTTCCTGTCCCCATTCTTCAGATACTTTATTATTTGTTTCTATTAGAGAATAACCTTTCTTATTCATATGAGAAATGCAATCTCTAATCCATTCTACGTGTTGTTCTATTGCCATAGGCATATTTGTAAGAACAGAGGGGCTTCCAGGTCCTGTTATGGTAAATAAATTTGGAAATCCTGCAATCTGAAGGCCCAGATATGTCTTTGGACCTTCTTTCCAATAATCACTTAGTTTTAGATTATTTTTTCCAGTAATATTCAAATTTAACAATGGTCCTGTCATTGCATCATAACCTGTTGCAAAAACTATTATGTCTAAATCAAAATGATCTTGATTAGTTTGAATACCTTTTGCATCTATATGTTCTATAGGAGTAGCACGTAAATCAACTAGATTGATATTGTCTCTATTAAATGCTTCAAAATAATAACTATCAATTGGGGGTCGTTTGCCAGCATATGGATGATCAATATCTGACAAAATATCTGCAAATTTTTTATTCAAAACAGTTTTGCGAATTTTTTGTTTTATAAATTCTGCAGCAGTGTTATTTGCATCTAAATTTGTTACAAGATCTTGAAATGTAGCACGAAATTGTAATCCACCTTTTTCCCAAGCTTTTTCATAAATCTCATTTCTCTCATCTTCATTAACGTCAGATACTAATCTTTCTGATATATCAAAAGGATGACCATTAGGTGTTCTTTTTAAAAATTCTCTATAATTTTTAAAATCAGCTTTTACATGTTCTTTAAAATCATCTTTTAAAGGTTGGTTTCTTGCTGGGACACTATAATTCGCAGTTCTTTGAAATACAGTTAAATGTTTTGCATTAGCGGCAATTACAGGAACAGCTTGTATGCCAGTAGAGCCAGTTCCAATTTGTCCAACTTTTTTATTAGTGAAAGAAACATCATCTTTAGGCCAGTTTCCTGTATGATAATATGTACCTTCAAAGGTATCTAATCCTTTGATATTAGGAATATTAGCGTTTGACAAACATCCGACTGCTGAAATTAAGTACTTAGCTTTAAATTTATTTCCATTTTCAGTTATTAGACTCCAATTATTTTCATTTTCATTAAAAGTAGAGCTAGTAACTTTATTGTTAAACAGAATATCTTTTTTAAGGTCAAATTTTTTGGCTACAAAATTAATATATTCTCTAATTTCAGCATGACCAGGGTATCGTTCTGTCCATGACCATTCTTTTAATAACTCATCAGAAAAATAATATGAGTAAGCATGACTCTCTGTATCACAACGTGCTCCTGGATACCTATTCCAATACCAAGTGCCACCAACATCATCGCCAGTTTCAATTACTAAACAATTAAGGCCAAGTTGATCTCTGAGGCATATTAATTGATATAGCCCAGCGAATCCTGCTCCTATTATAATAGCGTCATATGTATTATTATTTGAAATATCATTAATCATATTATTTGCCTCAATTAATTATTTAATATGTTAAATGAAAACAATATAAATCGTCAAGATACTTATAAAAAAATATATATAAATATTTATATCTATATTAATAATATTTGTATTTTAAGTTTAAAAGGATTTTATAATGGACCCAGTTACTCAAGGAGCATTTGGAGCAATTTTTGCTCAAACTGTTTCTAAAAGAAAAAAGTATCTAGCTGGTGCTTTATTAGGTTGTTTAGCAGGACTGTCAGCTGATTTAGATATCCTAATAAGATCTAGTTCAGATCCTTTGTTACGTCTTGAGTTTCATAGACAATTTACTCATTCTTTAATATTTATTCCATTTGGAGCATTAATAGTAGCTCTTTGTACACGATTTATATTTAAAAAATATTTAGATTGGAAAGACACTTTAATTATGTGTTTTTTTGGTTATGCAACTCATGGGTTATTGGATTCATGTACTAGTTATGGAACACAGTTATTTTGGCCTTTTTCTAATCAAAGAATTGCCTGGAATAATGTCTCTATTATTGATCCATTATTAACTATTCCAATTATTGTTTTTATTATTTTAACAATCTTGAAAAGAAAAAAATGGATTGCCCTTATTGGTGTAAGTTATATTTTTTTATACTTGGGTTTCGGTTTGTTTCAAAATTATAGAGCTGAAGAAGCTGGTAGATTTTTAGCTAAAGAACGAGGGCATGATAGTGATAATTTAACGGTTAAGCCAAGTTTTGGAAATTTAATCTTATGGAAAGTTATATACGAAAACAATGATTTTTATTATGTAGATGCAGTTAGATTATTATCTGATAAAGAATACTGTATCGGCACAAAAATAAAAAAACTTAATGTTTTATCTGACTTTCCTAACCTTAATAAAAACAGTCAACAATATACAGATATAAATAGATTTAATTGGTTTTCTCAAGGTTATCTTGGAGTAGGGAGCAATAAAAATATTATTACTGATGTTAGATATTCTGCAGTACCAAATGAAGTTAATGGATTATGGGGAATAGAAATAGATTTATTAAAAAATAATAGTGAACATGTTGATTGGGTTGTGAACAGAAGAAATTTTGGTGCACAATGGGATAAGTTTACAGGTTTACTTTTAGGTGAAAACTGTAGAAAAATAATTAATTAAATTTAATTTTATCTATCAACTTCAAGTTATCAAAATCAAAGATGTTATTAATAAAGTGCTTTAGTTCATTTATTTCATTTAACTGAATATTTCCAAACTTTAGATTAGCTTCAAATTTACGTTCAACTTCATCTTTAAATAAGGGCGCTTTTCTACCACCTCGTAAACAATTTTGAGATGCTGAATATTGTTTTCCATCTTTGGTAAAAATTTTAATATCGCCTGTATAGTTTTTTGGATATTCATCATTAGGGTTTATTTCATATGATATTTTTGAAGCTAAGTGCTTAACTTTTTGATCATTTAGTCGTTCGTTTGTAAATTGCTTAAGTCCTGCTTGGCCATCAATTAAACCTACAGATATGCAATATGGAACAGAAAACTTTGCCCCATAAGGAGAAGAAGGATTTTGTTTTTCTGAAAGTGGTTCCCATAATCTATGGACTGTCCCTTCTCCAACTTGAGCCACTATTCTATCTATTTGACCAAGGTCACTAATTTCTTTTTTTAGTTTTATTGCGCAATCAATAAAGGGTTGTGCCATAGTTCCACATGCATAAGGTTTAATTGCTAGATTTTCACACTCCCATCTAGTGCCTAGTTCATTTATAACGAATGAAAAATCAGGTTTTATATTAGTTTTAGCAAAAGTATTAAAAACGCCATGAGTTCCTTCGAAAACAGTTCTTGGTCCAATAAATCCCGACTTTCCAATATTTGCAGATTGCCAGCCGCAACCAGCTGCCCATCCTGGATGAAGGCGCTTTGTTGAAGTCCCTTCAGCTAAATATTCTATAATACCAGAAGCCATACTTCCAACGATTCCAAGAGCAGAAGTTATTTGTTCTTTCTTGGATCCTAAACTAGTTGAAATACCTATAGATGCTCCAAATGCTCCAAATATTGCAGTTGGATGAAAGCCTTGTCTATGAACTGCCGTTGGAGCAACAAGAGCAAGTCTACAAATAAGTTCAGAGCCTATTGCCAAGCCTTTAAGAAATTCTTTTCCGGATAGATTTTTTGCTTCAGTAACTGCAAGCATTGCTGGAACCATTACTGCTCCTACATGAACAGGAGTGCCTTCAAATGTATCATCAAAATCTTCTCCATGAACAGCTGTCCCATTTATAATTGCAGCGTTAAATGCATTAACTTTTCGATTATGACCAATTAAGCTACAATTCCCGCTTTCATTTAATGCATCTAATAAGCTTTTTATATAATCTTCATTTCTTGCTGAGACCATTAATCCAATTGAGTCCATACAAATTATATTAAGTTTTTCAATTACGTCATTGGGAATATCTTCGTATTTTAACGAATGTGCCCAATTAGAAAAAACTTCAGCAATACTTACTTTCTCATTATTTATCATTTTAACTCTATATAGTTTATTTTTTAAAAAATAGTTTGGACCAAAAAGGAGAAGATAAACTGAAAAAAGTTAAAACAAAGAATAAGATAACTATTGGGCTTTCAAAAAAAGATAGAAAATTATTATCATAAATTATCATAGATTGTGAAAAACTTTCCTCTACTAATTTTCCTAAAATTAAACCCATAACTAATGGAGCTGCGCCAAAACCATGTCTGTCCATAAAGTATCCTAGCAATCCTGCTGCAAGCATAATCCATACATCAAACATAGAAGAACTAAAAGAATATGATCCTATCAAGGAAAAAACAAACACAGCAGGCCATAATAGTTTTCTAGGTATAAATGCTATTAAAGAAAAAAACTTTGCTCCTACTAATCCAATAAAAAGAAAGCCAAAATTAGCAATTAACATTGCTCCAAAAATTGCATAAACAAATTCAGGAGTTTCGCTAATAAGGTATGGCCCGGGTCTGAATCCATGCATAATTAAAGCTGCCAAAATAAGAGCCGTCGATCCACTTCCAGGTATTCCTAGAGCCAACGTAGGTACCATTGCTCCTCCCGCTGCAGCATTGTTAGCGGCTTCTGGGCCAACAATTCCCTCAGGAGAGCCTTTGCCAAATAGTTCTTTATTTTTTGACCATCTTCTAGCTTCATTATAACCCATAATAGCTGCAACTGTGGATCCTTC
Source organism: Pseudomonadota bacterium (assembly GCA_027625145.1). GTDB lineage: Bacteria > Pseudomonadota > Alphaproteobacteria > Puniceispirillales > Marisalimonadaceae > CAJJBL01. The sequence continues at coordinate 34,585 of JAQBXK010000002.1, forward strand.
AGCTGGAAGAATCCCAATAAAAGTCCCAATGCCTGACGATCTTAAGATTGTATATTTTAATTTTTTTAATTCTTTCCAAGTTGGTAACTTCAATGCTTTTGCGTGGATCCTTTCAACTACGTTATTTAGTTTTTCGGATTGTTTAAATAGCTCACTTACTGCAAATAAACCTATTAAAACTGGAACAAAACTAATTCCTTCTTCTAGTTCACCTATATTAAAGGTAAATCTCTCGACACCAGTAGTTAAGTGAATACCAATTGTACCTAACAAAACTCCTGTTAATCCAGATATTAGATTTCTAATTGAAGAGATACCGCTCATAGATGCAAGCATTGAAAGAGCAAAAATAGCAAGACCAAAATATTCTGCAGGACCAAACTCTAAAGCTACTGAAGCTAAAAGTGGGGCTGCAAAAATAAATACAATTAAACTAAAAATACCACCTAATACACTAGCAACAGCAGCCAATCCTAAAGCCCTTCCTGGCTCACCATTTTTTGCCATTGGATAACCATCAAGAGCAGTAGCAACTGCAGGAGGTGCGCCGGGAGCATTTATCAAAATCGCAGTTATAGATCCCCCAAAGGTTCCTGCACAATATAAAGCAGCCATCATTGATATGGCTGCTACTGGTTCTAAAGAAATTGTAAAAGGTATAAGTAATGCTATAGCCATAGGAGAACTTAGGCCTGGTAATGCTCCAACTAGAACACCTATTAGTACTCCTCCAAGAATGAGTATTATGTTTTCAAACTCTAATAGTAACCCAAGTCCTTTAACTACATCTTCCAAAGTAAACTCCTATTAATTCAATATATATTCTAATAGACCTGGTTCAAAATACACACCTAGAACAAAGTTAAATAGAAAAACAACAGATAGTGGAAAAAAAATTATATATAAAATTAGTACTTTGGCTCTATATTCTTTCCAATAAATTGGGAGAGCTGCACAAATAGCTATCATTGTTAAAATAGCACCAAGTATTTCAGAAAATGCAACTATTACTGTAAGTAATAACATTGTAAATAAAGTAGTATTAGGAATACTTTTTTTTCTATTACTATCTATATCTTTTTTATTTTTTTTTAATAAAAGATGTTCAAAAGGAAGAACCAATACCATTCCCAAAATAACTATTAATAAAATTTGAGGAAACATTTCGGCAGGGATATTATTTGCAAAAAGATCAGAAGCTTTTTCAAAATTTTTTGTTTCAAACCACAACACAGATATTATGATTATTAACACAATAGTAATGATTAAGTCAGTCTTATTAATAAGTGCACCCAAATTAATGGGTGCAGATTTATTTTTGTCCATATTCTTGATAACCTTTATCGTAATTTTAAATTACTTAGATAAACCAAGATCATTCAAAGCTTGTGCAGCAATTTTATACTCTTCTTTGAGATGCTTGTCCCATACCTCATAACCAGCAACACTTGTTTCTACAGTTAATCCGGCAGAGCTAAGATAGTTTGAAAAGACGTCGTGTTTCATTGCTTTAACCATAGCTTTAGAAATTTTTTCAATAATAGGTTTAGGAGTTGAAGCTAAAACTGCATATCCACGTGTGGTTGAGCATTTTGCTTTTATTCCAAGTTCATAAGTTGACGGAATATTTGGATAATCTTTTAGTCTATTTTCTGCCATAACTGCCAAAGCTTTAAATGTACCATCAGCTATTTGATTTGTAGCTTCACTAACATTTGGAAGAGTAGCGTCAATTTTGCCAGCCATTAAAGCTTGAACCATTTGCGCTCCAGAACCGAAAGGTACGACTTTATATTTAATTCCTGCTTCTTTTGCAAACTGAGCTAAGCCAATATGTTCAGTTCCCCCAATTTGAGCAACTCCCCAATTAAGAGCTCCTTTTTTTGATGCAGATATGATGTCTGCTAAGGTTTTATATTTGCTTTTTGAAGATACTGTAATAAATGTTGGGTCATCCATTGCTCTAGCTACACCAATTATATCATCAATCTTCATTTTTGATTTTCCTCTAGCCATTGTATAGAGGTGTGATTGTGTTAAAGCCATAATTGTATGGCCATCAGCAGGCTTTGACAAAACATAAGCCTGAGCTTTTGCTCCAGATCCACCTTGTTTAGATACTATAGCTATATCAGTATTTAAATTTCTACGGGTTCTTATTGACATCATCCTAGCAGTTACATCAGTTCCTCCACCATATTTTGAGTGGATAACCACCTCAATATTTTTACTAGGATATTCATCGGCATTAGCTAATGAAAATAGTCCAAAGGTGCTTATACCAGTTAAGGTTAAAAGGCTTAAACTTGTCTTTATTATATTTCTTCTAAATAAATTTCCTTGTATCACTATAACTCTCCCCATTTAATTAAATTTTAACTTCACTTTGTATTTGATAAATTATTAATGCAACTAATATTTTATAAAATTAGTGAATGTATTAAATATTCTATATATAGCTATATAGTAATTTTAATATCTCCTTTTAATTGGGTTCTATGCATTATCCTTCTGGTGCCAGGGTCAAAAGAATCTCTTTTGTGTAATACATTTAAATTCTTCCACATTAATAAATCCCCTACTTTCCATTTTTGTGTCCACGTAAACTTTGCTTGAGTTGCATGTTGCCAAACTTCATCAAGTAATTTTTCACTTTCTCTGACTTCCATTCCTATTATATAGGCGTGAGGCCTTCTTCCAAGAAAGAGCATTTGTTTATTAGTTTGCGGATCTCTTATAACTAATGGATGTCTTGCCCCAGGAGTTTGTGAAGGATTATTAGTTTCATTATATCCTTTTCTTAACATTCCAGCACTATTATGAGCTGAGTCGTGTATTAGTGTTTTATCTTTTATTTTATTTTTCAATATTTCAGGCAATTCTATATATGCATAAGTCATATTTGCAAAATGAGTGTTACCTTGATTTTCAGGAACTTCAAGTGCATATAAAATGCCTGCTTTAGGAGGAAGTTCATTATATGTCATATCGGCATGCCATACAGCTTCTCCATCTCCTAAATTTCCGATTGGAATTCCAGTATTATTTTTTACATTTGAAATAACATTTATTTCAGGAAAATCTGGTAAGAAAGTTATTCCATATGGATTTGGCCCGGGAGGATCAAGCTCGCCAAAATTTTTACTGAAATTTATAAGATCATTATCATCTAGTTTTTGATTTTTGAATACAAGAACTAATCTTTCGTCCCATGAATGATTAATGAATTTTATTTGCGTTTCAGTTAATGACTTTTTTAAATCAATACCTTCTATTTCTCCCCCTAGGGAATTGGAGCTATTAATTAAATTCATATATTGATCTCCTTAAATTGTATTTTCAATTACTTCATTAAATATAGTGTATTTTTTAAGTTTATCTTTATCTATTTTAGGAACCCAGTTTTCTTCAATAATTAGAAATCCTTTTTCGAATTTTAGAGGGTTTTTTAAAATTCTTGCTTCTGGTTTTACTTTTAAAAAACCATTGTATTCTCCGGCATTGTCAATTAAATTATTCGCTATCTTTGCTTCCATCCAACAGTTAATTTCTGATCCCAGTCCATCACCTAATACAATTTTTAGCCCTAGACTATGAGCATATTTGATAGAATCATATAAGTTTTGGATAGAATTAAATCTTTTTAATTTTAATTTACATAGGCCAACACCAGGTATTTGAGAAGCTCTTTTTATATCTTTTAAGTCACATATTGGCTCATCTAACATAATTGGAACTTTAGAAATTTTAGCTACGGCTGCATTAGCTTCCCAGTCCTCTGCATTGCAAGGTTGTTCAAAAAGTTCAATATAATTGGGTTCTAGTTCTTTAACAAAGTTACACCCATCAATCTTAGTATATCCTCTATTTGCATCTATTCTTAACGTTGCGCGTCCATTTAAATGCGTTTGAATACTATTAATTTTTTTAAGGTCTGCGTTTATATCTTTACCTACTTTAACTTTTATTGTGTTAAAGCCATTGTCAATAAGTTGGTCAAGTTCATCTTTTATCTCAAACTCTTCTTCAGCGTTAAAGGCCGTTAATAACTTTAATTTAATTGCTCCTTTATTCTCTAAGATTTTGTTACTTTCCATCATTTCAATAGATGTGATCATAGCGCTTGCAGCAACTTTACTAAAATGAGAAAGAGACGAGATAATTTTTTTTGCTTCATTAAGAGGTTTTCTTATAATTAATTTGGCAAGTATTCTTGCAAACGTCCAACCACCATCGCGGGTTTCGTTACTTGAACCAGGGGAAATATGTTGTTCTCCCCAACCTTCTTTTCCATTACTATCAATCATGCAAACAATAATAGGTTCAAAAGAATGAAAAGTATTATATGACAATTTATAAGGTTTAATTAAGGGAATATCTAGTCTATACAAATGAACACTTATTATATAGTTTTCTTTAATTTTCATTTTGTTTCCTTGATATATATCAACAAAGTATATGGCATAAATTAAAAAATTAACTATATATTATAAAATAATTTTAATTTTTTAATATATTTACGAATTAGGAGAATGTAAAAATGACAGTTTATAGCATAGGCGATAAGACGCCAACCTTACCAGAAGAAGGTAATTACTGGATAGCGCCTGGAGCTCATGTAATGGGACAAGTAGTGCTAGGAAATAATGTTGGGGTATGGTTTGGATCTGTTTTAAGAGGCGACAATGATGTGATAGCAATAGGTGATGAAACTAATATTCAAGAAAACACCATTATTCATGCTGACCCAGGTTGTCCCGTTACAATTGGCAATAACTGTACCATTGGTCATAACGCTATAATTCATGGCTGTACTATAGGAAATAATACTCTTATTGGTATGGGAGCAACTATATTAAACAATGCAAAAATTGGAAATAATTGTTTGGTTGGAGCCGGAGCCTTAGTTACTGAAAACAAAGAGTTTCCTGACGGTTCTTTAATAGTTGGCTCTCCTGCTAAAGCAGTAAAAGAATTAGACGAGAAAACTATTGCTAATTTAACAAGATCTTCTAAGCATTATGTAGAAAATTTTAAGAAGTTTTCAAAAGAGCTGAAAGAAATTAAATAATTTTCTTATTTTTAAAGCTATGAATTTCATCTTCTGAGTAACCAACACTTTTTAGAATTTCTTCATTGTGCTCTCCTAGTTTTGGAGCTGTTTTTATAACGGAAGGTGTTTCAGAAAACTTCCACGGAGTGCCATGAATTTTTAAGGTTTTGTCAATTTCAGGATAATACTTTTCTGATACATAATTATTATCAACAATATTAGGTTCGTTTGATGCCTCTAACATAGTATTTACATGTGTTGAGATAATATCTGCTTCTCTTAAAATATTTATCCAATGTTCTCTTGTGTTTTTTGCAAAAAGGGTAGCAAGAGTTGAAAGAATTTCATTTTTTTTATCTTCAGAATCAAATGCCATTCCTAAATCATTAAGATTTTTTTCTTTCATAGTTTCATAAAAACCTAAAGCTTCTAAAGCAGGTTTCCAGTCTTTATGGTCTACCTGCATAGCTAAAGGCTTGTTTTCAATATCATTAAAACAAGCGGCAATACCTGGTTTTTCTCTTGTTCCGTTAATTCTGGCACCTGTTATTGGTGGTTTATTTTTCCACATTGCTGTTGTCATGGTCCAGCCCATTAGCCTAAAGGCACTACCTACAAGAGAAGTTTCAACTTTCTGTCCTACGCCTGTGGTCCGAGCGTGAATTAGTGCAGCAAGAACGCCTCCAAATGTTAAAATTGCACATGTTTCATCTGCAACGGAAGCTACGCCCGTACGTAAATTTTGCCCAGGTATTGAAAATGCTTCTGTTACTCCAGCCAAGGCTTGCCCAACTGCATCAGTACCAGGCAAATCTGCATCAGGACCATCTGGTCCATAAGCTGAAACAGATCCATATACTATTGCAGGATTTATTTTTTTTAATTCTTCATATCCAAAACCTAATTTTTTTGCGACCCTTGGTCTAAAGTTTTGACCAAATATTTCTGCTTCTTTTATCAATCTGTGTAAAATAGATTTTCCTTCATCTGATTTTAAATTCAAAGTTAGACTTTTTACGCCTCTATTATTAGTTTCAAAAAAAGAACTAAATGATCCTATGATTTCACCTGCATATCGGCTATTGTCACCTCCACTAGGTGGTTCAATTTTAATTACTTGTGCTCCAAGATCAGCCATAAACATGTAAGGAACAGTTCCAGCTTGAGCCGTTGAACAGGTTACAACTTTTATACCAGATAACGGTCCATTATTATTTTTCATTTTGAAATCCTTTTAAATATAAAAAAATTATAAAAATTATTTTAACTTAGGCATATTATATCTATCTTCTGTATTAACCCAGCCCTTGAAATTGGGCGTTCTTTTTTCTGCAAAAGCGCGTCTACTTTCCATCCTATCCTCGGTATCACCGTGGAGATGAAGTTTCTCTGCCAGGTCACTAATATTTGGACTAATTTTAGGAGCCATATGTTTCATCATGTACAATGTATTTACTCTAGCAGCAGGAGGAAGTGTTAATAAATGTTCCGCCATTGAATTAGCCTCACTCATTAAATCTTTAGCTTCAACAAGGCGATTGATAAACCCAACTTGATGCATTCTTTCTGCACTTATTCTATATCCAAAAGCCATTTCTGTAGCGATAGGATGTGGAAGGTTTCCATAATGGCCATGATTATAACCTCCAAGAAGCCAACGTTTTGCTTCTGACATTTCAAATATTGCTTCTTTGACAGCTATTCTTAGATCTGTTCTTTCAACCAACATAAATCCACCGCCCATGGCAAAACCATTTACGGCGGCTATAACTGGTTTTTGCAGAATCCCAGTTTGAAAGGGGTCAATTAAATTTTCTTCAACAAATTCTTTTGGTGAGCCTGGAATGCCTCTATCAAGTGATTCCTTCATATCTTCGCCAGCACAAAACCCTCTACCAGTACCTGTAAGGATAGCCACCTCAAGATCTTTGTCTTCATGAAAACGATTAAATGCATCTGCCATGCCGTCTCGTATAACGGCACTCAAGGCATTCAATCTTTCAGGGCGGTTCAATCGTATAGTTATAATTTGCCCATTAATTTCAGTTTCAACAAAACTCATTTTTTAACTCCCAGATAAAAATTTAACTTGTTATCTAATATTATATACTAATAACTGTTGCAAGTCATAGAGATTAAATCATAATTATAATAAAGTCATTATGAGTTTTTGATGTATTTAAAGGATATAAGGTATGAAAACTAAAGCCGCTGTTGCCATAGAAGCTGGCAAGCCACTTGAAATTATGGATGTTGATCTTGAAGGCCCTCGTTCAGGAGAGGTTTTAGTAGAAATAAAGGCAACCGGTATCTGTCATACTGATCAGTTTACTTTATCTGGAGATGATCCGGAAGGAATGTTTCCTGCCATTTTGGGTCATGAAGGAGCAGGAATAGTTAGAGAAATTGGTAAGGGGGTCACTTCTCTTAAAGAAGGAGATCATGTGATACCTTTATATACTCCTGAATGCAGAGAATGTGAATATTGTTTGCATCCTAAGACAAATTTATGTCAAGCAATAAGGACTACTCAAGGTCAAGGGTTGATGCCAGACGGAACTAGTAGATTTTCTATAAATGGCAAACCTATTCTACATTATATGGGAACTTCAACTTTTTCTAATTATACGGTTGTTCCAGAGATTGCCTTAGCAAAGGTTAATAAATCAGCTCCATTTGATAAAATTTGCTATATTGGATGCGGTGTAACAACTGGAATTGGAGCTGTAATAAACACTGCAAAAGCTCAAGCAGGTTGTAAAGCAGTAGTTTTTGGTCTTGGAGGAATAGGCCTTAATGTTATTCAAGGTTTAAGAATGATCGGTGCCAATATGATTGTTGGCGTTGACATGAATGATGCAAAAGAAGCTTGGGGCAAAAAATTTGGAATGACGGATTTTGTTAACCCAAGTCAAGTTAAGGGTGATTTAGTTAATCATCTTGTTGAACTTACTGGAGGAGGGGCCGATTACTCATTTGAGTGTATTGGTAATGTAAATGTTATGCGTCAAGCTCTTGAATGTACTCATAAAGGTTGGGGAGAAAGTATAATTATTGGTGTCGCTGGAGCAGGGCAAGAAATTACAACCAGGCCTTTTCAATTAGTAACTGGAAGAAGTTGGAAGGGAACTGCTTTTGGTGGAGCTCGGGGAAGAACTGATGTTCCTAAAATAGTAGAATGGTATCTTCAAGGAAAAATTGAAATCGATCCATTGATTACGCACACTTTAGAATTAGAAAATATTAACAAGGGTTTTGATTTAATGCACTCAGGTGAGTCGATTAGATCTGTTGTTGTTTTTTAATGAAAAAAATATCAGAATCATATTCTTTTGGTGGGAAGCAATATATCTATTCTCATAAGTCATTAGTAAATAATTGTGAGATGACCTTTAGCGTTTTTATGCCTCCAAATTATAAAAATGCTCCTGTTTTATGGTACTTGTCAGGTTTAACATGCAGTCATGTAAATGTTTTAGAAAAAGGAGAATATAGAAGAAAAGCAGCTGAACTTGGTATAGTTATAATTTGTCCAGATACAAGCCCAAGAGGAGAAGATGTACCTGATGAAAAGGACAATTGGCAATTTGGATCAGGCGCTGGATTTTATATAGATGCAACTGAGATTCCTTATAGTAAGAATTATAATATGTATAGCTATGTAACAATAGAACTGCCAAAACTGATAGAGGCTAATTTTGATTTTGATATGTCTAGGCAAAGTATATTTGGTCATTCTATGGGAGGACATGGCGCATTGATAATGGCTTTAAGAAATCCAAAAAAATATAAAAGTTGTTCTGCCTTTGCTCCAATTGTTGAACCTTCTTCAGCTGGTTGGTCTAGTGAAGCGTTTAAAAAATATATAGGATTAAATAAAGAAAATTGGAGTATGTATGACAGCGTTGCCTTAGTTAAAAGCGGGCATATTTTTCCTGAGATTTTAATTGATCAAGGTGAAGCAGATAGCTTTCTTGATGAAGGATTAAGGCCTTGGCTATTAACTGAAGCGTGTAAAAATACTTCAATTAATTTAGAATTAAGAATGCAACCAAACTATGATCATTCCTATTTTTTTATTTCAACTTTTATGAATGATCATTTGATGTGGCATAAAGATAGAATTTAAATTTATAATTTAGTCTTTTGGTATAGCGTAAGTTAAAGAAGCGTGAGCAACTGGGTTCTTATTTCCTTTTGAATATATTAATACGTCTCCAACACTCAAAGTTTTTCCAATTTTTAAAACTCTTGTTTCACTAATCAAATTTTCTTCACTAGGTTTTCTTAAAAAATTAATAGAACAGTTAGTCGTAACTGTTAGGCTTTTAGGTCCTATCAAACTTAGCGTTGCTAGGTAAAAGCTAACATCAGCAAGTAGAAACATTGTTGGCCCTGATACAGAGCCTCCTGGCCTTAAGTGTTCGTTAGTAATATTCATTAGCATAGAAATTGAACCGGCATCTAAAGTTAAAATTTCAAAACTTTGACTAACTTGTGGAAATTCTTTTTTTAAAAATTGCTCAATTTCTATTTTAGACATTAATAGTTTCATTAGTTTTTCCTGTATAAAATTATCTGTTATCCAGAAGCCTTTGAGCCATTGCAGGAGCTGCGCCTAAGTAGTTAGCAGGATCAACTATTTTAACTAATTGAGATTTATTAAAAATATTTGAAATGGAAGCTTGGGATAGCAACACATCTATAAATGGAGTTTTGTTTTTTAAAGAATCTCTACAACATTCATAGACTATATCATGGGCTATCTGTCTTCCAATATGAGGAGCTAAAGACATCATAACAGATTCTGCAACTATTAAGCCATTAGTTTTATTCATATTGTCTTTCATATTTTCTACAGATATTTCTAAACCCTCTAGAAGGTATTTTGAAGAACTTAAACAAGCAGAAGAAATAATAAAAGCATTTGGTAAAGTATACCATTCAACATGCCATTGCCCTGTTGCTCTTTCATGATCAAGAACCATTGCGTCTAACATTGATGAATGATGCTCTCGTAATAGTTTTGAACAAGCTAACATCACTTCTGACGATATAGGGTTTCTTTTTTGAGGCATTGTAGATGACGCTCCTCTTCCATGAAGAAAAGGTTCTGCTACTTCTTGAATTTCAGTTTGCATCATTAACATAACGTCGTATGCAATTTTGCCTAAAGATGCTCCCACTAAAGCCAACCAACCTGTAACTTCACAAAAATTATCTCTTATTGAATGCCAACTTACATCTGGTACGTTTAGATTTAATTCCTTTGCAAGGTTAGCTTGTGTTTGCAAGCCGTCAGTTTCTCCAAGAGATGCAAGAGTTCCCGCCGCCCCAAAAAATGAAACGTTAAACACACGCGTTTTAATTTCTTCCAATCGTTTTATATGTCTATCTATACTTGATAACCAAGTAGCAGCTTTATATCCAAATGGAATGGGTAATGCATGTTGTAAGTGAGTTCTTCCAGCCATTGGTGTATTTATATGTTGTTTAACTATTTTAGATAAAGCAACTGCTACTGCATTCAAGTCTTTTGATAATAAGGTTATACCTTTTCTAATTTGTAATACATCCGCTGTATCCATTATATCTTGGGTAGTAGCTCCCCAATGACAATACTGACCATATCCATCATCAACTGATAAACTTAGTTGTTCAACTAGAGGTAGAATAGGATAGCCAACTATCTCTGTTCTGGTTTTTAATGTATCCCAGTTAATCCATGTTAAATTTGCAGCAGCAGTTATTTTTTCACCCGCTTCTTTTGGAATAATTCCTAACTTAGATTGAGACCTTGCAAGAGCAGCTTCAACATCTAAATAAAGTTGAACGGTTGTTTCATCAGAAAAAACATCTCGCATTTCTTTTGTTCCAAACATTTCTCCCCAAATTTTCGAATTAGTAACCAAAGATGGCATAGTATTATTCCTTTAAAATTATTTTTTGTACCAGTATGCTGTTCTTTTTTCTAGAAAGCTAGTTAACCCTTCAGTAGCTTCTTCACTCATTCTTTTTTGTGAGTGTTCTATTACTAATTCATTAAATTTATCATCACTTAAAATTAAACCACTCTCAATGAGAGCTCTTTTTTTTGTTATTTCAAGCGCTTTAGGAGCGCAAAGCAATAAATTTTCTATGATAGGCTTAACTGTAATGTCTAGATTTCCTGTTTTACAAACTTGATGAACAAGGCCTATATTTTTAGCCTCTTCTGCATCAAATCTTTCACAAGTTAAAGCATATCTTCTAACATTTCTAACTCCAATTGAAGCATTGAGATGAGGAATAATAATTCCTGCCATTACACCCCATTTTGCTTCTGTAATAGAAAATATTGCATCTTCGCTGGCAATAACTATATCAGTGGCAGCAGCCATGCCAGTACCTCCTCCAAAGCATCCACCATGAATTAGAGCAATAGTTGGTTTTGGAAATTCAGTTAGTCCTTTAATTGCTGAGGCGGTATTTCTTGAGACTTCTATGTTTTGTTCTTCATTTAATTTTCCAATTTCTTTAAGCCATTCTAAATCAGCTCCACCTTGAAAATGTTTTCCAGAGCCTCTTATTATAACAACTCTAACATCTTGATTGTTATAGAGAGATGTAAAGCTTTTTATTAATTCAGAAATCATTTCTCCATTATAAGCGTTGTTTCTTTCAGGTCGATTTAATGTAACTTCTGCAACGCCTCTTTCATCAATATTTGTTAATACAATTCCATCTTTCATATTATTGTCCTTTCGTGTTGGAGTTTAATTATATTAATTTGTTATATATCTAATGCTGTTATAGAAGATTGATTAATAGCGAATGACCGCAAGCGAACTTTAACTTTAAAATTTTTTTTGATAATTTCACCTATATTATCTAAACAATTTTTTCTTTTAAATTCATTTCTATAATTAGTTTCTCTAAATTTTAATTCACAATAGATTTTATAATCTGATGTAATAATTCGGCTGTTTACCCAGATTATTTGGCATTTATCTTCTTCGGCGTCTAATATTTTTATAATTATTTTTTTTAATGCCTCTTCTATTTTTTTAAAATCTAATTCTTCAATTATATTATTTAAACTTTGATCAGTATGTATAATCAGAGAGGGCATAACAAATTCCATTTATTTTAATATTATATTTCATATATTTGATTAATTATTGTATTTTATATATTTAAATTTTATGTATGTAATTAACTTGTTTATAAAATTTTAGGGGTTCAGTAAATGACTAATGAAGAATTGGATATAAATCATTTAAATAAATGGCTTGGTAATACAGAAATTGTTACAGATTATTTAACCCCAGTTGTTGAACAGCGTTATAGAGCTACATTAAATATAGATCCAGGAAATCCTGTAGACGGGGAATCTGCTACATCTGGTATACATTGGATGCTTGCATGGAATTTAAAGAAGAATGACGAGCTTGGAGTTGATTCTCATCCTGCAAGAGGAGATTTTCTGCCACCTGTCCCTCTTCCTAGGAGGATGTGGGCTGGTAGCCAAATTAAAGTGCATAATCCTTTGAGAGTTGGTGATAAGGTAGTTAAGAAATCAAAGGTTGCTGATATAAAATTAAAAACAGGTAGAACGGGACAATTATGTTTTGTTACAGCTGAATATGAATTTTTAGTTGAAGACGAAGTAAGATTGCATGAGCTACATAATATAGTTTATAGAGATGTTAGTAAAGCAGGAGGAGGTTCAGGCGTTTCTGATATTATTCCTGACGATGCAGATTTTACAGAAACAATTTTTATGCATCCGACTATATTATTTAGATATTCTGCTATTGGTTTTGTCGGCCATAGAATTCATTATGATTATCCATATACTAAAAATGAAGAAAATTACCCCGATTTAATAGTTCACGGCCCTTTACAAGCAACGTTTTTATTAAGAGCGGCAGAAAAGCTTAAAGGAAAATCTGTATTGTCATTTAACCATAAGGTAATGGCACCTGTTTTTGCTAATAGTGAATATATTATTGGAGCAAAAGAAAATCCAGACGGAAGTGTTTCTTGTTGGGGAGCGGTTAAAGGTTCTGGAGTGACAATGCAAGCTGAAGCTTATTTTGATTAGAGATAATAAGGAGGAAGAAATGGTTTCGATAACACAATTATTTGGAAGTTATGGCGCTAATTGTAAATTAGAGAGTTTTAATGATGAAATGAAATTTTTTGCAAAAATGTCAATATTGGATTGGTGTGGGGTTGCTTATGCTGGGAAGAAAGAACCTGTATCAAAAATTGTTTCACAAATGGTTATGGAAGAGTCAGGGATAAATCAGGCAAGAATTATTACTACTGGTCATAAAGTTTCTTCAAGAGGGGCTGCATTAGCAAATGGAGCGACTGGCCACGCATTAGATTATGATGACACTCACTTTCTTTTTGTAGGTCACCCAACTTCAAGTGCTTTGCCGGCTGCGTTAGCATTGGGGGAAGAATTAGGTTCATCAATAGAAGATATCCTTCTGGCGTATATGACTGGCGTTGAAATTTCTACAAGAATAGGACATATATTGGGATATTCACATTATAATGCTGGCTTCCATCAGACTGCAACTAGTGGTTCTTTTGGTTCAACTATTGTTGCATCTAAATTACTTAATTTAAATGAATCGCAGACCATCAATGCTCTTGGCTTAGTATCAACTAGAGCTTCCGGAATTAAGTCACAATTTGGAACAATGGGTAAGCCATTTCATGCTGGAATGGCAGCGTCTAATGGGATTGAAGCGGCTAAATTATCAAAACTTGGCTTTGTATCTCGTGATGATGGCATTGAGTGTGAGCAAGGTTTTTTTCAAACACATGGGTGGAATAAAGAAATTCCTCCAAGAGCAATTGAAAAATTAGGAACAGAATTTTTATTTCCTGAAATAAAATATAAATTTCATGCGTGTTGTCATGGTTTACACTCATTTTTGGAGGCTCTAGATGAGCTAAAGAAAGTTAATAATTTTAATCCTGAGACAATAAAGGAAATTCAAATAGAAACTAACCCAACGTGGTTAAAGGTATGTAATATTGAAAAGCCGAAAACAGGATTAGAATCTAAGTTTTCCTATAAATTGACTGCAGCTATGTCAATATATGGCAATGATACTTCTGATCTAGATAGTTATAATGACGAGATATGCTTTGAAGATAAAATGGTGTCTTTGAGAGATAAAGTAAATATCATTCCTAACGATAAATTAACGGATACTCAGTCGGTAATTTCAATTAATGATGGATCACAAGTTATAAAAAATACTCATGATTTGTCTAATAAAATAGAGAAAAATATTTTAGAAAATAAAATTATCAATAAGTCAGTATCTTTATTGTCAAAATCTAAATCAGAACTAATTTCAAATATGTTGAATGAACCTAAAGCTCATAATGTTAGTTCACTGGTTGATTGTTTGGTAAGTTAATGGAAAAACAAGATTCCAGTACTGATTTAGCTGGGTTATTAGTTGTTACTATTGAACAAGCTGTTGCTGCTCCTTATGTTTCATGCCGTTTAGCGGATGCTGGTGCGCGTGTGATAAAAGTAGAAAGACCAGAAGGTGATTTTGCAAGAAGTTATGATAGTAATGTACTTGGTAATAGCGCTTATTTTGTTTGGTTAAATAGGGGCAAAGAATCTATAGCGTTAAATTTAAAAGACGATAAAGATTTTTTAATATTAAAAAATCTAATCTCTAAAGCAGATGTCTTGATTCAAAATTTAGCTCCTGGGGCGTTTGATAGATTAGGTGTGAGTTTAAAAAATTTAAGGGCTAAGCATCCATCCCTTATCACATGCTCTATTTCTGGATTTGGTGAAGAGGGACCTTATAAAAATCAAAAAGCATATGACATGCTAATTCAAGCAGAGACAGGATTAATTGATCTTACAGGCTTGCCGGATACGGAAAACTTTGATGGACGTGCAAAAGTTGGCGCTTCAGTTTGTGACATTTCTGCAGGTATGACAGCTTACCAAGCTATTCTTCAGGCTTTAATTAAAAGAGGAATTACTGGCAAAGGAAGACATATTTCTGTTTCAATGTTCAATGCACTAGCAGATTGGTTAAACCCTTTTTACCTAGGGTATGTCTACAGTAATAAAATACCTAAAAGAAGTGGTATAAAGCATCCAATTATTGTTCCTTACGGCGCTTATAAGTGTAAAGATAATCTTACGTTATTAATTGCAATACAGAATGATCGAGAATGGATAAAGTTCTGTAAATTAGTTTTAGATCGTGAAAATTTATCTGTAGACCCTAGATTTGATACGAACTCTAATAGAGTGAAGAATAGAGATTTGATTGAAAAAGTAATAGAAGATATTTTTATAGAATATGATAGAAATATTATTATTGAAAAGTTAGAAAATGCAGGCATTGCATACGGAAGAATTTCTGATATGGAGCAATTAAAAAATCATCCTCAAAATAATTATTTGGAAGTGAATACAAAAAATGGACCTGTAAGAATGCTTGGGCCTGGTGCAATTCATGATAACTTTATTCCTAAAGTAAATAACTCACCTGAGTTAGATGAACACGGAGCAAAAATAAGAGCAGAATTTAATTTATAATAATTTTAGAAAAAACAGGAGATTACGTTGAGAAGTATTTTATTTTTACCTACTGATAAGATTGAGAGACTGCCTAAAGCCCTAGGTTCAGGAGCTGATAAAGTTATATTTGATCTTGAGGATGGCCTTGCAGGTGATAAAAAAAATATAGGAAGATCTAATTTTGCTGATTTAGCAAAAAGAAATTACGATGGACATTCTGATAAATTTTTACTTAGGATTAACGCCTTAGATACGGAAGAATATAAAGAAGATATTAAGATGTTGAAATCTTTACCTTCTCTTCCATTTTCTATAGCTATCCCAAAAATAGAATCACCAGATGAATGTAGAACATTCTTAAATGACATTGGAAAAAAGGTTTTGATTTTACCTCAAGTTGAAACTCCAAGAGGAATAGCTAATGTTGAAACTTGGGAATGTTCAGATATAGAGTTTTCTGGAATTGGATTTGGCTCTGCAGATTATTGCGCATCAACTGGTGGAGATATGGGTAAAGATAGTTTAGCTTATGGACGAGGCAAAATTATAAATGCCGCAGCGCTTTATAATACACTTGCTTTAGACGGAGTTTGGTTAGATTTTAAAGATGCTGATGGTTGTAGAGCAGAAACGGAATATGTAAAATCAATGGGTTTCAAAGGTAGATTTGCTATACATCCTGATCAAATAGATCCAATTCATGATGCTTTTAATCCTTCAAAAGAAGAGTTAGAGTGGGCTAAAGGTGTTTTAGAAGAAGCAAAGACAGCAGGAACAGGTGCCTTTAAATTTCAGGGGAGAATGGTTGATGCTCCTGTGTTGTCAGTAGCGAGGTTAATTATATCTAGGGAGGGTTAAATGGATGAACATACGTATGGAATTAGAAAAATAGGGCCACAAAGATACAGAGAAGATCCAGGTAGAGATTTTGAAGACTTTCAAGTTGGTGATGTTTATGAACACTGGCCAGGTAGAACTGTCACAGAGGCTGATAACATTTGGTTCACTAACCTTACTATGAATACGCATCCTATACATTTTGATGCCAACTATGCGTCTAAATCTGAATTTGGAAAATATCTCGTTAACTCAGCTTTTACACTGGCGTTAGTTACTGGAATGTGTGTAAGCGGAACTAGCCAGAAAGCTATTGCAAACTTGGGTTGGGAAGAAATTAAAATTCCAGCACCTGTGTTTGTCGGAGATACTTTGTATTCTGAGTCGGAGGTTTTGGATAAAAGAGAATCTAAATCTAGACCAAATCAAGGTATAATCAGAATAAGGCACATTGGTAAAAACCAAGATAATATAATTGTAATGAATATGGTTAGATCATTCCTTGTTGCTAAAAGAGGACATAGCATTGTTGATGATATTATTAATGAAACAGTTAAAAAGAGGTAAATATACATGGATTTGCCACTAAGTGGATTAAAGATTCTATCCTTTGAACAGTATGGAGCGGGTCCTTTTGGCACTCAATATCTAGCAGATATGGGGGCTGAAGTTATTAAAGTAGAGCCTGCTGGCACAAGTGGAGATTATTTAAGAGATATAGGCCCATATTTCATTGATGGTGAAAATAGAAACACTGCTTCTAGTATTTTTTTTCAAGCTTTAAATAGAAATAAAAAAAGCATTACATTGGATGTATTGTCAGATGAAGGAAAAAAAATTTTAGAAAAACTGGTCAAATCATCTGATGCTGTCTGTAATAACCTTAGGGGAGACGTTCCTGAAAAGCTTGGTATTACATATGACCAATTAAAAGTTTATAATGAAGCTATTGTATGTGCGCATTGTTCCGCTTACGGAAGAGAAGGCCCTAGAAAAAATTGGCCTGGCTATGATTATTTAATGCAAGCTGAAGCTGGTTATTTTTCTTTAACCGGAGATCCTAATGGTCCACCAGCAAGGTTTGGTCTTTCTGTTGTTGATTACATGTCAGGGCTTACAATGTCATTTGGTCTAGTTAGTGCTGTTTTATCTGCAAAACTTAAAGGTTTAGGAAGAGATGTTGATGTCAATTTGTTTGATACTGCTATGTTTAATCAAAGTTATATGGCTGCATGGGCTTTGAATACAGATTTTAAGAGTGAACGTTTAGAGAGGTCAGCTCACCCGATTTTAGTGCCGTGTCAATTATATAAAACAAAAGATGGTTGGATTTATTTAATGTGTAATAAAGAAGATTTTTGGCCTGTTTTATGTGATCATATAGGCCGAAAAGATTTAGCTAAAGATCCAAGGTTTAATAATTTTAAAAACAGACAAGATCATAGAGATATTCTTACAAAAATTCTAGATGAAGAATTAATGAAAAAAAATACAAAAGAATGGCTAAAAGATTTTGGAGGAGTCGTTCCGGCAGCACCTATTTTAAATTTAAAGGAATCATTAGAAAACCCATTTTTAAAAGGTAGAAGAAATATTCAAACTTTAAAAACTAAGCATGGTGTTGATATTAGCTTATTAAAAACTCCTGTTCATCTAAAAGAAGATAATCAAGATGACTTTACTGCCCCAGAACTTGGAGATCACACAGATGAAGTGTTATCTAAGGTAGGATTTTCGGATGAAGAAATAAGCAAACTTAGATCGCTAGGTGTTATATAGTTTTCTGAGCTTTAGTAACGACTTATTTTATCAAAGCTCAATATTACATAACATATTAACTAAATATTTCTAAATTTTATAAATTAAAGGTTTACCAATTGAATGGATATCTATAAATTCAGGTTCTATAAATATTCGGAGGAAATTTTATGAAATTAACTAAAACAACACTATTAGGAGCAGTTGGTGCTCTTTCAATTATGGCTACAGCAGCAACTAGTTTTGCTGTTGAACCAGTTACAATACGTTGGGCATCAGATCATTCTGGTCCGCCACATCCTGCAGCTATTGCTGAAGCATATTTTGCTGACGTGGTAGAAGCTAAAATACCTGGAAGTAAAGTTCAGGTTTATTGGGCAAAATCTTTGTATACAGTGCCAGGTGCAATGGAAGCATTGTCAGATGGAAACCTAGAAATGATGACAGGCCAGTTTGGAAAAGGTGCCTCTGTTGATCCTTATGTTCAGGTTTTAGTTGGTGCTGGAAAACTTACAACACCTGGTGCAGTCAATGGATTAGATTCAACTAAGACATATGGCATCATTAAAAAAAGATTTAATGATATGCATGATATTACAGTATTTGGTTCTGGCCATTTAAGTATGTATATGGGAGCTGGAGGTGTTAAAAAGAGAATGATAACCCCTGGTGATTTTAAAGGTTTAAAAGTTAGAAGTATGGGGCCTGCAGAAAACGCATTATTAGGCGGTTTAGGAGCTAACCCTACTACTATGGCTTTTGGAGACGTTCCTTCTGCTCTTCAGACTGGCGTTTTAGATGGTCTTCTAACTAGTTTAGGTGGTTTTAATGCTACTAAAGAGCAAGCACCTTACTTTTCAGTTGCTGGAGTTAATGGTATCGTGGGAGACTATTATTTTATTGCGGGAAGTAATAAGTGGTGGAGTAAGCTTAAAAAAGATCAACAGGATGCCTTACAAGATATTATTGTAAATGATTTTATCCCTTATCAAAAAGCTATAAATTTCTGTAATGACAAGCTAATGCTAGATAAGTATCAAGTTACTGATAAAACAAAGCCTGGTATTTATGTTATGACAACAGCTGAAGCTGATGCATTAAACGTAGCTGAAGATGGAGCAACTAATAAATGGATCAAAACTAAAGTTGATGATGCTGGTGATAAGTTAGTAGATCAGTTCGTATCTGAAGCAAAAGCTCTTGTAAAAGCTAATCCTTTGGGATCAAGTTCTTTAGAAAAAACTGATTGTTCAGCTTTCGCTAAGGATTTTAGTAAGTATAAAAAAGCTAAAAAGCGTCTTTAGTATATAAAAATACATAGAGATCCATTATTTAATGGATCTCTATATTATCTTAGGATAAAATTATGAATACCTTTCTTGATTTCTCAGAAAAATTAAAATCTCTTATTGACTCTATTTTTTCAAAAATGGCGGCTATTATTCTTATTAGTACCTTGTTATTTGCACTTACTGAAATAACTAGAAGGTATATTTTTAGCGTTGTTTTTCAATGGGGTCAGGACGCTGTTATTTACGCAATGGTGTCAAGTATTGCTTTATATATAGGCGTAACTCAAATTAAACGCGGACACTTAGTTATGAGTGCAGCATTAGAGGTTTTAAACGCCTATAAATATTATAGAACAATAGGAATATTAAAAATATTTGTTTCAATATCAACTTTTTTGTTTTGTGGATCACTTGCTGTTACAGGTTGGCCAACAGTTCTCAAATCTCTATTAAGAGAGACTAAAACTGAAAGTTTAACTTTTGACCTTTGGATGTTTCAATTCATACTAATGTTGGGATTAGGTATAATGGCTACAGTTGCATTTTTGCAAACAATTGAAGACATGATTCATTATATTCAAGGTAAACATTTAGATGGAAAATTAGAATTAGTATCTGATGTTTAATTGTAATTTTATAAAATTTATTTGGAGAAAAATGTGTTTGCTTTAGGCGGGTCTTTATTTACTTTACTTTTTATTGGTGTGCCAATTGGGATCGCTTTGGCGGGCGCTACGGCTTTAATAGTTATGTTTGACCCTTTTTTAACTTACCCTACTTTATTTAAAGCTTTTTTTACTTTTCTTACTAAATATACTTTAATTGCTATTCCTTTTTTCATATATGCAGGCTTTTTGATGGAAAAATTTGGATTAGTTGGAGGTTTATTTAAGTTTGCAGACTCATTAGTGGGATGGGTTCCTGGAGGTTTTGCATATGCAACTTTAATAGCTGCAGTTATGTTTGGAGCTATTTCAGGATCATCTACTGCAATGGCCGCTGCAATGAGTGTTATAGCTTATCCAGAATTAGTAAAAAGAGGCTACCCAAAATGGATGGCAGCAGGAGTTATTGCTTCTGCTGGTGGAATTGCATTATTAATACCACCAAGTATTACATTAATTTTATTTGGAGTTATCACAGAAGAATCAATTGTTTCTTTATTTTTTGCTGGAGTTGTTCCAGGTATAATGTTGGCAATTAGTGATGCTGTTATTATAGTAGGAGTTTCTTTTATAATCAAATTACCTAGAGGAACTTTTGAGCTAAAGAAAGTTGGTGAAACTTTTATAGAAGCATTGCCAGCTTTATTTATGCCAGTGATTGTACTTGGTGGTTTATATGGGGGTGTTTTTACACCTACAGAGGCAGGGGCAGTTGCTGCAGGTTATGCATTGATTTATGGATTAATTTTTAAGCGTAAGCTTTTCTTAAAAGAGCTGATGCCTACAACAATAAGAACAATGAATTTAACTGCATTAGTTTTTTTCCTTTTAGGATGTGTAGGAGTTTTTCAATTTTTCTTAGCTAACAAAGGTTGGCCAATGGAGATTGCTGATTGGGTTGGAACTTTAGGTCTATCTCAGATGGGTTTTCTTTTTGTATTAATGGGTTCATTATTATTCTTATCCATGTTTTTAACCGGTGTAGCAATTTTGGTTCTTACGGTTCCTATTTACTTTCCGGTTGCCTTATCCTTAGGGGTTGATCCTATTCATCTAGGTATATTAACAGCATTAGCTATTGAAATAGGAAGTGTAATACCACCTGTTGGATTAAATTTATTTGCTGTTAGTGGTGTGACAGGATTACCTGTGACAACAGTTATCAAAGGCTCATTTCCATTTTGTATATCAGATACAGTGGTATTAATTATTGTTTTATTATTTCCAGCATTAGCTCTTTGGTTGCCGGATGTTTTGATAGTTTCTCATTTTAAATAAATAAAGAATGAAACTGTTTAGAGTAACTTAATAATTGATTATCATTACCAACTTTGGTAACGAGTTGGCAACCGATAGGTAAACCATTTTTTCCTTTAAACAAAGGTAGAGTTAAGCAAGGATTGCCAATTAAGGACCATGCTGTGTTAAAAATGGCAGAGCCAGTATAATCCAAGCCTTTAAGAGCTTCTCCAGGTGCACTAGGTGTAATAATTAAATCAAAATCATCAAAAATTAAATCCATTTTATTTTTTAAGATATTTAATTCTTTTAGAGCTTTTCGATATAAATCATTAGTTACATTATACCCATCATTTAAACGACCATTTCTTAAAATTTCACTTAATTGATCATAATGATTAAATCGTTCAAATGAGATAGATCTTTTAAATTCATAACCACTAATATCGATGTGTAATTTATTTGAAGCATTAATTATATCGTCTAAATTTAATTCTATGATATTAATTTTATCAGATTGAAAATTATTGAATAAGTCTTCTAAATTATTTTTTGTTTCATCGTCTGTATCTTCCCAATTTGGAGTTCTTACAAATCCAATCTTGATGGTTTTTAGATCAATATTTTTAAGTATTATATTTTTTTCTTCAAGTAAAATTGATCTAAATAATGAAATATCTTCAACTGATCTAGACATAATTCCTAAAGTATCTATTGAAGGTGAATTAGGAAGTATTCCAGATTTATCAAAATCTCCATATGTAGGTTTGTAACCAATTACACCGCAATAAGCTGCTGGTCTAATCACAGAGCCAGTAGTTTGAGTGCCAAGACAAATTGGAACCATCTTATCTGCAACTGCAGCTGCTGATCCAGAACTTGAACCTCCTGGAGTATATTCTATATTATTAGGGTTTGCAGTAGGACCAGGTGCTCTATGACCTAATTCGGTAGTAACCGTTTTTCCTAAAGTTATACAACCATAATTTTTAGCAATAGCAATTGATCCTGCATCACGAATTGGAATATTTTGATTATAAAATTTAGTCCCAAGACCAGAAGGTAAGTTAGCTACATCAATAATATCCTTAACACCAAAAGGTATACCTACTTTATCCTTAGATTTTAATTCATCATACTCTTTTGCTTTGTTAAGTGCGTTATCCTCATCAAGATATGCCCACGCTTTGACTTGGGGCTCTTTTTCTTTAATTCTTTTAAGGCAACTTAAAACCCATTCATGAATGGATAGGGTTTTATTTTGTATTTGTTTAATACCATCTGATGCGGATAATTCATAAGGTTCTGTCATTGTTTTATCTTATTAAGTTTAAAGAGTTTAATAATAGAATATATTTTTTTGTTTTGCATAATTAATTTTTAGTTTAGGATTTTTAGACTAAGTAATAGTGGGGAATGATTATGGTAAAAATTACTGAAAAATTTGCTGAATTTTGCGAAGAAATTGAATTCAAAAAACTACCAGCTGATGTTGTTAAAAGAACTAAATTATTAATTTTAGATACTGTAGGAATTATTATAAGAGCAAGACATGATTCAGAATCTACCCCTAGTCTGCTTACAGCCATAGAAAAATTAGAGTTAGATAATGGAAGTTGTAATGTATTCTCTGATAGTAAAAGCTATACGCCTGGTGCTGCGGCATTGCTCAATGGGAGTTTAGCTCATTCATTAGATTTTGATGATACGCATGCTGAAGCTTCCCTTCATTCTAGCGCACCAATTCTTTCTGCAGCTATAGCTGCAGCTCAAATGCAAAAATCGTCAGGACAAGATTTGATAACTGCATGTGTTTTAGGTTATGAAATTCAGATAAGATTAGGTTTAGCTGGAGGATCCTCTGCACATTATAAAAGAGGATTTCATCCAACAGCAACATGTGGAATATTTGGAGCCGCCGCCGCCGCCGGTTATTTGATTGGTTTGAATAAAGAACAATTTATATCTGCCTTTGGAATAGCGCTTAGTCAATCAGCGGGCTCAATGCAATTTCTTGCCGATGGAGCTTGGACAAAACGTTCTCATGTAGGACAAGCTGCTCAAAACGGTTTGAATTGTGCAATTATGGCTGGCGAAGGTTTTAAAGGTCCAGCTGATGCCTTTGATGGTAAATGGGGGTATTTACATTCTTATGCATCTGGTGGTGATATAACTAAAGCTTTAGAAGGTTTAGGAACAAAATATGAAACCCTAAACTTAGGTGTTAAACCTTATCCATCATGTAGATATAGCCATGCAGCAATTGACGGTTTAATAGAATTTAGAAATGAACTAAATTTTTCATTAGATAATTTAAATGAAGTTGAAATAGGACTTTCTGAAACGGCTCTAAATATTATTGGGTACCCTGAGGAAGATAAAAAAAATCCAAAAAGTATTGTAGATGGACAGTTTTCTATGCCTTTTTGTGCAGCTGTTGCACTAAAAGGTGGAGATTTAACTTGGGATGATTATAAGACACATCTAAGTGATAGTGACACTCTTTCATTATGTAGAAGCATAAAAGTTAATCCTGATGAAGATGCTGAAAATTGCTGTCCTGAGTACATGAGTGCCAAAGTTAAAATAGTAGTTGATGGGGTGCAACATGAAAAATTTATTAAAATACCAAAAGGTGAACCAGAAAATTTTATGAGTGATAATGAATTCAAATCAAAATTTATAAGTTTAACAGAGCCTTATTTGTCATCCAAAAGGATTGATCAGTTAACAGATTTAATGATGAGAATGGAAAATGTTAATACAGTTAATTCTATTTTTGAATTAAGTCAGGTTGATATTTAAAGTATTATAAAGGAGATCCTTATGAATGAACAAAGCATAATAGACGTAGAAAAATCATCAAATGAAGAAGAACGTTTGATACTTGAAGCAGTAGACAGATTTCTTGAAAGAGATGTAAGGCCATTTGTTAGAGAATTTGAATCAGAAGACAAATATCCTAAATTAATTGCTGATAAAATGGCTGAGTTAGGTTTGTTCGGAGCAACAATTTCTCCTGAATATGGCGGTTTAGGTATGTCGGCTGTTACTTATTCTAAAATTGTAGAAAATGTGTCAGCTGTGTGGATGTCTGTATCAGGAATATTTAATTCACATTTAATAATGTGTGCAGCTGTAGAGAGATTTGGCACTAAAGAAATGAAAGAGTATTATCTGCCTAAATTTGCTTCTGGGGAGATAAGAGGCGGAATAGCGCTTACTGAACCAGATTGCGGTACAGACCTTCAAGCGATAACAACAAAAGCAGTTAAAGATAAAGGTAGTTATATTATTAATGGAAATAAAACATGGATAACAAACTCCGTTCAAGGAACGATTCTGGCTGTTTTAGTCAAAACTGATACTAATATTAAACCTGCTCATAAAGGAATGAGTTTAATTCTTGTTGAAAAGAAAGATGGATTTATTGCAAGAAAGTTAAAAAAACTTGGTTATAAAGGAATTGATACTGGAGAAGTTCAGTTTGATAACGTAAAAGTAATTTCTTCAAATCTTATAGGTGAGATTGAAGGTCAAGGGCTAAAACAAATTTTAGCTGGTTTAGAGTTAGGTAGAATTAATGTTGCGGCAAGAGGTGTAGGTCTCTCTAGGGCAGCATTAGATGATTCGATAGCTTATGCAAAAACAAGAAAAACTTTTGGCAAACCTATTGGGGAACATCAATCTATTCAAATAAAATTAGCTGAAATGGCTACCAGATTAGAGGCGTCTCGACTGCTAACTGAGCAAGCTGCTATAGCATATGATTCTGGAAAAAGATCAGATTTGCAAGCTGGAATGGCTAAATTATTTGCAACAGAAACGGCATTATTTAATTCAACAGAAGCAATGCGTATTCATGGAGGGTTTGGATATTCTCCAGAATATAATATAGAGCGATATTATAGAGATGCACCTTTATTAGTTATAGGTGAAGGTACGAATGAATTACAAAAATTAATTATTGCTAAACAATTAATGATAGATAACTAAAAGTAAAAATCATAGAATATTAGGGTTCCAAAAGTTATAATTCCAATTATCAAGCCGAGTATCGGTTTTTTAGGAAAACATAAGAATACAACCACGCCTATAATGAATGCTAACAATCTATCAAATAACTCTGTTGAAGAAAGTGCTCCAGTAGGAAAAAAAATAATCCTTAACATTAGACCAGTTGTCATTGCGTATGCAACGGCATTAATCCATTTAGAAAACTGACTATCATTTTTAATTTTACTTGATAAAAGAACACCAAAAAATCTCCAAAGAAAAATTCCTAAGGCTGCTGCAAGAAGAAGTATCCAGGGCATTAAATCAGTGGTTGTTATAAATTTTTCAATCATTTTATTTATTTCTTGTTTGAATTTTATGGGCTAATAAACCAATCGTTGCCCCTATAAAACCAGAGATTATAATGCTCCAATCTCCTATATATGGAAAAAGAATTGGTCCTAAAATGCCTCCACTAACTACTGCAACCCTGTAAAATATATCAGTTGCCTTTAGCATCAAAATTGTTATGTATAAAGGCATTACAAATACAGGAATAGCAATCAAGTGTGTTGGAAGAATATCAAAAAGTTTAAAACCAATATAAGTTCCTAGAAAACAAATAGAGATCAATCCAACACTCAAACCTTTAAAGAATGGAAAAATTTCATTAGATTTTAACTCTTTGTTAACCCTAATTAATTCAGCCCATCCTGTAGGACTTATAAAATGAGCCCAAAACAGTTTTTGTAATAATGAAATTTTAAAATTTTCTAAATTAAGAAGTTTAATGCCAGATAAAACAAGAAAAAACTGTCTTACATTAGCAAATAAAACAGTTGTAAACATTAATAATATAGGAGTTCCTGCAGTATAAAGGGATACAAATATCACCATTCCAGGCATGCTCCAAAGAACTAAAAGTGATGCCATGCAAAGATATATATTTAAGCCAGCTTCGGCTGCATATACGCCAAAACCAAGCATTGCAGTGCTCATGCCAATGCCAGGGAAGCTAAATCCTGTTAAAAGTCCATATGAATAGTTATTAGATTTTAAAAATAATTTTATTTTAGGAAGCATTTTATTCAGGTTTTTCTTTTTTTTAATTCTTAGCTATTAAGTCTATTTCAACGGAAGCTCCTTTTGCTAAGCCAGTAACTCCAATACATGTCCTAGCAGGAAGCTTGTCAATATCAAAGTAACTTTTATATACTTCATTCATTTGATCAAAATCTTGAAAATTAACTAAATAAACTCTTACAAATGTAACTTTTTCAAATGAAGATCCTGATTCTTTTAAAACTGTTTTTAAATTTTTCATTACTTGATGAGTTTGTTCTTTTATATCAGGGCTTACGAGAACATCAGGATTTTCATGCAATGTAGGCATTTGGCCAGTGACAAAAAGAAAGTCTCCAGCTTTTACAGCATGACTGAATGGTCCTACTCTTTTAGGTCCGTTTTCAAATACTAAATGTTCAATATCCAATTAATTACTCCATATTTTTATTATTTGTTGTAAAATTATATAATTTTCTTAAAGTTACATTCTAAGGGAGGATTTTCAATGAGATTTAAAAATAAAACAGTATTTATTACAGGTGCGGCCGGTGGTATAGGACGTCAAACGGGAATAAATTTTGCAAAAGAAGGAGCACATGTAGCCCTTTCAGATTTAGATCTAGACATGGCTTCAAGAGTGGCCGACGAAATTAATTCTTCTGGAGGTGACGCTAAAGCTTATAAACTTGACGTAACGAACCAATCAGAAACTGTTAAGGTTATGCAAGATGCTTTTGAAACCTTTGGAAGTTTAGATGTAGCTTTTTGTAATGCAGGGATAAGAGAAATTACGCCTGCTATTGATATAACAATTGAAGATTGGAGAAAAATAATAGATATAAATGTTACTGGAGTGTTTATAACTGCTCAAACTTTTGCACGTCATTGTGTAAAGCAAAAAACTTCTGGTAATATAGTTATTACAGCATCTACTTTGGGTATAAGCGCAGGAAATTCTAGATGTGCCTATACAACTTCAAAACATGCAACAGTTGGAATGACAAAACAATTAGCGATGGATTTAGCTCAATATAACCTTAGAGTTAATGCTGTTGGTCCAGGTGTAATTAGAACGCCATTAACAGAAAGATATTTTCAAGATGAAGAAACATCTACAAAAATAAAAAATCTTCATGCTATGAAGCGTTGGGGAGAGCCTTCTGAAATATCTAATGCTGTCATGTTTTTAGCTAGTGATGAGGCAAGTTTTTGTACTGGTACAACGTTGATTGTTGATGGCGGATGGACTGCTGGAAAAGAATTTTAATTAAATTATTTTATTTAAAACAGGATATAAATATTTTAAAAATTCTTTTGGGTTTTCACTCATAGGAAAGTGACCAACATTTTTCATTTTTACCATATCTACACCAATAGTATCAGCTAATATTTTTGTCTCTTCTGGAGTTGCTGAATAGTCATACTCTCCAGTTAATAGATATATAGGGCATTTTGAATTATCTATTTGTTTAACTTTATCTCCAATGTTTCCATCAAATTTATAAAAAAATAAATCACCTTTAAATATACCAGGACCTCCTTGCATATAATGCCACATAGTTTCAAAACGTTCTTCTTCGGGACTTGTTGGTGCCATAAGTCCATAAGCAATAGCTCCACAAATTTCGCCTCCGTGAACATCTTGTCTGTGTAACCAATCTATATCGTAATAGGGGTCCAAGTGACCTGCACTTTGCAAGCCTATTAATGCTCTAAATTTTTCTTTGTGATCACTGGCAAGATGTAAAATAACTCTACCTCCAATAGAGCAACCCATTACAACTGGCTTTATTAATTCCAGTCCATCAATAAAGCCTAATATTTGAGAAACATATGATTTAGTTGATAATTGATAATGGCCAACTTTAGACCCTTGAGGTGGAGATGATTTGCCATGCCAAGGCATATCATAAACAATAACTCTAAAATTTTTGAGAATTTTTTCATCATTTAATAATGCTCTATATTGTCTTCCATCAGACCCTGCAGTATGGAGACATACTAGAGGAATGCCTTCACCGGCTTCTTCCCAATAAATTCTATGATTAACCCCATCAATATTAAAATTACCATAACGTCCTGTTATGGGTTCCATTTTTATTTTCATTAAAATTTCTCCGAAGGTCGTAACGAAGCTAACAAAAGTTTAAAATATAATAAATGAGACATAAGTGGGTGAAGATTTCCATCAATTTGTAGAACTTTTCGTCTTAGTAAAGCTATCAAGTCATGAGATCCAGGAATCGGAATTACTTTTAAAAATTTATTCCATTCATCCTTTGAAGCGGTTAGTTTAAATTCATAATTTGGCATTACAAATGGTCCAATTTTTACTTCTGCGACAAGACCTTGAACAATTTTTATTATATATTCATGATCCATAGTGCTTATCATAAATACAGTGTTAAGGTTTTTGGCCATAATTTGAAGAGAATTTCTAGATTCACTATTTTCAGTTAATTTATTAAACATAAATTTCTCATATAAAATTTTATAAATAAGTTTTACATATTTTTTTGATAGATCAAGATATTATTAATTATTAATTAGTTTTTAAATTAATAAAATTGATATTGAAACATCCATATCATAATTAGTATTGGAGTAATCAAGGTTTTATGTAAATATATGATTGAAAATATTTCTTAGATTATTCACAATTAAAAACAGAAAATTACTTATAAAGTTAATGTTATAAAAAATTATTAAATAGTATTAATTTATCAATATATGAAAAGCTTTCTAATATTAAATATATTTGATATGTTAACTATAATATATTGGAGGATTTTATGAATGGTGCTGAAAGTTTAGTTAGAACCTTATTAAAGGGTAATGTGAATGTTTGTTTCACTAATCCAGGAACTTCAGAAATGCATTTTGTTGCGGCATTGGATACAAACCACGATATGAGAAGTATTCTGTGTTTGTTTGAAGGTGGAGCAACAGGTGCAGCAGATGGTTATTATCGAATGAAAAGATCACCAGCCTCTACCTTATTACATTTAGGTCCAGGTCTAGCAAATGGTCTAGCTAATCTTCATAATGCAAAAAAGGCTAATTCTGGTATTGTTAATATAGTTGGTGAACATGCTATAGACCATATTAAACTAAATGCTCCTTTAACTTCTGACATTGAAGGAATTGCTCGTCCAGTATCTCATTGGGTAAAAACAAGTCTTTCTTCTAAGGATATAGCTAAAGATGGAGCTGAAGCAATAGCCGTTTCCATGACTGCTCCTGGACAAATTGCCACATTAATTTTGCCAGGAGATACAGCTTGGAATGAAGGAGGAAGTGAAGTAAATGTAAATATTGAGCCTTCTTTAAATAACGTTTCAAGTCAAGAAATTGAGTTGGCAGCTAAGAAATTGAAAAAATCTAAAAAGCCAATGATTTTAATTGGGGGAAATGCATTAGAAGAGAGCAATTTTTTGAATATAGCTAAAATAGCAGAAAAAATTGGTTGTCCAATAATGACTGACTGGTTTAATGCTCGTATCGACAAAGGTCAGGGAAGAATAAATGCTCTAAGAATTCCATATGTTGTTGATAAAGCC
The DNA here is from genome assembly GCA_027625145.1 of Pseudomonadota bacterium. Classification (GTDB taxonomy): domain Bacteria; phylum Pseudomonadota; class Alphaproteobacteria; order Puniceispirillales; family Marisalimonadaceae; genus CAJJBL01. Next base: position 64,614 of record JAQBXK010000002.1, read on the forward strand.
GTAAGCGTTTTAAAGGAATTTGATACTATTTTAATTATAGGAGCAAAAAAGCCTGTAGCTTTTTTTGCTTATCCAAATAAGCCAGGTATTTTAACTCAAGAATCTACTGAATTTATAGAATTAGCAGAATTGTCAGACGATATTACAGAAGTAATAAATTCATTAGTAGACATATTTGATGCTAATAAAATAGTGCCATCTACTATTTCACAGCCTCATTTACCTGAAATTCCAAAAGGACAAATTAATACTACTACTATGGGTATGGTGTTGGGTGCATTAATTCCTGAAAATGCAATAGTCGTAGATGAATCTGTTACAACTGGTAGAGAGTTTTTTGCTCAAACAGCTGGATCTCGTCCACACACATGGTTGAATAACTGTGGAGGATCTATTGGTTTTGGGCTTCCTTTAGCAACAGGCGCAGCAGTTGCGTGTCCTGATCGAAAGGTTATTGCCCTTGAAGGTGATGGAAGTGCAATGTACACAGTTCAATCATTATGGACGATGGCTAGAGAAAATTTGGATATTACTGTTCTTATTTTTGCCAACCAAAGTTATAAAATTTTACAAGGTGAATTAACAAATGTAGGAGTTTTAAATCCTGGGAAAGCAGCTCTAGAGATGTTGTCCTTGACCAATCCTTCTCTTAATTGGGTATCATTATCTAAAGGCTTGGGAGTTGATGCCGTTCGTGTAGAGAATCTAGAAAGTTTGGTTGAATCCTTCAAATATGGTTTGAAACAAAAAGGTCCATATCTTATTGAAGTTATGATTTAATTATAATATTAGTATTGTAATAAAATTTTAATAAATATGGTTTAATTATTACTTGTTTTGGGAAATCGTAAGATATAATGGTTGATGAGATTAAGGTAGACTATTACGTTTAATGATACTCAAAACTTTTTTAATTGAGGCTAAATTGTCTTCTAATAATAAAACATCATCCTTATTATATAATAACCAACAAGATCTTAGATATTTTGATAGAGAATTAAGTTGGCTTTCATTTAATGAGAGAGTTCTTTTAAATGCATATGACAAAAACTTGCCATTAGGTGAACGATTAAGATTTCTAACTATATCATCTGATAATCTTGATGAATTTTTTATGGTTAGAGTAGCTGGATTATTACAATTAATAGCTCATAGTTATAAAACCATTCCCGAAACTGGTTCTAGGTTAGATGAGCTTTTACATGCTGTTTTGAAGGCATCTAGATTATTAAAAAAAAACCAACAAAATTGTCTAAAATTACTATTAGACACCTTCTCTGAGAGCAACGTATCAATATTATCTGAAAATGATTGGGATAAAGGAGATTTGATTTGGTTAGAAGAATATTATGAGCAAAATATTCTACCTCTTTTAACTCCTACTACTTTAGATCCAGCTCATCCTTTTCCTTTCATTCAAAACAGAGGAAAATGTGTTTTAATGGAAATGCAAGGTCCGCAAGGTAATAATGTAAATTGTGTTATTTTATTACCAGATAATATTGATAGATTTATAAGACTTCCTGGAGAAAATCAAAAATACGTAATGCTAGAGAGTTTGGTAATTAAATTTGTTAACTTAATTTATCCAAATTATATACTTTTGAAATCAGGAATGTTTAGAGTTTTAAGAGATTCTGAAATTGAAATAGATGATGAAGCAGATGATCTAATTGGACAGTTTGAGTCTGCAATAAGGGCAAGAAGAAGAGGTGGAATAGTTTCTTTAGTTTTTTCTCATGATTTATCTAAAACAGCTCAAAAACTACTTACTAGAGAATTACACATCCCTGATGACTCTATTTACATAGCTCAAGGTTATGTAGGCATTGGAGATTTTTCTCAACTTTTGAAAAATTTTTCTAAATCATATTTTTACAAACCATTTAAAGCTAGAATTCCTCAAAGAATTATTGATTTTAAAGGAAATTGTTTTTCAGCTATCCGTAATAAAGATTTGATTGTACATCATCCTTATGAGAGTTTTGATATTGTTTTAAATTTCTTACAACAAGCTGCTCAAGATGAAAATGTTTTGACATTAAAACAAACCCTTTATCGAACAACTCCAGATTCACCTATAGTTCAAGCTTTAGTCAAAGCTGCAGAGTCTGGAAAATCAGTTGTAGCTGTAATAGAATTAAAAGCCAGGTTTGACGAAGAAAACAATGTTCAATTAGCAAGAGTTCTAGAAAAGGCTGGTGCTCAAGTAGCATATGGTTTGGTAGATTTAAAAGTACATGCTAAATTATCATTAATAACTAGAAAAGAAGGATCTAAGCTAGTTTCTTACGCCCATTGTGGAACAGGAAATTATCATCCACATACTGCAAAAGTTTATACAGATTTTTCATTCTTTACGATGGATAGTAAAATTTGTGAAGATGCTAGGTCTGTTTTTAATTTTCTCACAAGTTATGTTTTTCCTAAAAAATTAAATAAAATGGTGATTTCTCCAAATATGTCTTTTGATTGGCTTATAGATAAAATAAATCAAGAGATAGATAATTGTAAAAATGAGTTAAATTCAGGTATTTGGATAAAATGTAACGCAATTACAGATCAAAAACTTATTGAAAAATTGTATGAAGCATCTAATGCCGGTGTAAAAATTCACTTAATGGTAAGAGGTATTTGTTGTTTACGACCAAATATAAAAGGGATGTCAGATAATATAAAGGTCAGTGCTATAATTGGAAGATTTCTAGAGCATGGAAGACTATATGTTTTTGCTAACAAAGGAAAATTTCAATCAGATGAAAATTTAGTTTACATAGCATCAGCTGATATTATGCCTCGAAATCTATACCATAGGGTAGAAACTTTTATTCCATTAGAAAATAAAACAATACGAAGTCAGCTTTTAAATCAAGTTTTACCAGCATTAATAAATGATAGAAAAAATAGTTGGTTATTAAATGAATTTGGTGAATACTTAAAGTATAATGATGAAAAAGATGAATTCTGTGCCCATAGTTATTTTATGAATAATCCTAGTTTATCAGGCCAAGGTAGTTTAGCACATATTAGTAGTTAAAATAATGAATGAATTAGCTTTAAAACTAAACCTAAGTGAAAATAAAGGAAAATTAGCCTTAATAGATATAGGCTCAAATTCTATTCGTTTGGTTATATATCATCAAAATGGAAAATATCCTTTTCCTTTATTTAATGAACGAATTAATTGTCGACTTGGTGAAGGATTGTCTTTAAACGGAAAAATATCAAGTCAATCAATGTCTAGGGCTTTTTCAGCGTTGCAACGATTTGCTTTTATTATAAAAACCATGTCAGTAAAAACCCAAATCATCGTAGCTACTGCTGCCGCAAGGAATTCTAGTAACTCTAAAGAATTTATTCTCCCTGCTGAAAAAATCTTATCTCATAAAATTAGAATTTTATCTTCTAAAGAAGAGGCTAGATACGCATCTTTAGGTGTTGTTAGTAACATGAAAATAAATAATGGTCTTGTAGCGGATTTAGGTGGAGGAAGTTTAGAGCTTGTTTTAATAAAAAATGGCAAAAACATTAACTCAACTAGTTTAAATATTGGTCATCTATCAAATTGTACAGAAGGTGATATTAAAAACAATTTAAAAAAAGTAAAATGGTTATCAAATGCAAAAGACACAAGATTATATGGAACTGGTGGCAGCTTTAGAGCTCTTGGATCAGCGTATATCAAAAAATATAATTATCCTTTAACACTTTTGCATGGATTAACATTTAAAAAAGAAAAAGCTATCATTTTACTTGATAACATTTCTGAATCAAAAGAGAATTTTCTAGGAATTCCTTCTAGTAGAACAAGAACCATTTCAAAGGCTGCCGAAATAATGATTAATCTTATTTTACACTCAGAAATAAAAGATGTGATGATAAGCGGAACTAGTATTAGAGATGGATTAATAACGGAACTAAATTCAGAAAAAAGAGTAAACCCTGATAAATTTGCATATTATAAAGTGCTTGCGAAAAATCAAAGATTTAATGGTATGCAGAGTAAAATTAAAAAAATATTTAAGCCAATTTTTAAAAAAATTGCTAATCAAGATTTAGAAAGAATTTTTAAAATTAGTACAAATCTTTCAGATATTTCATGGGATGAACAGCCTGATTTGAGAGGATATATTGCAGCAAACAAAATATTATCATTGCCATTGAGGGATTTAACTCATATTGAACGAATATGGATTGCTAAAGTTATATATCATCGATATGTAGGCTTAAAAGATAAGCAGGCGATAGAAAATTCAATTATAAATTTATTATCGGAAGACCTAAAAAAAACATCATATAGTATTGGTTTAGGTTTAAGGTTTATTTATATTTTTAGTGCAGGATTCCCTAAAAATCTTGATTATATAAAGTTTAAAATTAAAAAAAATACATTGATTTGTAAAATAAATGCTTTTGGAAGAGTCTTAATGGATAAAGAAAATGAAAGAAGACTTAAAAACTTTGCTAATGCTTGCAATTTGAATTATGAAATTATTTAATTTTTTAAATCGATTTTAATTTTTTGTTCTATTAATATAGAAATATTATTTTTTATATTAAATTTCTTAACATTAAGGTCTATCTATCACTGATACATTCATAATTTTAATTGTTTTATGCGCTGCATTTTTACATGCTTTTTGGAATTTTATTTTAAGAGGTTCTAAGGATAAATTGCTAAGTATGACTTCTGTAGTGTTAGGTCATTTCCCTCTAGCTGTAATAGGAATAATTATATTTGGCTTTCCTGATTTAAACGGCCTTAATTACATATTAATTAGCGCATTTTTACACTTTTTTTATCAAATATTTCTTCTAAACGCATATAAATATGGAGAGTTATCAGAGGTTTATCCGATAGCCCGTGGAGCGTCACCTTTAATTATAACTTCAGTAAGTATTTGTTTCTTAAAGGACAATATTTCATTTTTTGAAATACTTGGAATTATTATTATTTCTTTTTCAATTTTAATTTATGGATTAAAACAGTATTTAGATAACAAGTCTAACATTAGAGGATTTTATTTAGCCTTAATTACTGGTTGTTTTATAGCGTCTTATTCATTGGTTGATGGGTTTGGAGCACGAGTTACTCAAAATCCAATAAGCTATTACAGTGTTGTGACATTAGTTAATGGTATTATTTTTACTATTTTTATTAAATTTTATCATCCTGGCATTTTAAGACGTGTAGCACATGAAGGTAAAAAATCATTTTTTATTGGAGGAGCTGCTTCATATACAGCATATGCTATTGTAGTCTGGGCATGTTTGTTTCTTCCTATTGCTGTAGTTTCATCCATTAGAGAAACATCAATAATATTTGCATTATTACTAGGTATTTATTGTTTAAAAGAGAAATTCAACTTGATTAAGTTTATCTTAATAGCTGGCTCTTTCTTTGGAATTGTATTAATGAGAATAGGTTAACTTTATTTCAAAACAATATTTAATTATTTTTTAGCTTTCTCTTAGCTTTACAATATATAATAGTAATTATAATTCTTAATATTATAAATATTCTTAAATAAGGCATTAATTTTGGATCTTACAAATAATCCTAATGAAATTTTTATTTTAATAGGTTTTGCTTATTTCATTGCAGGAATCGTTAAAGGGATAATTGGAATTGGTCTGCCTACTACTGCTATTACAATTATGACATTTTTTATATCTCCTCTAGTAGCGTTGGGTATAAATTTGATTCCAATGACAGTCACTAATATATGGCAATTTAGTAAGGCTGATAATCCAAAAAAAGTAATAAAAGACTATAAATATTTTGCTTTTTTTTTAATGTTTTTTATTTTGATAGCATCTTTTTTTGCGAATGCTATAGGAGATAACATAGTTAGATTAATTTTTGCATTTGCTGTTTTCATGTTTGTTGCTATTAATTTTTTTGGATTTAATTTCAAAATGAATCCTAAAAATGATAAATTTTGGCAAAGTGGACTGGGTACTTTAGGTGGTTTAATTGGAGGTGCAGCTTCAATCTGGGCAGTGCCAGTCACAATATATTTGTTAATGAAAAATGTAAAACCTAAACAATTTGTAGATGTAAGTGGTTTTTTAATAACTATTGGCTGTATCCCGGTGTCAGTAGGCTATATAGCTACAGGGGTTTTTCAAGCCAATATGTTTGTTTTTGGAGTTTTAGGTTCCGTGACAGCCGTCATCGGTTTCCAATTAGGAGCAAAGCTGAGGGATAAAATTGATCCTAAGACCTTTAAAAATTTATTACTTTTATTTTTTATTGTAGCTGCTTTTAAAATGATTATTCAATCACTTGTAGCATATAATATTTTGTAAATTACAAGCCTAGTAATACTACGTTATATTTATTTCAACTTTTGATAAACCTCCTACATCATAGATTATTTTGTCACCAACTAATGGAGCACGTGTTTTAATTACACTTCCAGTTATAATAATACTATCGGTAGGAATAACTTTCCCTTGTGAAATCATTAGGTTTGCTACCCATGATAAAGATTGCAATGGATTTGCATCTCTAATCATAGCATCTTGAGGTATTTCATTATTCCAGTATAGTTTTGATTGGAGTGTGTTTAGATCTAAATCTTGCCAGTTTGGAATTTCAGATCCAAGTACAATTCCAGAGCACCATGCATTATCAGCTATAATAGTTAAGGGATTTATATTTGAATAATCGGCATTTCTATCTATTATAAGTTCAAAAGCTGGAGATAGACACTTAATATATTTTCTTATATTATCTTTGTTAAAAATACCCATTTTAGAATTTAATTCTTCAGATAATGTTACAGCTATTTCAAACTCTAATCCCAAACCATAATAATCACTTAATTTAAAAGTTGCGGGGCTTGAGATTATTTCATTCGCAAATATTCCACCTGCAATAGGGTGATCTATTCCACATAACTCCTGTTGTATTTTAGAAGCTAGAGCTATTTTGTATCCACCTAAAACACCTCTTCCTGAATTTTTTTGAAAAATAGATTGCGCTTTATAAGCCTCGTCTATATTAGCGGGCTTAATGGATTCAGGTAGATTATGAAACTGTACTTTGTTTTGATGTTGATCCAACATATATTTAGAAATTTTATCTATCTTATCCATTATATTCTCCCCAAATTAAATATTATTTTTTTACATTAACTTATATATCTTAAAAAAAAATTCTATTATTTAATAGTCTTGTTTGTTAATATGTTAACATATTTTTTGGGAGAAGATATTGTTAGATAATCATGCTGTTAATATAAATCATGAGGTACACGAGTGGCTGATTAGTTTTAATCAAGCTATATCACCTAAGATAAGCAAAGAAGCTTCTATTGATTTATTATATAAATTATTTTTTAATGATAGTCACTGGAGAGATTTACTCGCTCTTACATGGAAAATTCAAACAATTTCTGGGAATAAAAATATTATACCTAAAATTTATGAAAGTATTGTGGCTGTTCAAGCCAGATCATTTTCTATTGATATAAAAAGAACTCTACCTAGAGAAGTAAAAAGAGCTGATAAAAAAGTTATAGAGGTGATACTAACTTTTGAAACTGAATTTGGGAAATGTGAAGGGATTGTAAGGCTTTACAATGATATTGATGGAGATGGAAAGTTAAAGGCTTGGAACTTTTTGACGGCTTTAAATGAATTACAAGATAAAGAAACCAAAGATAAAAATTTATATAATCACAATATAAAAGGTCCTAATTGGCTAGATTTAAGAAATGAAGACAAATCATATAATGATAGAGATCCTGAAGTAATAATAGTGGGTTGTGGTCAGGCCGGATTATCAATAGCTGCAAGATTAAGGCAACAAAATGTTGATACTCTAGTAATAGATAAACATGAAAGAATAGGTGATAACTGGCGTAAGAGATATCATTCTTTAAAGTTACACAACCAAGTTCATGTAAATCATCTTCCTTATATGCCTTTCCCATCTACTTGGCCAACATACCTTCCTAAAGATAAATTAGCTGGATGGTTTGAATACTATGCTGAAAGTATGGAGTTAAACGTTTGGACTAGTACCACATTTATAGACGCCGACTATGATGAAATAGAAAGTAAATGGAACGTCAAAATAAAAATGTTTGATGGCTCAATTAAAGTAATGAGACCAAAACATATTGTAATGGCTATTGGTGTTAGTTCTGTCCCTAATAGAGCAAAAATCCCAGGAACAGATAATTTTAATGGTGAATTAATACATTCATCAGATTATAAAAATGGTAAAAATTATAAAGGAAAAAACGTATTAGTTTTTGGTACAGGAACAAGTGCTCATGACGTTGCCCAAGATTTATATGTTCATGGTGCTAATGTTAAAATTATTCAACGTTCACCTTCTATGATTGTTAATGTAGAGCCAAGTGCTCAACTACCTTATAAATTATATAGTGAAGGACCTAGTACAGAAGATTGTGATTTAATTACTATAACTAGTCCATTAGCTGTTATGAAAAAAACTCATCAATTACTTACTGAAGAAACAACAAAACTTGATAAATCATTGCTTGATAAATTAAAAAATGTTGGTTTTAAACTTGATTATGGAGAAGATAATACAGGATGGCAATTTAAGTATTTAACAAGAGGCGGTGGATATTATTTTAATGTTGGAGCATCTGATTTAATAGCAGATGGTAAAATCAAGGTAATCCAATTTTTAGATATTTCAGATTTTACAGCTTCTGGAATAAAGATGAAATCAGGTCGTGAGTTTCAAGTAGATTTAATGATTACGGCTACAGGTTACAAAGGCCAAGAGCATATGGTTGAAAAGTTTTTTGGAAAATTTATTAGCAGTAAAATTGGACCTATATGGGGTTTTGATGAGAATACACAAGAATTAAGAAATATGTGGATGCAAACTAAACAACCAGGGTTATGGTTTCTTGCAGGAAGTTTAGCGCAATGTAGAATATTTTCTAAATTTTTAGCATTGCAAATAAAAGCATTTCAAAAAGGAATACTTAAATAAATTATTTTAATTTTATAAATAAATTTTTAAAAAATTAAAAGCTAAATTTTAAAAACGATTTCCAATAAATCTGAATTATGAATGATCAGTACAAGTAGACTCTTTTTAATTCTTAATTAGACAATCATTGTGCAACCATTGAGATGTTGTGCTGAATTTTTGATATTTTTTTTCATTGAATTTGAAAAATTATTATCTTCTATACAAACCATTTTTAAATTTTTAGAACGAGATAAAAAAGACATAATAATTTCACCTGCATCATCATCAAAATTGCATGCTACTAATCCAAGAGATTGAATATGGTCTGGCAAAGAATCTAATATAAATTTTAATCCATAAAGTTTAACTGTTGGATTATAACTAATGCTAAAAGATTTAAGAATTATTTGATTATTTTGATGTGTTTTTTTCAAAGAAAATGCAATTAGCTCTGCATCATATATATCAATTTCAGCATTTCTTAAATGAAGGTTATAAAATTTGGATTGATTGTAATTCTTTACTAATCTGTCAGCTTCTTTTAAACAAACTATTTTTTGTATATTCCTTAAAGCTTTAATAATATATTTTATTTCTTCATAAGGTAATAAATTATATTCTTTTGCAATTGCTAAATTAGCGGGTATTAAAATAGTTGAAAATAATATTAACACGTCTGATTTTAATAATTTACGTTTATTTAAATTGAAGATTTTTTTCATAAATAAAATTTAATATTATTAACTATATTAGTAAAGCTTCGTTTTCCTATATAAATAGCTTTAAATATTAAATGTCCTAGACGTTTTGTATTCAAATAAATATAGAGGGCAATTTTTTTAAGTGTATTTTAAAATTGAAAAATAACATTAATTTTTATTTAATACCTTATTTATCGCCTCTAACTGGGTAATTATTTTTTTGTGCAAAAGTTAATTTAGATGGGAGAGAACTAATATCAGGTCTAGCAAAAGGCATATTACTAGTGCTAACCATGTATAAAGTACCGTCTGGTTTAATTATAAATAATCCAGGCTCACAAAAAATATCGCTTTCAGCTTCTTTTATAGCTTTTGATATATATAAACCCCATTCTCTAGCCTTTTCTTCACTTAATTCATAAGCAATATTTAGTTTTGATAAAGTCCATTGTTCTTTAGATTTTAATGCCTTTTGTTTGCTATCCATAGACACAACAATTACGTTAGTGTTTGCTTCTTCATAATCTTCTAATTGTGATTCTATCAATTTTAAAAAATCTGAACAAATAGGACAATGTAAACCTCTATAAAATACAATCATTGTCATTTTATCATTGAGATTATTTTCTAATGACCACTCGTTGTTATTAAGTGTATTTATAGTTAAAGAGGGAGTTTTTCTTCCTGGTATAATTTGATTGTTCATGTTTAATCCTTAAAAAAATGATTTTTTTCTTCTCTCAATGTGAATTGTAAGCTTAAATTATTAATTAAATAACTATAAAAATAGATTGTATCATTAAATCAATGAAAATTAAAAATTAACATTTTAAGTTAATTTAAATTAATTTTTATGGTCTAATTTTAACACCAGTTTTACTTTCATAAGAAATAGCAACTTTACTCATATCAGCATCTATGCCAAATTCTTCTATTGTTTCATTTAGAAGATTTTGAGCAAGTTTTCCAAGAGGCATATCTATTTTATTTGAATTAGCTATTTGAAGAGCAACGCCGCTATCTTTTTTCATTAAACCAGTGCTGAAACCTTGAAACATTTTTCCTGAAAGAATATTGTCGGGTAATGTAATTTCTGTTGCGTAATTTCTGCCAGAGCTTTTTTGAATTATATTAACAGCTTTTTCAGGATCTACTCCATCTTTTACTAACATTGAAATCACCTCGAAAGTAGCCATCCTGCATATTAAATTCAGTAAGTTATTTCCTGCTTTTATAGCATGTCCAGAACCAATCTCCCCCGCGTAAAATATATTAGAACTTATATCATCCATAATTGGCTTGATAACAGAAAATTGTTTCTCAGTGCCACCAATCATTATTGCTATGTTTCCTAAACGGGCTCCTTTTGGACCTCCGCTTACAGGGGCATCTATAAAGTTGATATCACGTAATAGGAGTGTTTTTGAAAGCTCTCTTGTTATGTCAGGTTCGCCAGTAGTCATATCAATAATAAAGCTATTTTGTTTAGCTGTTTTAAGAATACCTTTGTCACCATTAATAACTTTTTCAACTATTGAACTAGTTGGCAAACATAAAAACACTCTATCAGTATTTGACGCTACTTCTGAAGGACTTAGACATTTTATTGCACCATGAGAAATAAAAAAATTTAAATTTTCTTCCTCCAAATCATAAACATATAGTTGATATTTTTTTAATAATCTTTCAGCTAATGGTCTTCCCATATTACCTAAGCCTATAAATCCAATTTTTTCCATAAATAGCTTCCCTTAGTTATTTCAGTTAATTTAAGAAAAAGTTCCTTGTATGTTTTTTATAAAGCAATCTCGAGAACTAATTCGTTCATACCATTCTTCTAAATTATTTAACTTGGGATGAGTTATTGGAAGAGATGTATATCTATAAGTAGCAACTCCTAATGTAATGTCCGCCATACCAAATGTATCGTTGATCATAAATTTACGATCTTTTAAAAAACTATTAAAAATTATAAACTTGTCATTTAGTAGAGTTATATTTTTTTTAATTAAGTCATTATTCCTATCCTCTGGAGCAGTTCTTATTAATCCCCAAAAGACAGGTGTCATATTAATTTGTAAATCAGTTGATTGAAACTCCATCCACTGATCAGCAATAGCAATTTGATCAATGTTGGTGGTTTTAGATATATTAGAATATTTTCTATATAAATGTCTTACTATGCTGTTAGATTGTGAAATAATTATTCCATGGTCATTTAAAGTTGGAACTATGAGCTGTGGATTTATTTGTTCATAGTTCTCAACATTAACTTTCCCAATCTGACCATTTTCTTCATGCCACTTAAATTCTAAATTTAATTCACAAAGAGCCCAAGAAACTTTTTGGACATTAATAGATGTTCTTCTTCCGAATAATTCAATCAACTAAATTACCTTTTTATTTCATAATTGATAATTTTGTTGAGCTTAAATTGTGAACTAGAATTGTATTTCTATCAACTAAATTAGCTACTATTGGAGCAATGTCATTTATCCACTCTTTGCTTTCATATACTGCTTTATATAGCTTTGCTTTTTCTTCTTGGTTTTCAAATCGTCTAATCCAAACGTATGTGTTGCCTTTTATTTCAGAGTTCATAACCCTTTCACCATCTTCTAAAGCAAACTGGTCAGAGCTATCCATAGTAAAACTTCCGTGAATTACCATCCCATGTTTGACTTGAAATGGCATAATTGTTTCGTTCATAAATGATAACCATTCTTCCATCTTGCCAGGAAAAATTTGATAGATTCGTAATTCAAAAAACGCACTCATAAAAAACCCCATAAAATTAATTAATATAATAACTAAATATTATATAATAAAAATCAATTATACAAATTTTCATATTTTAAATTATCATTTAAATTAAATTATTGAGTTTGATTTTAAACTGTATACTTTTATTTAATATAATTTTGGGGAGAAAAGTGAATGGATTATAGTATTGGATGCTTTGTTGGTCGTATTTGGAATAAAACCAAAAATGGACCGTGTTTAATTACTATTAGAGACGAATATATTTACGATATAACATCCAAAGAAATTCCAACAATGAGAGATTTGTTAGAACTAGATAATATAAAAGAATATGTATCAAAATATACAGGAGAGAAAGTAATCTCAGTAAAAGAATTACTTCTATCTAGTATGAAAAATCAACAAGACAGACATTACTCTCTTCTTGCTCCATGTGATTTTCAAGCAATTAAGGCTTGTGGTGTAACATTTGCTAAATCTATGGTTGAAAGAGTTATTGAAGAGAGGGCGGCTGGGGATCCTAAAAAAGCTGAGAGTTTACGAAAGCATATTGGTGGGTTAATAGGAGACAGCCTACAAAATATTGTGCCTGGTTCTGATAAAGCTTTGGAAGTAAAGAAAGCCTTTATTAAAGAAGGTTTATGGTCTCAATATTTAGAAGTTGGAATCGGAAAAGATGCAGAGGTTTTTACCAAAGCTCAAACTTTATCTTCTGTAGGTTTTGGATCAGAAGTGGGATTGCATCCAATATCTAATTGGAACAATCCTGAGCCTGAAATAGTTTTGGCCGTTAATAGTAAAGGAATAATACAAGGGGCAACTCTAGGTAATGATGTAAATCTTAGAGACGTAGAAGGTAGATCAGCATTGCTCTTAGGCAAAGCTAAAGATAATAACGCGTCTTGTTCAATTGGACCATTTATTAGAATTTTTGATGACAGTTATACTATTGCCAATATGAAGTCCGCTCATATTTCTTTAAAAGTAGAGGGTAAAGACGGGTATATATTAAATGGTTCAAGCTCAATGTCTGAAATAAGCAGAGACCCCGAAGATCTTGTAGGTCAGACTTGTGGAGATCATCATCAGTATCCAGATGGATTTATGTTGTTTTTAGGAACCTTGTTTGCTCCTACAGAAGATAGAGAGACTCCGGGCGAAGGTTTTACCCATAAAATTGGAGATAAGGTAACAATTTCTGAGCCACATTTGGGAGATTTAATTAATTATGTAAATTTATCTACCGCATGTCCTAAGTGGGAATTTGGAATATCTTCTATAATTAAAAACTTAAGTGATAGAGGTCTGTTATAAAATAAATAAGGAATAAAATATGAAAGAATTAATCAAAGGATCTTTATCAGGTATTAAAGTTCTGGATTTTTCTACTCTTTTACCTGGCCCTCTTGCCACACTTTTTCTTGCAGAAACTGGCGCAGAAGTTATTAAAATAGAAAAGCCTGAGATTGGTGACGAAATTAGAGATTCTCAGCCAAAATGGGGTAATCAAAGCATTTCTTTTTCCTTACTTAATAGAGGGAAGAAAAGCTTAACGTTGAATCTTAAAGATCCAGCAAGTTTTGATGTATTAAAACCTTTATTAAAAACCGCAGATATTATTGTGGAACAGTTTAGACCAGGTGTAATGAAAAGACTTGGTTTAGATTACGATTCTATTATTAAAATTAATAAAAATATAATTTATGTGTCTATTACAGGATATGGCCAAAATGGCCCTAAAAGTCAAATTGCAGGTCATGACTTAAACTATATTGGTAACACAGGATTATTAAGTTTAAGTATGGGAAATGGAGATAATCCAGTTGTTCCACCAGCGCTTATCGCTGATATTGCAGGGGGCTCTTATCCAGCAGTTATTAATATCTTATTAGCATTGAGAAATAGAGACAAAAATAATCAAGGTTCTTATATAGATATATCGATGTCTGATAGCCTTTTCCCATTTATGTTTTGGGGATTAGGGCCTGGTTTTTATAATAATAATTGGCCAGGTAACTCAGATTCTATGTTATCTGGAGGTTCTCCAAGGTACAATATATACAGGACTATTGATAACGGATATGTAGCTGCAGCTCCTTTGGAAGATCGCTTTTGGAATAAGTTTTGCGAAGCAATTGAGTTGCCAGAAATGTATACTAAAATAAACTATAATCAAATCGAAGTTATTCAAAAAGTAAGAGATTTAATTATTTTAAAAACAAAAAAACAATGGTCTAGTATTTTTACTGAAGCTGATTGTTGTTGTTCTATTGTAAAGTCTATGGAAGAAGCGATGAGTGATAATCACTTTAAAATTAGAGAAAATTTTTCAAGAAAGTTGTCTAATATAAACGGTGAACAAATTCCGTCATTACCAATACCTATAAATGATCAATTTAGAAATAGTAAAATTATTGATGAGGCCCCATCTTTAGGAAACAATAATAATGAATTTATTAATTAGAGGGATATATTTTTTATAGTTTTAATAGCCTAAAACTTGACCTTAATTGAACATGTTGTCAGACTAATAAAATATAAATAGATAAAAGAATTTTTACTCATTAATGTGGTTGGAGGCTGATTATGAAAAGACTAAATGATCTAGAATCTTATTGGATGCCATTTACAGCGAATCGTGATTTTAAAAAAGATCCGAGAATGGTCGTTTCAGCTGATGGTATGTATTATAAGAGCGAAACTGGCAAAGACATAATGGATAGTGCTGCTGGTTTATGGTGCGTAAATGCGGGGCATAATAGACCAGAGATAACAGCAGCTATTTCTCAACAAGCTGCAACTTTAGACTATGCCCCTAGTTTTCAATATGGTCATCCAAAGGCATTTGAATTGGCTAGTCGCGTTGCTGAGTTATTTCCAGTAGGTTTAGATCATGTTTTTTTTACAAATTCTGGATCTGAAGCTGTTGATAGTGCTTTAAAAATAGCATTAGCTTATCAAAGAGTTAGAGGAAAAGGTACTAAGACCAGATTAATTGGTCGTGAAAGAGGGTATCATGGGGTAGGATTTGGAGGTATTTCCGTTGGAGGAATGCCAAGAAATAGGCAGTATTTTGGAACTCTTCTTACCGGAGTAGATCATATATCTCATACTTACCTTCCAGAGAAAAATAGATTTACAAAAGGCTCTCCTCAACATGGAGATTATTTGGCAGATACTTTAGAAAATATAGTTGCTCTTCATGACGCGTCAACTATTGCTGCAGTTATTGTTGAACCAATTGCAGGATCAACGGGGGTATTACCGCCACCTCAAAATTACTTAAAAAAATTAAGAGAAATTTGTGATAAGCATGATATTTTACTAATTTTCGATGAAGTTATTACTGGCTTTGGAAGACTTGGAACAGCAACGGCTTCAGAGTATTTTGGAGTAACTCCAGATATAATTGCATGTGCTAAAGCGCTAACTAATGGGATAATACCTATGGGAGCAGCTGTTGTTTCTAATGAAATTTATGAAACTATGATGGACGAAGCTGATATGCCAATAGAACTTTTTCATGGCTATACATATTCAGGACACCCAATTGCAGCAGCAGCTGGATTAGCTTCTTTAGATATCTATAGAGATGAAGATTTATTTAATAAAGCAGGGAAAACAGCGGTTTATTTGGAAGAAGTAATTCATCAACTTAAAAATGATAAAAACGTTATTGATATAAGAAATCTTGGAATGGTAGCTGCTATTGAAATTGCGCCAAGGCCAGGTGCAGTTGGTGCAAGAGGTTATGAAGCAATGAAAAAATCGTGGCATAAAGGATTAATGTTAAGGGTTACTGCTGATACGTTGGCTTTTTCACCTCCTCTTATTGCAGAGAAACATGACATTGATAAAATATTTGAAATTGTTCAGTCTGTTCTAAAAGAATTAGACTAAATTCTTTATAGTATTTAATGGAACCTTAATATATACGCTTCCATTATCCTCAGCTGGAGGAAGGTTTCCAGCACGCATATTCACTTGAATTGATGGTATGATAAGTTCTGGCATTCCTAGTGTCTTATCTCTTTCTTCTCTGATTTTAACAAATTCATCTTCATTGGTTTTATTGCTGATATGGATGTTATTAAGTTTTTGTTCACCAACTGTTGTTTCCCAAGATACTTCTCTTGTTTCAGGAGGGTAATCATGACAAACAAATAGTTTTGTTTCATCAGGATAGGTAAATATTTTTTGTATTGATTTATAAAGCATACGAGCGTCCCCTCCAGGAAAGTCTGCTCTAGCGCTTCCTATGTCTGGCATAAATAACGTGTCACCAACAAAGATTGAGTTTTCTATTACATGTGCGGTGCATGCCGGTGTGTGTCCAGGTGTATGTATTACTTTACAAACTATTTCACCAAGATTGTATTCATCCCCATCTTTAAAAAGTTTGTCAAATTGGCTTCCATCTCTTTGAAATTCAGTGCCTGCGTTAAATGTTTTTCCAAAGATATTTTGTATTTCAGATATCTTATTAGAAATACCAATTTTCCCTCCAAGTTTTTTTTGTATATAAGGGGATGCTGAAAGATGGTCAGCATGAACATGCGTTTCAATAAGCCATTCAACTATTAAATTTGTTTTTTTAACAAAAGAAATTATTCTATTAGCGTTTGTATATTCAATTGAACCGGATGAGTAATCAAAATCAAGAACACTATCTATGACTGCACATTTTTTTGATGAATTATCATATACAACATAACTAATTGTAGAGGTCTTTTTATCGTAAAAGCCATTAACTGTATGCGAATTTATAGAATTAATATCTATCATTTTTAATTCTCATTATGTTTTATTAATATTTGGAATAGGCCTTTTCGTTTCGTTATTAGACATAAGAATTACTTCTAAACTTTTTGCAATTTCAGATAACTGTGCATCTCTTCCTGAAGGTGCAATTAATTGAATTCCAAAAGGCATCTGTTTATGATCTAAGCCACATGGCAAAGCCCAAGCGCATGGGATAGCCATTGTTGAGGCGTAGCTTAAAGCAAGCCAGCGCATATATGTAGGCATTTTTTCTCCATTAATTTCATCAACAAACAGTTGTTCATGAGGGTAAGGAGAAACCGCGGCTGCTGGACAAATTAGAACATCAAATTCATTAAAGAATTTTCTAAAGCTTTTATAAATTTTTGTTTGCATTACATGTGCCCATGAAACATCAGCAAGACTGTATTTTAAACCTCTTTCTACGTTGTCTATAACATTCGGCCCAAGAAGATCTTTATTATTTTCAAATTTTTCTTTATGAGAGGCAACATAGTTAAATCCTCTTATAACCTCAAAGCAGTTATGAATATCTAAGAAATCAGGATGATCTTCATGTGATTGAAAGAAATTATGTTTAAAAGTATTTATTTTGTTTTTAAAGACAGATCTGATTTCATTATCTACTGGCGCACAACCTAAATCAGAAGAGAATGCCATTTTAACGTTAGATAAGTCTGCGCCTAATAAGGTATCAGGCATTGATAAGGCATCTAAGCTGGAAAAGGGGTCGTTTTGGTTTACATTTATTTGTGCTTGCAAAAGAAGATAAGTATCAGAGACAGTTCTTCCCATAGGTCCTTGAACTGAAAAAGGATTTAGCGCAACAGCTACTTCAGTTGCAGGAACAAGTCCAGGTGACGGTCTAAAACCTGTAACTCCGCAAAACCCTGCAGGTGTCCTAAGGCTTCCACCGTAGTCACTTCCATTTGCCAATGGCATCATATTAGTGGCCAATGCTGCGGCGCTTCCACCTGATGAGCCGGCTGGAGTTTTATTTAAATCAAATGGGTTGCAGGTCGCTCCGTAAACTTTATTTTTAGTGTTCGCTCCAGCTCCAAATTCTGGAGTATTAGTTTTACAAAATACAATTGCTCCTTGATCCCTTATACTTTTTACTACGCTATCATCTTCTTTAGGAATTCTATTTTCATATAACTTTGAACCAGAAGTTGAACGTAAATTTTTAACTAAATTTAAATCTTTAATACCAACAGGAAGACCATGAAGTATCCCTAACTCATTTCCTGACATAACATCATCTTCTGCTTTTTGGGCATCTTTTAGAACTTCATCATGATTGATTGCAACAACGGCATTAATTGAAGAATTATGTTTCTCAATTTGCTCAAGGCAACTTTTTGTTAATTCAACTGGAGATAATTGTTTGTTACCAATTAAATTCCTTGCCTCAATGGCACTAAGATCACAGGGTTTGGTCATTTTTTTCTCCTATTCAAATAGTATAATCTCATTTTGTTTAAGTTTCGTAAAGTCAGAATAAAAAAACTTTCTTAATAGCAATAAGCTTGACAATATATATACAAAATCTTAGTTGATAATTGTACATTAAGTTTAGAATGGTTTTAAAGTACAAATTATGGATAATAAAATTAAATTAAGAAATGCTGGGTTAAGGCCAACAAAGCAAAGAATTATAATTGCAGATATTCTTCTTAATGGTTTCAATCGGCATTTTACTGCTGAAAACCTTCAAAATGAAATTAGTATTTCCGGCAACAAAATGTCTATTGCCACAGTTTATAATTGTTTAAAGAAATTTAAAAATGCTGGGCTTATAAAGCAAGTTGAAAGTTATACAGATACAGCTATTTTTGATACAAATAATATTTCTCATCATCATTTTTTGAATGAAGAAACAGGAGAATTAATTGACATTAACAATAATGAAATCAATCTGGTTAAGCTTCCTGATATTCCTAAGGGCTTTATAAATAGTGGAGTAGATGTAATCATAAAACTTAAAAAAAATAATTAATATTTTTTACTTTAAAATGGTTCTAAACTACTTGACATAAACAATTACAATTTATACTTTCTGTTTATTATATTAACAAATATTACATTTTTTTAAAATGAGAGGTTCCTTTATGAATGAGATTAGTAAGTGCCCAGTAATGCATGGTTCTGCTACTACTAATAGTGGTGTAAGTACAGCAAATCGAGATTGGTGGCCAAATCAATTAAATTTAAATATTCTTCACCAGAATGATAAAAGATCAAACCCTATGAGTATGGATTTTGATTATCGTGAAGAGTTTAAAAAAATTGATTATCAAGCTCTTAAAAAAGATTTGAATAACTTAATGACAGATACGCAAGATTGGTGGCCTGCTGACTATGGCCATTATGGACCATTCTTTATTCGTATGACGTGGCATGCTGCAGGCACTTATAGAACAAGTGACGGTCGTGGAGGTGGTGGTACAGGAGATCAACGTTTTGCTCCTCTTAACAGCTGGCCAGATAATGGAAATCTAGATAAGGCTCGAAGGTTACTTTGGCCAATTAAACAGAAATATGGAAATAAGATAAGCTGGGCTGATTTATTTATTTTAACTGGAAACGTGGCTATTGAATCAATGGGTGGAAAAACATTTGGATTCAGTGGAGGTCGTTCTGATATATGGGCGCCGCCGGAAGATATATATTGGGGTAAAGAAACTGAATGGCTTGAAAATAAACGTTATTCGGGTGATCGTGAATTAGAAATGCCACTTGGAGCCGTTCAAATGGGTTTAATTTATGTAAACCCTCAAGGACCTGACGGAAACCCAGATCCACTAGCTAGTGCAAGAGATATTAGAGAAACATTTGCACGTATGGCAATGAATGATGAAGAAACGGTTGCGCTTACTGCTGGAGGACATACTTTTGGTAAAGCTCATGGAGCGTCTGATCCTGACGTACATGTTGGTCCAGAGCCAGAGGGTGCTCCAATAGAGCAAATGGGTTTAGGTTGGGCAAATAAATACGCTTCAGGTAAAGGTAGAAATACGATTACCAGTGGTATTGAAGGTGCTTGGACTGCTAACCCTATTAAATGGGATAATGGATATTTTGATCTATTGCTAGGATATGAGTGGGAACTTGTTAAGAGTCCTGCAGGAGCTCATCAATGGCATGCTATTAATCCTAAACCAGAAGATCTTGCTCCTGATGTTGAAGATGCATCAATCCGCGTTCCAACTATGATGACGACTGCGGATATGGCTATGAGAGAAGATCCAGCATATAAGGTGATTTCTAAACATTTTCATGAAAACCCAGATCAATTTCAAGATGCTTTTGCCAGAGCTTGGTTTAAGTTATTACATCGTGATATGGGCCCGAAAACACGTTATCTTGGACCAGAAGTTCCTGAAGAAGAACTTATTTGGCAAGATCCTATTCCAGCTGGAAATAATAACTATGATGTAGATGCCGTAAAAGCACTTATAAAAAATAGTGACTTATCAGTTCAGGAAATGGTTGAAACTGCTTGGGCAAGTGCTTCAACTTATAGAAGTACAGATATGCGTGGTGGAGCTAATGGTGCTCGTATTCGTTTAGAACCTCAAAAAAATTGGGAGGTAAATAAACCTGAACAACTTTCTAAAGTATTAAATGTTTTAGAGGGTATCGCTATAAAGTCGGGTGCTTCAGTAGCAGATGTAATTGTTCTTGCTGGAAATGTGGGTATTGAAAAAGCATCTGGGAAAAATGTTGATTTTACTCCAGGAAGAGGGGACGCAACTCAAGAAAATACAGATATAGAATCATTTGCAGTTCTTGAACCAGTTTTAGATGGTTTTAGGAACTTTCAGAAACAAGACTATGGAATAAGTCCTGAAGAAATGATGCTAGATAAAGCTCAGATAATCGGTTTAACTGCTCCAGAAATGACAGTGCTGCTTGGTGGAATGAGAGCATTAGGCATAAGCGCGGAAGGTCATGGTATCTTCACTAAAACACCTGGAAAATTAACTAATGATTTCTTTGTTAATCTTCTGGATATGGGAGTGGAATGGAAAGCTACTGGAAGTAACGTTTATGAAGCAACGGATAGATCAACTTCACAAAAGGTAAGAACAGCATCTCGTGTTGATCTTGCTTTTGGTTCAAATTCGCAATTAAGAGCTATAGCTGAAGTTTATGCATGCAACGATTCCCAAGATAAATTCTTAGAAGATTTTATAGCCGCATGGAATAAAGTAATGAATCTTGATCGATTTGATCTTGTGTAATTTTAAACTATAATTTTTTACAACTTTAATATTAATTAAAAATAGGCGATCAAAAATTTAAATTTTGATTGCCTATTTATTTTAGATAATAATTATGAACGTGGATGAGTTGCTTTATGTAAAGCAAGAAGTTCAGCTTCGTTTACATCAGTATATCTTTGAGTAGTTGATAAACTAGAATGACCTAAAAGTTGTTGTATCGCTCTTAAATCAGCTCCTCCAGATAGCAGATGAGTTGCGTAAGCGTGTCTTAAAGCATGAGGTGTAGTATGAGATGGCAAGCCAAGAGTATAACGTAAATTTTCAACTCTTCTTTGAATAATCCTTGGTGACAATAGGCCACCTCTTTTCCCTAAAAAAAGTGGAGCTTCTTCATTTAAATCAAATGGGCATGCATCCAAGTAATCTTTAACTCCATCACAAATAACCGATAATAAAGGAACATCTCTATATTTGTTTCCTTTTCCTAAAACTCTTAACCAGTCGCCATTTGGAGCTTCTTTTTTCTTCAAAGATAAAGCTTCACTTATTCTAAGGCCGGCACCATAGAGTAATAACATTACCGCTCTATCACGTAAATTAATCCAAAGTTCATTTTTATTGTCCATTAAGGAGAATAATGCTTTGGCAGCTAGATCTGGATCTATTGATTTGGGAAAGCTTCTTTTTAATTTGGGACTTTTAAAGATGGATGTATCTAAAGATGATATTTTTTTTTGTTTTAAAAGGAACTTAAAAAAATTTTTTAAGCATGATATTCGCCTTGCTACAGTTGTTCTTGATAGGTTTCTCTCTGATAAATCAAACAAATAATCTCTTAAAATATATTTGTCAGGTGATAAATTATTATGGTTGTTATTATTACAAAAAAACATAAAGTCAAAAACATCACTTTGGTAGGCGTATAATGTATTAATTCCATATCCACGAATAGAACTAAGGTATTCTATCCATCCTTCAATTATATTGGATAATTTTATGTCCAGTTTTGTTTTATCTAATGTTGTCATTAATCACTTTATAAAATTGATTGACCTGTCTTTTTCCAATCAGCTAAAAAATCAGAAAGTCCTTTATCAGTTAATGGATGATTATACATTGCTTTTAGAAATTTAGGAGGAATAGTGGCAACATCAGCTCCTAATTTTGCTACATCTACTATATCTTGAACACTTCTTATTGAGGCAGCAAGTACTTTTGTATCAAATCCATATATTTCATATATTTCAGTTATTTCAGAGATTAAATTAATTCCATCAGCGCCAATATCATCTAGGCGGCCAATAAAGGGAGATATAAAAGTTGCACCTGCTTTAGCAGCAAGAAGTGCTTGAGCTGCACTAAAACATAAAGTTACATTGACCATAATTCCATCATCTGAAAAAGCTTTGCAAGCACGAAGGCCATCAAATGTAAGGGGAACTTTTATAGCAACATTTTTAGCAATAGCAGATAGTTTTTTACCTTCTTTTATCATTGTGTCAAAATCTGTTGCAGTTACTTCTGCACTTACTGGGCCAGATACTTCCGAACAAATTTCTGCAATTGTCTCTATAATATTTCTTCCAGATTGAGCTATTAGCGATGGGTTGGTAGTAACTCCATCAATCAATCCAGTAATATTTAAAGATTTAATTTCTTCAATTTCTGCAGTATCGATAAATAATTCCATTATTAATCCTTCATTGGTTTTTCAAAATGATGCTATATAATTGTTTATTCTTTAACTATGTTTTTATAATACATTATCTTTATAATGATAACCATAGCTTACATAAATAATATTTCATAAAGATAAGAAATGAAAAGTATTAAATCAAAAGAAGTTTCAGTATTGTTAATTGGCCCATTTAACGAACCTTTTGATTATTTAATTGAAAATAATATTAACGGTTTAGATGTTGGTCAAATAGTTTTAGCTCCTTTAGGATCAAGGAAAGTTGTAGGTATAATTGTTAGTGAAGGCTCTAAAAAATATCCAATAGAAAAGTTAAAAAAAATCATAAATGTATATGATATAAATCCAATACCAACTTCATCTATAGATTTAGTTTATTTTCTAGCTAGTTGGTATTGCGTCTATACAGGGCTTGTTTTGAAAATGGTTCTTTCACCATTAGAGGCAATCACATCTCCAATATTAAATAAAATATATAAAATTAATTTATCTGATTATCCAAATGAAAATTCTATTGATTACAAAAAAATAACATCAAAAAGAAAAGTAATTTTAGATTATTTATCTAACTTTGATGAAGGAAAAATGATTGAAGATCTAATAAAAGACACTGGAATAACAAAAAATATAATTAGAGATATGTTAAAAAAAGGTTTTATCAAAGAAGAATTGGTAAAATTAGAAAGCACAATATCTACTGATTTAATTAGTGAGAGTATAAAAAATAATCAGCACTTAAAAATATTGAATGAGCATCAAAAAGCTGCAATAGAAACAATAAATGTATCAATAAAGAATAGTAGTCCTGATTGTTTTTTATTAGACGGAGTTCCTGGTTCCGGAAAAACTGAAACCTATTTTGATACAGTCCAGACATGTTTGGATGAAAACAAACAAGTGTTAATTCTATTACCTGAAATTGCATTGACTCCAGATTGGCAAAAACGATTTTACGATAGATTTAATTTTAATCCATTGGTTTGGCATTCAGATATTACTCAAAAGAAAAGAAAAGAAATATGGTTTGCTGCACTAAATGGAAGCGCTCCTGTTATAGTAGGTGCTCGCTCAGCATTGTTAATTCCAATTTTAAACTTAGGGCTTATTATAGTTGATGAAGAGCATGAACCTGCTTTTAAGCAGGAAGAAAGTGTAAGGTATCATGCAAGAGACATGGCTGTTTATAAAGCCCTGAAGTCTTCTGCTCCCATAGTATTGGCATCTGCAACACCGTCTTTAGAAACTTTTCATAATATGAAGCTTGGAAAATATATTCATCTTATTTTACCTAATAGGGCAACGGGTGCGGAGATGCCTGAAATAAAACTGTTAGATTTAAAGTTACACCCTCCTATAAAAGGACATTGGATTTCTCCAATATTAGTAGATGAAATTAGAGCTAGATTAATAAAAAAAGAACAATCTTTACTGTTCTTAAATAGAAGAGGTTATTCTCCTTTAACTTTATGCAGGTCATGTGGCACTAAAGTTAATTGTAAAAACTGCGATACCTGGTTAGTTGAACATAGATCTGATTCAACTTTAGTCTGTCATCATTGTGGATTTAAAAAAATCATTTCAAACGTTTGTGAATTTTGTGGGGAGAAAAATAAAATGCAATCCTGTGGTCCTGGTGTTGAAAGGATCACGGAAGAAGTAAAAAAATATTTTCCTGAAGCAAATTTAATAACCCTTTCAAGCGATACCATGAAAAGTCAAAGCATACTCACGGATGCAATAAATAAGATTAAAAATGGTGAAGTTGATATTATGATAGGAACTCAAATGATAGCTAAGGGACACGATTTTCCAAATTTAAAATTAGTAGGGATTATTGATAGTGACATAGGTCTTTCTGGAGGAGATTTAAGGGCTTCAGAAAGAAGTTTTCAGCTTCTTCAACAAGTATCTGGAAGGTCAGGCAGGCATGCCTTGAATAAAGATGATAAAGGTCTTGTTATTTTACAAACTTTTGATCCAGAAAATACAATTATAAAAGCAATTGCTAAAAATATACGAAATGATTTTTTTGAAAAAGAGTTGATATCAAGAAAAAATGCTGGAATGCCTCCGTTTGGAAGATTAGCTGCGATTATTTTGTCATGTAAATCTGAAAAACATTTAGATATTTTTGCTTCAAAATTATCAAGAGAAATTCCATCATTTGATAACGTAAAGTTTTTTGGCCCAGCTCCAGCTCCATTACACTTTTTAAGAGGAAGCTTTAGAAAAAGGTTTTTAATTAAATCTCATAAAACAGTAAATTTACAGCAAGTTTTACTTGATTGGGTTAAAAAAGTTAAAACACCAGCTAATATAAAATTAATTATAGATATTGATCCTTTTTCTTTTATGTAAAAATTATTTAATATTGAGTACTTGAGTTGCTTGCATTGAACTTAATGCTGTGCTAGCAATCGATATATTTTAACTAAAATTAGACTATAAGGAAGTTTTAAGATGAGCAGTTCATCCGGTAAACCATCTGGATTAACAGGAAGATATGCAAAAGCATTATATGAATTAGCTAACGAAAAAAAAATAGTTGCTAAAATAGTTGATGACTTTGTTGAAATTAAATCACTAATAAAATCAAATAATGAATTATTAGATTTAATTAAGTCTCCTGCTATATCAAAAAATGATAAGCAATCTGCTTTAATAGCCATTTTAAAAAAGGCTAAAGCAAACAATTTAACAATACAATTTTGTGGAACTCTTGCTGGTAATGGAAGATTGTTTTATATAGATCAAATTATTGACGTTTTTCTTTTGGAAGTATCAAGGCAGAATGGAGAGGTTAACGCTGAAGTTACCTCTGCTATTGAATTAGATAAATCTCAACGTCAAGAAGTTGAAAAATCAATTTCTGAAGTTGTTGGAGGTAATAAAATTTCACTATCAATGAAAGTTGATGAGTCTTTAATTGGAGGCCTCATTGTAAGAATCGGTTCTAAAATGATTGATAGTTCAATAAAAACTAAACTTAATCGACTTGAAATAGCCATGAGAGGTGTAAATTAATGGACATTCGCGCAGCAGAAATTTCAGCAATATTAAAAGACCAAATTTCTAATTTTGGATCAGAGGCAGAAATCACAGAGATAGGAAAAGTTTTATCAGTAGGTGATGGTATAGCTCGTGTTCATGGCTTAGATGAAGTTAAAGCGGGAGAAATGGTTGAGTTCTCTGGTGGAATAGCTGGTATGGCTCTTAACCTAGAACGAGACAATGTTGGTGTTGTTATTTTTGGAAGCGATAAAACTATTAAAGAAGGCGATATAGTTAAGAGAACAGGTTCTATTGTTGATGTTCCTGTTGGTAAGGGTTTGCTTGGAAGAGTGGTTGACGCTCTTGGGAACCCTATTGATGGTAAAGGCGCTCTAAAAAATGTAAAACGTACAAGGGTTGAAGCTAAGGCGCCAGGAATTATGCCTAGGCAATCAGTCCATGAACCAATGCAAACTGGTTTGAAAGCAATTGACTCTCTTATTCCTATTGGAAGAGGGCAGAGAGAGCTAATTATTGGTGATAGACAGACAGGTAAAACAGCGATAGCAATTGATACTTTTTTAAATCAAAAAAGTACTAATGATAGCGCTGGAAAAGATGATGCAAAGAAACTTTTCTGTATATATGTAGCTGTTGGACAAAAAAGATCAACTGTAGCGCAGATAGTAAAAACCCTGGAAGAAAGAGGAGCTCTAGAATATTCTATTATAGTTGCTGCTACAGCATCAGATCCAGCTCCAATGCAATTTTTAGCTCCTTATGCGGCAGCAGCAATGGGTGAGTATTTTCGTGATAACGGTATGCACGCGGTTGTTGTTTACGATGATTTATCAAAACAGGCTGTTGCCTACAGACAAATGTCACTATTATTAAGAAGACCTCCCGGAAGAGAAGCTTACCCAGGTGACGTTTTCTATCTTCATTCACGTTTGCTTGAAAGAGCCGCTAAAATGAATAAAGACAATGGATCTGGTTCGCTTACAGCTTTACCAATAATTGAGACACAAGGTGGAGACGTTTCAGCGTTTATTCCTACAAATGTTATTTCTATTACTGATGGTCAAATTTTTCTTGAAACAGAATTATTTTATAAAGGTATCAGACCTGCGGTTAACGTTGGTTTATCAGTTTCAAGAGTTGGTTCTGCTGCTCAAATTAAAGCTATGAAACAAGTGGCAGGAACAATCAAGTTGGATTTGGCACAATACAGAGAAATGGCTGCTTTCGCTCAATTTGCTTCAGATATGGATGCTTCTACTAGACAGCTTTTATCAAGAGGTGAAAGGTTAACTGAGTTATTAAAGCAATCGCAGTATTCTCCTATGAAAGTTGAAGAACAAGTAGCTGTTATCTTTGCTGGTGTAAAAGGGTATTTGGATAAAATTCCTACACAAAGTATAGGTGATTTTGAGAAGGCTTTACTTCAAAAATTAAAAGCCAAGGGTTCTTCAATACTTAAGGATATCAGTAAGGATAAATCGATATCAGATTCGACTGATAAAGCTCTAAGGGAAACATTAGATCAATTAGTAAAAAGCTACGCTTAATATTTATAAAAATTAAATAGGATAGGTTAATATGCCTTCTTTGAAAGATCTAAAAAATAGAATTGGTTCTGTAAAGTCCACTCAAAAAATCACTTCAGCAATGAAGATGGTTGCTGCAGCAAAGCTAAGAAAAGCTCAAGATCAAGCTATGGCATCTAGGCCTTATACCTCTTTAATGGATAATATTGTGTCTAAACTAGTGTCTAATTCTAGTGGTGGTTCTGTAGATCTGTTAACTGGGAAAGAAGATAATAAGACTCAATTATTAGTAGTTTTTTCTGCAGATAGAGGGCTTTGTGGAGGTTTCAATGGTTCTATAACTAGAGCTGTTCGTAAAGAAGTAAAGTTATTAACTGACAAAGGAATTAAAGTAAAGTTGTTGATGGTAGGAAAGAAATCAGCAGTCGCTTTAAATAGAGAATTTGGAGATCTTTATATTGAGAGAATAGAAGGTAAATCAGGAAAACCAAATTTTTCAGATGCAGAAATACTAGCAAGAAAAATTATTACATTATTTGAAAACAATGAATTTGGAAATTGTAGAGTAATATATAATAAATTTATTTCTGCAATTGCTCAAGAAGTAACGTATAGATCGCTTATACCCGTTGAAGTTAAAGAAGGTAAAACAGAAGAAAATGTTTCTAATTCTGTATTTGAGTTTGAACCAAGTGAAGAAGAAATACTAAATGATTTGTTGCCGCGTAATTTAGCTACGCAATTGTTTAGTTCACAAATTGAAAGCACTGCTAGTGAATTGGCTGCTAGAATGACTGCAATGGATAACGCTACTAGAAATGCTGGAGAAATGATAGATAAGCTAACTTTGCAATATAATAGAACTAGACAGGCGGTTATTACGAGCGAGTTAATTGAGATTATATCAGGCGCAGAAGCTTTATAAAAATTTATTATTAAAAAAATCGAATGGAGTAAAATAATGGTAAAAAAACCATCACAGAAAAATTCTGGAAGAGTAGCACAAGTCATTGGTGCGGTTGTTGATGTAGAGTTTGATGGAGATCTTCCCTTTATATTGGATGCTCTTCAGATTGATAACGGCGGACAAAAACTTATTCTAGAAGTTGCTCAGCACTTAGGTGAAAATGAGGTTAGAACAATTGCAATGGATAGTACCGATGGTCTTGTAAGAGGAATGGAAGTTATCCAAACTGGTGCTCCAATAACAGTTCCAGTTGGCCCTGAGACATTAGGAAGAATTTTAAACGTTATTGGTGATCCTGTGGACGATGGTAAGCCGGTTAAAGCTAAAATGTATTTGCCTATTCATAGAGATGCTCCAGCTTATGTTGAACAATCGACATCTTCTGAAATTTTAGTTACAGGTATTAAAGTGGTAGATCTTTTAGCTCCATACGCAAAGGGAGGTAAAATTGGTCTTTTTGGTGGTGCAGGAGTTGGAAAAACTGTTCTAATTATGGAATTAATTAATAACGTAGCAAAAGCACATGGTGGATATTCTGTTTTTGCTGGAGTAGGTGAGAGAACTAGAGAAGGTAATGACCTTTTTCATGAGATGGTTGAATCTGGTGTGATTGTGCCTGATGGACCAGGTTCTAAAGCTGCGTTAGTTTATGGTCAAATGAATGAACCTCCTGGAGCAAGAGCAAGAGTGGCTTTAACAGGATTAACTTTAGCTGAATACTTTAGAGATGAAGAAGGTCAGGATGTTCTTTTCTTCGTAGATAATATTTTTAGATTTACTCAAGCTGGATCTGAAGTTTCAGCTCTATTAGGTCGAATTCCATCGGCTGTTGGATATCAACCTACATTAGCTACAGATATGGGAGCTTTGCAGGAAAGAATTACAACAACAACTAAAGGCTCTATTACTTCTGTTCAAGCCATTTATGTGCCAGCGGATGATTTAACAGATCCTGCTCCTGCAGCATCATTTGCTCACTTGGATGCAACTACGGTTTTATCAAGACAAATAGCTGAAATTGGTATTTATCCAGCTGTTGATCCATTAGATTCAACTTCTAGAATGTTAGACCCAAGAATTGTTGGAGATGAGCATTACAACATAGCAAGAAGAGTACAAGAAGTTCTTCAACAGTATAAATCTCTTCAAGATATTATTGCTATTTTAGGAATGGATGAATTATCAGAAGAAGATAAATTAGTTGTTACTAGAGCGAGAAAAATTCAAAGGTTCTTATCACAACCATTTTTTGTAGCAGAAGTCTTTACAGGATCTCCTGGAGTTCTTGTTTCACTTGAGGATACTATTAAGGGATTTAAAGGTATCACTGAGGGAAAGTATGATGATTTACCTGAAGCAGCTTTTTATATGGTTGGAACAATAGAAGAAGCTATTGAAAAATCTAAAAAGTTAGCAAAAGAAGCCGCTTAATTAATATGAATTTATTTCACAAGAGGTAAAAATGGCAGAAACAACTAATTTGGAAATAGTAACTCCATCCAAGGTTATTGTTTCAGAACCAGCAGAGATGGTTGTCATTCCTGGTTCTGATGGATACATAGGTGCATTACCAAGGCACTCTCATTTAATGTCTACTCTTGATAGAGGTGTTATTGATATTTATAATGACAATAAAATTATAACAAGAGTTATGATAGACGGTGGGATTGCTGAAATTAATGAAAACTCTGTTGTCATTTTAGCAGAAAGAGCTGAAAAGCTTGATAAATCTAGCAAACAAATGCTTGAAGAGAGACTTATTCAATTTAAATCTGAAGAAAGTAACTCTGATAAAACTATTGCAGAATTAGCATCAAAAAATGCTTTATTTATTCAAGCTGTAATAGAGCAAATAAATTAATTATAAATAAATATATTTATGATTTTAGTATTGTTTCTACTATTGACCCTATTTCCAAAAGATTATGATCCATATTTGTTGCAGCGTTTAACATAATACCCATTGTGGTTTTGTTGTGTGAAAAAGGAAGTGATATACTGCAACCATTCATGAAATTTGCAAGTGTAGTATTTTTAAGTGATATCAAATTAGCCTCATCA
Source organism: Pseudomonadota bacterium (assembly GCA_027625145.1). Classification (GTDB taxonomy): domain Bacteria; phylum Pseudomonadota; class Alphaproteobacteria; order Puniceispirillales; family Marisalimonadaceae; genus CAJJBL01. Next base: position 95,319 of record JAQBXK010000002.1, read on the forward strand.
TAATATTCAGGGTCCTCGCATTTTTTAAGCAATGGTGGCTTTGCTGTTACAGTTGGAAGTAGTAAGAAATTATTTTCTAATTGCAGGTTAAACACTTTTATCATTTCTTGTCTTACTTTTAATAATAATTTGTATTCTACAGCTCTAACTTCATTAGCTCTATCCATTCTTTTAAATATATTGGGATCAATTAATTTAGATTTTTCCTTATAAGCATCAAAATACTCTGCTTGACATTCTACAGCTGCGAATTGCCATAATGGAATATTCTTGTAACTATCTAAGATAGGTAAATTCTTTTCAATTACATTAATGCCGCTATCAATTATTTTTTGTTTAGCTATATCAAATGATATTTGAATTTCTTTCTCAATATTATCAAATCCAAAGTTACTAGGTATAATCATAGTAAAATTTTTATTGAGAACATTAATATTATTAAACTTAGGTTTACTAATCATCACATCGTAAACTAATTTACAAAGTGAGATGTTTTTTCCCATTATTCCTACACTGTCTAATGTATTAGATAGTGATAAAGAACCTTCTCTAGAAATTGTGTCTTGTGTAGGTTTGAAGCCTGTTATACCTGTAAAAGCAGCTGGTATTCGAGTTGATCCACCGGTGTCTGTTCCAATTGTTACGTCAGAGATATCAAGCGCAACCGAAACGGCTCCGCCAGATGTTGATCCACCAGGAACGGATCCTTTATATATTGGATTTTCAGGTGTCCCATAATGGGGGTTAATACCAAGTCCTGAATAGGCAAGTTCAGTCATATTAGTATGACCAAGTAATAAAGCTCCTGCATTTCTTAATAAAGAAATACAATCAGCATCTTTTGTGGAAGGCAATGGATTTAAAAAAATTGATCCACCACGAGTTTTATACCCTTTAACATCAAATAAATCTTTAATAGAAATTATTAAACCTTTTAATGAACCATTATTTAATTCTTCAATAAAAGTTAGCTGGGATTTAAAGTCTTTATCAAAAAGTTCAGTAAATATATGTTTAAAATTATTAGGTTTACTCTCTATTAACTCTAAAATATTTTCTACTCTATTTACGAAATCGATATAATTAAAACCTTGTTTATACATTTCATTCGCCTTTGTTTCTATTTACTACTATTAAAATTATTTATAATTGGGATGAATGCTTTATTTATCATGGAATAAATTTCTTGTTTAAAAGATATAGCTTTTAGGGGTAATTGCGATGGGTTTATCCACTCCCAGTTTTTAAATTCTGGATGGGAGGTATTGATATTTATCTCATTATCAATGCCAGTGAATGAAAAAAGAAGCCATCTTTGGGTTTGTCCTCTAAATTTTCCCTTCCATAAAGCATTTGCAAGGGGTAAAGGAATATCATAATTTAACCATTCAGGATATTCACTAACAAATTCAACATTAACTATACTTGTTTCTTCTTTTAACTCACGAAAGCCAGCTTCAATAGGTGTTTCTCCTTCGTCTATCCCACCTTGGGGCAATTGCCAGGCTTCAGCTTTATTATCAAGTCTTTGTCCGCAAAAGACCTGACCAATTTTATTAAAAACCATTAACCCTACACAAGATCTATAAGGTCTTTTTAACAGCGGCATATTGTTAGACATATTCATTATTTATCACTATTTATTTTTTTGAGTTTAATTAGTTTTTGGAAATATTATTAATTTTATTGTTAAATAGACTTATCCCTCTAATAAGGTCAATAGCTCTTGATACTTGGTTGTCTTGTATTAATTTTTCAGTGACCGTTAATTTAATCTTAGGTTCTGGATTTTCATCTTTTGACTTTGTAGTTTTATTATCTAATGAGCCTTTTAGGTTCTCTTCGCGCCTATTTTTCTTCTTATCTTTATTAGCTTCAGTGATACCTGCCTCAACTATAATATCAGGTTGTATGCCTTTTGCCTGAATTGATATTCCACTAGGCGTATAGTACCTTGCTGTTGTTAGTCTCATAGCTCCGTTACCAGCAAGTGGAATGATTGACTGAACTGATCCTTTACCAAAACTTCTTGTTCCAATAATAATAGCTCTGGAATGATCTTTTAAAGCTCCGGCTACAATCTCACTTGCAGAAGCTGATCCACTATTAATTAACACTATCAGCGGTTTGCCGTTGATTATATCACCTTTTTTAGCAAATACTCTTGATGCATCATCATTTTTGCGTCCTTTAGTTGATACAATCTCTCCTTGATTAAGAAAAGCATCTGATACAGAAATTGATTGATTAAGAAGACCGCCTGGATTGTTTCTAAGATCTAAGATTAAACCTAGAAAGTTATCGCCTATTTCTTTTTTTATTTTTTCAACAGCAGTTTTTAATCCTTCTGTAGTAGTTTCTGAAAAAGTAGTTAGGCGAACATATCCAACATTATTTATAATATTGTGTTTAACTGACTTAATCTTAATAACATCCCTTTTTATTTCTAGTTCAAATGGTTCTTCTTCATTACGAACGACTGTAATTTTAATTGAACTTCCTATAGGCCCTCTTAGTTGGGACACAGCTTCATTTATTGATAGGCCTCTTAATGATTCACCGTTTACTGCTATAATTAGGTCACCAGATTGCATTCCAGCTAAAGCTGCCGGTGTATCATCGATAGGTGATATCACTTTAACAAATCCACCTTCCATAGTGATTTCAATTCCTAGGCCCCCAAACGTTCCTTTTGTTTTAACTTGCATATCATCATATGATTCTGCATTTAAATATGAAGAATGAGGGTCAAGCGATTGAAGCATGCCAGATATAGCTGATTCAATTAATTCTTTGTCAGTGACTTCTTCTACGTATTGTTCTTGAACCCTTTGAAAAACATCTCCAAAAAGGTTAAGTTGTTTATATGTTTCTTGGCGGTTTGATTGTGCATTAAGAATGTTATTTGGAAAAAATCCTAATATTATTAGAAATGAAGAAAATATAATTAAAAATATAAATGTTTTATTTTTAAATAAATTATGAATCATTTTTTAATTTCCTAAAAGTTGTAATAATCAAATTTTTATAATAATTAAATAATATAGAACAAAATTAATCTAGCAAGTTTTGATAAAAATTTATAACAAACTATTTATTAAAATAGCAATGATTTACCATTCATAGATACTGGCTTTTCTATCTTTAAAAGATCTAGAATAGTAGGCGCAATATCAGCTAATTTACCATTGTTTAATTTTAAATTGTTATTTTTTGAAATTAAAATTAATGGAACTTTGTTACATGTATGGGCTGTGTGAGGTGTTTTGGTTTTCTCGTGTATCATTACTTCACAATTTCCATGATCAGCAGTTAGTAACATTATGCCATTTGTTTGATCTAACGCTTTTTTTACATTACCTATTGCTTTGTCTATTGTTTCAACTGCAATAATAGCTGCATTAAGATTCCCAGTATGGCCTACCATATCTGGGTTTGCAAAATTGATTATAATTAAATCATAAATTTCAAGTTCAATAGCTTTAATTAATTCAGCTTCAACGTGATGAGCCGACATTTCTGGTTTTTGATCGTATGTTGATACTTTAGGAGAAGGTATCATTACTCTTGTTTCACCAGGAAAAACAGTTTCTTTACCACCATTAAAAAAAAATGTTACATGTGGATATTTTTCTGTTTCAGCTAATCTTAGCTGTTTTAGATTATTTTTAGATATAATTTCACCCAACGTATCTTGAATTTTATTACTTGAAAAAATACTTTTCATATATGAAGAAAGTTTTTCAGAATATTCTGTCATGCCTAAAGAATTAGAAAAATAGGGAGTATTTGATCTTTTTTCAAACTCGTTAAAATCAGGATCTAGAAAAGAAGTTAAAAGCTCTCTAACTCTATCTGATCTGAAGTTAACCATGAGTAAACTATCACCATTTTGAATACCAGAATAATCTCCTATAGCTGTAGGAGAAATAAATTCGTCTGTTTCACTGTTTTCATATGCTAATTTAATAGCTGAAGATATATTTTCTGACCTTCTGTCATGAGTACCATAGGTAATGAGATCAAAAGATTTTTTTATTCTATCCCACCTGTTATCTCTATCCATTGAAAAATATCTTCCAATAAGGCTAACAATTTTTATTGACTTAGGTAAAGATTTTTCAAATTGTTTAATAATATCTCCAATTTGTAATGGAGAACTATCTCTTCCATCTGAGAAAATATGGATTACTGTTTTAATGTTTTTTGCATCTAATAGTTTAGCAATAGAAATGATATGGTTCATATGAGAATGGACACCTCCATCACTGCATAATCCGAGTAAATGGACAGTGTTGTTTTGATTATGTATTTTAGTAAATTCATTAAAATTTTTATTTAATTTGATCTCATTATTTTTGAATGCTTGATTAATTCTTGGAAGAGTTTGCATTACAACTCTTCCTGAGCCTAAGTTCATATGTCCTACTTCAGAGTTTCCAACTTGACCAACTGGTAACCCTACATGTTCCCCGGATGCTTCAAGTGTAGAAAAAGGATATAATTTTGATAGGTTATCAACATTTGGTGTTTTTGCTTGAGCCACAGCATTATAATTTATATTTTTGTTTATTCCCCATCCATCCATTATACACAATATTATTGGGGCTTTTTTCTTATTTTTCATTTTAGATATTCCCTAATTATATACATTTATTTATGATAAGGATGACCTCTTAAAATAGTTTCAACTCTATAAATTTGTTAAGCGAGCATTATCTTAACCATTTGGTGAGGCCATGTTTGACGTCCAAAAGCAATCATTTTATCAGCAGTTTTTTTTATTTGAACGCCATTTCCGTATGGACCTCCAATTGCAAAATTTATAGCTGATATACTACTTTCTTTCCAATCCAATACTAATTTAGCGAGCTCCTTACTTGATAAATTTTCTCCTTGTTCATCAAGTAATATTAATTTAGCATTTAACGGTGTTGATTTTATTAATTTAGTGCCTTCTTCTATTATTTTTAATTTAACGTTATTTGTTTTTGCTTCATATTGGTTTAATTCAACATTATTTAATCTTTTTAAATATTTTTGAGTAATTTTTTCTTCATCAGATTTTGAAGATTTGCCTATATATGAAATAATGTATTTCATTATTTATTTTTCATTTGAAGCAATAAGCTCATCTTTTTCATTCTTAAGCCACATTTTTTCTAGGCTATAAAAATCTCTTACCTCAGGGCGGAATATATGGATTAAAATATCACTTGCATCAATCAGAACCCAATCGCCATTTGACATACCCTCAGGAGACGGAACACGAATACCAATATCTTTAAATTTTTTTATTAAATTATTTCCCATTGAGGCAACTTGTCTTGTTGAATTTCCACTGGCAACTATCATAAAATCGGCAATACTACTTCTTCCAATAAGATTGATACTTATAACATCAATCGCTTTATCGTCTTCCAAAGATTCTAAAGCTAATTTTAATAACTGTTTAGAAGAATTGGATTTATTGTTTTTCATGTTTTTTTAACCTTTTTGATTTTTAGACTTTAAATATCTTATTTCTGTAGATGAAATAGACACTAATTTTTTTTTGATAAAAACCCAAGAAGGATTTTTATTCAAATATAGTAGTTTGCTTTTAGATGGTTTTATTTTTTTTCCAAGCAAGAATGTTTCTTTACTATTCATTACAGAATAAGAATAACCGGGTCTCTCAATTACTGCAACAGGCATTTTTTTTGAAATTTGTGATGGTTTAATCCATTTGCCAAAACTTTTTAGTATATCACTTCCCATTAACCAAATAAATTTTACTTTTGTTGACTTTTTTGTTAAAAAATTAACTGTCTCATAAGAAATAAAAAGATTATTTTTTTTTTCTAAATCTATTACTTTTATGAAGTTATTTTTTTTTGTTAAAGATCTTGCTTGATTTAATCTTTTACTAAAATCTTCCATATCTATGCTGAGTTTAAGCCTGTTTTGAGGAGCAACAAGCCACCAAACTTCATCCAATCTGAGTGTCCTTTTAGCTATTTCACTAATATGTACATGGCCTAAATGAGCAGGGTTAAAAGATCCGCCTAATATTCCAATTTTTCTTTTTCTTGAGTAAGAAAAGCATGTTGCTATATTATTTTTAAAATCTTTAGTTTCAATATGATTTTCACCGTTGTTAATCACGAATTTGATCTTTACCTCTAACTATATATTTAAAACTAGTTAACTGCGCCGCTCCTACTGGGCCTCTAGCATGAATTCTTCCAGTTGAAATTCCTATTTCAGCTCCCATGCCAAATTCACCTCCATCTGCAAACTGAGTTGAGGCGTTATGCATAACTATAGCGCTATCTACCTTAGACAAAAATATATCGGCAGTATGTTTATTCTCAGTTATGATGGATTCAGTATGATGCGAAGAATACTCCTCTATATGCTTAATGGCTCCATTTACACCGTCAACTATTTTGATAGATAAAATAGCATCAAGATATTCAGTTTTCCAATCTACATCAAATGCTAAATCAATATTTTTATCAATTATAGTTGTTTCTTTGTCCCCTTTTAATTGGCATCCTTCCGCTCTTAATTTATCGGCTAAAATAGGTATTACATTTTTGCTTATTTTCTTGTCAATCAGAAGTGTTTCTAATGCACCACATATTCCAGTTCTTCTCATCTTAGAGTTTACAACAATTTTTATTGCTTTTTCTATATCGGCTTCACTATCAATATACACATGACATATCCCCTCAAGGTGTGCAAAAACAGGAACTCTTGCCTCTTTTTGTACTTTTTCTACTAAAGATTTTCCGCCTCTAGGAATAATAACATCTATTTCTCCAACTGCTTGGAGCATTGCGCTTACAGCTTCCCTATTTGTGTTGTCAACCATTTGAACAGCGTCTGGGGGTAAATTAGCAGATAATAGGCCTTCACGAAGAAACTTTGTAAAGATTCTTGAAGTATGAATGGAATCAGATCCCCCCCTAAGTATAACGGTATTTCCTGATTTAATACATAAACTGCCAGCATCAACTGTTACATTTGGACGAGATTCATATATTATTCCAATAACTCCAAGAGGAACTGATACTCTTGAAATATCTAAACCATTAGGTTGTTTCCATCTTGCTAACTCACAACCTAAAGGGTCATCCATTTTACTGATATTAATTAACCCAAGAATAATATTATTGATTCTATCGGCATTTAACATGAGTCTATCAATGAATGCGTTATTTAATTTTTTGTCTTTAGCGTTATTTATATCTATTTCATTTGCCGCTAGTATATTATTAATATTAGTTTTAATAATTTCAGCTGTATTTAAAATAGCTAAATTTCGATCATTAGAATTGCTTAAAGAAATAATTTTAAAAGCAGCTTTAGATTTTTTATTTATAAGACTTACATCTTTATAGATATTAATATGATTATTCATTTTGTTTTGCTCTTAATAATTTTCTAATACAAAGTCGTCTCTATGAACAACTTCGTCCTTACCTCTATATCCTAATATTACTTCAATGTTTTCGCTTTTAAACCCTTTTATTAAATTAACTTCTGAGTTATTGAAGTGAATAAGCCCTTTTCCAATAATTTTTTTATTTTCATCCAGGACTCTGATTAAATCACCTTTTTCATAAGTTCCTTCTGTTCCAATTATGCCTGCAGCCAAAATTGAGTTTCCTTTAGTTACTGCCTTAAAGGCTCCTTTATCAATTATAATTTGTCCTTTAATATGAAGGCCTCCAGAAATCCATTGTTTACGAGCATTAATAGGCTTTTCAGTTGCTAAAAACCAGCTGAAAACAGAGTTATTTTTTTGTAAATTTAAAAGTGGGTTTTCTAGTCGACCATCACAAATTATCATATGACAACCAGCTTTAGTTGCTATTTTAGCAGCTTCAATTTTTGTAATCATGCCTCCAGAAGAAATTCCATTAATAGGAGGCCCTGCCATTTGTTCAACTTCATTAGTTATTTCAGTGATTGTTTCTATGAAAGAGGCATCTTTATTTTTATTGGGATCAGATGAATATAAGCCGTTTATATCAGATAATAGAATTAATAAATCAGCACTACACATTTGTGCAACTCTTGATGCAAGTCTATCATTATCACCAAATCTAATTTCTTCCGTGGCAACTGTATCATTTTCATTTATTACAGGAATTACATTTAGTTCAATTAGTTTTATTAATGTAGCTCGAGCATTTAAGTGTTTTCTTCTAGTTTCAGTATCATCAGGAGCCAATAAAATTTGAGCAACTTTTAAGTCATAATTGCCTAAATATTCGCTCCATGCATGAGCCAATGTGATTTGGCCTGTAGCTGCTGCAGCTTGTTTTTCATCTAACGATAAATTGTTACTTAAGTTTAATTGCTTTTTTCCTAATGCTATAGATCCAGAGGAGACTAATAAAATTTCTTTTCCTGATTTAACAAAATTTTTAATGTCAAATGCAAGAGATTCAAGCCATTTTTTTTTAAGTTTTCCTGTATCTTTATCAATCAATAAAGCAGAGCCAACCTTGATTACTATTCTTTTTGAATCTTTAATTAAATCTTGTTTTTTCATCTTCTTATTCTCTGGATTATGGAGCCCATGATTTAACAGTTTCTTGTTTATTTTCTATATTGTCATCTTGGTTATTTGAGGACACTAGATCTTGAAGTTTTCTAATTAACGTTACAATATTATTTCCAGATACAGCGGATATCCCTAAGACATTGTTTATTTTTAATTTCTTTAATTCTTTTTTTGCAGCATCAATCTGATCATTATCACAAGCATCACATTTTGTAAGAACTATGATCTGTTTCTTTTTAGCTAGTTCAGTGTCATAAGCTTTAAGTTCATTTATAATTGTTAAATAATCTTTTTTAATATTATTACTTGTAACGTCTATGAGATGCAGAAGCGCTTTACAACGTTCAACATGGCCTAAAAACCTATGACCTAACCCTGATCCTTCATGAGCTCCTTCAATTAAGCCAGGGATATCAGCAATAACAAATTCTTTATCATCTTGATTAACTACACCAAGGTTGGGATGTAATGTTGTAAAAGGATAATCCGCTATTTTAGGCTTTGCCGCGGTTATTCTAGATAATAAAGTACTCTTTCCTGCATTAGGTAGACCAACTAATCCGATATCTGCTATAAGTTTTAACCTTAACCAAATCCATTTATCCTCTAGATCACCACCTGGTTGTGATTTTCTTGGTGCTTGATTTATAGAGCTTTTAAAAAAAGCATTTCCTTTTCCACCTTCTCCACCTTTAGCAAGAATTACTTTTTGACCAATTCTAGTCATATCAGCTAAAATAAAGGTATTAGTTTCGTCTAATACTTGTGTTCCTATAGGAAGGCGTAATATTAAATCTTTGCCACTAATTCCGCTTCTATCTCTACCTTTGCCTCCATCTCCTGGCCTAGCTTTGAAATGTTGTTGGTACCTAAAATCTATCAAAGTATTAAGACCATCGGTACACTCAGCAATTACATCGCCGCCTCTTCCTCCATTCCCTCCGTCAGGGCCGCCAAAAGGAACATGAGCCTCTCTTCTAAAAGATATTGAACCAGAGCCACCATGCCCACTAGCTATATAGATTTTAGCTTGATCTAAAAACTTCATTATAAATAACTCTGTAATAAAATATTAATTAAGAATAGGACTTAAAAGCAAAAAAGGGAATAACCTTTAAGTTATTCCCTAAATATTTTTTTTTTGTAAATTTTATTCAGCAGCTTGTTGTGAAGGTTCCACAGAAACAAACATTTTCTTGCCTTTTAATTCTTTAAATCTAACATGCCCATCAACTAGAGCAAAAATCGTATGATCTTTTCCCATGCCAACGTTAGATCCTGGATGAAACTTTGTTCCTCTTTGACGTATTATAATATTACCTGGAACAACTAATTCACTTCCAAATTTTTTAACTCCAAGACGTCTGCCCGCAGAGTCTCTTCCATTTCGTGAACTACCACCTGCTTTTTTATGTGCCATTTAAGATTTCCTTTGCTTAGTCTTTAGGATTTATTTTTTTTCTTCTTTAATTGCTGTTTTAGCTTTTGTCTCAGCAGGCTTAGCTACTGTTTTAGCTTTTGTCTCAGCAGGCTTAGCTACTGTTTTAGCTTTTATTTCAGCAGCTTTCTTTGGTTCTAGTTTAGAAGCTCCAGTTTCTGCTATATCAATTATTTTTAGGAGCGTAAGGTTTTGCTTATGTCCTTGTTTACGACGACTATTCTTTCTACGTCTTTTATAAATGATTGTAATTTTAGGGCCTCTAGTTTGCCTAATAACTTGAGCCATCACTGCAGCATCATTTACCAATGGACTGCCTACTGTGATTTTTTCACCTTCACCAATCATTAATACATTATCAAGAACAATCTGATCTCCATCATTTGCACTTAATTTTTCAACAAGTAATACGTCTTCTTTTTCTACGCGATACTGTTTTCCACCGGTTTTTACTACTGCATACATTTTTATAATTCCGAATTTGTTAACCTGAAAAATATTTAATAACTTTAATGATATATTTAAGGTTATTTAATAATGTTAATTAGTAGAGGGAATATAGCCTTACAGGATATTCTGTCAAGCTTTTAGATCATTACGTCTAGATACTATTTTTAATAATTTATTTTGACTTAAGGGTAGAATATTAATTAATTAATAAAGCAGGGTCTAACCGTTGATTAAACCAGTTAACTCGCCAATCTAAATGGGGGCCAGTAGATCTACCAGTAGAGCCAACTTCAGCTATTTTTTGCCCTTTAATCACTTTGTCACCAACATTTATATTTATTAAAGATAAATGAGAATAAACAGATGTCACTCCATGTCCGTGATCTAAAATTATAGTACCACCAGTAAAATATAAGTCTTTTTCAGCCATTCTAACAATCGAATCAATTGGAGCTATCACCGGAGTTCCTTTTGGAGCAGCTATGTCTATTCCATAATGAGGTCTTCGAGGTTTTCCATTAAGAATTCTTTGGCTTCCAAAAACTCCTGAAACAATCCCTTTTGTAGGCAATATAAATTCTTGAAAAATAAAATTGACGTCAGTATTTAAATTCCTAATTAATTCAATCGATTTATTCTCTTTTTTAATTCTATCATAAAAGGATTTAGGTGGGGTAACCATCTTCTTTTGAAGACCGTTTATATATTGAGTATTATAAGTTTGCTTTTTTATTTTAAATGATTTTTTTAGCCATTTTTTTTCGCTAATTTTAACTTCTAAATAAGAATCTTCTTTGTAATTTCGTCCGAAGCCAAAAACAAATTTACCATTAGCGTCTTTAAGAAGAATTTTATCTTCAAACTTTATAACTTTATCAGGAAAAACATTGCCCTTAACCAGTCCACCCTGAATAAAGTTTCCTTGAAGATTAACAATAATATTATCAAACTTTAGGATCAAGGGATCTTTTGCAAAACTTTTTTCAGCTATTATAAAAATAATAAATATAATAAATATATTTTTAAAAAATTTATTAATATAGAAATTACTATACATGCAATTTACCTTTTGTCTTACCTAGAACATTATTTATTTTTTACTTAAGAAATGAATCTTTTGATTGAAAAAAATATCATTATCAATGATATAAACCATATAAGGAAAGTATAGGTATGGTTTTATCAAACAAGTACTAAAAATAAAATTATTTCAGGTTCACATTTATTTAATTTAAAAGATATAATAAAAAATTTAATCTTTTCTTTAAGAATGATTTTGATTTTTCGATTCCCATTATTTCAAATTTTAAAATCTCTGATAATATTTTAGACTTATGGGTTAGAACTAATAGCTATTTTATTCTCTGTAAAAGAAATCTAATACCAATACAAATAAAAAACTTAGTTTTGACTTTTAAAAATGGTGCTTCAATTATGGAGGACAGATTGCTCTTCATTTGGAAGGGAAAGAGTGCAAAAATTTAAAAAATAAACAATATTTTGTGCTATTTCATATTATGAAACAATCAAATTAAGATTAGTAAATTTAATTACTCTTTTTGATGAGGATAAGTCATGACATCATTAAATCAGGAAGCCAGGTTATCACAGATGGGAATAACACCAATGCTATAATAGTTAATATATCCGCAACAAAAAACAGAGTTACTCCCTTAAAAACGTCTGTTACTGGAATATCTTTTCTAACACCAGCAACAACAAAACAATTTAAACCTATTGGTGGTGTTATTAGGCAAACTTCAGCCATTTTAACAACTATTATACCAAACCAAATGCTTACTTGGCTAAAGGTCATTCCAAAAGCGCTTTGATCAGCAGTAACATCAGGCCCACCATTCAATAAAATAATAGCTGGGTAAACAACTGGAAGAGTTAGAAGCAACAGACCTATAGCATCGATGAACATGCCTAAAACAACATATCCCATTAGTATCATAAGAAGAATCATATAAGGATCAAATGGCAGTGATATTATCCAATTAGCAAAACTTTCTGGTAGTCCAGAAAAGCCAAGAAAACGAACAAAAATTAATACACCCCATATAATAGAAAATATCATGGCTACTAGTTTTGCAGTTTCCATTAATGCAAATTTAAGAGATTCGATTTTAATACCTTTAAATAAGGCAATGATTAAAACAACAAATGCTCCAAGGGCTCCTGCCTCAGTTGGAGTTGCCCATCCTGCATAAATAGCGCTTATAATTACAGAAATTACTATTGCTATTGGAAGAACTCCAGGCAGAGTTTTAATCTTCTCGTTTAGAGAATATTTTCTTATTGCCGGTGCTAAGTTAGGGTTCATTTTTGCCCATATAATAATAATTCCTGCATAAACTAAAGCAGAAAATATACCAGGTAAAAATCCAGCTAATAATAAAGCTCCGACTGATTCTTCAACAATTATTGCATATATAATTAAAATTGCTGATGGCGGTATTAATGATGCTAAAGTTCCTCCCGCAGCAACAACCCCTGCAGCTAATTTTTTATCATATCCTTCTTTTAACATTTCAGGAATTGCAACTCTAGAAAAAACAGCTGCTGTTGCAGTAGATGCCCCTGATACGGCTGCAAATCCAGCTGTAGCAAAAACTGTAGCAACAGCTAGGCCTCCTGGAACAAACCCAACCCAAGCTTTAGCTGCTTGAAATAGTTGTTTTGTAATTCCTGCTTGAAAAGCAAGGTAGCCAATTAATATAAAAATAGGTAATAAACCCAAAACAAAAGTTACTGATTTAGAAAAAGGAATTGCTCCAACGTTACCAAGGGCAGGCCCTACTCCAATAAGTTCAACAAGTCCAATAATGCCTGCTAGGCTAGCTGCAAAAACCACTCTAACACCTGACAATACAAGAATAAGTAAAATGCCAGTGCAAATTAAACCTACAGTTATTGGATCAGCATATCCAATTCCAAAAATGCTAGCGGCTTCGCCAGAAAATAATTTATCAAAAATCATGTTAATCTCTTATTACCTTTATTTCTTCATCAGCTAACTCTTCGGGAGATCTAATTACTGGAATTGCAATAGGATCAGCATCTATATTTTTTATCATTCTTAAGTAACCAAACAACTCAACAAGCAAACGCATAGCCCATATTGAAAAAGCTATAGGCACTAAAGCTTTAGCTGGCCAAGTAGGGTAAAGGTAGTTGTATGTAGTATCTCCAATTTGATATGCATCAAGAGCAAACAGGTAACTATATTTAATAAGAATTAATATAAGTAAGAAACCGAGTAATGTAGCACAAAATTCAGCAACCCATTTAATTCTTCCTTTTAAACTTCCAACTATTAATTCCATTCTAATATGTGCATCTACTCTTTGAGCATATGCAACCCCAAGGAAGGCAAAGATTGAAATAGATAGTTCTGACAATTCAAGATAACCAGGCCATGGATAACCTAAAACTCTAGAAATAATTTGGAATGAAGTTAAAATCATTACTATAAATATAGATATTCCTGAGAAAAGGATCAGAAAATCTTCTATTTTGGTTAATGTATTATTAATAGTTGTAAGCAATTTTTATTCTGCCTTATGTAGGATGTATGTGCAAATAACATATTTGCACATACGTGTTAAATTTATTTAGCTGTTTCAAAAACTAGGTCAACTAGAGCTTGAGCATCAAATTTATCTTTATTTGCTGCCACCCATGCATCCCATACCGGCTTACCAGCTGCTTTTCTAAATTCTGCAAGTGTCTTTTTATCATATTTTACTTCTATCAATTTAGATCTAAACATTGGCAAGTTTTTGTCATCAGCTTTTTTATATGCAACTTTAACTGATGCAAGAGCTTCTGGTCTTAGTTTTGCAAGCAAGTCTTGGTATTGAGTAGGCAATTTATCATATGAAGTTTTATTAATAACATATGGACAATCAGATGTACCTGGAGACATATTAGAAGTGAACCAATCAGCTACCTCGTGAATTTTGTATGACACATGTGCATATGTGTATGGAAAAGAAACAGCGTCTACAGCCCCTCTAGAAATTAATGTATAAACTTCTGAGGCTGGAACAGTTTGGCGAGTAGCACCAAGGATTTCCATAGCAGAGCCAACTCCACCACCTGCACGAACTCTCATACCTTTAAAATCAGATAAACTAGTTGGAGGCTTGCCTTTACCTAAAAATTCATATTGTGGAAGGTTTGATGTCATATATAACATTGCATTCCATTTAGCTAGCTGACCTTTTACAATTGGGTGGTCATATACGGCATGTCTGATTTTAGCGTCTTTGTCAAAATCACCCATTGGAAGAAATGGTAAAGTTAACACCATTAATCCTGGGTTTTTACCAGGGTGGTAAAAATTACAAAAAGCAGCCATTTCAAAGGAATTAGCTTTTAATCCATCCAAATTTTCTTTTGCTTTAGAAAGTTGAGCTCCATAAAAAATTTTTAATTTAAATTTTCCATCAGTTTCTTCGCTTAGTCTTTGAGCCAAGGTTTCAGCACCTTCAGTAAAGGCTCTTCTTTTTCCCCAAAAACTAAATTTCCAGAAAACAGCCGGACCGTCTACTTTTGCAAGCACTAAATTTGCGTACACGTTAGAAATTAGAACCATTAAACAAACGGCCATAATTCTTTTAAAACTTAACATTTATTATCCTCCCAGTATTAATTAACAAGTTTATATAATCGTCTATTTTTAAACAAAGTCAAACCACAAAAGCTTAACAGATTAAATGGTTTTTAAGTTTTTAACGATTAATATTTTTATCTTTAATAACTTCGTATAATTGTTCAAAATAAAAATATAATGACTTTTAAACCTTTTAAGTAATTAAAAACAAGAGAAATATTATCAATATAGAAAATATTAAAACTGAGGAAACGAATTTAACTGAAATTAAGTAGCTAGTAGTAAACGTTTTTAAAAAACAAGGTTGTGATATATTAAATACAAATACAAATACAATAGGTAACACCATAACTTCTGCAGAAAGATATGGCTCTAGTTCTTATCGATTTTTTAGAGTTCTTGGATATGTTGTATCTCTTCAATCAGGAAAAGTGAATGGAAAAGCTTGTTATTATTTTCCGGCACTTTTGCCTGAAACAGAATTTTTAGCTAATAAAAACTTAGTTGGATTAGCGTGCACTGCATTTAAGCCTTCTGTTGCTCCCGCAGGTTCTGTTTGGTACTAATCCAATTTCTATGGCTTAACCCTAATAAAAAGCATGTGGTTTTTGATATGGCTCCAGCTTCAATGGCAAAAGGAGAGGTTATGATTGCAGCAAGAGACGGTCATATTTTTTCTGTTGGAGTATGGTGAGATGAAAATGTCAATCCATCAAATGGCCCTAAAGAAATTTTAAAAGGAGTTTTGTTACCTTTTGGAGGTTATAAAAGCGATGGAATAGCTTTAATGGTTAAATTATTTGCAGCTAGGCTTGACAGGAGATTTTTTTCTTATCAAGCGGAAGAGAATGATAATGGTGCCCGTCCAAAAAGGGGGAGGGATAGTTTATTATAGCCATAAATCCAGAAATTATAGCGGGTACTGATTGGAAGAAGCATTGTGAAATGTTTTTTGAAAAATTATCATCATTTGATGGAGTTAGATTGCCTGGATCTAGAAGACATGAAAACAGATTACGAAATAATGTTAGAGACATAAATTTTGAATTGTTAAATAAAATAAAAATTTTTCTTTAACAATTCAAAAAATTATTCTTCTTTTTTTATAAATTCTAAAAAGTTTATTACCATATCTAATTGTTCATCAGGAATGTCTTTATAACTATGGCCAAATTTATTTTTAATTGTTAGTGCAACGTGAGCATATGGATTTCTTCCTTTAGGATGACTAGGATGATCAGGAAGTTTTCCAATTAAAAAGTCACCGGTAGATTGAATTAAACTCCATAAATATTTTTTATTTTGATCATTCATTATTAATAATTTTAAAATATTTTTAGAAGAAATAAAGTGATGCTTGGAAAAGAAAATAATAGAATAACGCGTAAAATATCACTTATAAGAAAGGGAAACACTCCTTTAAATGTTTCAGATATTTTGACATCACCCGCCATCTTATTAATTATAAAAACATTTAATCCAACTGGTGGAGTTATTAATCCAACTTCAACAACAATTAAGGTTAATATTCCAAACCAAATAGCTGTTTCTTCAGGTGTCATTCCAAAATCTAAAGTCATAATCAAAGGAAAAAAAACTGGGATGGTTAACAATATCATTGCAAGACTGTCCATTAGACAACCAAGGAACAGATAAAGAATTAGAATACATGCGACTATTAATAGAGGGGATAAATTATTACTCATAGCAATTCTTCCAAGTTCGTTTGGTAATTGAGTTAACGCTATAAATGAATTAAAAAATTCCGCTCCTAGAAGAACCAAGAAAATCATAGCTGTTGTTACAGCTGTACTTTCGATTACATCGATTAAGTCTTTAAATTTAAAATTGTTATTTAAGAATGCGAGTAAACCTGTTCCTATTGCTCCTATTGCACCCCCTTCAGTTGGAGTAAACCAACCAAGATAAATTCCTCCAATCATAGTGACGAAAATTAGAATAATTTGCCATATATTTTTAAAAAGTATTAAACGTTCTTTCCAATTAATCCTTGCTCTTGTTGGTCCAGAATCCTTAACAAATCTAACATATATCGCTATAGTTAATATGTAACCAAGTGCTGCTAAAATACCTGGTATAAAAGCAGCTAAAAACATTTTAGCTATATTTTGCTCAGTTAAAATTGAGTAGATTATTAAAATAACTGAAGGAGGTATTAATATACCTAATGTGCCTCCGGCCGCCAATGTTCCAGTACTTAACGCTCCTGAATAACCAAGTTTTCTAAGTTCAGGAAGAGCAACTTTCCCCATGGTTGCAGCCGTTGCTAAAGATGACCCGCATATTGCTCCAAAACCTGCACATGCTCCAATTGCGGCCATTGCTACCCCGCCTTTTCTATGACCGAGACATGCACCAGTAAATTTAAATAATGCTTCACTCATACCGGCTTTCCCAGCAAAATTACCCATAAGTAAAAAAAGAGGTATTACAGACAAAGAATAACTTGAAAAAAGGTGCCAAGCGCTAGTCTTAACTTGAGAAAGTATTGGAAGCCATCCCGCTATCAATATTGTTCCAGAGCAGCCAACAATTAGCATAGATAGTCCTATTGGAATTCTAAATGCCAATAATGAAAAAAGAATTGGAAAGGCTATTATACCCAGCGTAAAGCGATCCATAATCTAATCTCTTCCTAAAATAGCTGATATTTTAAGAATAAAGGTATAAAAACAACACATACTAAGCAGAAAAAAAGATATGATAACTGGAAGAAATGGTATCCAAATAGGAAAAACTAAGAGCATGGTTTCTTCTCTATATAGATACATGTCTTGAGCTCCAAGTATCATTCGACAACTAAAAAAAAGCGCAACAGAACCAAAAATAAAGGAGCTTATGGCGTCTAATATATTAATTTTTCGTTTACTTAATTTTGCCGTTATGAAGTCAACGATTACATTGCCATTTTTTAAATGACATAAAGGTAAAAATGATCCAATTGAAACAGCGCATGCTATTTCAACTAATTCAAAATCTCCTAATATAGGACTTGAAAAAACAACTCGTCCAAAAATAGATAATAAACTAATTAGTGCAGCGGTTAATAAAACAAACCCACCAAATATAGCTAAAAAGCGAGCAATTTTATTTAAAATACGCCCAAATTCATTATCTGGGCGTATTTCTGTAGCTAAAAAACTAGCATTAAAATTTAATTTTTTAAAAATAATCATTCTTTTCAAAAAAGTTATAACCTAAATAATTTTTTCATATTTTGAAATTAAGGCTTTAGCAGTATCGTATAGTTTTTGTCCATCAAGACCTTTTTTATTAGCACTTTTAATCCAGTCAGAAACGACTTTGTCTGCAGCCTTTTTGATCTCAATTAAAGGTGCACCTGAAAGTGTATGAAACTCTCCTCCTGCTTTTGCAGCTAAATCACGAGCAGGACCTTCAAATTTATCCCATAATTTACCAGCATGTTTTGCTAATGATTTACCTGAATTGTTATCTATTACTTTCTTTTGAGCTGGAGACAAAGATTCATATTTTGCTTTATTCATTATAAACAAAAATGGAGTTGTATAAAGTCCTCTTTGACCTGCAACATTAGTATGAGACTTAGTAAGCTCTTGAAGTTTAAAAGAAGGCATTATTTCCCAAGGAACAACCATACCGTCTATAACTCCTTTTGATAAAGATGGTGCAATTTTAGGGGCTGGCATCCCAACAGGTGTAGCTCCTAATTCTTTAAGTAAAGCAGTTGCAGATCTTGTTGGGCCTCTCAATTTTAATCCTTTAAAATCATCTAATGATTTTATTAATTTATTTTTAGTGTGTATCATTCCTGGAGAATGAACATGAACTGCAATAACCTTATAGTCTTTTAAATCTTCTGCACCAACTGTTTCAATGAATTCTTGAACAGCTTGTGCGGTTGCAGTTGCGTTCGTTGGCAAAAAAGGTAAATCAAAAACAGAAAGTCTTGGGAATCTTCCGGGAGTATATCCGGCAACAGTCCAAATTAAGTCTACAACACCTTCTCTTACTTGATCTACTAATTGAGGAGGTTTGCCACCAAGTTGCATTGATGGATACATCTCAGTAATTATTTCTCCATTACTTTCTTTTTTAACTTTATCTGCCCATGGTTTTACAAACAAAGCATTAGAGTTAGCAGGCATTGGAACAAAAGTGTGAAACTTTATTATAACTTTATCTGCTGCAGCAGAAAAGGTTATACCTATGCTTAAAATCAAAGTAGTTAATAAGCTATTTAATTTATTCATTTATTTTCTCCCCATAAATTTTTTTATTAAAAAGTTTAGTAATAAAGTTAATTAATAAAACATAATTATTTTAAAAACACCATAAATTATAAAATCTTATAATATTAATTATTGATTAACTTTTATCTAACAATTAAAAACATTATAAGGGATAATATCCCTAAATATAATTTTAACTTAATGTTAATTTTAAAGGGTTTTGCTAAAATGGCTATAAACGCTCTTAGTTATTTAGGTGTTCATTCTGACAAACTTGAAGATTGGAAAGATTTCTCCTGTAAATTATTAGGTATGCAAAGTATTGATCAGGGCAATAAAAACCTAAGTTTTAGAATGGATAATCAAAAGCAAAGGTTTACTGTTTCTGGAGAGCCAGGAGATACAGTTGCATTTATAGGTTGGGAAGTGGAAAATAACTCAGATCTTGATTTATATGCAGGTAGATTAGATGCAGTTGGCATAAAAGTGAATAGAGGTTCTAAAAACTTATCTGATAAAAGATTTGTAGAAGATATAATTTTTTTTAACGACCCATCAGATAATAGAGTTGAATTAGTTTATAAACCCATGGTTGATGATAATTCTTTTATTCCTGGAAGACCTATCTCAGGATTTAAAACTGGTGTATGTGGACTTGGTCATGCTGTTTTACACGCTACAAATATGAAAGTACTGATCTCTTTTTATAAAGACTTATTAGATTTTAAAGTAAGTGATTATAGTATAAATCCGATCCCACTATACTTTTTCCACGTTAATGGAAGGCATCATAGTTTTGCTTTAGTTGGATCTAATAAAATCGGATTCCATCATTTTATGGTTGAATATAAAAATCTTGATGATGTTGGGCAAGGTTTTGATTTAGTTCAACATAAAGAAGACGCTGTTGCTTATACATTAGGACGACATACTAATGATTATATGACATCTTTTTATGCAAACTCACCTTCAGGGTTTTTTGTTGAAAATGGTTGGGGAGGAAGAATTATTGATCCAGAAACATGGGTTCCTCATGAAATAAATGAAGGCCCTAGTTTTTGGGGACATGAAAGATTGCACTTGCCAGAGGAACAGAGAAAAATATTTAGAGATAAAAGGTTGGAAACCTCAACCTTAGGGAAACAGGCTCCTCTATTAATAGATTGTCCATGGCTTTATGAAAAATTAAATAACAAATAATGATTATTGATTACGACATAGTAATAGTTGGATTAGGTCCAGTTGGAGGTACATTAGCTAATCTTCTTGGATTAAATGGATTATCAGTATTAGTTTTAGAAAGAGAAGCGTCATTATATAATCTTCCAAGAGCTGTTCATTTTGATGATGAAATAATGAGAGTTTTTAATACAATAGGTATTGCTAATAAAATTTCAAAAAAGCTGATTATAAATAAAGGTACTAAATTTTTAGATGAAAAAGAAAAGTTAATTTTAGATTGGCCTAGGCCTAAAAAAATAACTGAAAATGGATTTTATCCAAGCTATAGATTTCATCAGCCTGACTTAGAAAGAAGTCTTAGATTGAAATTAAAAAAAATTGAAAATATTGATATCAAACAAAATTCAACTGTTGAAAGAATAACTAATAAAGATGATTTTGTTGAAGTCGGTTATTTGGACACAAATACTAACAAAAAGTATATTACAAATACAAAATATGTTGTTGGTTGTGACGGTGGAAGATCATTTGTTCGTGAACATATCAATTCAAAAATGGAAGATCTAGGATTTAGGCAAAAATGGGTTGTGATTGATGTTATTTTAAAATCAAATAAAATACATTTACCTGATCGCACTATTCAATACTGCAACTCTGATAGGCCAGCTACTTATTGTAGAAATGTTGGAAAACGAAGAAGATGGGAAGTTGCTCTTAAAGAAAATGAAAATTATGAAACTTTTTTTAAAGAAGAAAATTTATGGAATTTTTTAAATCAATGGGTAACAAAAGATGAAGTGGATATTGAAAGAAAGACAATTTATACTTTCCAGTCAGCTATAGCTAAAAAATGGAGACATGGACGTATTTTTCTTGCTGGGGATGCCGCTCATTTAACGCCACCTTTTATGGGTCAGGGGATGTGTGCTGGGATAAGGGATGTTTCAAATTTAGCATGGAAATTAGCTCTAAGTTGTAAAAATGGCCATAATCAAAAACTGTTAGATTCATATCAAACTGAGAGATCTCCTAATGTAAGAGACTATATAAACACAACAATGAAAATGGGTGAATTATTGAATGCTATTGGAAGTACTAATGTTTCAGACACTACTTTTATGCAATCAGATGGTACTATAAAAATGGAGACTATTAAGCCTGCATTAGGCAAGGGCCTTGGTTTTAATAAAGATATTAATAGAGGTAAAGTTTTCCCATCAGTAATGTCTAAAGATGGTGATCGCTTTGATAAATTTTTTGATAAAGAGACTATTATAATTGCTGATCAAAATATTATTGAGACAATAAAAGATATTAATATTCCTATATTTAGCTCTATTGATTTTCCAGAATTAAAAAGAATATTAGATTTTTTTAAAAGCAAAGCCTTAATTATAAGGCCTGACAGATATATACTTGGAAGTTTAAATAACTTTGACAACAAAAAATATATAGAAAAAGTGATTGAATGTTTGTAAAATTAATTAATTTAAAATTATAAGATAAAATCTCTTTGCATAAAACATAGATAATTAAATAAAAAAATCATAAACTACAGGAAATTAAATGACATTAAGTGCTGTTCAAGCTGACATTTCTTTACACCATTTGGCGATTGCAAGTAATAATCCAGACAAATTAGCTAATTTTTATTCAAATGTTATGGGGATGAAATTACAAAAAAAATCAAACAATGAATTTTTATGTGAAGGCCCTTTGAGAAAAATAATTATAACTAAGGGTGAAGATAAAGGATTAAATTATGTTGGGATGGCTTGTAGGCATGACAGTAATTTAAAAAAATTTAAAGAATTTTTGTTAGATAAAAAAATTAAAGTTTCTGAATTTCAATCAGTTTATTTTGACGCTGGATCGTTCTCAGTAATAGACCCTGATCAAAATATTATTTGTTTTGGCATACCTAAAGAAAGTTATAAGAATACTTCAACCGGCATCAATGGGCCATTGCAACATATAACTTTTGCATCTTTGGATGTTGAAGCGTTTCAAAATTTTTATCATAATCAACTTGGATTTGATATAACTGATAGAGTTGTAGCGGTTGATGGAACATTAGCAACGTGTTTTACAACATCAAATCATGAACATCATACTATAGCATGCTTTAAATCTGATAGAAAAGGAATGGATCACCATTCGTATGAAGCTGGTGAATGGAATTATATTAAAGATTGGTGTGATCATTTTGCGTCAAATCATATTCAATTGATGTGGGGGCCTGGTAGGCATGGCCCAGGCAATAACCTTTTTGTTTTTATTGAGGATATTGATGGTAATTGGATTGAAGTGTCTGCAGAATTGGAAACGGTACATGGCCGACCGACAAAGAACTGGCCACAATCAGAAAGAACTCTTAATCTGTGGGGAAAAGCAATTTTGAGATCATAAAAAAAGGAAAAAAGATGAAGTTATTAAGTTTTATAAGGCTAGGAAAATCAAGTTTTGGTGCTGTAGTAAATGATGGTGTTATAGATTTAACTGGTAAATTAGATCCAGATGTAAATAGTATTAAAGATTTAATATCTTTGGATATGCAAGATCAAGCTGAAGAATATATTGCAGGAAAATCAAAAGATTTTTCATTATCTGACATTACTTTATTGCCAGTAATACCAGACCCACAAAAAATCATGTGTGTTGGCTTAAATTATATGGAACATAAGAAAGAAACTGGTAGACCAGATGTTGATAACCCAACAATTTTTACTAGATTTGCAGATTCTCAGGTGGCTCATTTGCAGCCAATGATTAAACCAGATAAATCAGAACGTTTTGATTATGAAGCTGAAATGGCTATTATAATAGGTAAAGGAGGAAGATTTATTTCTGAAAGTGAATCAATGAAGCATATAGCTGGTTACGCTTGCTATAATGATGGAAGTATAAGGGACTATCAAAGACATACTCACCAATATACTCCTGGAAAAACGTTTCCTGGAACTGGTGGATTTGGACCTTTTATGGTCACTCCTGATGAAGTAGGGGATTACACTAAACTTCCAATTGAATTAAGGTTAAATGGTAATGTTATGCAGAAGGCAACTCTTGCTGATCTTATCTTTCCAATTCCTAGACTTATTAGTTATATTTCAGAATTTACAGCTTTATCAGCAGGTGATGTAATTGTTACTGGAACGCCTGGTGGAGTAGGAGACAAAAGAACTCCTCCGGTTTATATGGTTCCAGGAGATGTTGTTGAGGTAGATATTGGAATATTAGGTATTTTAAAAAATCCAATAATTGCTGCTCCTAAGATATAAATTAATATTTTTTAAGTATAGGAATAAAATGAATAAATCATTAATAACAAACTTAGTTGCAATATCTATTATTATGATTGGATTTGTTTTTAAGGATAAACATTCGTTTATTCTAATGACGGGTATTTTTGCTTTCTCAGGAAGTATTACTAATTGGATTGCAATTCATATGCTTTTTGAGAAAGTACCTTTCTTATATGGTTCAGGTGTCATATTAGATAGATTTGAAGATATTAAAATAGGTATAAGAAACCTAATAATTGAAGAGCTGTTTTCTCCTGAACAAATAAATAAATTTTTATTAGAAAGTAAAGATAGTCTGTCAGAAAATCTAATACATAAAATTGATTTTGATAGAATTTTTCAAGGCCTTGTTGAAGCTATTGAAGGTTCTCAATTAGGTGGAATGCTTGCAATGGTTGGTGGAAGAAAAGCTTTAGAACCACTTAAAGAACCAATTATTAAAAAGTTAAAGATAATTATTGAAGACATCGTAATTGAAAACTCTAATAAAGATAAAAACCAAAGTTCTACGAGTAATTTAATAAGCAAAATTGAAAATGTTTTAGATGCGAGATTGGCTGAATTAACTCCTAAAGATATCAAACAAATTATCCAAAAAATGATTAGAGATCATTTAGGATGGCTTATTGTATGGGGAGGATTTTTTGGAGGATTATTAGGTCTTATATTAAGCCCAATAGCGCTTAACTTATTATAATTTTAATATGGGAAGAAGAGAGATTATTTAATCTCTCTTCTTTAAATTTATTTAAGATAGTAACCATCCACCATCAACATCAATGGTTGTTCCAGTTATAAACTCATTTTCAATAGCAAAAATAATACCTTTGGCAACTTCATCTGAAGTTCCCGCTCTTGGTATTAAATTATTCCCTGTTGTATTGTTATAATAATCTTCTCTTGCCTTACCTTCTAGGGGGCTCATTGGTGTATCTATAATACCTGGAGAAACTATATTAATTCTTTTGGGAGCGATTTCTGGAGCAATACCTCTTGCGAAAGCTTCAACAGCTCCTCCAACTGAAGAAATAGCAATTTGTCCAGGCCTACATTTTCTAGCAGGTGAACCACTAACCAGAACTATATTTCCATCATTTTTTAAATGTTTTGTGCCATATTTTACAATATTTGTATAACCCCAAAGTTTATCAAATGATGCTTTGTAACCATCTAAATCCATCGAAAGAAAAGGTCCAACAGCTCGCGATCCTCCGGTTGCTGAATTAATTAAAATATCAAATTCACCTTCTTCATCAAAAAATTTTTCAACAGCTTCTCTATCAAGAACATTAAGCTTTCTTGTTGTCACATTTTTAGGAAGAGTTTCTAGTTTTTCTGGATTACGGCTAATTGCAATAACATGCGCACCTTTTTCAGATAACATTTTTGTTGCTGACAGACCTATGCCCGAGGTGCCTCCAAAGACGATAGCTTTTTTCCCGTTAATATTCATTGTTATTTAATCCTTATAAATTATAATTAATCATTAAAGAATAACACATAATAATTTTTGTTAAAACAGTTGTTATAATAGTTTTATTAAAATTAAAAAAAGGAACGTTAATGACAGTAGAGTTATTTAGGGATGATGCTTATATTAAAAATTATAATTCAAGAATAGTTGACATTGTATCTGATGGAATTGTTCTTGATAAAACAATTTTTTATCCAGAAGGGGGAGGTCAGCCAGGGGATGTTGGGGTTATAACTATTAATGAAAATGATATAGCGGTTACAGGTACTAGGTATGAAAATAATAGATTAGTTCATTTAATAGAACAACCTAATGCTTTGAAAATTAATCAAGACATTGGAATCAAGTTAAATTGGAAAAAAAGATATAGCCACATGCAAGTTCACACTTGTCTTCATCTTTTATGTTCGATAATTCCAGCGCCTGTTACTGGAGGTTCAATTGGAGATTCAAGAGGAAGATTGGACTTTGATCTTGAAACAAAGCCAGATAAAGAAGTAATTTTAAATCAATTAAATGAATTGATAAATAAAGATTATTTAATATCTATTTCTGAAATAACAGATCATGAGTTAGATAAAAATCCAGAATTAGTAAGAACTATGTCTGTAAAACCTCCTCGCGGATCAGGAAAAATAAGAATGGTGTCTATAGGTGATAAAATAGATTATCAACCATGCGGAGGAACTCATGTAAACAAAACATCTGAAATAGGTGAGGTCATATCTATTAAAATTGAAAATAAAGGTAAAATGAATAAAAGAATAATTATAAATCTGTCACAATAGATTAATTCTCAATCATTATTTTTTACATAATATTTCAAAAGGTAATGTTCTTTTTTCTTTAATAGATTTTAAAGAGTTTTTAGATCTTTCGATCATGCTAGGTCCACCTATGACATGAATACCTAATGTTGGAGGTGTTTTGTCATTACTTTGATTAACCAGTTTTTCATAACCAGACATATACTTGTCTCCAGTTTCAATGATTTCTATATCAGTGAAACCTGTTTTTTTTAATAATAATATTGTTTCTTCTGGAGGCAATAAGTAGCTCATTGATTTAGTGTCCGCCCATGGCAAGGGGAATATAGGGTTGCCTAATGGTCCTAATCCATGTTCGGTAAAAGCAAAAAAACTTCCTTTTTTTAATACTCTATAGGCTTCAGAAAAAAACCTATCTCTTTGAGCTACGTTCATAGTAACGTGTTGTGAATATGCTCCATTAAAAGTATTATCATCTAACTCTAATATTTCACCATTCCCAACTTTTAAATCAATTTTATTTGACATTGAAGTTAATTGATTAAATTCATTTCCAAGTTCAATGAAGCTAGGTGTTATATCTATTCCAGTAATGAAGCATTCAAATTTCTTTGCATAATATCTTGCAGGTCCACCAAGTCCGCAACCTATATCTAAAATTTTTTCACCCTTTGAGATAGGCATTCTATTACCAAGATCAACTGTAGCTGCTATACCTCGCGCATGATATTGATCAATAGGAAATAAATCTTCTATTTCTAATTTTTTATCAATTAGATTAGCTTCAATCATTGCTTCACGAACTCTTAAATGTAGATCTCCTCTAGTCCAAAACTGTTCTAAATCATTTGATGTGGTCATATAATTTAACCTTTATTTATTGGCTGTTGATTATAAAGTCAGCGCAACGTTCGCCAATCATCATACATGCAGCATTAGTGTTTCCAGAGATTAATGTAGGCATTATAGATGCGTCTGCAATACGTAACCCTTTAATTCCATGAACTTTAAGGTTTTTATCAACCACTGCATTTTCATCAAATCCCATTTTACATGTTCCAACTGGATGATAAACAGTTTCAGCCTTATCTTTGATATATTGTAAAATATCTTGATCAGAAGAAAATTCCATACCAGGTTGAATTTCATCATCACAAAATTCTTTCATAGGCAGGGATTGCATTATTTTTCTTATTAACTTTACTCCTGCAACCAATGTATCTTTATCTAATTGATTAGATAAGAAATTGAATTTAATACTTGGATGTTCTTCTGGACTATTAGACTTTATATGAATGCTACCTTTGCTTTCAGGTCTATTTTGATTGATAGTACATGTTATTCCAGGTTCTTTGCCTAAAGTTCTTTTACCATTATTTAAGACTACTTTATATGGAATAAAGTGAACTTGAATATCTGGTGATGCAAGCTCTTGCCTAGTTTTAAAAAAACCAACTACCGGAGCTGATGGAAGAGTTAAAAATCCATCTTTTTTAAAAATATAATTAGCAATTTGTTTTAAAAGATTAAACCCTCTAGCTTTATCGTTATATGCTACGCCTGGTTTAATAACTTTATAGACAATTCTTGGTGCAAGATGATCGCGTAAATTTTCTCCAACACCCATTAATTTATGAATTGGGGTGATATTATTTTCTTCAAGAATTTCTGGATTACCAACTCCTGATAACTCTAAAATTTGAGGAGAGTTTATTGCACCGCCACATAAAATAACTTCTTTTGAAGCATTATAACTAAAAATTTTATTTTTATTTTTAACTT
This sequence comes from Pseudomonadota bacterium, assembly GCA_027625145.1. GTDB lineage: Bacteria > Pseudomonadota > Alphaproteobacteria > Puniceispirillales > Marisalimonadaceae > CAJJBL01. The sequence goes on from JAQBXK010000002.1 coordinate 123,130, forward strand.
CTACTCCAATACAAGTTTTTCCATCAAATAATAATTTTGTTACTAAAGAATTGGAGGATATAGTTAAATTTTTTCTTGATTTGATAGGTTTTAGATACGCTACTTCAGCGCTCATTCTTTCACCATTAAATATTGTAGTTTGAGTGTAACCTATACCTTCTTGTTCATCGCCATTATAGTCTTCATTAAAAGGGATACCCAAACTTTCGCTTGATTCAAATAATGCATTATAAATTGGGTTTCTATCACTAACTTCAGAAACTTTAAGTGGTCCATTATCACCTCTTAATTCAGATTTTTTACCCTGGTAATTTTCCATTTTTTTAAAAAAAGGTAAAACATCATCATAAGACCAACCAGTATTTCCCATTTGCGCCCAAGTATCATAATCTAATTTTTGACCTCTTACAAAAACCAAACCATTTATAGAACTCGACCCTCCTAATAATTTTCCTCTTGGAACAGGCATTGCTCTATTGGAAGTGCTTTCTTCGAGTTCAGATCTATATCGCCAATTTACCATTGGATTATCAATGAAAAGAGCAAAGCTAGCTGGTAGTCTTGAAATAGGATGAGATGATCTTCCAGCTTCTATTAATAAAACTGTATTTTTATTATTTTCAGAGAGTCTATTAGCAACGGCACAACCAGCTGATCCTGCTCCAACGACAATATAATCAAAATCTTTCTTCATTATTCAGTTCCTCTAGAATTTAGTATGAAGACTATTCAATTTTTTATGAATAACAACTTAAATTTAATTTAGTATTTTGTTAAACCAAAATCAACTGATTGAAAAAAAATAGAAACAATGTTACTTAGGCAAAAACCTAGGGAGATTTGAATTGTTAGACTGGATCCTTGACGTGTCACAAATTTTAATTGCAGATATTATTTTGTCTGGTGACAACGCTCTTATAATAGGTATGGCTGCAGCAGCAGTTCCTGAAGCCAGTAGAAAAAAAGTTATTTTTATTGGATTAATGGCAGCTGCGATTTTAAGAATATTATTTGCTCTTGTTGCTTCTTATTTAATTAGTGTTCCTGGATTATTGTTATTAGGAGGATTGATTTTATTTTGGGTTTGTTGGAAATTTTATAAAGATATTAAAGCTTTTTCATCAAAAGATAATGAAATGGATGAAGTTAAAGGATCTGTTTCTGACAAAGGGATTAAAGCAGCTTTGATTACAATTATAATTGCCGATGTTTCTATGTCGTTAGATAACGTTTTAGCTGTAACAGCTATCGCCAGAGATAACACTTTTTTACTAATGTTTGGAATTGGTTTTTCAATATTGTTAATGGCAGTCTTTGCGACTGCCATTGTTAAGTTGTTAACAAAATTTAAATGGCTATCTTATTTCGGTCTAGTTTTTCTGATTTATTTATCAGCTAATATGACTTTTGATGGATGGAAACAAGTTCATCCATTTTTAACCATTTAAATATTTTGGCTATCCATTTAAAAATTTGGGAAACCAAAGGGCTATATCTGGGATAAATAGAACAAGCATCATTCCAATAATTTGCAATCCAATAAAAGGAATAACAGCTGCAAATATTTCTTGTAAAGTTATCTCAGGCGGAGCAACTGATTTTAGCCAGAAACATGCAGGTCCAAATGGAGGGGATAGAAAGTATATTTGAATATTCATTACAAATAATACTCCAAACCATACAGCAGCCCATTCTGGGTCAAGGCCTAGCTCAGGAGCCATTTTTACTACAACAGGAGCAAAAACTGGCACAGTTATAAAAGCAATGGCAATCCACTCCATAAAAGTTCCTAATATAACTAATATAAGCATCATGACAGCAACTACACCAAGTGCAGGCAAGCCAAGATTTTCAAATAATGATCGCATGAAATCTGCACCACCAATCAGATTGTATATTCCTACAAAAGCAACCGCTCCAAGTATTAACCAGACAATTGTTCCCACAGTTGACATCGTGCCCGCCAAAGCTTGTTGAAGTAGGCGCCAACTAAAAGAATTTCTAACCAAAGCAACCACGATTGCGCCAACAACTCCCACCGATGCAGCTTCAGTAACCGATGCAATTCCTCCATAAATAGAACCCATTACACAAAAGATTAAAAAACAACACATCATTACTGCTGTCTTTTTTTCTTTAGTAAGTTTTATTGCACTTCCACGTTGTGCGTTAACTTCTTCTGCTGTTGGAGCTAAAGAGTGGTTAAGATAACATCTAGCAAGTGTATATAGCGCATAAAAGCAGGCTAACATTAATCCAGGAACCGCTCCTCCCATAAATAAGTCTCCAATAGCTACATTCGCTGACAGGCCATAAACAATCATTATGATGCTTGGTGGTATTAATGTTGCTAAAGCTCCTGAAGCACAGACAACACCGATGGCTAACTTTCTATCGTAGCCCAACCGTAACATTTGTGGTAAAGCAACTAGTCCTAACATGACGATTTCTCCGCCCATTACTCCTGACATGGCAGCTAAAATAACAGCAACAACAATGGTTTGAATAGCAACGCCGCCTCTAAGCTTACCTGCAAATATTTGCATGGCATCAAAAAGGTCTTCTGCAACTCCTGCTTTTTCTAGAATTGAAGCCATCAAAACAAATAATGGTACAGCAACTAAAGGATAACTTTCTAGAAGACCATAAGCATTTGTAGATACTAGTAGCATGCCTGGATAACCATAATAAAAAAGCGCACTAAATATAGATACAAATAGAGTAACAACGCCCAAAGGCATGCCTGTCATCATTAATAAAACCATTGCAGCTACAATAATAAAACTAGCAGCTCCAATAGATATATCATCCATATCAACATACAAATTAGGTTCAAGGTAGTATCCAACTGAGCTATAAAACCCATTTATAGTTGCAACGATACCTGTTGCTTCAAAAGCATGCTCAAGAAAAACTAAAACAATTCTTAAAAAAATTAATCCTGCAATTGCAGTAATAATATTTTTTCCAATTTGTGATTTAAAATGCCTATATAAGTTAACTAATAATTGAATTAAATAAAGCATAGCTCCTGAAACTAGCATTGTTTTTAAAATCATAGGTTGAGGAGAATTCCAAGCGCTACCAGCTCTTTCAACACTTGTTACAGCTTCTATTGCTCTAACTATAGTGGCATCAATAAAGTACCATAATGCAATTACTCCAATAGCATAAGCAAACAAATCTAAATACCATTGTTTTGCTTTGCTTAACATAATGTATATTACTGTAATACCGATATGACGTTTATGAAGAGTTATATATCCTGCTGATAGCATCCAAGCGCTTGCACACAAAACCATCACAGTTTCAAATACCCATTGAGTTGGTGAATGAAATAGATATCTTGAAATAACTTCATAACAAGTTAAAAACGCCGCAAACAAATAAAGCTGAGCTACAGCTAAACCCATTAGTTTGCTTATGTGATCTACAAAGTTTAAATTGTCCTTAATAGGTGGAAAATCATCATTGTTTACTACATCATTAGAATTCATTTTCTACCCCCAGAATTTTTAATTTATATTAACACATTAATTAATTTTATTCTTCAGTCTATTAAAAAATATTAATTTAAAAAATAAATAAAATAAGTTGAATTTTTATTTTTTCTTCTTCATGGTAAGTTAATCATAGGAGGAGCTAATGCAATCTGAAGGTAGAAACGATCATATTGATTACTATGGACCTTGGGGCTGGTTAAGTGGATTTATACTTGGCACGTCTTTGATTTTAATTATGTTTGCTGTTGCAGATGGGTTTTCTTAATTTAAAAATTAATAATTATAGGAGGAAGTCATGAAAATGAAAATAACAGGGATTTTAAGTGTTGCAGTTGCTGCAACAATTATGGTCTCAAATGTAAATGCTAAAACTATAAAAGTTCAAGCAAGTTCAAAGGCTGGAGATTGGGCTCATTTATTTATGACCGAACAATATGCTCCTAAATTAAAAGCTATGACAGGTGGAGCTTTAGATATTACGGTTTTGCCTACTGGAGCTGTTGTACCATATAAAGAGAGTATAGATGCTGTTGCTAGTGGAATTTTAAATGGTGATTTAAATGCTATTTCTTATTTTTCTGGAAGAGATCCTGCTTTTGCTGTTATTGGTGATTTAATTGCGGGATGGGATACTCCTGAGCAGTTACAAGCTTACTGTATGACAGGTGGCGGAAAAGAAATGCTGCAAAAAATATATGATGGATTAAAGGCAACTGCAGGTAAAATCCACGTTATAGGATGTAGTCCTTATTCAAAAGAAGCTTTAGTATCTAAAAATAAAATAACAACTGTTGCAGGTTTAAAAGGTGTAAAAATAAGATCTCCTGAAGGTTTGGCAGCTGAAGTTTTTAGATTAGTTGGAGCTGCTCCTTCTTCTCTTCCTTTCTCAGAAGTTTATACTTCATTGGAAAAAGGTATAGTTGATGCTGCAGATGCTTCTGCTTATATAAACAATACTAATTCAGGCATGCATAAAGTTGCAAAATTTCCGATTTATCCTGGCATTCACTCAATGGCAAATCTTCAATTCATAGTCAATAAAAAATTATGGAATAAAATGTCAAAAGATCATCAAACAGCATTAGAAGTTTGGTACGTAGCTGCTTATACAGAAATGAGAAGAGCTGCTGATGTTGAAGATAGAGAGCAAGTAGCTAAAGATAAAGCTGGCGGTGAAATTACTGTTATAGATTGGGCTCAAGAAGAACGTGATAAATTTAGAAAAATTTCTGTAGGCGCATGGGAAAACTTTGCACAGAAAAGTCCTTTAGCTAGAGAAGCTTTAAATTCACAATTAGCGTTCATGAAGAAAATGGGAATGCTATAAAACTTTAAATTATTATTTAATTTAAAACTTGCTGAAAGTGAATTTCAGCAAGTTTTTTTTTATATTTTTTTCATTATTAAATTAGAAATATTAAGTAATTTAGCGTCTTCATTCCAAGACGTAATAACTTGTATGCCGATTGGCAAGCCGTCTTTGCCTTTTAAAACAGGCAAACTAATTGCAGGAACTCCCATCATAGTCCAGTAACCATTGAAAATTGCATTTCCAGTATTCATTAAATCTCTGGGTGCTTGTCCAGGAGCAGCTGGGGTAATAATAGCATCAAATTTTGTAAAGATAGATTTTAAAATTTGTTGCATTTTTTTAGCTTTTTCAATGGCATCAATATACTCTTTTGCAGTCACTGGTAAGCCAGCTTCTATTCTATTAACCGTAAAAGGATGAAGCTTTGATTTGTTTTCATTGTAGTAAGCAGATAAAGAGCTTGAAATAGAACCATTCATAATTATTTCATGGCATTTTGCTGCCTCAGAAAAACTGTCGCCAAGTTCTATTGTTTCTATATCCATAGGAAATTGAGCTACAAATTCTTTTATTTGTTTCTGCATATCTTGCTCACCGAAATTCCAGACTGGCCCTTCGACAAAAGCAAACTTTGGTAATGAATTTGTTGTGCTTTCATTTTTAAAAACATAATGACTATCCATATCTAAATCGTTTTCATGGTAGGATAAAATAACTGAAGCAACTAATTTTATATCATCTGGAGTATTCGCGTAAATGCCAGGATGATCCAAGCGTTGAGATATTGCTGATATTCCAGCTCTTGATACGGTTCCAAAAGTAGGCTTGAGACCAAAAATACCTGTAAATGAAGCAGGTCTCAAAATTGATCCTCCTGTCTGAGAACCAATAGCTAATGGTATCATATTATCAGATACAGCAGCAGCAGAACCTGAAGAAGATCCACCTGGCGTACATTCTAGATCTTTAGGATTTTTTGTTTTGCCCGGCGCAGACAAAGCAAATTCTGTAGTAACGCATTTTCCCATTATAACTGCGCCTGCATCTCTAAGTAACTTTACAAGATGAGCGTCTTCAGTAGGTTTTCTATTCTTACATATTAATGAGCCATTTTCAGTTGGCATATCCTTAGTATCAATTATATCTTTAATACCAACAGGAATACCATTTAATATACCACCTTGTTTATTGTCTCGCCTTTTATCTGCAAGTTTAGCTTGATGAATGGCTAATCCAGGATCTATAAAAACCCAAGCTCCAACTTCAGGTTCACGTAATTTTATATGATCTAAAAAAGCTTGAACGTATTTTTCAGAAGTTAACTCACCTTTTTCCATCATGTTTAAGGCTTCTACAGCACTTAATTTTATTAAATTCATTTGAATTCCTTAATTATTATTAATTACAAGTTTTGAATTACAGCTTCTGCTTCAATTTCAACGGTCATCCTAGGGTCCACTAAAGCTGAAACTTCTAGCAAAGTTGATGCAGGCTTATGTTCTCCAAAATAATCTATTCTTTTTGGATTAATAATAGTTCTATCAGCTATATTTGTTAGAAAAACTCTTACCTTAACAACGTCTGAATAAGATCCTCCAGCAGCTTCAAGGCATGTGTTAAAATCTCTCATGGCTATATCAAATTGTTCTTTTGTATTATCTGGAATAGTACCATCAAAATTCATTCCTACCAGACCGGAAATCCAAATAATGCCATTAGCTTCAACAGCATGGCAGTAATGGCTTACAGGTTGAAGGATATCAGGTATTAAGATTCTATTAATCATGTTTACTCCTTTATAAAAATAAATATTATTTTTTTCTTTTATTATAAATTATTATAAAGTTTACTTTAAAATTAAATTAAAAAAAAGGATTTCGTAAAAATGGGAATCATTAAAGATGAAGAGCAATTAAGAAAACTTTATGAATATCCTAAAGACAGAGCTGCTATCAAAGTAATAAAGGAACTAGAAAAACATAGTAAAGAATTTTTAAAACTATCGCCTTTTGTTGTTATTTCATCCATAGGCGCGGATGGTATTGCTGATGCTTCACCTAGAGGAGATGGAAAAGGGTTTGTTAAAATAAAAGATAATAGAACGATTATAATTCCTGATAGATCAGGAAATAATAGATTAGATACACTTCAAAATATTATAGCGAACCCTGCTATTGGACTGTTGTTTTTTATTCCAGGTATTAATGAAGTACTTAGAATTAATGGTAAAGGATATATTGAAGATGATATTGATTTATGTAACGAATTTAAAATTAAAAATAATGTACCCAAGAGTTGCATTTTAATAAATATTAAAGAAATTTATATGCATTGTGCAAAAGCTATTATGAGATCATCGCTTTGGGACGCCAGTACTTATCTAGCTTCAAAGGATTTTCCAACTATTAGTAGAATTATCAATGATCAAATTAATTCAAATGATGATTTAAAAGACCATCAACAAGAAGAACAAAGATATAGAGAGCAAATAGATAATTTTGGTTAATTAATTAATTCTAAATACTAAATGAAAATCTTTATTCATTTACTTTGCAACATTTATAAAAATACATATCATGTTAATTATTAAATTATATTTAAATAGAGGAAATCATGCCTAAAATAGTTTTTTTAGATAACTTGCCTGCTCAAAATGGCTTAGATATATTATATTCTCAGTCTAAGGTAGAAATTATTAAAATAAGTAGTTCTGATAGTGAAGAAAAGTGTTTTTCAATTCTTAAAAATGCTGACGCTTATCAAGTTGGAGCAGCTAGAGATGAAGTTCCAGAATATTTGCAAGTTAATAAAAATTTCTTAAGCAAGGTACCAAATCTACTTATTGTATCATCTTCAGGAGCTGGTTATGACACGATTGATGTGCCAGCATGTACGGATGCGGGTGTATTGGTTGTAAACCAAACTGGAGGAAATGCGGAAGGAGTTGCAGAACATGCTGTTGCAATGATTTTGAACTTATTTAAAAGAATTAATGAAGCAGATCTTGCTCTTAGAAGAGGATGGAATGGAAGCAGAACCGATTTAATAGGACGAGATCTTTTAAATAAAACTGTTGGTATAGTTGGTTTAGGTAATACAGGAAGTAGAGTAGCAGAAATATGCAAATTAGCTTTTAACTGTGAAATATTAGCTTATGATCCGTATATAGCGAAGGATACTTTTAGTAGTAAAAATGCAAAGCAAGTTGATCTTGATGAATTGTTAATTAAAAGCGATGTAATTTCTGTTCATATACCGCTTAACAAAGAAACAAATAATATGATTAATAAAGACTGGTTTCAAAAAATGAAGAAAGGTAGTTTTTTTGTTACTACGGCAAGAGGCTCAATTCATAATGAAGATGACTTGTATGACGTTATAAATAACGGGCATATAGCTGGAGCAGGTTTAGATGTTTGGGGTTATGAACCTCCTTCTTCTTCGCATAAATTACTTAAATTAGATAATGTAATTGCAAGCCCTCATACGGCTGGCGTTACGACAGATAGTCGTGCAAAAATGTCTGAATTTGTTGCTACTCAACTTTTAGATCTTTTTGATGGTAAAGATCCAGCTAGACCCGTTAATCCTGAAATAATTGATATCTATAGAAATAAATTTAAGAAATTATAAAATCAAACAACTTTTTTAAAGGACGAAATAATGAAAAATATTTTAATTACCGGAGCTAGTCAGGGTATTGGAAGAGCTACTGCAATAGAAGCGGCTAAGACTAAAGCATTTGTTGGTATAAACTATAATACAAATCTATCGGCAGCAGAGAGTTGTTTGGAAGAGGTGAAATCTGCTGGCGGAGATGGTATTATTTTACAATGTGATGTTACAGATCATGTTGCTGTTAAAGCAATGTTTAATGCTTTTATTGAAAAAGCAAAAACCCTTGATGGTGTTTTTAATAATGCTGGAATGACTGGTCCTATATCTCCTATACAAGATTTAGATCCAAAAGATTTAAAGTTATTAATAGATACGAATGTAATGGGAGCATTTTATGTTGCCCAAGAATCAGCTAGTATAATGATAAAACAAAAGTCTGGCGTGATAGTAAATATGTCTTCTATTGCAGCTGATATAGGTGGAGCTGGTGAGTTTGTTCATTACGCAATGTCAAAAGGAGCAATACATTCTTTAACTTATGGAATGGCCAAGGAGCTTGGCAAACATGGAATTAGAGTTAATGCTGTGGCACCAGGACTTATTGATACTGAAATTCATGCTAAAGCAGGAGATGCTTCAAGGGTTGATAGATTGCTGCCTTCTGTTCCATTAGGAAGAATAGGTGCAGCTGAAGAAGTCGCTCAAACTGTCATGTGGTTATTAGGAAAAGAATCTAGTTATGTATCAGGCTCTATAGTTCCTGTCACAGGTGGAAGATAAAAGTTATATACTAATATTAGTATTTGTATTTAGGTCAGCCTTTTTCTTTATTGATTGTCTAATACCAATATAAGTTGAGGCTCCTAAAATTAAGGCAGCTCCCAGCCAAAGTCCAGCTGGGGGCATTTCACTAAAAAATATATAACCTAATGAAACAGACCATATTAATCGTAAATAATCTAATGGAAGTAAAGCTGATATTTCAGCTCTTTTGAGTGCTTCATTTAAAAACCAATGAGTTAATGTTCCAGCAATTGCTATTAGTAAAAACATAAATAATTGGCTTAAACTTGGCCATTGCCAAACTTGCGTAGCAAGAATAAACGTTACAGGTATAAGGCCAGCTGCTTGCCAAAAAGTAATAGTTAACGTGTTGTCAGTTAAAGTTAATTTCTTTGCCATCAAAACAGATCCAGACCACATTACCGAACCACATAAAATTAATATAGGACCAAAACCAAGTTCTATATCAGGTCTAAGCACAATAACTGCACCCAAAAAGCCAACAAGCATTGCTGTCAATCTTCTTATCCCGACAATTTCTTTTAAAAATATTATAGCTAAGATTGTTGCAAAAATTGGTACAGTAAACATTAGTGCTGTTGCTTTTGCTAATTCCGTGATGCTCAAACCATAGAACATACAACACATAGCAACACTGCCTATAATAGCTCGAAAAGATTGTAATTTAACATTTACAGGCTTAAGTACTTTGAAGCCATTTTTTAAAACAACAGGCAGAAAAATAAGAAGAACAAATACTGTTCTAAAAAATGCAACCTCAAATGGATGAGTGTCTTCTGTTGCAAAACGAATTAAGCAATGCATTGATGATGCAAAAAAACCAGATAAAATCATAAATAAAACAGCAGAAATACCAGGGGACATTATTGAAGAAATGTTTAATTTTTTGATCATTTATTAATAGCCAATTCTTTTAACATGGTAATTAATTAAGCATAATATAATTTAAATATTTTAAAAAGGAAAAAAATTATTATAATAGGTAGAGTTAATATTGTTTATCATATTAAATGAGGCTAAGTAAAATGTTAAAATTTAAAGCTCTTCTTTTCGATGTGTTTGGTACAGTTGTTGACTGGCGATCTGGAATTTCAAATGCTATTGAGATAATTGCAAAAAAAAATAATGTTCAAATTAATGCATCAGAATTTGCAGATGCATGGAGAAAAGAATATCAGCCAGCAATGGAAGAAATTAGAAAAGGAAGACGTGAATTTACTATATTAGATATACTCCATAGAGAAAATTTAAAAAAAATTGCTCCAAAGTTTAATTTAAATAATCTTTCAGAAAAGGATGAAGATTTTTTAGTTACAGCTTGGCATAGGCTTCCTGGTTGGCCGGATAGTAGTGCGGGTTTAAAAAGACTAAAAAATAAATTTATTATAGCCACTCAATCAAATGGTAATATTGCCTTGATGGTTAATATGGCAAAACATTCTAATTTAAATTGGGATGTTATTTTAGGAGCAGAAGTTCTTCAATACTATAAACCTCATCCACAGGCATATTTAAAGGCTTGTAAATCTCTTAATTTAGATCCTTCAGAATGTTTAATGGTTGCCGCTCATGATGATGATTTGTTGGCTGCGAGTAAGCAAGGAATGAAAACGGCTTATGTTGATAGGCCATATGAGTTTGGTAAAGAAAAGTTATTTGATATAGATGAAGAGAATGATTATAAAGTTATTAGAAACTGGGATTTTATTTCAAATGATTTTAATGATTTAGCAAACCAGCTTGGATGTGAGTAAAAACAATTTAATAAAAATAAGATGAGTACTTTTTTAATATGTCTGATGTAAAACCATTAATAGGAATTTCTACTAATGAGCTAACTAATTTCAATGGTAGGCAAGTTTCTCATTCAACAGGCCTGAGATATGTAAATTCCGTATCTAAATTTGCTAATGTAATATCAGTTTTAATTCCTTCTAATATAAAAGAAAAAGATTTAGACAGTCTGCTAACAAAAATTGATGGATTAGTTTTAACTGGAGGAAGAGCTAATGTAGAGCCACATCATTTTGGAGGCAATCCTTTTCCAGATGATGAACCTATCGACCCTGGAAGAGATAAAATTGTTCTTGAAATGATACCAAAATGTGTTGATTTAGGTATACCAATTTTTGGAATATGTAGAGGAATTCAAGAAATGAATGTTGCATATGGAGGGAGTCTTCATTATAGAGTTCATCTTTTGCCTAATAAAAATGATCACCGAATGCCAAGAAATGAAGATGTAACTGTAAAAGATATTTTTACTTTAAGGCATAGGATTGATTTTATAGATGATGGTTATTTTTCTAAACTTATTGGAGAAAAAAGCTGCTTAGTCAATTCTTTGCATGCACAAGCAATAGATTTTTTATCCAAAGATTTAAAAGTTGAAGCAAATTCTGATGACGGCATTATTGAAGCTATTAGTATTCCAAAGCATCCTTCTTTTGCTGTTGGGGTTCAATGGCATGCTGAATATGAACCTGAAAACAATATACTTAATAGATGTTTGTTTGAAGAATTTGGTAAGGCTTGTGCCGATTATGCTAAACAAAAATAGTTTTATGCAATAGCATTTTCTATCTATATTAAATTTTGTGGGCCGATAGGTATAATTCTATATGGATTAATATGTTGATGAGAATAATAGTAGTGTCTTTTAATGTGATCAAAATTAGTCGTAGATTTAATTGCATTATTTTTAAATAGCGTTTTCATATAATTATTAATGTTTTTATATTCACTTATTTTTTTTAAATTACATTTAAAATGCAGATAATAAACACAATCAAATCTAAGTAAAGTTGGTAAAAATCTGATATCAGCTTCTGTAATTGAGTTGCCAACTAAATAATTATTATTCTCTAATTTTTTTTCAATAATATTAAGTGAAGCAAATAATTTATTAGCAGCATTTTCATATGATAATTGAGTTTTAGAAAAACCAGTTTTATACACCCCATTGTTAATATCATTATAAACAATGTCATTAATTTCATCTATTTCATTTTTAAATATATCTGGATAATAATCATCATGATTATTTGTGATTTGATTAAAAGCTTTGTTAAGGATTCTAATGATTTCTGAAGATTCATTACTTACAATTGTATTAGTTTTTTTATCCCATAAAATAGGAACTGTTGCTTTAGTTGAGACATTTTTATCAGATAATTGGTAAATTTCATGGATATAATTTTTTTTATGAAGACTATCTCCTGTTGTCCCAGGAAAATTATTATTGAAAGACCATCCCATATCAAGCATATCTGGATGAACATAATCAACAGTTATGTGTTGTTCCAATTGTTTAAGTTTTCTAAATATAAGAGTTCTATGAGCCCAAGGACATGCGTAACTTACGTACAAATGATATCGACCAGTTTCTGGAATGTATATTTTTTCATCTAAGCTGATATTATTTCTAAACACGCTTTCAGATCTTTTGAATGAACCGCTTTTATCATTATTTGAGACTGAGCCTTTTACCCACAATCCATCAATTAATTGACCCATCATATATCCTTGCGAATTAGACGTTAAAAAGATATTTATAGCATATTTGTTTAAATATATTTGAAAAACAATTTAAATTCCTTCGCTACTTAAACTATAATAATACATTATTAATATATCTAATTTAATTAAGAGGAATACATTATGAAAAACATTGGCGTTATTGGTGGTGGTTTAATAGGTGCTAGTTGGGCTGCAATTTTCTCTAAGAGTGGTTTTAATGTTTTTGTATATGATACGATGCCAGTTGTTTTTGATACGTTTAATGAAAGAGTAAAGCTTTTTTTAGAAGAGCTTAAAAGCATTGATCCAAAAATTAATATTGAAGATAGTTTTAATAGAATTTCTGTCAATGTATCAATCGAAAATTTATGCCATAACGCTGATTATATTCAAGAGAGCGCTCCAGAAATTTTATCAGTTAAACAGGAATTATTTGCAAAATTAGATCAGCTTGCTCCTGACCATGTTGTAATTGCATCTTCTTCGTCGGCGATGCCTATCTCTAGTATTACTCAAAACTTAAAAGGTCAGCATAGATGTATCATTGCACATCCTGCAAATCCTCCACATTTAATTCCATGTGTTGAGATATGTCCAGGTCCAAATACATCATCTATTACAATAGAAAAAACTAAAACTATATTTGATCAATCTGGTGCTTCAAGTGTGAATGTTAAAAAAGAAATCGATGGATTTATCTTAAATAGGCTTCAAGGGGCTCTATTAAACGAATCTCTTAGATTATATTCAGAAGGATATGCTAGTTCAGATGAAATTGACGCAACAATTAGAGATGGGTTGGGTTTAAGGTGGGCTTTTATGGGACCATTTGAAACAATAGATTTAAATGCTCCTGGAGGAATTAGAGACTATATGGCACGTTATGGGCCGATGTATATAGAGATGGCTAAAACTCAAACTAAAATACCAGATTGGTCTGATGAAGCTGGAGAAAAATTAGAAATAGAAAGAAGAAAAATACTTCCTGAAGATCAATTGCAGGAGAGAGCAAAAAAGCGAAACCTTCTTCTAAAATCACTTAGAAAAATAAAAATAGAAAATGATGAAGCGTAATAATTTAATTTTAGTTAGAGAGAATTTATTTTGCAACCATTAGACAATTTGAAAGTTTTAGATTTGTCACGTTTAGCTGCTGGTAATATGGTTAGTCATATGTTTGCAGATTTTGGTGCTGATGTAATTAAAATTGAAAGGCCTGGTAAAGGTGATGATTTAAGAAATTGGAAAGTTAATGGTATTTCTCATTGGTGGGCGGTATATTCAAGGAATAAAAGAAGTATTGCATTAAATCTTCAAGAAAAAGAAGGTTTAAATCTGCTTAAAGAGTTAGTAAAAACAGCAGACGTTCTTATAGAAAACTTTGTTCCTGGCACTCTTGAAAAATGGGGTGTTGGCCCCGAAAAATTAATGGAATTAAATAATAAAATTATAATTTTAAGGATTTCAGGATGGGGTCAAACAGGTCTATATAAGAATGCTCCTGGTTTTGGATCGTTAGTTGAGGGTATGAGTGGATTTGCAGCTATGACTGGAGAAAAAGGTCAGATGCCACTTCTTCCTCCAACAGCATTAGCCGATATGATCGCGGGTCTAACTGGTTTCGGAGCTGTGTTAATGGGAATTTTAGCATCTAAGAAAAATGATTTAGGAGGTCAGGTAATAGACCTATCTTTATTTGAGCCTCTTTTTTCTATAATAGGGCCATGGGCGGCAAGTTATAAAATTTCTGGAAAAGTTCCAGATAGAATGGGAAATAGAAGCAGCGTTGCTGCTCCCAGAGGTATATATAAAGCTAAAGATAATAAATATATCTCTCTCTCTGCCTCAATGCAATCAATGTGGGAAAAGCTAGCTATTACTATTGGTGAAAAAGAATTAATAAATGATCCTAAATTTATATCGAATAGCGATAGGTTAAATAATCAGGATCACTTAGACAACGTAATATCTAAATTTATGAAGAAATATAATAGAGATGAACTTTTAAAACTATTTTCTGAAGCTGGAGTTACAGTAGGGCCTGTATTAGATATATCAGAAATAATCGATCATCCCTATATTGTTGATAGAGAGATATTATTAGAACATGAGAATAGTGAGTTTGGAAACATTCTTATGCACCAGGCTTTTCCAAGATTAAGTAAAACGCCGGGCAAAATATTAAAATCAGCTCCTTCAATAGGAGAAAATACAGATGATATCTTAAAAGAAATAGGGATAACGCAATTACAAATTGAACAATTAAGAAATAAGAAAATTATTAATTAACTTAATTATTCACATGTTAAATTAATTATTGACATCAATAAATTTAAAGAACAATAATATTGATATTAGGGGGTATTTTTCATGGATGGGTTAAACAGAGATTTAAGAGATTATGATTTAATAATAAGAAATGGAACGCTTGTTGATGGAACAGGAGAAGATTCTGTTCTTGGTGATATTGCTATAAAAGATGGTATTATAGCTGCTATTGGAGAAGTTCAAGGGAAAGCTAAAACAGAAATTGATGCTAAAAATCTAATAGTTTCTCCTGGTTTTGTTGACATTCATACTCATTATGATGGCCAAGCTATATGGGACAGCCAATTAAAACCTTCATCACTTCATGGTGTTACAACTGTAGTAATGGGCAACTGTGGAGTTGGCTTTGCACCTTGTAAGAAGGAAGATAGAATAAAGTTAGTTGAATTAATGGAAGGAGTTGAGGATATACCTGCTCCAGTAATGCATGAAGGCCTAGATTGGCAATGGGAGACATTTAAAGAATATGTTGAAGCATTAGAAACAAAGAAATTAGATATAGATGTCTGCGCGCTTCTTCCACATGCTGCTTTAAGAGTTTATGTTATGGGTGAAAGAGCAATAAAGCATGAAATAGCTAATGAAAAAGACATGGAAATAATGAGAAAACTTACAAAAGAAGCTGTTGAAGCAGGAGCTTTTGGGTTTTCAACATCTAGAACTATAAGTCATAAAAGTTTGAAAGGTGAATTTACTCCAACTTTAAGAGCTCATGAGAATGAATTAACAGCCATCGCAATGGGTTTGTCAGATGCAGGGGCTGGCTTTATGGAAATTGTTTCAGACTGGAATGAGCCTGATCCCGAAACTGAATTTGAAGTACTTAAAAGAATTGTTAAGAAATCAGGAAGGCCAGTTGTTTTTAGTTGTACACAAAGACATGACAGGCCAGATTTTTGGGAAGACTTAATGTCTATGGCAAGGCAAGCTCAAAGTGAAGGGTTACCAATAAGACCTGTTGTTACTCCTCGACCTATTGGTTTGTTATTAGGATTAAATGGAAGCCAAAATCCTTTTTCAGGGACAGATACTTATAAATCAATTGCTCATTTACCTCTTGATGAGAGAGTTAAAGAAATGGGGAAAAAAGATATAAAGGCTAAAATTTTATCTGAAGATCCAATTAAAGGAAGTACATTTCCGTTAATCAATAGAATTGGTTATGCTCAAATGTATAGATTTGGATCTCCACCAAATTATAATCCAAAGCCAGAAGATTCAATAGAATCATTGGCTAAAAAATCTGGAATAACCTCTGCAGAACTTGCTTATGAAATACTTATGGAAAATGTAGGTAATAATTTTATTTATGCTCCTTTAGTTAATTATGCAGAACATACATTTGATGTATGTCAAAAAATGCTTGAAGATAAAAATGCAATTATGGGGTTGGGCGACGGTGGAGCTCATGTTGGCTTTATCTTAGACGCAGGTTATCCCACATGGCTTATTTCATACTGGTCTGTAAAAAAGAAAGTTTTTTCAATGGAGGAAACTATTAGAAGATTAACTTCTGATACAGCATCAGCTGCAGGTCTAAAAGATAGAGGTTGTTTAAAAGTAGGATTAAAGGCTGATCTAAATATTATTGACTGGGAAAAAGTGGGCTCTTCAGATCCGTTTATGGTTCAGGATTTACCAGCAGGCGGCAAAAGATTAATGCAAAAGACACATGGTTATGTTGCTACGATTGTTTCTGGGAAAATTACATACCAAAATGGTAATGTAACTTCTGAAAGACCAGGTTCAATAGTTCATTCAACAAAAGATAATGCTGAAAATCTTGAGTTTATCAATTAGTTCAGAAAGATAAATTTTGGAAAAAGGTGGTTACTCTAATAATCTTATTGAATTACCTTTTTCTAAAATATTTTTCAGATTAGCTGTCCCAAACCTTTTCTCTACAATCATTGCATCAGCAACTACAATTTTTGATCTATGGTATGTGGGACAAATAGGTATCCCTGAATTAGCAGGGGTGGCATATATTTTCCCAATTTATATGTTAGCAAGTATGTTATCAAATGGAGCATTTGGAGGGGCTGTAAGTGGAGCAACCGCCAGAGCTTTTGGAAGCAAGAATATTTTTAAAGCAGAATGTATTTTTCGATCGGCTATTTTGATCGCATTAGTTGGTGCTTTATTAATGATGACTTTATTTTTTGGTTTAGCTCAAACTCTTTTTTCATCCTTATCTATTGATCAGGAAATTACGACTTCAGCGCTTACATATGGAAGAATTTTATTAGGAGGTATTGTTTTAATTTGGCTGTTCAATATAGTTATAGCTATAACTAGAGGTAGTGGTAACACGCTGATACCAGCAATTAGTTGGTTAATAGTTCTTATTTTTCATATTTTAGCTGCTAGTATAAACTTTGAATATAAAGATGGAGAGTTAATCCTTCTTGAAAATGTAAAAATATTTTCAGATTTTTTTATTTTCAACTCACTGGAATGGTCAGCAATATCATTTTTATTAGGATATTTGGCAGGTATTTTTTTTGTTTTCATTTTTTATTATCTAGGTAAGCATCCATTTTCTTTCAATGTAAAAAATATTTTTCGTATTGATGGAATAAAAGCTCTTTTAAAATCAGGTTCGCTAGCTAGTTGTCAATCAATAATGACAATTATTTTAGCTATGTTTTGTATTGTGATTATAAGTACTTATGGCATAAACTGGACAGCTGGTTTTGGAATTGCAATTAGATTAGAATTATTGCTTATACCAATAATTTTTGGAATCGGAGGCGCTTTGATTGCTATTGTTGGAGCTAATGTTGGAGCAAAAAAATATAATAGGGCAATTATAATCACCTGGAAAGGCACATCATTTTCTGTTTTCATAGTTGGAATAATTGGATTGTTTTTTTCTGTATTTCCAGATATTTGGTCAAGTTTTTTTACAAATAATATTGTGATAAAAGAAACAGCAAAAAGCTATTTGGAAATAGTAGCTCCATTTTATGCATTTTTTGCATTAGGTTTGGGGCTTTATTTTACTTGCCAGGCTTTTAATACTTTATTTTGGCCAGTAGTTGGAACTTTTATAAGATTGACTATAGTAGTTTTAATAACTCTTATTCTATTTCATTTAGATCTTGCGAGTCCTCATTCATTATTTCTTACAATGTCTTTAGGTCTAATCGTTTATGGAATTTTTATTGCTCTGTCTCTTCATTTTGGACCTTGGAAACGTTATTACAAAGTATAATAATATTATGTTTTAAGGTGTAAAAACACCTTTACCATCTGATTGAAGATCAAAAAGCTCATATGCTTCTTTGGCTTGTGTTAATGACCAAGTATGAGTAAATAATTTATCAACATCAATTTGTTTTTCTGCAATAAAATTAGCGCATTCTGCTTGTCCATGTTTTGAAAACGTCCAACTTCCAATTAACGTCACCTGCCTTCTTAAAAGATCATTACTAACGTCAATAGTAACATCTCCCCCTTCTCCAACAAAGCATGCCTTACCCCAAGTCCTTACGCACTTAATTGCATTTAATCTAGCTATTGATGAAGAAGATGCATCTATTGATGCATGAACACCTAATCCGTTTGTTAAATCTTTGATTTGAGAAATTACATCTGTATTATCTTCTGGATTTATTATATGATCAGCTCCGAACTCAATAGATCTATTTAATCTTTGAGCATTAGTATCAAGAGCTATTACTCTCGCTCCCATTTTATGGGCTAACATTACTGCTGATAAACCAACAGGTCCCATCCCAAAAATTGCAATTGTATGACTTGCTCTAAGATCTAATCTATCTAAAGCACCCCATGCCGTCCCGGTTCCACATGATATAGCTGCTCCAGCAATAAAAGAGATTTCTTCTCTTAGAGGAACTATTGTACTGATAGGGCATTTCATATATTTAGCATGAGCGCCATTTCCTGTGACTCCGTAGACAGCTTTTACACCATCTACGCAAAGCTGTTGCCAACCAGTAGAACAGTGAGGACATATCCCACATCCGCTATAATGATGTTGCATGACACGCATGCCTTTATAAGCAAGATTTTTTGGAACATTTGATCCAACTTCAACAACAATTCCACATGGCTCATGACCTGCAATAACTGGTTTATCATCTCCTCCAAGTCCTAAAGAAGAAGGCCCACCGGATGCTCTATAAAACTTAAGATCACTTCCACACATTCCCGATGCTTGAATCTCAAGTATAACATCATCTGGACCAGGCTTAGGGTCTTCAAAATTCTGTATTTCTAATTTTTTATTTCCTAAAAAAACTATACCTTGCATGTGTTATTCCTTCCCTCAGAGGTAATATTTTAATTAATTTCTATATTTTTTATGACATCCTTTACAAGTTTCCGCTAAATCTCTAAATGCATTAACAGTCTGTTCCATATCTTTAGTTTGTGATTTAGTGATTAGATTTAGAGATGCATTTTGAAAGTTGTTTATAGCTGTTTTAAATCCGTCTGGATCTTTCCAAATATTTATTGATGCCTCTGAAGGCATACCATCACTTCCTTCAGGAAAATATTTTATCATTTCTTTACTCCAGATAAGGAGTTGATCTGCAGAATTTTCTATGACATTAAAATCTTGATTTTGAAGTCCTTTATTTATTTTTTGCATAAGTGTTTTACTAGTTTTAAATTTATCGATTCTTTCTTTAACTATGTCTTTTGCACCATCATATGCATACAATGCATTGATAAAAAAAATGTTTATTAATAAAATTAAGTTAAGATAAATAAATGTTTTTTTAAATTTCATAAATTATTTTCCTTTTTATGTAGTACTATAATAAAAGAATAATTCAAAAATGTGTATTTATTTTTAATAATTTTTTTACTTAAGATAAAATTGCAGATGATTAACAAATATATCTAAAGCAAGTTAAAAAATCGATAAAAATTATAAAATACTTCTGATAATAATTAATCAATTAAAAGAATATTTATATACAAATTTAATGTCTGAAATTATAAAGACTAATGTATAAGGTTAAAATAATATGAATTCAGCCATTTTAATGTTTAGTGGTGGACAAGATAGTGCTACTTGTCTTTTTTGGGCGTTAGAAAAATTTGATATAGTGGAGACTGTTGGTTTTGATTATAATCAAAGACATAACATTGAACTAAAAGTTAGAAATGATTTCATCCAATTTTTAAAAGAAGAATTTCCGAACCATTATAAGAAAATTGGAAAAGATCATAAAATTAATGCAACAAACCTGAGTGAAATTGGTGACACTGCGATGACAACTGATATGGAAATTACTTTTTCAGATAACGGATTGCCTTCAACTTTTGTTCCAGCTAGGAATTTATATTTTTTTACACTAACTTCAGCGATTGCTTATAGAAGAAATATATCAAAATTAATTGGTGGTATGTGTGAGACCGATTACTCTGGGTATCCAGATTGCAGAAGAACAACTATGGATGCTTTGCAATCTGCATTGAGTTTAGGTATGGATCAACCTATGGAGATAGTTACTCCTTTAATGTGGGTGGATAAAGCTCAAACTTGGAAAATGGCTCATGAAATAGGTGGAGAAAAACTTATTGAGGGAATAAAGAAACACACTCACACTTGTTATATTGGAGATAGAGAACATTTTCATGAGTGGGGTTATGGTTGCGGTGAATGTCCTGCCTGCAACTTGAGAAGTAATGGTTACAAACAATGGAAGCAAGAATAATAAATTAATATTTTTAGAAAGAGAAAATGTGTACATAATAACTAAAGATTTTCATTTTTCAGCTTCTCATGAACTTAAGAAACTTCCTGAAAATCATCAATGTTATAGACTTCATGGTCATAATTATATTTTAAAAATAGAGTTGCAAAGTAAAGATTTAGACACTTATGATTTTGTATTAGATTATGGAAAATTAAGTAAAATCAAAATATATATAGATGAAAATTTTGATCACAGGCATTTAAATGATGTTATGGAAAATAATAATCCTACAGCAGAATTAATAGCGAAGCATTTTTATGATTTATTTAAACCAGATTTTCCTCAAATTTCAGCAATACATATAAGTGAAACACCAAAAACTTGGGCAGTTTATAGAGAGTAATTTTAATCATTATATTAATATAGATATTTTAAGGATAAATAATTAAAATGGATTACCCAATTTAAGATGAGTGAAAAAGAATATTTATACTCTGAGATATTTGACTCTATTCAAGGTGAAGGAACATATACAGGCGTTCATTCATTATGGTTAAGATTTTTTTTATGTAATTTACAATGTAATGGCTTTGGCCAATTAGATCCAAAAGATCCATCGACATATGATCTTCCTTTTAAGAGTTTTGATATTACTAACATAAGTAAAGTTGAAGATTTACCAATCTGGGATAAAGGATGCGATAGCTCTTATTCTTGGGCAAAAAAATATAAGCACTTGATGTCACAAGGAACTCCTACAGTATTAGCAAAAAGAATTATGGATGTAGGAAAGAGTGACGCAAATCCAAACGGTTTCTTTAAACATCCTATCTCAGGACAAAAATCTGATATGTGCTTTACTGGAGGAGAACCTCTTTTATTAACTTCACAAGTTGCTTCAATAGAAATATTAAAGTGTTTTGAAGATATATCTAATCTTCCTCGATCAGTCACTTATGAAACAAATGGAACTATAAATCTTACATCTAATTTTATTGAATTCTGGAAATTTAAAACAGATTATGAGTTATTTTTTTCAATTAGTCCTAAATTGTTTTCTGTCACTGGAGAAAAAAGAGGTGATGCAATCATTCCTGAAGTTATTAGTGAGTATTATCAATTATCAAATAGAGGTCATTTAAAATTTGTTTTAGGAACTCATAATGACCATTGGGAAGAGATGGAAGAGGTTCTACAAATATTAAGAAAGTATGGGATTAATTATCCTGTTTATATTATGCCAGTGGGAGCAAGAGAAGAAGACCAGAAAGATATTGCAGGAGAGGTTGCTGAAATGGCATTAAAGAGAGGTTATAATGTAAGCGCAAGAATGCATGTATACTTATTTGGAAATGCTATTGGAACATAGCTTTTTAAGTTTGACTATTGTGTGACTATTATTCAAATTATTTAGATAACTTTTTTTTATTTGATAGATAATAACGTTATATGCATTTCTAAAGGTAATATATTTTGATAGATCAAAACAAAAAGAAGATATCTAATTATGATATTCTAATTTCTTTCTTTTTATTAGGGTTAACCTCTTTTGGAGGGCCAATTGCACATATTGGGTATTTCAGGAACGTTTTTGTTAAACAAAAGAAATGGATTGATGAACAAACCTATATGGACTTTGTTTCATTATGTAATTTCTTACCAGGGCCTTCATCTAGCCAAGTAGGGATGTCAATAGGTTATAGTTTAAGAGGTGTAAGCGGTGCCTTAATGGCTTGGCTTGGCTTTACAGGTCCATCAGCTATAATTTTAATTTTTTTTGGATATGTTATTCTTAATTATCAAGATTCAATATCTAATGGATTGCTCCAAGGGCTTAAAGCAATAGTTGTAGCAATAGTTTTGCAGGCCATTTGGGGAATGAAAAAAAATGCATTAAAAGATTTTTATGCTTATGGATTTACTTTTCTTACTGCTGTAACAATGATATTTTATCCCTCATCTGCAAATCAATTTTTATGTTTAATTTGCAGTGCTTTATTTGGTTCTTTTTTATATAAAGAAAAAGGAAAACAGATGATTTTAAAAATTTCAAATGTTAAATTTTTCAATTATATTCCATTAGTTTTGTTTTTTTCTTTATTAATTTTATTTCCTTTTTTTAGCAAAATATTTGATTCAAATTTAATAATAAAGCTTGCTGATATTTTTTATAGAATAGGTTCTTTAGTTTTTGGAGGAGGGCATGTTGTTTTACCTTTATTGCAGGTTGAATTAGTATCGTCTGGATTGATTGATGAAGATACTTTTTTAGCTGGATATGGAGCTGCTCAAGCAATTCCAGGTCCATTATTTACCTTTTCTGCCTATTTAGGAACGTTTATTCAAAGTGGATTAAGCTCATGGTTAACAGGTATATTTTGTTTGTTTTTTATATTTTTACCATCTTTTCTATTAGTAATTGGCACATTACCAATTTGGGAAGAATTAAGAAAAATTAGTTTGGTTAAAGGTTGTTTGAAAGCTGTAAACGCAAGTGTCATTGGTTTGCTTATAGCAGCATTATACGATCCAATTATCTTGTCGTCTATAAAAAGTGAGACTGATATAATTCTTATATTTTTATCTTTATTAATTTTGTTTTTTACTAAAATTCCTCAATGGTTAGGAGTTTTGATATTAGCATTTAGTGGATGGGGATTATCGTTATTATAGTTTTTTTTTGACAATTTAATTTAATTGTTACATATGAAGTAATAACTAATCTTATTAGGGCTATGATCATGGAAGATTAAAATATAACTTTAGTACAGACAGAAACTAATGAAATTAGTGAAATAAGCTCTAATCTTACTGGTAGCGCTATGACAAAGGCTGGTAGGTTAGCTATGGAATTATCTCATGAGAAAAGAAGGCTTAAGCAAGAATTAGAAGAACTCCAGAGTGATTATGATGATATTAAGCCTACAACTCCAACAGGAACAACTGATTGGTATGTTAAATGGGTTTCAATGTTATTAGCCGTAGCAGGGGTGTTTTTAATAAGTGCATCATTTATGCTTTATGGACAAGTTGCTTATTTAATTAGCACTGTTGGTTGGATTTATGTTGGAATGCAATGGGGCGATAGAGCTATAATGATAGGGTCGGCAATTAGTGGCACAGCAATAGCCATGAATATAGTTAACTCACTTGTTGTTTGATATTACTGACTAGACTTACTTTTGAATATTCCCTTTTTCAAAGAAAATTGTTTGTCAGCTTTAGCATTAATTATATAGTAACCAATTGCAAGACCAAATATAATTGGGATTATAACATAAGTATACCAACTTAATTCTATATTTTTTATAAGATAAGCTAATCCAAAGGGCGTAAAAAGGCATGATAGTATAATAAAAAATTTCATTTTTATATTTTAACTTTTGAATAAATTATTCACAAGTGTTTTAAACTAAATTTGTGAATTACACTTAAAAATATCTGCAGTTACACTTGATAGCATGTTAGTTTCTTTAATAAGATTATTTATGACTTTATCATTATTTTTTTGTGCTACTTTATTATGAGTTAAAATAGTTTCTTTTTTTTCACTTAAATCACTTATTCCTACCGCATTCCCTCCAAGAGTATTTGCTCTTTTTATTAACGCATTCATTAACTCATCATAAGTCAGGCTGCCACCAATTTTAATTCTTATTATCTGTATACAATCAGCGTTGCCCTTTAAAAATTTGGTAGATGAGAAGTTAATATTACTTTCAATTTTAGACGTTATTATAGGAGTTGGGTTTTTGGAATTTGATTTTGGTTTAATTAAGCTTGTTAATTTTTTTTCTGTGTTTGATTCAGATTGTTGAGGGTTTAATACGACGCTTTGCCCATATCTTGATACATAAGATGACGTTTGATGGCAATTTGCTAAAAATAAGCAAAGAATACTTAATAATACTATTTTAATCATTATTTATCTCTTTAAACACTTCTATATATTATTACGGTATTAAATTAAATTTATTTAATATAAATCAATATCAGAGTATAAAATTAAAAGAAAATCATTGTCAGGGTTTATTATGAAGTTAATAAGATGGGTTTTAGGAAGAGTCATTATATTTTTGGATGTATTGTTTAGTCCTAAGCCTTTAAATAGAAGCAAATCATTGCAATCTAATATAGATAAAGTTACAAAAAATTATAAATTATATCAGTATTATGCCTGTCCATTTTGTGTAAAAGTAAGAAGATTTTTTAAAAAACAATCTTTAAAAATCGAATTAATCGACGCAAAGAAAGAAAATCATAAGCAAGATTTAATTCAAAATGGAGGAAGGCAAAAAGTGCCATGCTTAAGGGTCCAATTAGAAAATAAAACAATAAGATGGATATATGAATCCAACGATATAATAGAATTTATTTCTAGAGAAATAGAGAGTAAATAATTTTATTTTTTACATTGGAAAGTATTTACAAAAAATTGTCCAATTACTTTGTTCGCTTCAACATTCATGAGCCCTGCATTATCTACAATAAAATTAATTATTGATCCACGAAGTGTTTTTATAGAAATATTTTCATCTAGACAAATTTGAGCTGTTTTCTTATCCAATGCATAAATCATGTCGCTAACTGATATAATATAGCCATCGCAAATGCCAAGTTCATATATATTTTCACTTTTACAATATGTAATAAATTGAGCTGTGGTAAAAAATAAATTATTTGACGAGGAGTATGACTTTGTTGAAAATATAATAATAGAAAATAGCGCTATAAAAAATTTTACCATGACATACCTATAGATACTTTACCCATATTATATTCTCCAGAGAAGGCTGTTCCCAGAGAAAAATCTAGTGGAAAATGTAGCCCATCATATATACCAATAAAATTTAATCCAAAAGCAGCCTCATTATTTGTAGTTGCGCTACTTAATGTTAAGGCATGCTTATTTCCATATAGGGGTAGTCTTGTATCTAATGATGCAGCCATAAGGCTAACCTTATCTGCATATCTTCTGGTAGCAGCGTGGTTTGCTGCCGTTGGCTCTTCTATAATAAGGTCACCAATAATAGTTGTTGTGTCGGTTGAATTCATACCTATTTGTATATTACCAGTTGATGACGCCATTATATCTTTGCCATATGTAGAGGAATCATAAAATAACATAGAATTGCTTCCTATATGAACAATATCATTAGCTGTATCTTTATATATAAACTGATTACCATTACTATCTTTTATAGTATTAGCTTGAATAGTATCTGCTGAAATAGTTCCAGATGCAGTTATGTTATTAAATCCTGTAATATTAGAATTAGCGTCTACCACAACTGCTTTACTTGCTGAAACAGTTCCAGCAATTACGCCATCAATTGTTTCTAGCTCGCTTTCAGATATATTTGCGTTTCCAATTACAAAGTTATTTCCAGTTATGGACCCGCTAGATGTCATGCTTCCTGAGCTTATGGTTCCTAATCCTGATACATTTCCGTTTGTATCAAAAGTATAATTTCCATCAGTTAATGTTCCAGTTATAACTAAATTCTCATTTATAGTTACTATTTTATTAGTAAAATCTCCATAAATCAGAGGCGTATCACCAGAGCCATTAGAAATATATAATTTATCCGAAATGTTACCTGTGGTTGGTCCAGCTTGATAACCAATAAAAATATTTCCTGAACCAGTTTCGTTTGTAGACCCTGCTTGATAGCCAATTGCCGTATTATTAGATCCAGAATTTAAACTACTTAAACTTTCCGATCCAATAGCGGTATTATAACTGCCAGTAGAAATAAATTTTCCTGATTCATTGCCAATAGCTGTGTTATGGTCTCCCGAAGTGATATCCATCCCAGCTGCATGGTAACCATGAGCGGTATTGTAATCTGCACCAGTTAAAATATCAGGAAAAACTGATGAAACCCCGCTATCCGATCCACAATTGTTAGTGTCTTGACATGTTGCATTAACTGCAATGTCGTTAAAAATACTAAAAGTTAAATAAAATATCATTAAAATTTTTAAAAAAATAAAAGTCATAAAGAAATATACGACATATATTTAATTTTATTAAAATTATTATGTTTTCATATACACATCATATCGAATCGTTTTCCCCAATATTTTGTGAGAACACGGCTTAGCATGATTTATTTTTTCTGCATGTATAGGCTGTTTTATTACTACTCTATTACTAGCGTTAATTAGAGCTATATCTATTAATTCAAGATAATCTGGATCTGATCCAACAATCTCTCTAACCATCCTCATATTGCTTTTTACTAAAGCTGTTTTTTTTCTTTCTTGATACATAGTATCAATTAAAATAATTTGTGGAGATAAATTAGGAATTATATTTTTGGAATCTCCAAATATCAAGTCCATTCTACTAATAATTTTGCTGATTTCTCCTCCGAATGACTTTGCTTCTAAAATACCTTCTTGAAGAAGCTTATACATAGTTTTAGATCGTTCAATTAAAGTTACATTTGCACCTAAAGAAGCTAGCATAAAAGCGTCATGACCTAAGCCTGCCGTTGCATCAACTATTTCTCTATTTTTATTAAATTTCATGCCTACAGCTTTAGATAAATTTTGTCCTCTTCCTTTGCCGTACTTTAGTCTATGTAAGATTGGCCCTTCAATGAAAGAACATTTTAACATAATAATAATTTTCTATTTATAATAACTATGAATTTTATTAAGTTTAAATACAGTTAATCAGTTTCAATTGGAAGGGTTTTGTCCATTGCCCATTCACTCATAGAGTTGTCATAAGTTTAGAGATTTTTGATTTCTAATTGAAGTAAAGTAAATCCATTAAGAAAAGCTGCTATACCTCTTGCACAATAGTTTAAAATTAATGGATCTTTTTTAATCGCTTTTCCTTCAAAAATTAACCTTCAATGATACATAAAGACTCACTGTCTACATCTAAAACTTTTGGAGACAATTTATCTCGGTAAGGCTTTATAATTTTTTGTCCTAGAGCATTTAATTTTCTAAGATGAGTAGCATCCTTTAATGTCCAAATTGCTTGCATTGTATTTGGTTTTTCTATGGATTTAGTAATCTCTAACTTAGCTTGTGGTAATTCGGAAATATATGAAGGCCACTGCTGTTTTAATACCATTATAAACATGTCACAATCTTGTTCAGACAAAAAAGTATTTGTAATAGTTTTCCTATATCTTGTTTTTGGCTGAAATTCTTTCCAATTCATGATCTAAACCTAATCTAATATTTATTAATAATTAAACTAAGCCTAAGTATCTATGGAGATAAATCAATAAAATTTTATAAGTTTAATCTGTAGGTAAAGGTGTGCTATTTAATCCTGGTGTGCCGGAAGTTATGATCCCTAATGTAACCCCTTTTACCACATCAAAAGCAATGTCCTTTCCAGTTTTTATTTCACTTTTAATATTACATTTTTCAGCTAATTTTGATGCATTAAGTCTATCTTGTGTATCTAAAGCAGCATTTGCTGAAATAACAGGAATTAGAACGGTTCCTGCTGAAACAGCTAATAGAATAGGTGTAAAAATTATTCTTCCATACTTTAAAAGTTCTTGAGTTGCAGTATTTTTTATAAACGAATTACATTCTTCATTTGAAACTGCTTGCCCATTTTCTTTGACTATAAGAGCAACTTGTTTTGTCTTGCTAGAGCAGGATGAAATTATTATTAGGCAAACTAATAAAAAAATAGTTTTTTTTATATTCATTTTAATATTTTAAATTTTGACATGAGATAACATGATCATATTAAAAAAAATTATACAACTACTATAGATATAAGATGAATAATTCTAAAATTAACTATCAATATTAATTACCCCTACCATTCCAGAGGCGGCATGTTCTAGCATATGGCAATGAAAAAGCCATAATCCAGGGTTGTTAGCTTCAAAAATTAATTCTGCTTTTTCCCCGGGTTGCATGAGATATGTGTCTCTCATTATCATTTTGGGAATTTTTCCAAATTCAAAAGAATTAATCCAAAAATGATGTCCATGAAGGTGCATACTATGTTTCCAAGCAGTATCATTCCAAACTTTTAAAATGACTGTTTTTCCCATTTTAATTTCGGCTATAGTATAACTATAGTCACCTATTTCGCCATTAAATGCCCAAAGTTTAGCTTCTTTAGAAGCCAATTCTCGCAAAGATTTTTTTTCTCCATTAAAGATAGCTGATGATAAGTTACCCATTGCTCCACCCTGCATATGAATATCAATTATTTCAGGTTGATTTAAATTAGGAAAATTATCCCAACTTTTTAAATTTTTTAAATTGATTTTATTATCGGTAATACTATCAGTTTTTTCTATTGGAAATAGGGCAGTAGGATATAATTTTTCTGTGCTGGTTTCAAACAACATCAAATCTTTATTTTTAATATCTATTGCAAAATCTATTCTTTGTGCGGGAGCTATTTGAAAAGCAGATTTAATAAATGGTTCACAGGGAGCTCCGTCAAGAGCTATTATTTTAGCGCTATAATTTTTAAATTTAAAATTTAAAATTCTTGCGTTCGATGCGTTAATTAAACGAAGTCTGACATGAGTATTTTCTTTTAAAGAGATTTTAGGATTTGATTCGCCGTTAATTGTGAGCCAGTTTCCTAACCTACCTTGGTGAGACCAATCCATCAAAGAGCCTAAACTTTTTTCATCAAACTCATGTTCTTTTGTTAATCTCCAATCATCAGCCACAAGTGTAATATCGTTGTCAAAACCTATTGGTAATATATCTTCAACTATAAGTGGGCCGTATAATCCTCTTGCTACTTGTTCCCATGATTTATTATGGGCATGATACCAAAATGTTCCAGCATCATTTAAAGGAAACTTATATATAAAAGTTTCTCCAGGTTCTATCGCAGGTTGGGTAAGGTTAGACACTCCGTCCATTTCATTTATATTACGAATACCATGCCAGTGTATTGTTGTTGGTTCTTTTAATAAATTCTTAAATTCAACTATTAGTTCTGTTCCTTTTTTTGTAGAAATAGTAGGTCCGGGCGATTTTTGGTTATAAAGCCATAAATTAGACTTTTTGTTTCCTTTTTCTCCAAATTTAAATTTTTTTGATTCAGCGGTAAGTTTATAATAATTTTCATTTACCTTTGAGACAGAAATTCTTGGAATAGTTAGAGCTAAAGTTGTAGCTGCTGAATTTAATAAAAAATTACGTCTTTTCAAAATTTTTAACCTTTTATAATTAATATATATTTTATGTATTATATATAATACAAATATATAGATAATATAAATTATGTTTCTATTTAAATTAAGTCACTTAATTGAATTTTAAATAGTTATTAAAATATTCTTGTTAAAATACTCTCCAGAGAGATTTAAAAAAAAATATCAATTTTAAGAATAACAGTTAGAACATTTCAAAATGAACAGCACGCTAAGATGTTTATAATAATGTCTGAAAAAGTTTATAATGAAAGTTTAGAAAATAAACTTAAAATGAATTTAACGTTGATACAAAATCAAGCTATAAAAAACCAAGTAACAAGTATTTGGAAGTATTATAACGATAAACATCTACAGGAAGTAAGGTTATATTTGTCAAAGCATAGCGCTATGCTCAATTCTTTGTTTACTAAAGAAGTGGTTTATAGCGGCGAAGTAAAGATAGACTCGTCTAATTAATAAAATTGTAATTGAAAATATTTAAATAACTTCATTATATAAATATGTTTCTATATGAACTTTATTCCCATTAATATTAAACAAGCTAATGCTCCTAACCATAATAAGGTTCTTGCATATTTTATTCCTAGTATATAAATGGGAAAATAGGTTGCTCTAAAAACTAACCATAGCAAAGCTAAATGTGCGTTATCAATCTCCAAAAATATTGATAAAAGCGCAAGAGATATAAATATTGGTAAAGTTTCTAATAGATTACTTAGCGCTCTTTTACCTCTATTAAAATATATAGAATTTTCAATATTGTTATCTCTTGAAGTAAATAAATATACTATTTTTATTTTTTGGGTAAACACAAGATCAATTATTATTGGAATGAAAATTTGTATTAATAATAATAAACAAGCAATTAATAGAATATTTTCTATGGTCATTTAAATCTCCATTATTATTTTAATTATTACAGTGTAACTCTAGAATTAGATAACAACATATTAAAGTCATATTTAATAGTACATAAAAATATAGTTACATATTATAAAATTAAAGTAATTTAGATTTAATTTTATAAATTTTTTAATCTTCTAAAGGTTCGATTGTCTGTGCTATTGGTTTTGTTTTTTTGAATGATTGCCTATCTTTATGGAACATCCAATATTTTTCCAAATTTGGAAATTGACTTCTCCATTCAAATTTATAAAATCTGAGATCAATATATTCTAAACAGGAATATACACAGATATCTGAAATATTAAAAGAGCTTCCTACAAAATAATTTCTGTCTTTCAGATGATCGGAAAGATATTTTACACCTTCAAATATTTTTATCTCTTGTCTTTTAATCCAATCTTTACTCCTGAACATTTCTTTTCTTGTATTTTCAAGAAATATTAGAACTATTGCATCGCATACACCATCAGCAACAGTTTCAATTAACCGTACAGATATATTTTCTTCAGGCTTTTCAGGATACATTAGAGGTTGTGGTTTATAGTAATCTAAGTATTGGACGATTAATTTACTGTCGAATAAAGGCTTATGGTTATTATGAAGAAGAACTGGGATCTTTCCTAAGGGATTTATATCCTTAGTTAATGTGTTTTTATTCCATGGAATATCTATGATTTCTTCAAAATCTATTTTCTTTTCAAGCAAAGCCACTCTTGCTTTTCGAGCGTATGGGCTAGGGGAAGCGATTATCAATTTCATATTTATTCCTTTTTAATAGAAGCTTCTATCATAATCCTTTTTTAATCAAAATAGTTATCGAAGGTTAATGGTTAAAGAAGTGTTGTAAATTCTTCTGATTAGTTATCTAATTGGAGTAAGATTGACATGTTTATTACTCATAATGTGTATTTTATTGGAGAGAATTAATGACTTCAGAGAATGAAAACAACTTAATATCAAAAATTTTAACAAGAAAAGTTATATCAATCAATGAAAATCAGACTGTTTATGATGCTATAAAGTTATTATCTGAAAATAAAATAGGAGCCTTGCCAGTAATAAATAATCAAATGAAATTATGTGGAATTATTTCAGAAAGAGACATTATTCATAAAATGTCTGAAAATAAAAAAATAGATTTTTCCCAAGTCTTTATTAATTCTATTATGACTTATAAAGTTATAACTTGTATTAAAAATACTCAATCCAATGAATTAATGAAGATAATGACTATTAATAAAATTAGACATATCCCAATATTAGAAAAAGATTCATTGATAGGGATTGTGTCTATTGGCGATGTAGTTAAAAGGTTGTTAGAGAAATTTAATCTAGAAAACGAAGAGCTTAAAAGTTGGTTATATTAACTTAATATAAAATATTTAAACATTAATGATGTGTAAAAAGTAACTAAGAGTTTATCAAGACAATGATATTATATTTATATAGAGAAGAAATTATTTAAAACGAATGCAGCAATGAAATGGAACAGATAGGGTGGATTAATTTTTTGCAATTGCCTTTTTAATAGATTGATTTTTATTTTTTAGATTTATTATTAAAATTAAAAATAACTCAACAGAACTTTTATTAAGTTATTCTTCACATATTCCGGTCGTATTAATTAAAAGATTTTTATTAATTAGTTTTTGTTTATAATTATTAATTTTATTTTTTTGATTTAGATCATCATTAGCAAAACAGAGGGTAAAAATAAAAGAGAATAATAATATAGAAGTTGTAAAGAGTGTTATAAGTATTTTGTTCATAACTTGATTCTAATAATTAACTAAAGAGGTGTAAACAAAAGTTTGCCAGTTTTGGGCACTACTTTTTTTAGAAATACCTTTGATCTTTAATATCAATATGGAATATTCTAAAAATGGATAATAAAGAAGTAATTGAAATAATAGAAAAACTTTCTTCTAGTAAAAAAAAACATGAAGAAGAAAAAGCAATTAAAAAAGGTTTTGGATCTTTATATGATTCAATCGCTTGCAAACTTGAAGAACCTATCCGTGCAAGATGGGAAAAACGAGATGCATTTAAAGCAAAACAATTAGAAAAAAAAATAAAGCTAGATAAAATAAAAGAACAAGAAAAACAAGTTTGGAAAAAAACTAATAAAGATGGAACTCCTTTTTTTAATCTAAAATATTTTTTTCAACATGCTCCAATAAATGAATTTGGTCCAAACATAAAAAAAGCTAATACTTCAAAAGAAATGATGGAATGGTTTTTGAAATCTTTTGGTCATCTTAACCCATTAGAAATACATCATGGAAGTAATACAGGTGTAGAAGATGGTGAAGTAACTTTAAGTTATATTGATACTTGTTTGTTTTTTCTGTTTTCAAAATATAGATGGAATGTGCATACACAAAAAATGGATACAAATGAAATAATAGAAATGCCTTTATATATTTTTAAATGGTTTGATGAACTTGAACATCTAATTACTGATAATCGTATGTTCTGGTGCATGTTTGAATGGATTTTTACAATTCAAAGTAAATATTTTACAGACGAAACTTTTGCTCGTTATGGAAGATTAAATATTCCATTTGAAGAAAGATTACAATTAAGTGAAACTTTAAATAAATCAAGGAATGATGGTACATTAAAAGATTCTCTTGTAGATAAATCAAGTAAATTTCCTATAACTGATTTTTGGACCAAAACTATATTTGATAATTTTACAGATAATGAATATCTAACAGTTTATCGTTCATTTAAAGTTCCCAAAGGAAAGCAAATAAGAAAAGGAATAACATTAGACAACCAAGATAGTCTAATTCATCAAGCAGGAAATGGTTTTTCATACTCATTATCTAAATTTACGGCAGTTCGTTTAGGTTGGTTTATTTCATCTTTTATTATTAAAAAATATTGTAAGGTACAAGATGATGAAGCAGAAAAAATTTTAAAAGATAAATGGTTGAATAAAGAGAAAATAGAAAATCCAACTTTCTTTGATGAATTTTATACTTGTATTGGTGAGTTCAAAGTAAAGAAAGATAAAATATTATTTGCAACTGGTACGATGAGTGATGATGAAATTATAGTACATCCAAAAGAAGTAATTCTTGCAGACTATCGTTTTTTGAATGTGGTTGATACATTTGCAATGCAATCTTGTTTAAAATTTATGGATCGATTTATAAAAAAAGCAGTAGAAGATCAAGAATATCCGATTAAAGATATTACTCAATTTATAAATTTAGACGGAGTATTTGATTACTTCTATATGAGTGCAAAAAAATACTGCAATAGAAATTCAAAAAAGATTGGATACATATTAAAAGCAGGACAATCAGATTTGTTATACAAATTTATACCTTACGTTTTAGATATGTTAGAAGAACAAAATAAAAAAGAATATGAGTTAGATAAAAAACATTCAATACAAATGGTATTCACACCAACAGAAATAAACAATAGACATATGTTTAGATTATCAGCAGATCAGTTTATTTTCCCAAATTTAAATGGAAGCAGTGT